>JAQGHR010000012.1 GCA_028291545.1 Planctomycetota bacterium | reverse complement strand
GGCCGCCTCGCGGGCGGCCTGGACGGCGGGGAGCAGCAGGGCGATCAGGACGCCGATGATGGCGATGACCACGAGCAGCTCGATCAGGGTGAAACCGCGTCGACGCATGGAATGCATGAGTGCCCCTCCAGATGGGAGCCGGGAAAGAGGAAAGACGAACGTACGAGGAAATGGGACGACGGAGAGGAGGCAACCGAGCCAACCCGGTCAGGCAAATAAGAAAAATTGCATACCCGACCCGCCGACACGGCAAAGAGAATCGAAAATGTCACTTACCCTGACTCTGGGCGCCCGCCGCGTTCATCGGCTGCTTGCCCTTCTGACCCTCCATGAAGGCCTTCGAGTCTTTGATCGCGCCCGCAGGGGCCGCACCCGGACCGGTCAACTTGCCGGTGGTCGAGTCGGTCTTCAGGTTCTTTTCGTTGTCCTCGGCACAACCGGCCAGGCCGAGGACAACAACACCCAGCGCCGACAACTTCGTGATCGTCTTCATCTGTCCGACCTCTGAAGAAAGGATGAGAATGCTCGACAAAACGTCCCGAGAGCCCACGCTCCCGAGGGGGAAACACGATCGCTCCACGCGGACCTCACGGCCGGTGGGAGCGTAGCTGCATGTGTCTAATTATGAATTGCAACATCGAGCCAAACCCCCATGGGGCGACTTCGACGAACAGACCCCTACGTCCGCACGACTGGACGGTCGGCCCTCCCCGCGGGGCCGGTCAACTGCGGGGATCTTCAAACACGGTCGATCGATAGGCCAGGGCGAGAACTCGCCGAAGACAATAACGCAGCACTATAAACGTCACTTCATCTCGTGTCCAGTGGGCACCCGGTCGCGATTTTTTTCGCGGGCTGGTCCGTCCGAAATTCGAGATATAAAACGACGAAGAAATGCCTGCATCGGCTAACCTACACGACGTGGCGACACGATTCCATCAAAAAAACTTCTTTTTCCGGATCCTCAGGTGGAAAATTTCCTTCGCCTCCCCCGTTCTTGTCGGTTTTCGTCATCATTCGCGCCGCAAGGCGGAAAATATTGTCGGATGGCGACACGCCCGGAAGCGATCTCGCAGAACTCGGCTTCCCACCATTCAGGATAAACGGTGTAAATTTGACCGTCCGGTGTTATTGGCGGTTCTCGCGGCCGTCAACATCGATCCCTTCGACTTATGTCGGCACTTTCGCCTTTCTTCCCCCCGCATGGGCCGTTACTTTCGACGAGGGGCCTCGATTCCACTCTATTTATTGCGCCCTCAGCGACGCGAGCACCTCCCATGACGGGCGACGCATCCGTTAATACATCCCCTCCCCCGCGCGTGCCGGCGAGCCGCAGGCCCAGGCTCCGGGTCATCGTACTCGGCAACCTGCTCGTCCTCGCGGGGTTGCTGGTCGTGGCAGAACTGGTCGCGCGAATCGTCGTCTGGACCTGGGTGATTCCGACCACCTTCGAGACCAAGCCGTTTCAGGGGTTTGGCCAGACCGATCCGATGGTGTGGTGGAAGCTGCGCCCGAACCTGGACGCGCGGATGGGTGGCGTCCGACTCCGCACCAATCGCCTGGGATTCCGGGACGAACGGCAGGAGGTCCCTCCGGACTCGCTCAAGATCCTCTGTCTGGGCGATTCCTCCACGTTCGGCTGGGGGGTCGATGCCTCGCGGATGTACACGGCGGTCGCCGAGAGGGGGCTCGCATCGAGGTCCGGCCGGGGCGCCGCGGTTGTATCGGCGGGAGTGCCGGGTTACACCTCGTTCCAATCCCTCCAGCAATTTCGCGAGCAGATCGCCCGTCTGAAACCGGACTGGGTCGTGGTGATGGCCAGCAATAACGAGTGCCGCGCGCGGAATCTGGGCGACCGCGAGCGCGGCAGACTCCTGGCGAGGAAGCAGGCTCTGCATCGCTGGCTCGGATTCAGCCGTCTCTGGTTGTTGATCTCCCGGGCGCCCGAGGCACTCAGCCGCACCTGGGACCTTGATCCGAAACCCGGCCGCGTGGCAGACACCCCCGACGAGTACGCTCAGAACATCCGGGATCTCGTGGCCGAAGCTCGTCGGGCCAATCTTCGCGTGCTGGTGATGAATATGCCATTGCGGCTCCGCAGCGCGCCTGTCTGGAAGCAATTCGAACGGCCCACGCCCGAGGTTGCCGACCTGCTTCGCCGGGCCGAGGACGCGAGCAAGGCCGAGGCGCCGGTGGAAAAGCAGGCCGCCCTCCTCGAACAGGCGGCCCGTCTCCAGCCGAATCAATTCGAGGCCCACTGGCGCATGGGTAATCTGGAACTTCGCCGGGGACGGACCGCCGAGGCCGACCGATGTTTCGCGCTGGCGCGTGATGGGGATCTCCATCCCGAAACGTCCAAACCGAGTTACAATCGAGTCCTTTCGGCGGTTTGTCGCGACCTGGACGTCCCCTTCATCGATCTCGATAGCCTCTTTCGCGAGTCCGGCCTCGACGAGAGCGCGCTGTTCCTCGACCATTGCCACCCCTCCCCGACCGGGCACAGGCTGATCGGGCGGGAACTCGCCCGCCGATTGAACGAGCTACGGCCAGGCCCCTGAGGCGACGAAGGCCGCGATACCCTCACCTCCGGGATCGGCCTTCCTGACGCGTCTACAGGGAATGGGACTGAGAGACTCGTAGCTCGCGGCGCTCGCTGCGTCAATTCGCCGCATGGCGTTGCCGGGACACCATCACGGGCCTAGGCTTCGTCGGGATCCGGCGATGAGCGGCCGGTTCGATGATGTTCCTGGGAGAGTCCCGATGGACCCGCATGGCCCGATCTCGACGCGACACGACCAGCCCATACCTCGCGATCGGAACAAATCCGCCGAGGGGCCGCCTCGTTCGGGGCCCCCCCGCCCTGGAGTCGTGACCGGCTTCGGGCTCTTGCTGGTTCTGCCGATTGTGCTGGCGGGCCTCGGTCGAATGCTGGGCCTTATTCGAGGCCCAGCAAGCCTGGTCTGGGCGGGCCTGGGCCTGCTCGTGGTCTCCAAACTGTTCGCGGGAGCCGCCTTCGGAATCGGGCGGGGATGGCGAAAGGAAGCCGCCTCCGCGCAACGAGCGGCATTCGTGGAGGGCGTCACGCTTGGCTCGCTCCTGGCGTTCGTGGCGAGCCTGGCGCTGAGCAAGTTCGTGATCCTGCCCAGGAGCTTCGTCCTGATCGACTGGGCCGTGACACTGGCAGTCTTTGCATCGTTCAAGAGATCGCTCGCACGGCCCGACCAACACCTGGCTCGTCGATCGCGCGAGAACGACCCCGCGGTTGCCGCGATGATTCGGGATCAGCGCGTGCTCCTGACCGGGGAGAATCGCCAGCATCTGCAAGCGATGGTCCAGGAGATCCGCGCCTTCGGTCCGGATCTGTTGCTGGTCGCCGGATTGGATCGCAGTTCGCTGCGAAGAGCCGGGCCGATGGTCAGGACCATCTCGCGACAGGCCGCGAATGCGGGCTCCGCTCGCGAAATCATCGCGATCCATCGGCCCGACGTGGTGTTCTTTGTACCCGGGAAAGCCCACTCGATTCGGGACGTGGCCCTGGGCGCGCGTCAACTCGCCGGCCAGGCCCTTCGGATCGGTTGTGGCGCCTTCATCCTGGTCGTCCCGCAGCGCGGCTCGCCCGGGCACCGCCTGGCCGAGCGGGTGGTGCAGGCGCTTTCGGGAATTTCGACGACGCGGCTGATCCTCGTACGTGTCGCCGAGGGGGTCGAGTCATCCACGGCGGCGGTGCAGATCCTGAAAATTGCGGCGAAGGAACGAGACGGAACCGTGGTCACGATCGGTCGATCCGGCGGCCTTCGATACCAGTATGGACGAGGCCAGGGAAATGACGCGAACGCATTGTGGGAAGAACTGGATGCGATCGAACCAGAGAACATGGTGTCCAGTGCTCTGTAGGACATCCCACGGTCCGACTGGCGAGCCCGGTCGCCTTCACGACCGGGCTCGTCGGAAGCGATTGCGCCCGGTCACTTGACCGTGATCAGCTTGTCTTCCTTCGGGAACGTCTCCAGCTTCAGGTCCTTGAACTGGATCTCTTGCGGGACCGAGTTCGAGTGGAGTTGGAGGGCGATCGGGCCGGCCTTGATGCGGTCGGGCTCGGGATCGCGCCAGTCGACGACTTCGGTCCCGTTGACCGCGACACGGACGCGGTTGCCTTGGGCCAGGATCTCCAGGTCGTTCCAATCGTGCTGCTTGCCGACCTTCTTGGCCGGCGCGCCGTCGACCGGGAGGCCGTTGCGGCCGAAGAGGTCGTACATCCCCCACCCGGACGGGAACATCACGAGGTGGCCGGCGTAGGTGTACTTGTCACCGTGCTCGGGGGCGGTGCGGCCCCAGAAAGCGATGCCCGAGTGCATCTCGGACTCGGCGAGCTTGACCTTGGAGGTCAGGCGGAAGTCGGTGTAGTTCCGCTCGGTCTGGAGATAGGTCGAGACCTTGACCGGATCGGTGCTCTTGGCGACGATCACGCCGTCCTTGACCGACCAATTCTTCTCGTGGCCGACCCAGCCCTTGAGATCCTTGCCATTGAACAACTCGATCGTCTCCGACGTACCCTGTCGGGGGGGGACGACCGGAGCCAGCTTGGCTTTGGGGTCGTCGGCCCGACCGGAGGTCGCGAAGAGGCCCAGCGCGGCGACAGCCGCGGCCGAGAGACGGGAAAGGCGTGTCATGATGATGTCCTGGCGGGAGAGACGGTTCGACCAGCCGCACTCGCTCGGTCTGGTCCTGGGGTTCGCCAGACTGCCACGCCGGTCCCCGACTTGCAAACGAAAAACCCGGAGCGTTGCGTGGCTTTTTCTGGGGATTTCCTCATGATCGCGGCCCGAGGAGACGACCGTAGGGGCGTGACCCTGGTCGAGGTCTTGATCGTGATGGCGGTGATTTTCTTCGTGCTTCTTCTCGCCCTCACGGCCCTGCCGCGAAGCCGAGAGACCGCCAGGCTCGCGTCCTGCGGCCTGAATCTCTCGCAAATCGGCAAGGCCCTGGCGTATTACGATGGGGCCGTCGGGCACCTGCCTCGGGTCGCGCCACCAGGGACAAACGGGCCTGGGCCGCTGGGGGCGGTTCTTGGACTGTTCGGGCTCGACGACCTCAAGAATCTGGAAAAATCGGGGTCGCCTCCGAGCGCGGTGGGTCGGGGCGCTCCCTCGGAGCACGTCGTGCGCGGCTTCCTCTGCCCCAGCGATTCGAACGCCCGGAACTCCACGTTTCCGGCTCCGGTGAACTATCGCGCCAATACCGGTTCCGGGACCGATGGCCGAGACGGACCGTTCGCGATCGGAGGCGCCCCCAAGGTCGCCGAGGCCGAGGCCGCCGGGAAGGATTTCACCGCCGCGTTCTCCGAGCGCCTCGTCGGCAGCGGCCCGAGGGAGTTCTCGCCGATCAACGATTATCAAGTGGTCGCCGGTCCCCTCGGGCAAGAGCCTTGCCCTCCGGACTCACCCTCGGCGCGCCGGCGAGATGCCGGAAGCTCCTGGGCGAGGGCGGACTGGACGTCTTCACTCTACAACCACGCGATGACGCCAAACGCGTCTCCCTCGTGCATCGCTTCCGACGACCTCACCGCGCGGATGGGGGCCTCCAGCGCCCATACCCTGCGGGTCAACGTCCTCATGCTCGGCGGATCGGTGCGTGGCTTCACCCCCCGGGTCGATCCCAAGGTCTGGCGCAATTTCGGGCCGATTTCGGTGAAGGAGCGAGATTAAGGAGACGATCGTGCGATCCTGATTCGCCCTGGGGTCGCGGATGGGCTCCACATGGACGATCGACGTGGCCAGGGTCTAGGATGGGACGCCCCCCGACGCCTCCGTCCCACCATCGAGAGACCACCAAACCGATGACGCAACCGGCCCTGATCTTCGACTTCGGAAACGTCTTCGCGTTCTTCGATTACACCCGCATGGGCACAACTTTGGGCAAGAGCCTGGGGCTTTCTGGTGAGCAATTCCTCGACAGAATCCGGCAGGCGGGCTTCACCCCCCTGCTCCAGGCATACGAGAGTGGCAAGATGCCCGCGGAGGAGTTCGGCCAGGCCGTTTGCGCCCTGGTCGGGCTAGAGTTGTCTCATGACGAGTTCGCCTCGGCCTGGCGAGACATCTTCTGGCTCAATGAACCGGTCGTGAAGCTCATTGCCGACCTGAGGGCATCGGGCTACACGCTGGTGCTCGGTTCAAATACCAATGAGCTTCACGCCACGCACTTTCTCCAGCAATTCGCCGAGGCGCTGGCCCCGTTCCATCATCTGGTCCTGTCGTACAAGGTCGGCCAAATCAAACCCGCGACTTCGTTTTACCTGGCCTGTGCCAAGGCTGCCGGCGAGGCTCCGGAAGCGTGCATCTTCATCGACGATCTTCCCGAGAACGTGGCCGGGGCAAACGCCGCCGGACTGCGCGGCGTGCTCTTCCAGGATGTGCCAACCTTGAAAGACGATCTCCGGCAGTTGGGCGTTGACCTGACAGGAATCGCCCGTTGACCCCGGCTTCGGATGGGACGGGCTCGCCCAGACCAGGCCAAAGGCCACATCCGGGTGACAGGAAAACGCGAACGGCCGAGGGACTGATCCCTCGGCCGTTCGCGTTCTTGCCTGGATGTGGGGTTTACTCAAAGCACCAGGATGGGCGTGCCGTCTGCGGCGATAAAGGTGCCGTAATTGAAGCTGCCGCCCGGACTGCTATTGATCCCGGGACCACTCACAACGACAGGCGTACTCTGGACCGTGACCGGGGCGCCGCTGTCCGCCGCGGAGTTGGAGGGCGTCGAACCGGAACCGGTCGTCGGGCTGACGGTGCCAGGGCTCGAACCACCTAGGACGAGGACCGGGGTTCCGTCGCCGACCGTGATGGTGCCGTAATTGAAGCTGCCGCCCGGGCTGCTATTGATCCCGGGACCCGCCACCGGAAGTCCCCGCGAACTCGCGACGTTTGCGCCCGCGCCACGCATCAAAGCCGTAGCGCGGGGGGCGAAATTCTGCGAGATGGTCGCGTGCATCGCCGCCCTGTGACGAACCACATGGTGCCGTACACTGTGGACGAAGGAAGACGGAAGAACCCGGTCATCCAGCGATTCCAGGCCCAGTGCTAGGGGACGTCGCGGGCGATTGGTGCGGTACATGGGTTCGAGCTCCAGTAGGAAGGTCGGCCCCCGGCACTCGGGGGCCGCGTCCGCCGCGTTGACATACGACAACGGTGGTTAACGTTTCATACTTGGTTTGGATAGGTTTGCATTCCTCGTGCCAAAGATATCGATTGCAAGGACGGGCCGCTCGTCAGAGGGCGGGGATCGATCAAGGTCGAGATCGAGCCCTACCGATGATGCCCGTTGAATCGTGGGAGAATCGACTCGGTGCGTCCTCGCGGCGCTCCGAAGAACATCCTCCGACGGATTTGACTTCTCGCCCCCGGCGGGAACACTCGTGTTGACGCACGGATCGCGCCCCCCTTCGGAAATGGAATTCGATGCTCTCCCCCTCCTGCCCCTCATCTTTCCCGAATTCGGCCCAGATGGACTTGACAACGCCCATGCCGCCCGCAATGATTGAATGCATGCATGACACCATTCAATTATCGACTTGATCGACACGGATGTTTGGGCCACCGAAGATCGGTGGCTTGCCACGAGGGAGAGGCGCGAGTTGACGGTGGAACGCGAGCCAGGTTCTAAGCACGGAGTGGATCGGCGTGTCGGGCGATGAAGGCGTGACCTTCATCGCCGGATAAGTCGATCGGCCCCCGAGAGCGAAACAGCCCGGGAACCGGGTGGATTCGCGTGGGGGTGCAGGGGACGGGAAGTCGAATCGCATCGAATCGAGACACGAGAGACACGAGGGGTCCTCGCCGTGGGACGGGCCAGACTGGGGGATCTCCCCGGGCTGGCAGGACCGAGGGCGGCGAGGCTTAACGGGGGAGCCTGTCGATGGGCAGCTTCAATGACAACGGACGAGATCGCGGCCCGGGTCGGCGTCGCGGCTCCAACGATCGCCGGCGGCAGGCTCGACCGAACCTGGAATCGCTCGAGAATCGTCGCTTGTTGACGGGTTCGAGCACGCTTCCCTCGTGGAAACCCACGAGCCTGGACATCGCCGACGTCAAGAACGGCCCGCTGGCCAACACCGGCGCGGACTTGATCAAGGTCTATCAAGACTATCAGCAGTACACCCAGGCGGGTGGTGCGGGGGCGTTCGCCAGCAGCTCGATGAACTCGATGGCGAAGTCCATCAAGTTCCTGGGCGACTACGTGGCCATCTCGACCTACGCCGCCGGGGATCTCAACGCGTACGTCAAGCAGGTCCAGGACATCGGGATGGTCGTCGGCGGTTACGACGTCACGAGCCGTCTGGTGGAAGGGCTCCTGCCGATCTCCAAGCTGCCGACGCTCGCCGGCCTGGCTCAGACCGATGGCGTGCGGGCCCAGGCCCCCGCGATCACGTACAGCCAGGGTAGCGCCAACAACCAGTCCCAACAGGCACAACTGGCCGACATCGGGGCGACCCAGTTCAATGTCGATGGCTCGGGCGTGACCGTCGGCGTCCTGTCGGCCAGCGTCAACAGGTTCCAGAACGGCCTGGCGGACTCGGTAAGGACCGGCGACATCCCGAAGAAGGCCGACGGCACGGCCAATGTCAACGTCCTCTTCGACAGCGACCTGCCCAACGGCGCGCCGACGAACGATGACGAAGGCCGCGCGATGCTCGAGCACGTCTACGACATCGCCCCCGGCGCGGGCCTGGCCTATTACAACGCGTTCAGCAGCACCGGCGGCGAGACGGTCATGGCGGCCGGCATCCGCAACCTGGCGACCCAGGCCGGCGCCAAGGTCATCATCGACGACGTCAGGTTCGCCTTCGAGGGATTCTATCAAGACGGGCCCGCCGCCGTCGCGATCACCGACGTGACCCAGAACAACGGCGTCTCCTACTTCAGCTCCGCCGGTAACTCCGCGGACAAGGGCTACGAATCGCCGTTCCGAGGCGTCACGAGCACCGTCACCGGCATTGGCGCCGGCCGGTTCATGAATTTCGACCCGTCGGGCGGGCAGACGCTCCTGCTCCCGATCGTGGTGAACACGCCCGGCCTGACGGTCATGCAATTCGACCAGCCGTTCGGCGTCCCCAACGGCGTGACCTCCGATGTGGACATCTACATCCTGGACGCCAACGGGACGGTCGTTGCCTCGGGCGTCTCGAACAACATCGCCACCAATCAGCCCTACGAGAGCCTGAATATCCCCAACGCGGGGAATTTCAGCATGGCGATCGTGGTCAAGGCGGGTAGCCCGGACCCCGGTCGCGTGGCCGTCTACTCGTTCTTCTCCGATGTGGACTTCTCGCACAAGTTCGGTAACGCGGGCGGCATCAACTACCCGACGACCTTCGGCCATCCCACGGCCGACGCGGCCATCGGCGTGGGTGCGGTCCCCTGGTTCTCCACCCCGGCCTTCCCGAACTCCCAGGTGTCCCCGACCCCCAGCGAAAGCTTCACCTCCTACGGGCCCTCGGTCAAGGTCTACAACGCGGACGGCTCGCTCAAGCCGGCCGTCGAGTTCCAGCAGACCCCCGTGCTCTCCGGTGCGGATGGCGGCAACGTCTCCTTCACCTTCGGCAATCCGCCCGGTACCGGGGTAGCGCCCGGCATCCCCGCCAACAACTACACCCAGTACAACTTCTTCGGGACGTCCGACGCCGCGCCCGACGTCGGGGCCGTCGCGGCCCTGATGAAGCAGCTCTCGCCCAACTCGTCTCCCAGCGCCATCCGCACGGCGTTGATCAATTCGACGATCCCGCTCAACGGGACGCCCAAGGGGACGTGGGACGTCCGGGGCGGCTTCGGGCTGGTGCAGGCCCCGACCGCGCTGGCCGCGGTCGACAACCTCCGCGTGGTCTCGGCGAGCCCCGCCGACAAGGCAGGCGTCACGACCGCGCCGCAGTACCTGGTGTTCAATTTCTCCCGCGACGTCGACTACCGCACGATCAACGCCTCCGACCTGGTCTTCACCGCCTACTCGGTGGCCGGACTGAACATCTCGGTCGGGCAGCCGCTGATGGACCTGAACAACCTGACGCAGGTCTTCTTCCCGATCAGCTTCAACCTCGCGCCCGGAGCCAAGGCGTTCGGGGCGTATGCCTACACGCTCAAGGCCGGCTCGATCACCGCGACCGACGGCAAGCCGCTGGTCGGCTTCGATGGCTCGTTCGGCGTGTTCGACGCGATCGCGCCCCGGGTGATCAACACGGTCATCTCCGGCCGCGTTATCACGGCGACCTTCAGCGAACCGATGAACCCGGCTTCGATCACGAGGAACAACTTCTACCTGATCCGCACCGGGGCCTCGGGCGTCTTCGGCAGCCCGACCAACGTGGTCGTCAATCAGGATCCCCGGATCACGATCAAATACGATGTCGCCACGAACTCGGCGATCCTCGACTTCACCAACGTCGACCAGGCCCTCCTGCCAACGGACCATTACGGCCTGGTCTTGCTCGACTCGGCCACCGATATCGTCGGCAACAAGCTCGACGGCGAGTACTCGGGCATCTTCCCCTCCGGCGACGGTAACGAGGGGGGCAACTTCACGCAGGACCTCGGCGTGCGGATTCTGGGCGCGCCCCAGATCCTGAGCCTGTCCCTGGCCCCCGCGTCCGATACCGGGATCGCGGGCGACCAGAACACGATGGACTCCGCTCCGACGTTCGTCGGGCAGGTCCAGGCCAAGTTCCCCGGAAGCTCGGCCGGCCTGACCGTGGTGGCGCAGTTCAACGGCGTCCGGGGCGGGACGTTCGACCTCACGCAGGGCCTCTCGGGTCGCGGGTTCAGCGGCACCGTGGACGTCTCCACCACGACCGACGCGACCGGACGGTTCACCTTCAAGGCCCCGTTCACCCTGCCGAGCGGGTTCCAGACGGTTCGCGTGATCGTCGTCGGTGCCTCCGAGCAGGCGCCGCTGCCGGGGCTCTCGACCCAGCTCGACAGCACCTTCCGCGTCGATATCAACAGCCCGATCCTGATCGCCGACCCGAACTCGATCCAGCAGAATTCTCGGATCTCCGGCCTGACCTCGGTCGTCATCGACGCCGTGGACCCGGTCATGCCGACCAATCTGGGCAACCCCCTCTCCATCCCGACCCAGTTCTCGGTGCCGGCCCTGAACCCCGCGACAGCCAACAATATCAGCAACTACTCGCTCCTCAATCTCGGCTCGGACAACGCGCTGGGCGGCACGGGAACGGCGGCAGACACCGACTACTCCAGCTACATCACATCCGCCACGTTCGCCGCCACGGGCCAGCGGGTCCAGACGACCGACCCATTCCTCGGGACCATCACGCTCACCTTCTCGCCCGGTCTGCCGGCGGGCAAGTACAACCTGATCGCCCATCGTCCGGGCCCGGGCTTCCAGGGGATCACCGACGCGGCCGGCAATGCGATCTACTCCGCGCTGCCGACGATGGTGGCGCCGGTAGACTTCGTCCTGGCGTTCGACCTCCAGCCGACCCCCGCCTACATCACGTCCGTGCAGGCGCTCACGCCCAACCCACTCGGGGCCGTGCGTGACCCCGCGAACCAGTCGATCCGGTACGACACGAGCGCGCCGCGGTCGTTCTTCGAGCTGGCCGTCCCCGGGACCACCCCACGCGCCCTCGACGCCCCCACCACCTTCTGGATCGACTTCTCGAATCCGCTCAACACGAGCCGGGATTACAACGGCCTCGTTCAGCTCATCCGTTCCGCCAATGGAGTGCTCGCGCAACCGGACGGCGACTTCGGCACCGATCCCACGTTCCAGAGCGGGATTGGCTACACGATCGTCCCCAACACGACCGTGACGCTCGTGAACTCGATCCTGGGCGCCACCTTCGGGCAGCCCGGCTACAAGAATCGGCTGGTGGTCTCGCTCGCGCCCGGCACCACACTGCCGGCCGACCATTACCGGCTCTACGTCCCGAATCAGATCACACCGGCCGGCAAGGACGAGCGCATCCTCGACCAGTTCGGGAATCAGCTCGACGGCGAATTCCTCGGCAACCCGACGCCGAACGGCGACGGCAAGTTCGAGAACTTGTTGTCCACCGGCCAGATCCGCCCCAACGACATGACCGGCGACGGCGTCCCGGGCGGCGCGTTCGAGACCGGCTACACGGTCGTCCCCAACGGCAACGTGATCTTCGTCCAGCCCGACTACGTGGACGATCCGTCACTGGCCCCGGACGATCCCGACGGCAGCCTCGCCCACCCGTACGTGGCCCTCGCCCCGGAGGCCACGCCCAATACGCTCAACGGCGGCGACCTGAACAGCGGCGCGAATTTTCGGACGGGATTCGACCCCAACTACGACCGCAACGGCAACGGCCACTTCGACCGCTCGGCGTTCGTCGCCGCGGCGGCGCTCTCGGCCAGGGGCCCGGTCGTCATCGTGGCCGAGCCCGCCGCGACAGACAAGAGCAAGACGTTCGTCCTGCAGGCCCCGTCCGGTACGGACCCGGTCCTCAACGACGGCAGTGCCACGGTGCCGTTCGACACGACGCTGGTGTTCGATGCCGGCTCGGTGCTGAAGCTCCGCAATGCCTCGCTGTTCGTGCAGAACCAGGGCTCGAGCATCCAGGTCAAGGGCGGCGCCAACCCGTCGGATCAGGTCTATTTCACCTCGTATTCGGATGACGCCATCGGAGGCGACACCAACAACGACGGCCCCAGCAGCGGGCCCCTCGGCGGCGACTGGGGCGGCATCGTCCTGCGGAACTTCGACGACACCTCCAACGGTGGCCGGCCGGTCCCCGTGGCGCCCGGGCCGCAAGATCCGCTCCGCGCCAAGCTGGGGATCTCCGGCGCGGACGAGGCGCTCTCCTACCTCGACCACGCGAACATCCGGTATGCCGGCGGCGCGGTGCCGCAGACCATCGGCTTCCGTTACGACGCCGTCACGAATTTCAACACCCGGGCCACGCTGACGAATCTCACGATCTCGCAGACCGGCGGCGGCAACTCGGCGCAGGCCGCGATCTCGGGCGACGTGGACTCGTTCCGCCAGGATGACCTCGCCCGCGGCATCCTCGTCCGACGCGACAACGTCTTCAACAACAGCATCAACGGCATCTACGTCCGGGCCGAGCTCAACGGCGTCGCCGAGCCGACCGACGCGGTCGTGCATCCCGACAATCCCACCAGCGAGGGAGGCACCCAGAACTATTCATTCTTCGCCCCCCTGCCCTACGTGCTGGTCTCGCGGCTGGTCATCGGTCAGGAACTCCTCCAGGATCAGAACGGCCTGACGCGTCCCACGACCAATCGTTTCTACTTCCAGCCCGGCACGGTGGTGAAGTTCCAGCGAGGTGCGGCGATCGACCAGATCACCGTGGGCTCGAGCCTCAACATCGGCGACCGGACCTATCTGCGGGAGTTCGACGCCAACAACAACCTCTCCCCGAACGATGTGGGCTATCGAGCCCCCGACTTCGGCGACGCCCAGGTCCTCTTCACCTCGTTCTTCGACGACAAGGCGACCACCGGCTTCCGCGATCCCAACACCGGGGTGATCACCCCGATCGTCGCGGCGATCGACTCGGACAACGGCGGCCCGGTCAACCTGCCGGTCGCCGGCAACGTGCCCCCGCTGGCCCGGTGGGGCGGCATTTCGGTGACCTCGGGCGCCATCGCCGTCATCGATGAAGCGACCTTCCAGTTCGGCGGCGGTTCCGTCAACAGCGCCGGCGGCACGATCGGACAGCGGGACATGCTGGCCTTCCAGGGGTCCGCGGCCACGGCTCGACGCAGGAACCCCCTGGGCACGACGGCCTACGTCTCCAACAGCAACTTCTTCGATAACCTCCAGGCGCCGATCTCGGACGACCCGAACGGCCTCCTCGCCACCGACCCGCTCCGTCCGTTGCGATCGGGCAACCCGTTCTTCCGCGGCAACGTCATGCTGCGGAACCAGCTCAACGGCCTGGAGATCCTCCCCGAGACCGGCGACTTCGCGGGTTACACCGCGAATGTCTTCACCGACACGGTCTGGGACGACACGGACCTGACCTATATCCTCCGCAACACGCTCCGCCTGGCCGGCGCGGAATTCGTCAACAGCAATGGCGGCGTGTTTGGCGCCGGGCTGCCGCCGGCACCGGACCCCTCCAGCCCGTTCCTGCCCGAGCTGAAGCCGTCGGTGACCCTGACCATCCAGAGCAGCCTGCCCGACTCGCTGCTCGCCAACGGCCAGCGGATCGCCCGTCCCGGTGAATCCGCCCTGGTCAAGCTCCTGAACACCACCGCACCCATCGGTGACGGGGCGAACGGCTTCCCCATCGGCAACACCGGCTCCGACTTCCAGGGCGGTGCCGGCATCATTGCCGGGATCGACGACGGCGTGGACCCGCCGGGCGACCCGCTCGTGGACGCCGGCTATCTCAGCCAGCTCCGCATCCTGGGTATCGGGGGTAACCAGACCACCGGTCAACAGCGCGTCCCGGTCATTATCACCTCGCTGCGTGACGACACGGCGGGTCGGACCGTCCGCGGCGTGGATATGTTCCAGGCCAGTTCGGGGAACACCACGGCCCCGGCACCCGGCGATGGCGGCGTATTTGCATTCGGGGCGCTCGGCCTCTCCGACTACAACCTGCTCGATCCCCGCGACGGCAACCTGATCGACAACGCCGACATCCGCTACATCACCCGCATCGAGCAGCAAGGCGGCGGCTGGGTCTACGTCTCAACCGATGGGGCGTATCAGGACCGCATCGGCATCACACCTTCGACCCAGTACAACACCGCGAAGGCGATGACGGTCTCGAACTCGAACCTCGCGAACTTCAGCCAGACCGGCTTCCTGGCACACCCGTCGAACACCACTCAGCTCAGCGTCATAGGCGGGATCGCGGGGGGACCGGCTCTCGTCGCCCGCGCCACGGTCACCTATGGTCAGCCGACGTTGACATTCTTCGTCAACAACACCTTCGCCAATATGCCGACCGCGGTACGCATCAACTCCGATCAGGTGGGCATCGACGGAGTGCCGCAGGAGAGCCCCGCCGAGGCCATCTTCCTGAACAACACCTTCTACAACAACGGCGAGGCGATCCGCGCCCAGGGGGCCGCGGCCACCGGCATCAATCCGCTGGCCCACGTCCACCTCATCGCGATGGACAACATCTTCGCCAACTCCACGATCGCCGCCATCAACGGGGTCAATCAGGTCTACGGCAGCCAGGGGCAGTACAACCTCTTCAGCAGCAATGCCGCCGACGTCCTGGGAGGGATCGCCAACAACCAGCCGGTATTCGGCAACCCGCAGTTCCGTAACCCCGCAGCCGGCGACTTCTCGCTGATGCCCAACTCCGACGCCATCGACTCGTCGCGGTCGGAAATCGGGCCGCTGCTCCTCGGCAACTCGCTCCAGCCGATCGTGACTCAGGTCCTCAACGCCTCCACGGGAACCCGCCGGGCCACCGGCCGGACCAATCCGTTCGGCGGGCTGGGCACGCGGATCAGCCCCAGCGACATCATCTCGCTGCCCGGATTCAACCTTCGGGACTACAAAGATCAGTGGATCCCGGCGCTCACCGGGAGCCCGGGTGCCATCCCGGGGCCCTCGACCAACGCCGGTGGAACCTACAGCTACATCCCGATCCAGGGCGAACGCGACCAGGCTGGACAGCTCCGGGTGGATGATCCCAACCGGGCCAACGTCGGGTTCGGCAACCGTCCCTTCTTCGACATCGGTGCCAGCGAGTACCTCCTGCTCAACCCGCCGCATATCACGCTCGTGACGGCGATCATCAACAACCCGTTCGTCACGCCGACGAACCCCGCCTCGCCGACCAACCCCGCGACCGCGCAGGTGCTGTTCTATCAGGCCGGCGGGATCGTCGGGGCCAATCAGACCCCTCACAAGATCCTCCTCCAGCTCGACCAGCGGCTCGACCCCACGACGATCAACAACAAGACCATCATCCTCCAGGTCGCCAACGGCGACGGGATCTTCGACAACGGCAACGACAAGTTCCTCGACCTGTCCGGCAAGCTGGTCTACGACGCCGCCGGCCAGTTCATCGCCATCAACCTGGCCGATAGTGGCCTGTCGCTGGCCAACGATGTCTACCGCCTGGAAGTGTTCGGCTCCGGCGGTAGCGTGTTGCGGAACCCGCAGGGGCTGGCGCTCGACGGCGAGAACACCGTGGGCGATCAGCCGAACGCCCCGACCTTGCCGCTCCCCTCCGGCGACGGATTCCCCGGCGGCAACTTCTTCCTCACGTTCACGATCGACACCCACGCCCCGGCGATCGTCGCCACCTCCCTGGCGCTCGCCCCCCAGAGCGACAGCGGCGCCCGCGACAACATCACCAGCGTGAGCACGCCCTCGTTCATCGGCACGGTGACCGACACCGCGCCGCCGGCCAACCCGGTCCTGGGCCAGACCGTCTTCATCGACGTCTCCACCAAGGGCGACGGCAACTTCGATCGCATCGGAGTCGCCACCGGCGTGACCGACAGGAACGGCAACTTCACCGCCGTCTTCGACACCAAGCAGAAGCCCCTGCCGGAGACCTCCTATAGCGTCGGGCCCGACGGAATCCTGGGCACGGCCGATGACAGTGGCTACTCCGTCGCCCGGGTCCGCATCGTGGATCAGGCCGGCAACGTCTCGAACCTGAACGACCCGAACGCCTTCGTCCCGTTCGTGGTGGATACCCAGGGGCCGCGGGTGCTCAGCAGTTCCCCGCTCCCAGGGGCCCAGGCCGCATCGTCCGTCGGCGTGGTCCCGGTCGCGATCGTCTTCAACGAAAACATCGCCCCGAACACCCTCACCGTGAACTCGGTGAAAGTCGTCCGGGCCGGCGGCGACGGAGTCCTGGGCAACGCCAACGACGTCCCCGTGGCCATCGACCCGGCCAGCCTCGTGATCCAGAATCTCGGCAGCACCTCGGGCAGCGAGATCGTCCGGTTCAACATCATCGGGGCGACCGCGAACGATATCTATCGGGTCACCCTGATCGGCACCGGGGCCACGGCCGTGACCGACGTCGCGGGCAACGCCCTGGACGGCGAGGGCAACACCTTCCCCACCGGCGATGGCACGCCCGGGGGCAATTTCAACCTCGACTTCATCGTCTTCAACCCGGCGGCCGCGAAGATCCGGTTCGTCGGGAAAACGGTCACCTCGCCAACCGCCACGCTCGGCTCGCGAGCCAAGCCCTATGCCACCATCACGCTGGCCATGGCGGACGCCCAGCCCGGCGACACCGTGGCCGTGCTGCCCGGTGTCTACACCGAGACCGTGACCCTCCGCTCGCTCGTCCATCTCGTCTCGGCCGACAACACCAGCACCGATGCGAGCCTGGTCCATGGCAACGCCCTGCAAACCATCATCCGGGCCCCGGCCCCGGCCAACGGCACGGCGGCGACCACGACCATCCAGGGCGACAACCTGACCTCGATCAGCGCCTTCACCACCGAGGTCTCGGGCTTCACCATCGCCAGCCCCCTGGTGGGCGATTCGGCACGGGGCCCGATCAACACCGGATCGTTCGCGGTCCTGCTGAATAGCTCCGACGTCCTGTTCGACAAGAACTACATCATCGACTCCGGCGTCGGCATCGGCGTCAACTACGCTGGCAAGGCGGCCGCGGTCCCCAGGTTCGAGAGCAACGTCTTCGCCGGCAACGTCTACGGCCTGCTCTCGAACGACGTCGGCACCGTGAACTTCAAGGACGGCCGGAACATCCAGGTCATCAACAACGACTTCGCATTCAACACGATCGGCTACTACCAGCAGTCGAACACCACGGCCGGAATCACCCTGTCCACCGTGAGCAACAACATCTTCTGGGAGAACGCCGATCACTCGACCGCGCGAAATGGCATCGCCATCTTCGCCACCCAGTCCAACCGCACCGCGCTCCAGTACAACTTGTTCTCGGGCAACGGGCCCAGCGACACCAACCCCGCGGACGACACGCTGAACATCGGCGGCGGATTCAATCCCGCCACGCTGAGCGCCAACCCCGACGTGGGCGGCAACATCGCCGGCAGCCCCGTGTTCGTCTCGCCCATCGACCCCAGGCCCGATGGCTCGGGGCCGGGGAACTTCTTCCTGGGGGCCAACTTCGACCTCCAGACCAGCTCCGCGGCCATCGACCTCGCCCTGAACTCTCTGGCCCCCACGGTCGACTTCCTCTTCCGAAACCGGGTGGATATCGCGGGCAAGGGCCGCCCCGGCGCCGGCCCGGCCGACATCGGAGCATTCGAGTACAGGGGTACGCTCTCACCGGGAACCGGCGGTACGATCCGCACCTCGGCCGCCGACGCCCCGACTGATGGGGGCGCGGCCGCCCTGGCCGCCGCGACTCCCCCGGCGGCCGTCGTTCCTCAGGCCTCCACCCCGTCCTCGGGCGGAAGCTCGGTTACGACGCGCTCGATCACGACCGGCACGACCTCCTCCTCGCCAACGACCGGGACGACCACGCCGGTCGCCGTCCTGACCAAGGGCCAGAAGGCCGCCGCCCACAAGGCCGCGGTCAAGCAGGCCGCTGCCGAAAAAGCCGCCGCCCACAAAGCCGCTACCCGCGCGGCTTCCAAGCCCAGCGGCTCACTGAGCCTCGTCAACCGATTCTTCAAGAAGGGGCACTGAGCCGCCCCTTTCCGGGATCACGAACATCCGGGCGGCCCCTCCCTCGCGGAGTGGCCGCCCGGCCTCGTTTTCCCGGCGCGCCGCTACGAAAAAGACAACCCACGCGATTCCTCCGCCAGGTCTCCGCCCCCTTCGGCCGTGAGGCTCGGGGAATAAAAATCCCCGGAGAGGAATCGAAACTCCTTCGCCGGCATCTCGAACTGCCGAGATCGGTATCGAGACCAAGGTCATCGAGGAAATCATCGCGACGATCCCGGCGTTTGATCGCGCAATCCACCAAATCCAGGAGTTTCGCGCAGAGATCGCGGAGACAAGGAGAACGGAATTTCCTCGCTCCTCAATTCTCCGCGACCTCTGCGCTTCCTCTGCGTCTCTGCGTGAAACTCTTGAGTTCTCGCCCTGAAATGCCGAATCTGCAATCCTCCCGCACCGATGCGCGGCCAACTTGACGCGCCCCTTACCCCCCGTTTAGCTTGAACGCTCCTCCCGGCCTCTTTCCCGCTCGACCCGACCCACCCCCGAGCGAGGCGCCGCCTTGTCTCAACGCCCGCCGATCTCAGGGTTGCTCGTACTAGCCTTCCTGGCGATCACGCCCCAGATCACTGGCGCGGGCGCTGCGCCAACGGCGATCCGCATCGAGCCGTCCGCCCTCCGCCTCATCGGCGGATCGGCCCGTCAGCAAGTCGCGGTGACCGGGAATGGACCCAACGGCGAGACCCTGGATCTCACCCCGTCGGCCCGGTTCTCGATCGATCGCCCCGACGTCGCCGCCGTCTCCGCATCGGGCCTCGTCACGCCGGTGGGCGACGGTCACGCAATGCTTCACGTCACGGTGAGCGGCCAATCGATTTCAGCCCCCATCGATGTTGCATCCTCGCGCACCGGCCGCCTCGCGAGCTTCCGCCTGGACGTGGCCCCGGTCTTCTCCAAGGCCGGCTGCAACATGGGGGCCTGCCATGGCAATCTCAACGGCAAGGGCGGCTTCCGGCTCAGCTTGCGGGGTGAAGACCCGGCCTTCGATCACCTGTCACTGACCCGGGAGGCCTTCGGCCGCCGCATCGATCCGACGAACCCCGTCACCAGCCTCGCGATCCTGAAACCCACCGGCCAGGTCGAGCACGAAGGAGGCCGCCGGCTCCTGCTCGACTCGCCCGAATTCCGCACCCTGCGCGACTGGATCGCCTCGGGCGCGAAGGACGATGTCGCGGTCGCCCCGAAGCTCAATAAACTCCTCGTCTGGCCCGCCGAACGCTATCTCGCACCCGCCGCGAATGGGTCGTCGCCTTCCCAGCAACTGCTCGTGACGGCCGAGTTCTCCGACGGCTCCACGCGTGACGTGACCCGGCAGGCCGCCTACGACGTCAACGAACCGACGAGGGCCTCGGTCACGGTGGACGGTCGTGTTGACGCCACCGGGCCCGGCGAGATCGTCGTCGCCGTTCGTTATCTCGGCGGCCGAGGCGTCAGCCGCCTCGCCTTCCTTGCGGATCGGCCCGAGCTTGCGGCGGGAGACCCGGTCGGTGACAACCCGATCGATCGCGCCGTCTTCGCCAAGCTGAAGGCGCTCCGAATCCGCCCTTCGGCGCCGTCGACCGACGCCACGTTCCTCCGCCGAGCGTTCCTCGACGCCATCGGCGTCCTGCCCTCACCCGACGAGGCCAGGGCGTTCCTTCGCGACACCGATCCTGAAAAGCGGTCGAAGCTGGTCGATCGGCTGGTGAACCGCGCCGAGTTCGCCGATTTCTGGGCGCTGAAATGGGCCGACGTCCTCCGCAACGAGGAGAAGACGATGGGCCTGAAAGGCGTCTGGTCGTTCCAGCGCTGGCTCCGCGACCGGATCGCCGCCGACCTGCCGATGGACGAATTCGCCCGCCAGATCGTCACGGCCCAGGGCTCCACCTGGCAGAACCCGCCCGCCAGCTTCCACCGCACGAACCGCGATCCGCAGACCGCCGCCGAGACGATCGGCCAGGTCTTCCTCGGCGTCCGCCTCCAGTGCGCCCGGTGCCACAATCACCCGTTCGACATCTGGACCCAGGACGACTATTACGGCCTCGCGGCCTTTTTCTCCAACGTCCGCCGCCGCGAGATCAACAACATCCGCAACGATGACCTCGACAAGCACGAGATCAACGGCGACGAGCTTATCTACCTCGTCGGCACGCCCAACACCATCCAGCCTCGATCGGGCCGCAAGCTCGCTCCCAAGCCTCCCGGCGGCCCCGCACCCGATCTGAAGGGCGACACCAACGCGCTCGACGACCTCGCGTCCTGGCTCACTCGCGACAATCCCCAGTTCGCCCGCAATCTGGCCAATCGCGTCTGGTTCCACCTGCTGGGCCGTGGGATCGTCGAACCCGTGGACGACTTCCGCGACTCGAATCCCCCGTCCAATCCCGCCCTCCTCGATGCGATCACCTCCGAACTCACGGCCAGCGGGATGCGATTGAAGCCTCTCGTCGCCCGCATCATGAAGTCCCGCACCTATCAAATCGGTTCCACGCCGAACGCCACCAACGCCGACGACGAGGCGAACTTCTCCCGCGCCTCCGTCCGCCTCCTGCCCGCCGAGGTCCTGCTGGACGCTCTCGGATCGGCCCTCGACAGGCCCCAGCCCTTCACTGGCGTGCCCCGAGCCACCCGCGCCGTCCAGTTGCCCGGCGTGAAGATGGGCGGCGACTTCCTCAAGACGTTCGGCAAGCCCGAGCGCCTCCTGACCTGCGAATGCGAGCGCTCCGAGTCCACGACCCTCGCCCAGGCTTTCCAGCTCATCAACGGCGAGTCCGTGAGGAAGACGCTCACGGCGAGCCGCAACCGGATCGGCCGCCTGATCGAGGCGAAGACGGAGGATGCCGCGATCCTGGACGAGTTGTATCTCGCCGCCCTCAGCCGTCCCCCGAGCGATGAGGAGACGCAAACCAACCTCTCCTACGTGGCGAGATCAGGCGATCGTCGCAAGGCGTGGGAAGATGTGGCATGGGCGACCGTGAACAGTAAAGAATTCCTTTTGCGCCACTAGATCGGAGCCTGCCGTGATCGCATCATTCCTACTTGCCGTGGCGTGCATCGCGACCGCGCAAACCGCTCCCACGACGGACGCGATGCGGTTCCAGGCGGCACTTGACCTGGCAAAAAAATGCGGCGATGCCACCGTGAAGGGCGATTTCGCGACTGTCCTCGACTTGACCCATCCTGACCTGATCAAGGCCGCAGGAGGACGCGAGGTCGTGCTCAAGGGCGTGAACGAGAGCATGACGAAGATGAAGGAGCAGGGCGTTGTCATGGAGGCCATGAAGGCCGAGCTGCCAAAGTCCCTCACACGATCCGATTCCGGGTGCTTCGCGATCATCCCGGTAACCGTCCAGATGACGTCTCCAGGAGCGAAGATCACCGCGAAGTCCTTTCTCGTGGGATTCTCGTCGGATGATGGCAAGACCTGGACCTTCCTCGATGGAACCGTGGGCGAGAAAACCCTGCGAAAGCTCGTGCCGAGCATCCCCAAGGAGCTGGAATTCCCTCCCAAGGTTGCGCCGAAGGTCGAGCGGACTGAATCGGATAAGTAGGCTCAACGATCTGGGAATGAAGAGGGAAATCGCTCATGAACCCCGCCTGCCCCGACTTCCGCCAGACCAGCCTTCTCTCTCGCCGCAGCCTGCTGAAGGTTGGCGCCGCCGGGTTCGCGGGCCTGAACCTGCCGGCGCTATTGCGAGCGGGGGAATCTTCGGCGATCAAGCCGAGGGCCAAGCACGTCATCTTCCTCCACCAGTTCGGCGGGCCGTCGCATATTGATACATTCGACATGAAGCCGGACGCGGCGGAAAAGATCCGGGGTGACTTCAAGCCGATCGCCTCGGCGGCGCCGGGGGTGAACATCACGGAGCACCTGCCACGGTTCGCGAAGGTGATGAATCACGTCGCGCAGATTCGCTCGGTGAATCATGGGATGAAGAACCATAACTCGGCGACGTTCTACAGCCTGACGGGCCATGCGCCGCCGCTCGACGACATCCGTTTGCGAGACTCCCTGGAGCTCTATCCGGCTTACGGCAGCACCGTCGCCAAATTCAAGCCGGTTACCGATCCCGCCATCCCGACCTCGGTCGCGTTCCCGTACCTGCTGCGAGACGGCTCCGTCACGCCCGGCCAGACGGCAAGCTTTCTGGGCAAGCAGTACGACCCGTTTTTCATCGGCCAGGACCCGAACGACGCCGGGTTCCGCCTCCCGGAATTGAGCCTCCCGGCCGATACGACCCTGGCTCGACTCGGCGATCGTCGCGAGTTGCTCCGCACCGTCGATCGTCAGACCGCCCTTCTCGAAACTTCCGCCACCGCGCAGGGGATCGACGCCTTCTACGACCGCGCCCTGACGATGCTCGCCTCCCCCAAGGTCAAGCATGCGTTCGATTTATCCTCGGAAGACGCCAAGCTCCGCGATCGCTACGGCCGCACGACTTATGGCCAGAGCTGCCTGCTCGCCCGTCGCCTGGTCGAGTCCGGCGTCCGGTTCACCACGGTCTATTTTTCCGCCTCGATCGGGGGAGCGGCTGGTGGCGGCTGGGACACGCATGGAGACAATTGCAAGCGGCTCAAGAATCGACTTCTGCCGATCACTGATCAGACCGTGCCGACGTTGATCGAGGACCTTGCGGCCCGAGGCCTTCTGGAAGAGACCCTCGTCGTCTGGATGGGCGAGTTCGGCCGCTCGCCCCGGATCGCCAACACCGCGCAGTTCGGCGCCGACGGCCGTGACCACTGGCCCAAGTGCTACACCGTCTTGATGGCCGGCGGCGGCATCCGCGGCGGCGCGATCCACGGCGCCAGCGACCGCATCGGCGCGTTCCCCGCGCTCGATCCCGTCACACCCGACGATGTCGCGGCCACCATCTACTGGGCCCTGGGCATCGATCCCGCGAGCGAGTTTCATGACACGCTCAAGCGCCCCCTGCCAATCGCGGCCGGTAAGCCAATCACGGGGATTTTCGGCTAGGGTGGTCCGTCGGCTATGCCTCCTTTCCAGTGGGGCGGGCGTCCCTGCCCGCCCGCCTACAAAGAGAGCCCTTTCCTGTAGGCGGCCAGGGACGGCCGCCCCACCGGGAACCACGCGCCGCGCAAGTGAAAAGGGCTGTGTAAGAGATATTCTCGCACCGCGCTTGACACCCACAGATCACCTCGCTATTACTATTGAGACTGAGTCTCAAAGTCATTGAGAGCGAGGACACTGCCATGCCCCCCCAACGTCGCGCGTTCACCTTGATCGAGTTGCTGGTCGTGATCGCCATCATTGGCGTCTTGATCGCGCTCTTGTTGCCGGCCGTCCAGGCGGCGAGAGAAGCTGCCAGGCGGATTCAATGTACGAACAACCTCAAGCAGCTCGGCCTCGCTCTCCACAATTACGAGTCCACCAACGGGGCGATGCCCCCGCCGTACGTCCAGACGGGGACCGGGACGACGATCTCCTGGTCCAACGGCTGGAGCGTCCACGGCCGCATCCTGCCCTACATGGAGCAGGGAACGGTCTACAACGCGATGAACTTCACCTTGCGCTACAGCACGCCCGACAATGTGACCATCTGCGCCACGACCATCAACGGCTTCCTCTGCCCGAGTGAGATCCACCAGAATCCCAGGACGACGGCAACGGGCCAGTTTGGTGTGAACAATTATGGATGGAACCGGGGGGATTGGTACGTGTGGGGCGGTTTCCGGGGCACTGGGAACCGTGCGCCGTTCGACGTGAACACCAGCCGCCGCTTCTCCGAGGTCCTCGACGGCCTGAGCAACACCATGCTCGCGGCCGAGGTGAAGACCTATCAGGCGAACCTGGGCAACTGCGGGGGATTGGCAAACATCAAGGACATGAACAACATTCCGTCCGCGACGGCCGATCCGTTCACCGTCGCGCCGGAGTATAACGCCGGATGCACGCTCGGGCTGACCGGCCACACCGAATGGGTGGACGGGGCCGTCCATGAGACCGGCTTCACGACGGCCTGGCCCCCGAACAAGCGGATCGTGCCAGGCGGAGGCGCCCTCGACCTGGACCTCATCGGCCAGCGCGAGAACAAGGGCGGGCCGACCTTCGGGGCCGTCAATTCCCGGAGCCATCACCCCGGCGGCGTCAACGTCCTGCTCTGCGACGGCTCCGTCAAGTTCATCAAAGACTCCATCAGCGGCCCCAGCTGGCGCGCGCTCGGCTCGATCGCGGGCGGAGAAATTGTCGGCTCCGACGCCTTTTGAGACGGCGTCTCGACTTCCGATCCAGTCAATCCCCGGTCGATGTGGGAGACGATCGAGCGATCAAGCCTGGTCCTTCGTCTCCCCCGGCTTCTCGACCACGGAGATTCCCTCCTTCGACAGCCGGCTCAGAATCACGCGCCAGTGCCGGGCCAGGCTGTGGGACTCCATGGTATGTGAGCACTCGATGGTCTCGCGATCGTAACGGCCGATCACCTTGACCCCGCCGGGCGCCCGGCCGAGTGCCCGCTTCACGGCGTTGACGCTCGGGGCGCGTACGAAGAATCGTTCCATGACTGACATACCCTCGTCGCATCGAATCCGCGGTCTATGTTAGGCTGGCCGGTGCGGGATGGGAGCCCCATCCCTTTTCCGGAACCGAGACGAACGCCATGGCCGACGCCCCCGCGAACATCCGCGCCCACCAGGCGGAGCAAGTGCTGGAACTCGTCTGGGATGAATCGACCACCGATCGCCTGCGATATCGCTACCTGCGATCCATGTGCCCCTGCGCCTCGTGCCGGGACGAATGGACCGGGGAACGCATCCTCGACCCGAAATCGATTCGCCCCGACTTGAAGCTCGAAGGTATGGAGAACGTTGGGGCCTACGCGGTTCGCTTCGGCTGGAACGACGGCCACTCCTCGGGCCTGTTCACCTGGGAAAACCTCCGGCAACTGGCCGCCGATCAACCGATGTGAGCGGCATGAAGTCGCCTCATTTCGCCGGGATCGGGCCGCGCCGAAGGCCGCCCAACTGCATCTGGAGCATCGTCACCTGGGACTGGAGTGCCTCCAGCTTATCCAGGATCAGTTCGGTCGGGTCGTCGTGATCCGCGTCGGGCCCGCTGGCGGAGGTGACGATGAGCAATCCGTCGGGATGGACTTTGAAAATGAGTCCGAGCTGGCTGAGCGCGAGCTTCAGCGCGGTTTCCAGCTTGACGTTTTCCAGGTTGATGGTGATCGGTGACGCCATCGTCTTTTCCGCTTCCTGGAGCCCGGTCGGATCGACATAGAGGGCTAGCCCGTTGGGCATCTCCTTGTCAGTCGTCGCCGTCTTGACGAACTTGATCAATTCTTCCAGAGGCGTCTCCTGCGCGAACGGGATCGAGACCTTTTGCCCCAGCTTGATCCAGACCCTCGCGGCGTCGGCCGTCATCGGAGCCTTGAAATAGACCCTCGCCGTCTTCTTTTCGGCCTCCGCCCCACCGGCTCCGCCCGCCCCGCCCATTCCGCCCTCAAACTGAGCCTCGCGAGCTTCCAGGGACGGACGAATCCAGGCCAGCACGGCCACAACGGCCAGGCAGGCCACGGCGATCTTGGTTCGGGACAGGACGTTGATCATGGGAAAACGCTCCTGAAATGGGTTGCCTGGAAAATCACCCGGCATCGGTAAGCTTAGACGCACACGCCCGGACATTGTTCATCGTATTCCTTCGGGGATTCCCTCGCCATCATGCCGGCCGCAACCCCGCCCAGCCATCGTGACCTGACGGTCGCGCTGCCGACCTGCAACGGAGCCCGCCATCTGGCCGAGGCCCTGCGGAGTATCCTCATCCAGGGCGGCGACTTCGACCTGATCGTCTCCGATGACCGCTCCGAGGATACAACGGTAGCGATCGTCCGTGAGGTTGCGGGCGATCGCGCGCAGATCCTCACCAATTCCGAACGATTGGGCCTGGCCGGCAACTGGAACCGATGCGTGACGCTCGCGAGTACGCCGCTCGTCACCATTTTTCACCAGGACGACGTGATGCGTCCCGGCCACCTCACGGCCCATCGTGACGCCTTCGCTCGCGATGCGAATCTCGGCCTGGTGGCCTCGGCGGCCGGAGTGATCGACGATTCCGGACGCCCCGTCCCCGAATCGATTGTCGGTCGCGGTGGCCTCGGGGATCGTGACCTGACATTCGCTCCCGGAGAGTCTGTTCGCGCGATGGCGATCGAGAACCCGCTGCGCTGCTCGGCCGTCTCCCTTCGCGCCCGGGCTCACACCGCCGTCGGCGGATTCGACGCGTCGTACCGATACGTGGTCGACTGGGACTTCTGGCTCCGCATCGGCCGCGATTGGGCCATCGCCTGGCTGGCCAGGCCCACCGTGGACATCCGCTGGCATCTCGCCAGCGAGACCCACCGGTTTGCCACCGGAACCACCGACCTCGACGAGACGACCCGGCTTCTGGACACCCTTTTTTCCTCCGTCGGCCGCGCATGGCCGGACGCAACTTCGCTCCGCCGCCTCGCCGATCGCCGCCTCTCCCGCGCCTTTCTCAACCGCAGCCACGTCGCCCTCATCGGTGGCGACCCTCAACTCGCCCGCACGGCGATGCGCCGCGCGTTTGCTCTCTGGCCCGGGATCGTCGCAACGATTGCTCGCGACCCGAGGCTCGCGGCTCAGATGGCGGCGTTGCTCGTGGCGCCCCGATGGTCGGCGAGGTTTTTCGGATCGAGCAAGGTGCCGGGGGGATCGTAGCGAGGGCCGAGGCCCGCCCTACGGAAAAAGCGGACTACGCAAACCGCTCGAACCACGATAAAACAACCCCGCCCGCGGGCGGGTGCCGCGGGCGGGGTTGAGGCGGTGATGGGCGAGATCACCGCGCTTCGGGTGGTGTCAGGAAACCGTTACCAGCTCTCCCACTGGAGGCCCTGGAAGGCACTCAGGGGATCGAGGGAGTAGGTCGCAGTGGCGGGCGTGGGTGTCACGATCGGCTTGGGGGTCGGCGTCGGCGTCGGCGTCGAGACGACTACGACGACCGGTGTGTCCGTCTTCGGAACGGTGATCGGGATGACCACGGGCGGCGGGGTCACGGGGACGGGAGCGGGCTTCGGGGCCTCGACCGCGGCGGCGACTGTGGGGACGGGGGCGGGTGCGGGGGCAGCAGCGGCCGGAGGAGCCAGGACCGTGTTTTCCCAGCGGTCGGCGAGGTTGAAGTCAACCTTGACGTTCTGGTTATTGATGTCGATGCCCTGGGTGCGAATCACCTTGTCGCCGATCCGGGCGCGAACCGTGTAATGGCCGGGGTCGAGGGCGATCTGGTAGCCGCCCGCGTCCCAGGTCTGCACGGTCTGGGCGTTCCCACCGGCGTCGATCACGTCGATGGAGACATCGCCGCGACCCTCGCCGGCCTGGTAGAAGTGATCGGCCTGCACGGAGTCATCGTAGACGACGCCCAGCAGCATCGGCTTCTCGCCGGCCTGGGCACCGAAGACCTGGGTGACGACCTTGGGGCCGACGCCCGTGCCGGATGAATCGACCACGGCAAAGCCGGCGTCGCGGTATTCGGGCTTGGTGAGGTTCGTCAGGTGGGGCTTGACGCTGGGATCGTTGCCCCAGTCGATCAGGAACGCCTTCATCGCGTTCTGAACCGAGGTGGAGTAGGCGAACGCGTTCTCGCCCTGGGCGGTCGAGTTCTTGTACTGGGCGTTCGAGATCCGGTCGTCCAGGGTCACCCCGACCACCGTGCCGTCGGACAGCGTGCCGCCGCCGGTGTGGGATTGCACGCCGGTTTTCGCCTGGAACCGGCTGAGGGTGCTGGCTGCGGAGGCGAGCTGAGCATTCCAGGCGAGCGGCTGAACCGCGGGCTTGGAGGCGATATCGCTCTTGGCCCGGCTCACGTCGACTTTATAGGCCTTCAGTGTGACGCCCAGGTTGTCGGTTTCCAGGTCCGAGAACGCCCAGTTGGCCGCGTCGGAGGGATGCTGGCGAGCGAAGTTCGTGAGTTCGAGCATGGCCTGCACTTCGCGGGTCGGGCCGCCGGCGGAGAGGACCTCGCGGGTTTCCAGGCGCTCGAGATTCAGGTTCGTTCGCAGGGTCGGGCGTCGTGCCATGTGAACCTCCCTGTTATCGCGACGTCCGCCCCGTCCCGAGGCGTCGATCCGGATCGTGTAGGAAAACCCGCCAATCCTCGGCGAGCGTCTCTGGTCGTCCCCGCCGACTTGAGGAGAAGTTCTGCACGAGGCAGGCGTCTCTTTCGGCTTGACGTCGAGTGGGAAACGCAAGGGCCGTGCCGTTGCGACGCCCGAGCACGCCGGTTGTTCGTCCGCTCAACGCAAGTCGTTGTCGAGCCCGGTCTAGAAAATTGACTGAAATCTAAGGCCCGGATTGCCGAGCCCGAAAACTCCGCTTGGACCGTTGTACTGCGTCAAGGTCGATTCCTCGTCGATCTTACAAACCGACCCGAATTACAACGCGAGACGCCGCCTTTTACGTCGGAAAAACTGGAATTAAAGTTTGTACGCATGTTGGTCGAGAGGTTCGCGGGCGGGGTTTTGAGGTCGTACCTGTCTCGGATACCTTGGCGGGAATGGAGCACATCTCTGCCGGTGCCTTCCTGGGGGCTGGGATCAGGCAGTTCATCGTGGGACGGGCGTCCCGGCCCGTCTACATATGTCTTTGTAGACGGGCAGGGACGCCCGTCCCACGGAAGAGAAGGGGCTCGCGCTCGCCCACGCTTGGTCGTACCCTTGCAGTCCCTCGCGTCGCGAGATAGCCTGGCAGACCGCTTTGCGGGCATTTGGGCTGGTTGGGAACGCATCAGGAGACGGGCATCATGGCGGCGACCGACGACGTTACATCTCTGGTCGCAGAGGCGGTGAAAGCCGGCGAGGTCTCGGCTCCGGCCGCGGCCAATCTCCGCCGGTGGCTCTCCGAGCCGCCCTTCGTGTCCTATCGTGATCGCCTGGTCGAGGACATCACGAACCACCGCTGGAAGGCGCTGGACGACGCGTTCTATGCCGTGCTGGAATTCGGCACGGGCGGTCGCCGCGGCAAGATGTACCCGGTCGGCACCAACGTCCTCAACGCCCGCACGATGGGCGAGAGCGCCCGAGGCCTGGCCGATTACATCGCCGGGAAGAAGGCCCCCGGCGAGCCCAGGAGCTGCGCGATCGCCCGAGACACCCGCCACAACTCGCCCGAGTTCGCCGCCATCTGCGCCCGGGTCCTGGCCGCCGCGGGTTTCACGGTCTATCTCTTCCCCGAGTACCGCTCCACCCCCCTGCTCTCGTTCGCCGTCCGGTTCCTGGGGTGCGATTGCGGGATCATGATCACCGCCTCGCACAATCCCCCGTCCGACAACGGCTTCAAGTGCTACAACGCCCGGGGCTGCCAGGTCATCCCGCCCGACGACGAGGGGATCATCGCGTGTGTGAAGGCCGCCTCCGATCGCGACATCCCCATGAAAGACTATGACGAGGCGATCCGCGACGGCTCGATCGTGCTCGTGGGCAAGGAGGTCGATGACGCCTATATCGGGGCGGTCGTGAGCCAGTCCGTATCCTCCAATCGCGACCTCTCGATCGTCTACACGCCGATGCACGGCGTGGGCGAGACCTCGGTCGCCGCCGCGCTCCTGAAGGCGGGATTTACCAACCTCAACATCCTCGCCTCCCAGCGCACGCCCGACGGCGACTTCCCCAACATTCCCGGTCACGTCTCGAATCCCGAGATCCCCAGGACCCTGGATGCGTCGATCGCCGAGGCGAAGCGCACCGGGGCGCATCTCGTCCTCGCCAGCGACCCCGACGCCGACCGCATCGGCGTCGGCGTGCCCGTCTCGGCCGACCCGAGCGGCGAATGGACCACGCTCGACGGCAACCAGATCGGCGTGGCCATGGCCGCGTTCATCATCCGCCAGTTGAAGGGCGCCGGGGCGCTTCGGCCCGACCATTACCTCGTCACGACACTGGTCTCCACCCAGATGACCCGCGCCCTGGCCGAGAAGGAGGGCGTTCGCATCGAAGACAATCTCCTCGTCGGCTTCAAGTGGATCGGCCAGCGGATCGATCAGAAAGGCCCGATCGGCTTCCTGTTCGGCTTCGAGGAATCCCACGGCTACCTCAAGGGCACCCACGTCCGCGACAAGGACGCCGCCGTGGCCGCCCTGATCTTCGCCGAGCTGGCCGCCCACGCCAGGGCGACCGGGCAGACCGTGCTCGAATATCTCGACGGCCTCTCTCTCGAAGTCGGCCACTACGGCGAGCGGATGATCAACAAGACCATGGAGGGCCGCGAAGGCGCCGCCCAGATCAAGCAGCTCATGGCCGCGTTTCGCACCAACCCGCCGACGACCGTCGCCGGCCTGCCCGTGGCCGACGTTTACGATTACGGCACGCACGAGATCCGCGCCGCCGACGGCTCGACGAGGCCGCTGCCGGAACCCTCCGGCGACCTCATGATCTTCCACCTCGGCGAGCCCGGCACCCGATTCGCCGCGCGGCCGTCGGGCACGGAGCCGAAGATCAAGTTTTATCTGTTTGCGCGAACCGACACGGCAGGCGCGGATCGGGCCTCTTTGCCCGCAATCAAGGCGAAGACGACGGCGAAGTTGGACGCGATCGCGGCGGACCTGGAAGCGTATATCAAGACGGCCATCGCTTGATTTCCGGGCCAATCGCCGTGCGAGTCAGACTCACCGGGCCGGCGGGGCACGAAAGTAATCCGGCAGACGGGGTTTCGTCTCGCGGAGGATTTCCAGGATCGCCCGGCGGTCCTCCGACGAGAGATGGGCAAATTCTGTGCTCTGATCCTTCCCGCGGAGAACCTCCCACAACCGGCGATAGACGGCCTCTTTCGCGAGTTTCGGTAGCGCGTCGAACGCTTCACTGTAGATCAAGTAGCTACATGGGTAGGTGAACATTCGCCTCTTCAAGTCAAAATCACGGAGCGATCGGCCCCTGGCATCGCGTGGGCCGAGCTTCGTGAAGTCGGTCGCGTAAGACGTGCTGCCCGAAATCGGCGCGGAGAGCGGGGCTTCATCGACGAACAGCATGTAGCGCACGAGCTTTTCCGCGGCGCTTTCGATCCGTTTGCGCGTGCCTTCGGAGATCGTACTCGCCGGTTCGTCGAACGACTTGTTCATCCCGGCCTGGTAATGCATCGCTAGCCGCGTCTGGTAGTTGACCAGAGCTATAAAGTTATGCATCTGTGTTTGATGTTCCAGCGCCATCAGCGCGACAATGTCGCTGTGCCCGGTCAGGTAAGGCTTCGTGTTGAGCCGGTCGGACAGGTCGCGCAGGTTGGCCCCGGCCTTGGTATCAAGCCTCGCGGGGGCGTTGCGATCGCTGGGAGAGTTGCCCGAGATGCTCGCCGTCACGTTCCTCATGTGCGTCTGAGCCCCGTGCGTTCCCGTCACGTACCAGCCTCCCCATCGCTCGTTCAACGGGCTTTCATGGTTGGTCACGAAGGTTCCCGCGTTATAGATCGGAGACCCTGTCCGGTCGGGAACCACGGACCGGACGAAGTGGCCGGGGATTTCCTGGGTCTTTGACGAGACGTGGCACTGGAGGCATTCGTGCGTCTGGCGGCGGAAGACCGGCTTCTCGTCGGCATCCTGGTCGAGCAAATAAAAGATAGCCCCCTGCCGAGGGTCGACGGCGGAAAACTCCAGCGCATCGCCGCCGTCGACCCAGCCGACGTAGGTACTGTCGTTGAAATACAAGGCGCGCGGCCGGGTCCGAGAGATCTTCGCGTGCTGAAAGCTCGTCTTGCTGAAGACGAGAACCTGCGAGGATTTCGGAATCTTCAACTGATCGAGGACCGCCGGCAGGTAACCGTGCGTCTTGTCGTACGACAACGCTAACTCGCCGGCGTCGAGCCGCTTCTGAAGCCTCGCGATCGGGTCGTCGACCGGGGCTGCCAGGTAGGAAATCGGCTCGGACTCGATCGGCAAGTCCGCCCGCGCTTGCATCCCGCTCAGAATCACGATCACCGCCCCCAGGACCCCTGCCAATACCCGCCATCGCCGATGCCTTGCCATCGCACCGCCTCCACTCGACAATCGCCGTCATCTCGCTCCAGTAGGATACAATCGTCTATTCTGGATATCAACGTCCAATTTACACGGAAGAGGTTTTTTTAATGCGATCGGCACTCCTGATTCTCGCCCTGGCCGGCTCGGTACACGCCGAGGAATTCCGGGTCGGCGCCGCCGTCGTGGACATCACGCCTCCGATCGGCACGCCGATGGCCGGCTACTACTTTGAGCGCGCCTCCGAGGGCGTCCATGACACGCTGTTCGCCAAGGCGATCGTGATGGAGAGCGCGGGCAAGAAGGCCGCGCTGGTGTCGCTCGACCTGATCAGCACGCCGCAATCGATGGTGGAGGATGCGCGACAGGAGATCGAAAAAGTCACCGGCGTGAAGGGCGTGGACGTGATGATCTCGGCCACTCACGCCCACACCGGGCCGGTGCTCCAGGGTCGAGGGGCGAGGGAGGACGCCTTCGGCGGAAAGAACCCGCTGGCGCGGAAGTACGGCGAAGACTTGCCGAAGAGGATCGCCGAGGCGGTTCGCCGGGCGGAGAACGGGCTCAAGCCGGCGAAGGTCGCGGCGGCGCACGGGCGGGAATCGTCGATCGCCTTCAACCGGCGCTTTCACATGAGCGATGGCACCGTGGGCTGGAACCCGGGCAAGCTCAATCCCAAGATCGTCAAGGCGGCCGGTCCGATCGACCCGGATGTCGCGGTCGTGACGTTCGAGACCGACGACAAGGACCGGAAGCCGCTGGCCACGTACGTGAACTACGCGGTGCATCTCGATAACGTCGGCGGCACGAAGTTCTCCGCCGACCTGCCCGCCACCGTCGCGGACCTGCTCGGCCGGTTCAAAGGCCCCGAGATGGTCACGGTCTACACCTCGGGCTGCTGCGGCGATATCAACCACATCGACGTGAAATGGGCCGAGCGCCAGGGCGGCCACGAGAACGCCGCCCGGATGGGCATTATCCTCTCCGCCGAGGTGCTGCGCACCTGGCCAAAGCTCTCGCCGGGGACCGCCGGAGCCCTCCGCATGAAGACGGCCAAGGTGAAACTCCCCCTGGCCAGGATCACGCCGGAGGACGTGAGCACGGCCCGCGCGGTGGTCGAAAAAGTCGGCAAGAAGGGTCCCGCGCCGCCGTTCATGGAGATGGTGCAGGCGTACAAAGTGCTGGATGTCGAGGCTCGCAAGGGCGAGCCGATCGAGGTCGAGGTCCAGGTCATCGCCCTGGGTGACCGCATTGCCTGGGTGTCGTTGCCGGGCGAGATCTTCGTGGACCTCGGCCTGGAGATCAAGCAGGATTCGCCCTATCCTCACACCATCATCGCCGAACTTGCGAATGGGGCGATCGGTTATATCCCCTCACGACGCGCGTATGTCCAGGGCAACTATGAAGTCGTGAGCGCCCGATGCGCCGAGGGCTCGGGCGAGATGCTGGTGGAGGCGGCGGTGAAGATGCTCAGGGAAATGCACCTGGAAGCGAAAGGGGATGCGGGGAAATGAGGGGTTCACGCAGAGGCGGGGAGGCGCAGAGAGGTGAATATTTTTCGCCCTCCTCTGCGCCTCCCCGCCTCTGCGTGAGGTTTCCTTTATTTCCCTTATGGAGAGGTGACTGCTTGACCGCATCGGCGCAGATTTCGGACAATCTGGTCGGGAGGATCCCTATTGTTCGGGCCTCCCTCTCAGGCATGGAGGCTTGCCATGATGACGCGACAGGATGCACCGAGGCAGATCGTCTTGCCGGCCCTGTACCGCTCGGCCTTGCGGATGACGCGCAAGCACGGAATGAACACGCTCTCGCGTATCAAGCACAGGATGTTCCCGGCGGGCCAGGTGATCCGTCTGGAGACCGGCGCGGAGTTCTTCGTGCCGCCCGACCCGCATTTCTTCGGCTACATCGTCGAGCACGAGCGGCACATCTCACGGCTGATGGCGGCGACCGTCGAGGAAGGGGACACTTGCCTTGATGTCGGTGCGAACATCGGTTACTTCACCGCGACGATGGCCGCAAAATGCGGATCGACCGGGCGCGTCCTGGCCTATGAACCCGAGGCGGCGAACTTCGCCATGCTCGCGGCCAATGCGGAGATCGCGGGGCGTCAGGGTTTTCACGTCGACGCGGTCCGGGCCGCCGTGAGCGATCGCGCCGGGACACTGGCCTTGGTTCGCGGCGAGGAAAGCACGCTGCATCAGGTCGCGGCCGCGAGTACGGAGACCCGGCCTGAGGATATCGTCCCCTGCGTGAATCTGGCCGAGGATTTGCAGGCCAGGGGGATCGACGACCCGATCAAATTGCTCAAAATTGACGTGGAGGGGCATGAGGCCGCCGTCCTGGAGGGATGTGCCGACCTGTTCCGCCGGGGTCGGGTGCGGACGGCCGTCGTCGAGGTTACCGCGGGCGAACCGGCGCGTGAGATCGCGGCGATCCTCGATCGCTACGAGGCCGAGGTGACCTGCTGGCTCGATGGCCGTTGGCAAAAAATCCCTGTGGCCGACCTGCCCCGACGAACGGACATCCAGATTCGCTTCTGATGATCGCGCGGAGCCCAGCCCGCGCCGAGGGACGCATGCCAGAGACCCAATCGCAGGCTGAGGCCGCCCCGGGACCGGCCGACAAGGTCCGCACCTTCCCAACGTCGCCCGGCGTCTATCTGATGAAGGACGCCCAGGGACGGGTGATCTACATCGGCAAGGCGAAGAACCTGCGCAATCGGGCGGGATCGTACTTCCAGAAGACGGCCGAGGTGGACAAGAGGATCAAGGACTGGATCGGCGAGGTGACGGATGTGGAGTACCTCGCGGCCGACAGCGAGGTCGATGCGCTCTTGATGGAAGCCCGGCTGATCAAGGATATCCAGCCGATTCACAACGCCGACCTCAAGGATGATAAATCGTTCCCCTACCTGCAAATCACCACGGGTGAAGACTTCCCCCGCGTCAATTTCACGCGCGAACCCCTCGATCGCGGCGTTAAGCTCTACGGCCCCTTCCCCCGGGCCAAGAGCCTCCGGGGCGCGATTCAGGTTCTTCAGCGGATCTTCAAGTTCCGCACCTGCTCGCTCGACATCGACGCCGACGACCCGCGCTGGCGATGGTTCCGCCCGTGCCTGCTCGCGTCGATCAACCAATGCACGGCCCCGTGCAACCTGCGGATCGACAGCGAGGCCTACAAGAAGGACATCCGCCGGTTGCGGCTCTTCCTCGACGGCAAGAAGGACGCGGTCCTCGCCGAGATGGAGGAGGAGATGCGCGAGGCGAGCAAGAACCTCCGGTTCGAGAAGGCCGCCCGCCTTCGCGACGAGTTGAAGTCGCTCCAGAACCTGAACCTGCGCGGCAATCTCGCCGATCACGCCCAACCCGAGGTCTTCTACCAGGACCCAAAGCGTGGCCTTCGCGGCCTCCAGAAGGTGCTCCACCTGGACTCGATGCCCCGCACGATCCACGGCGTGGATATCGCCCATCTCGGCGGCACCGAGACCGTCGGGTCACTCGTCACGTTCATCGACGGCCTCCCCTTCAAGCCCGGCTATCGGCGCTACAAGATCAAGAGCGTCACGGGCGTCGATGACTTCGCCTCGATCCGCGAGGTCGTGAGCCGCCGCATCCAGAGCCTCCAGGAACACGACGAGCCGTTCCCCGACATCTGGATGATCGACGGCGGCAAGGGGCAATTGAGCTCCGCCCTGGCGGCCTTCGAGGCGCTGCGGATCACGCCCCCGACGGTCATCTCGCTCGCCAAGCAGGAGGAAGAGATCTTCGTGCCGGGCCGTTCCGAATCGATCAAGCTGAGCCGGCGCTCGTTCGCCCTTCGCCTGCTCCAGTACGTCCGAGACGAGGCGCACCGATTCGCGCAACACTATCACCACATGCTCAGGAAGAAGCGGACGCTGGGTGAGGATTCCTGATAGGACGAGCCGGCCCGAGAAGCACGATCAGCAATAAGACGAGCAGGCCGTTCCTCGCGTTCAGGAGCACCAGCGCGAGCGGATGCAGTCGGGTCATCCCGTACTGAGCCCAGGGAAAAACCAGGGCGGTCGTCAGGCAGCAGGCCAGGAAGATCGCCCGCGCCCGCCGGCCGATCTGGCCCTCCATCACGGCCAGGAACGGCATCGGCCAGATCAGGTACTGGGGCGAGAGGACCTTGCCCGTTACGATGAAGGCCAGCAAGACCGCCGCGCCATATCGGGGCCATTCCTCCGGGCCGGAACGCCTCGCGCGCCACAGGACCAGGAGGAGCGCGGCGGCCTGAATCGGCATCGCGAACCGGACCAGGCCGGCCGCCCAGGGGGTCGTGATTTCCATCGAGGAGTGCAAGTATTCAAACTTCAGCTCCAGGCCGGAGAGCCTGGCGATCGCGCCGAAGACGCCCGAATAGACGGACCCCATCTCGAATCCGCGCTCAGCATGATAGGCGAACGAATCGATCAACCCCCGTCCGGCCAGAGACGCCCACAGGGCCAGGCCCAGGACGGTTGTCGAGGCCACCCCCAGGGCACCGAGCACGGCCGACCTCGTGGGAAATGACCGGACGAACGCCGGACCGGCGACCAGGGCCGGGAAGATCTTGACCAGCGCCCCCAGACCCAGGATCGCCCCGCCCGCGAACGGACGACCGGCCGACCAGAGCATCGCGCCGCCGAAGTTCAGCGCGGCCGGATAGAGATCGTAGCGCGCGACCATGAGCGATCCGAACCCCAGCACGCAGAGCGACGTCCACGCCAGCCGAGACACAACCCGATCCGGCCCCTCCCTGCCCGCCACCGTCGCGGCAATCAGGGCGATCAGCACCGCGTCGCAGAGCATCATCTCCACGGCGAACGCGACCGGGAATCGGCCGGGATCGGGCGCGACGAGATAGGGGACCGCGAACGCCGGGAGGGCAAGAATCGGATACTCGACCACAAAATCGCGGTACGGGACTTCCCGGCCCCGGACCATCTTCTCGGCGTAGGGCAGGTAATGCCGGCTGACGTCGTCGAAGACATCGCCACGGCGGAGGTTCCCGCCGAAGACGCGGAACGCCGCCCGGCCGCTCAGGGAAAAGAAGAGCGCCGAGCTCGTCGCTGCGACGACGGCGGTATGAATCACGAGGGTCGCGACCGTCCAGCGGACGAGCTTCGGCATGGCTTGCATTACGTGGTGCGTTCCCCCACCTCCCGCGGCGTCGTGCGCCGGCCCGATCTCGCGAGGAGGGCCGGTCATCATTCCAGATCGACGGCGGGCCGACAACCGCGGGACTCGGCGACGGGGGCGAGATCCGGTAAAATACCGTCGAGCGCCGTTTCCATCCCCCGCCCTTCGAGTCCCCCATGATCCTCGTCTCCGCCACCGACCTCGGACGCCAGTACGCGGGCGACCCCATCTTCACGGGACTGCGGTTCGAGATCCGCGCGGGCGAACGCATCGGCCTGGTCGGGCCCAACGGGGCGGGCAAGACCACGCTCATGAAGCTGCTCGCCCGCGAGGATCAGCCGGAATACGGCCATCTGCACACCCGGCCGGGCGTCCGGGTGAGTCTGCTGAAGCAGCAGCCGGACTTCTCGCCCGACGACACGCTGATGACCGTGGCCAAGTCCGGGCTGGCCTCGCTGATCGACCTCCAAGACGAGATGGAAGAGGCCGCCCGCGAGATCTCCGAGGCCGAGGACGACGCCGACCGCGAACGGGCCAATCGCCGGTACGAAGAGCTTCGTGACCGGATGGAACACCAGGACGCATACACGATCGACCACCGCGTCGAGGAGATCCTCGGCGGGCTCGGGTTCGGGACGGGCGACTTCCAACGGGCTGCCAAGACGTTTTCCGGCGGGCAGCAATCGCGGCTGATGCTGGCGAAATTATTGCTGGAAAGCCCGGACCTGATGCTGCTGGACGAGCCGTCGAACCACCTGGATATCGCCACGACCGAATGGCTGGAAAGCTACCTCTCCCGGCAATCCGTCGGCATGGTGGTCGTCAGCCACGACCGCTACTTTCTGGACAAGGTCGTCACGAAAATCTGGGAGCTGCACAAAGGCGAGATCGCGTCGTATCCGGGCAATTACTCGCAATACTGGCGGCTCCGGACCGAGAAAGCCAGGCTCCTGGAGAAGCAGGCCGATAAGCAGCAGGAGCAGATCGCCGACCTGGAAGCCTACATCCGCAAATACGGCGCGGGACAGCGGGCGACCCAGGCCAAAGACCGCGAGAAGAAGCTGGCGAGAATCGACCGCATCGAGACCATGCGCGAGATCGTCGGTCCGGTGATGGGGTTCGGCGAGGTGGAACGCTCGGGCGATATCGTGGTCGAGGCGCGGGAGGTCTCGAAAGCCTACGCGCAGCCCCTGTTCTCGAAGTTCAACGCCTCCATCCTCCGAGGCCAGTGCGTCGGCGTGATGGGACCCAACGGCGCGGGCAAATCCACGCTCCTGAAGATCCTGATCGGTCGTGAGAAAGCGGACGCCGGGGCCGTCAAAATTGGTCACAAGGTCAAGATCGGCTATTACGACCAGGGCCTGGAAGCCCTCCCGCCCCAGACGTCGGTCGTTCGCGCCGTCTGGCCGGAGGACGACCCGGAATGGGTGGAAGGGGACGTCCGCGCCCTGCTCGGGAAGTTCGGCCTGAGCGGGGAGCTGGCTTTTCATACGGTCGGACAGCTCTCCGGCGGCGAAAAAGGCAAGGCGGCGCTGGCACGACTTGCAGCCACAGGGGCAAACCTCCTGGTCATGGACGAGCCGACGAACCACCTGGATATCTGGTCGTGCGAGTCCCTCGAACGGTCGATCCGCGAATTTGAGGGCACCGTCCTCGTCGTCAGCCACGACCGCTATTTCCTCAACGCCGTGGCCGACCGCCTGATCGTCGTCTCGGACGGTCGCGCGAGGACGATCGAGGGCGACTACGAGACCTACCAGCGTCTCACCCAAAACGAGGCCGCCGCGGCCGCCGCCAAGGCCAACGGCGCGACGGCGACCGCCTCCCGATCCGGCGACACGTCCGGGAAGTCCGAAAAGAAGAAGCGCAAGTTCCCGTACCGCAAGACGCCCGACCTCGAACGCGAAATTTCCGAGGTCGAGACCGAAATCGCCACCCTGGAAGACGCCCTCGGTCAGCCCGAGACCTGGAGAGACGGCGAGAAGGCGCGGGCGACCCAGTCCCGATACGACGAGCTGAAGGAGAAGCTCGCCAGGTTGTATGAGCACTGGGAAGAAGCGGTGGAGATGAATTCGTAGGGCGAGCCTGAACGCCCCTGTCCACAGAACCTGCAAAACCACCCCCAACTTCGCCCCTTGCGGACTTGAGCTTCCTGGACCCTGGGCTAGGATTTAGGATTATCCCCGCCGACTCGACTGCCCAGGCCCCGCCATGCCCGATCCGCAAAAGATCCTGGCCACAATCCGTCGGGCGACCGACCTGTCGCGGGCCACTCCGGGACGGGTTGGGGCGGTGGTGCATCTCGGCGGAGAGGTCGAGGATGTGGTGGTGATGGGCGACCTACACGGTCATATCCACAATTTCGCGGGGCTGATGACCGTCGCGGCGCTCGGCAAGCATCCGACGCGGCACCTGGTCGTGCAGGAGCTGGTTCACGACCCGAGGACCGACCCCGACGGAGAGGCGGGCGACCTCTCGCATCGATTGGTCGACCTGGTCTGCGCCCTCAAGTGCCAGTTCCCCGACAGGGTGCATTATTTGCCGGGGAATCATGAATTATCGGAGCTGACGGGCCGCTCCATCGCGAAAAATGGCGTGCCGCTGAACGCGTTGTTTCGCAAGGGGATCGAGACGACTTACGGCACGATGGCCGGGCCGATCCGCGCGGCCTACGACGAGTTGTTCCGCGCGTTGCCTCTGGCGGTCAAGACGGTGAACCGCATCTTCCTGTGCCACACGATCCCGGACGCCCAGTTCCTCGATACGTTCGACGTCAGCGTCCTGACCGCCGAGGACTGGCCGCTGGAATCGCTCGAACGCGGCAGCGCGGTCTACGCCATGACCTGGGGCCGCGACACGGCCATCGAGACCGCCGAACGGTTCGCCGAACTCGTGGACGCCGACCTGTTCATCTGCGGTCATCAACCCTGCGACGAGGGCTTCCGCCGCGCCAACGATCGGCTGCTGATCCTGGACGGAACCGACCCCCTGCCGGTCTACTGCCGATTCCCGGCGCGAGGGCCCGTGACCATGGACGCCCTGGTGGCGGGCGTCAAATCAATACCGCGACGGGAGTGACCGAGGACCGACGGAGACCGTTCGGTCCGCCCTCGGTCCTCACGCGATCAGTTCAGACCCCGACTTGCTCTTCAATCCGGCCACCGTAAACGGGCGGCCGGTCGTGCCCGGTGGGGTTGCCGAAGAGCTCGCCGACACCCATGATGTAGCCGCGCTCACCGTGCTGGGTGAGGTCGAGGCCGATTTCTTCCTCCTCTTCGGTCACGCGGAGGCCGATTGTCAGGTCGATCGCCTTCAGCAGGACGAACGTGACGAGGAAGCTGTACGTTGCCGCCGCGACGACGGACAGGGCTTGACCGCCCAGCAGGCTGGTCTTGCCGCCGTCGACCAGGCCCCCGACGTCGCCGGACACGCCCGCCAGGCTCGTCATCGTAGAAGTGGCCAGCACGCCCACGGCCAGGGCGCCGAACATGCCGCCGACGCCGTGGACGCCGAAGACGTCGAGCGAGTCGTCATAGCCCAGCTTGGTCTTCAAGAGGATCGCGGCGTAGCAGACGAAGCAAACGCCCGCGCCAATGGCCAGCGCGCCCATCGGCGTGACGTAACCGGCCGCCGGCGTGATCGCGACCAGACCGGCCACGGCCCCGGTGCACGCTCCCAGCACGGTGGCCTTGCCCTTGTGGAACCACTCGATCAGCGACCAGGCCACCGTGGCGGCGGCCGCGGCGGTGTTGGTGTTCACGAAGGCGACGACCGCCGACTTGTTGGCGGCCAGGGCGCTGCCGGCGTTGAAGCCGAACCAGCCGAACCAGAGGAGGCCGGTCCCGAGCGCCGTCATGGTCAAATTGTGCGGATGCATCTCTTCCTGCCCTAACCCCTTACGCTTGCCCATGACGAGCACGCAACAGAGCGCCGCGACGCCCGAGATGATATGGACGACCAGGCCGCCGGCATAGTCCAGAGCGCCGAGCTTGCCGGAGATCCATCCGCCGCTGCCCCAGACCCAGTGGGCCACCGGATCGTATACGAGGGTCGCCCAGAGCAGCGTGAAGAGCAGGTAGGCCGAGAACTTCATTCGTTCGGCGAATGCCCCGGAGATCAACGCGGGGGTGATGATCGCGAACATCCCCTGGTAGACCATGTGCAGTTGCTGCGGCACCGTGTTGGCGTAAGTCGCGTGGGGATCAAGCCCTACGCCGCGAAGTCCGACCCAATCGAGGTTGCCGATCAGGCCGCCGTAGGCATCGGGAGCGAACGCGAGGCTGTATCCGAACAGGACCCACTGCACGGCGATGAGCCCCAGCATGATGAAGCTCTGCTGGAACGTTGCCAGCACATTCTTGCGCCGGACCATGCCGCCATAGAACAGGCCCAGGCCCGGCGTCATGAGCATGACCAGCGCCGCGCAGATCATCAGGAACGCCGTATCCGCGCCATTGATCGGCAACGGAGCAGTGGGCGATGTTGCGTCCGCCGCGAAGGATGGGGTCGCGCCCATCCCCAGGATTGCGACCGCCCCTGCTGTGGTCCAAAACCGCCGTTGTCGCATCTGCATTGCTCGTAATCTCCGGTTGCCCCTGCCCGAAACCTTGTGGACATCCGCGACCGGCAGGTTCGCGACCATCGCGAGTTAAACACGCCAGAGAGAGGAGGTAGTATGCCCGTAGGTCGGGGGGGATTGCATAACCAAGACGCACTCATGAAATGCGCGTGCCAGAAGGCCGAGGTCCCCTTCGCGTCGCGTCGACGTGCCCCCTCAAGTCATGGGCCTATTGGAATTTAGAATTTCTTTCGCAAGGTCGGCCGGTCGCCGTTTCACCATCCGCTCGCCATGAATGATGGCGGCACTGCAAAATTTTTACGCAAAATAACTTAAATATTATTCTTACTTTGACAATTTTATGCGGGTTTCGCGACATTAGTCTCTGCGGCTCGCCGGACTGCGAGTGGAAGTCAGCGGCGGTCCGGAAAGTGAAATGGGAGATCAGGGAGGAACGGTTTGCTAGGGTTTGCCCCGGAGGGGCAAAGAAATTCGCCGCCTGTAGCCGCATCATCTCCACTCGAGACTTACTTTCCGGATAGCCTCTCGCCCGATTCCAAGGCCGCTGGACACGCACCCATCGGCCTCGGGGCATCATCGGTCGCCTGGATCGATCCCTGCATGGCCTAGCGGTCAAGGTCGCGCAAAAACTCGGGGCGTGCGTCCCCTGTTAAGGAGAGGCACGCCCCGCATGACCAGGACCGTCCCGTCAGACAGTCCGGTAGCTTGGACCTAGTGGGACGAGCGGGAGTCCGCCGCGGCGGAATACACCTGCCCGCCGCCGGACGTCGGCATGCCACCGGGCATGGCCGCGGTCGCGATCACGTATTCGGGATAGGCCGTGATGCCGTGCTCGTGAACGTCCAGGCCCTGGAGTTCGCCTTCAGCCGACACGCGAAGCTGCCCGATGGCATTGATCAGGAACATGATGAGCAGGCCGCTCCCGAGGGTGGCCGCCGTGACGATCCCGCTCCCGATCGCCTGGGCGATCAGCACCTTGGCGCCGCCCCCATAAAACAGGCCCGTGAGGGGGGTTGCGTTGTCGGCCCCCGTCGGTGTCGCCGCCCCGAACTGACCGGAGGCGAAGAGTCCCAGCGACAAGGTGCCCCAGATCCCGTTCATCCCGTGTACCGGCACGGCGCCGATCGGGTCGTCGATCCTGAGGTACTCGAGCAGTTCGGCGCCCAGGTAGACGATGACGCCACCGACGGCCCCGATAATCAGGGCACCGGCCGGGGTCACCCAGTAACAAGGGCAGGTGATCGCGACCAATCCCGCGAGGAACCCGTTCACGGTAAAGCTGATATCCCACTTGCCGGAGGGGAAATACGCCATGAACATGGCGGCGAGTCCTCCGGTGCATGCGGCCAGGGTCGTATTGGCCGCGACCCGGCCAACCCCTTGAAAGTCCATCGCGGAAAGCGTGCTGCCGGGGTTGAAACCGTACCAGCCGAACCACAGCAGAAGACCGCCGCATGCGGCGATCGTCAGGTCGTGCGGCAGCATCGGGCCGCCACCGTCCCGCTTGAACTTTCGCCCCAAGCGTGGACCGAGGACGATGGCCCCGGCCAAAGCGACAAACCCGCCGATCGTATGCACGACCGTCGAGCCGGCGAAGTCGTGGAAGTTCATGCCGAGCGTCGGCATGAAATGCCCCTCGCTTCCCATCAACGCCAGGAACCCGTCCGGCCCCCAGGCCCAGTGGCCGATGATCGGGTAGATGAAACCCGAGACGCAGAAGCTATAGAGCAGGTCGCCGATGAACCCGGTACGGCCGATCATGGCACCCGAGGTGATCGTGGAACAGGTATCCGCGAACGCGAACTGAAAGAGCCAGTACGCCAGGAACGAGATCCCGTAGCCTTCGTAGGTCGCCGGGACGTTGGCGAGGAAGAACCAGGTTTTGCCATCGGTGCCCCCCCAGCCGATCCACCCGTTGCCATGCCCGAACATGAAGGCGAAGCCGAAGGCAAAGAACAGGATGCCGCACAGGCAGGTATCGACGATGCATTCCATCAGGACGTTGACCGTCTCGCGAGACCGACAGAATCCGGCCTCCAGCATCGTGAAGCCGACCTGCATGCCGAAGACCAGGAATGCGGCGACAAGAACCCAGAGCGTATTCAGGGGATTGATGATGTCGCCCGGCTTGACCGTGGGATAGAGGATCTCAGCGGCAGCGGGCTTGACTACGTCCTCGGCATGGGCCGTCGCGCCTCCCAGAAGGTCGGGGAGCAGCGGGATGACGTTGACGATCAGCATGAAGAGGAAGACCAGGCCGATCCCCATCATCTTGCCTTTGACCAGCAAGAGCCCGTACCGGCGCCATTCCGGGTCGCGGAGGCGCGTCCCCAGCCGAGAAAGCTTCTGAGAGGGAGTCAGACGCTCCCCGTCTTGCACCTTGGTTCTCATGTCTATGTACCCTTTGAAACGGATCCGATCACGGTTCGCCCGGGAGACTTCGCCGCGCGATCGACCTCGGGGAGAGCGGGCCAATGACACGGACGCAGATCCGGTTCGATGACGTGGAGCAACCCGAATCGAAGGTCGGCAGTGCTCGCGAATGATGATCGCGACTCGCATCATCCTCGCGACGAACACTCACCGTTCTTTCGAAGCGCAACTTACCTCATCTTCGGCTTCGCGTCCCGACCCATTCGGGTTGGTGTTAGCGAGTGCCGTGCCAACGTCGCCGAGAGAACGATAGCTTGACCTTATCCCTTTATCAATTGCCAAGTTACGATGTACATATCGAGATCTTGTTCATCTGGAATTTAAGCTAAAAGCCTATTAATTGTGCGTAATTTTGTCACTGTGCATAGTTCTCGGGCAACCAAACGAAGCGGGGGTGGAGACAAAGCTCCACCCCCGCAGTTCGCAACTTTCGACCGATCCATCGCGATCAGAACAGCAGGATCACGTCGAAGCCCAGGGTGAACTGGCTATTCCGGGTGCCGTCGCTGTAGGGGTGGCCGCTGCGGGCGAAGTCGTAGCGAGCTTCCGGCCGGACCCAGAGGTAGGGCTTGGGCTTGTAGATCAGGCCGAGGGTGAATTCGGAGTAGTTGGTGGCGATCCCGGTGCGGACGCCGTTGTTATCGCGGAAGATTTCCGACCGCCAGACGCCGGTCAGCTTGTCGCTGTCCTTGGTGATCTTGTAGAGGAACCAGTTGCCGAAGCTGTACCAGGCGGCCTTGCCGGCGTTCCCGTTCTGGACGACCCCGTTAACCACGGGCGAACGGGCGCCCGGGACGTTCTGCTCGAACGCCTGGTCGGTCTCCATGACCTGGGTCAGGCGATCCGACCACTTGTGGGAGAGCACGGTGGTGAACAGGACGCGGTCATTCGCCGTGTAGCCGGGATTCTTCTGGCCGGCGAGCGACGGGATGTTGATGTATCCGGTCGGGTAGAAGTCCTGGTTGGCCGGGAGCTGCTTGGGAAACTGGTTCGGGCCCCAGATGGTGGTGAAGGCCAGGTTCGTCTTGTCCTCGTTGAAGGTCCAGGTGAAGCCGCCGATATAGCCCCACTTGTAGTTCGTGTTGATCCAGCGATCCCAGCCGTTGATGGCACCGTTGTACAGGTTGAACTTGTCGGTGATGTGCCAGGTGGTCAGGGCACCGAAATGGGTGAACGGTTGGCCGTAGTTGAACATGTAAGGCACGGAGAGGAGCGGACGCCCGGTCGCGGGCACCACTTCGTAACCGGCCAGCGTGTACCAGCGGCCACCCTTGATGTCGATGCCCTTGGTGCCGAGGAAGCCGTCGGGAATGTGGGCCTCCACGTACATCTGGGCCGGGTCGTAACCCAGGAAGTGGTTGGGCTGGAAGCTGGACTGGTTCAACCCTTGCATGTGGTTGAACTGCCAGTCGTTGCCGAACAGATTATCCACCCGGAAGCCGAAATTGATCTCGTCGTTCTGCTCCAGCGGCTTCTCGAAGATGAGGTAATACTGGTTCCCCATCCAGCGGTTGGCCAGGAAGTTCGGGTTCACGCCGAAGTTCAAGGCGTTCCTGGGGACGCCGTTGGTGTTGCCGGTGTAGCTGTTCTGGATCCAGCCGTAGATCTTGATCTTGGAATCTTCCATGCCCAGGAACTTCATCAAGAGCTTCGTCTCGTCCTTCGGCTCCTCGGCCTTCTCCTCGGCGGCGACCTCATTGGTCGGCTCGCCCTCTTTCTCGGCGCGAGGGATGGTCAGGTCGGTCTCGTTCGTGCCGCCACCGGCCGGAACCTGGGCAGGATTGACGGCGGGTGCCGTCGGTGCCGTCGGAGGGGGCGGAGGAGGAGGCGGAGTGTCCTGGACACGTCGGACATTGCTATCGCCGTACACCCTGGCCGGCAGGCCGCCGACCGGAGGGACGGGACGCGCGTATCGGGGCGACGTCGGAGGAGTCACGCCCTGCGCGTGCGCCACACCGACGAGACCGCAGAGCAACACGGCCAGCGCGAGACAACCCCGCCCGGTCGTCGTCAGATTTGCTTTCATCCTGAAAGCTCCGCTTGCTTAAGGAGTTCGGGGGGACGAACGTTCCGGCGGGAGAGAGGCCGGCGCGACCGCATTCCTCGCGAATCGCAGCCCCGGCGCGCCCGATTTCGAGCGCACCCGAGCGTAGTACGTGCTGAAGATATCGGATCGCATGACTCGACGATTGATGCTTTTTTGCCGGAAGGCGCGGTTATGGCGCTTTGGCGAGACCAAGCGAACCGGCTCGCACACCGCTTGACCGGCCAGGGAGGGCGATGTACGGTGCCTCCAGCACTCCAAATTGCCGCATCATCGGCCGAGGTCTCACGTCCATGAGCGTCCCCGCCATGTGGGTCATGCTTGGCGTACTGGCCATCCTGGCCGTCGCCTACCGCTACTACAGCGCCTTTCTCGCCGCCAGGGTGGCGGCGCTCGACGACAGCCGGGTCACCCCGGCCCATACGCGCAACGACGGCCAGAACTTCCACCCGACCAACAAGTGGGTCCTGTTCGGTCACCATTTCGCGGCCATCTCGGGTGCCGGACCGCTGATCGGGCCGGTCCTGGCCATCCAGTTCGGCTATCTTCCCGGCTTGATCTGGCTCGTGGTTGGCGTCTGCCTCGCCGGCGCGGTGCAGGACATGATGGTCCTGGTGGCCTCGACCCGTCGCGGGGGGCAGAGTCTCGCCGGGATCGCCCGCGAGGAACTCGGGCCGATCGCCGGGGGTGCGACGGCGATCGCCATCCTCTATGTGATCATCATCGCCCTGGCGGGCCTGGGGATCGTGGTGGTGAAGGCCCTCGGCGGCGAAGAAATCAAGATGGCCGAGAACACGTCGTTGACCTACCCCAAGGGGGCGGACATCACACATGATTTCTCGGCCATCACGCAGGAGACGACCTACAGCGTCCCTCCCAAGACGGTCTACCGGTTCGGCAAGGAGAAGGGCGAGGAGCTGGTCTTCCAGGAGCCCTTCCGCCTCGCCGTGCCGGGACTGAACCCCTTATCGCCCCGGAAGAACAGCGACGCCTACGTCCTGCCCAAGGGGGCCAGGCGCCTGGTTCCGGGCAGTTCGTGGGGGACGTTCACCATCTTCTGCACGATCCCGATCGCGCTCTTCGTCGGATTTTACATGTACCGATTCCGCAAGGGCAAAGTCATCGAGGCGTCCATCATCGGCGCGATCGCGGTCCTCGCGGCAACCGTCGCCGGCGCGTGGATACCGGGGTCGGCCCTGGAGCGAGTCTTCTCGCTCTCCCGGGAGGAGACGATCTTCGCCATCGCCGCCTACGGCTTCGTGGCGAGCGTCCTGCCCGTCTGGCTACTGCTCTGCCCGCGCGATTATCTGTCGTCGTTCCTCAAGATCGGCACCATCGCGCTGCTGGTCGTCGGCGTGATCCTCGCGAATCCTCGCCTGCAGGCCCCGCCCATCAACTGGCAGTTCGCCCAGAAGGGGGGGCCGTATTTTAACGGGCCGATCTTCCCCTACGTCTTCATCTGCATCATGTGCGGCGCCATCTCCGGGTTCCACGCGCTGGTCTCCTCGGGGACGACGCCCAAGATGGTGAACAAGGAGACCGACATCCGCATGATCGGCTACGGCGCGATGCTGATGGAGGGGCTCGTCGGCGTGGTCGCCCTGATCGCGGCGGCCTCGCTGCCGAACTCGATGTATTACGACATCAACATCGACCTCGCCCAGAAGCCGAAATACGCCCAGGTCCTGAAGGTGATGAATGTGGATCACGACGGCGACTCCACCGAACTGGTGACCATGGAAGGCCAGGTCGGAGAATCGCTCCACGGCCGGACCGGCGGTGCCGTGACGCTCGCCGTGGGCATGGCGCGGATCTTCACGACCGCCCTGCCCGGCCTGAAGGGCCTCGTCGGATTCTGGTATCACTTCGCGATCATGTTCGAGGCCCTGTTCATCCTCACCACGATCGACACCGGCACGCGCATCGGCCGGTTCCTTGTGCAGGAATTCCTTGGGAAGCTCTGGAAACCGCTGGGCAACCTGGACTGGCTACCCGCGTCGTTCCTGGCGACGAGCCTGGTCGTCTTCGCGTGGGGCTACTTCATCTACACTGGCTCGGTCGCCACGATCTGGCCCATGTTCGGCATGGCCAACCAGTTACTGGCACTGATCGCGCTCACGATCGTGACGACGAGCCTGGTCAATGCCGGCAAGGGGCGATACGCACCCCTGACGCTGCTTCCCGCCCTGTTCGTCGCAACCACCACGTTGACCGCCGCCTACATGGAGACGACGGGAACCTACTGGTCGTGGATCAAGAAGGGAGACGTCCTGAAAGGCTGGCTGAACATCGGCCTCACCGGACTCCTCGTCGGCTGCGTGGCCGTGATCGTCATGTCCGCCCTGGTGACATGCTTGCGCGGGCAGAAGAAGATAATTGAGGAATAATCAAGACGTTTCACGCCGAGGCGGAGAGGGGACGCGGAGAAGAGGAATCGTGAAAAGGAACGCCGGAGCAGGCCGAGAGAACCCGTGGATATTTCGACCTTCCGCCCCCCTTTTCATAGTCGCTCTCCCGCGTCTCCGCGTCCTCTGCGTCCCCTCCCCATCTCTGCGTGAAGCTCATCGATCCACGTTCGCCTTGGCGCTCCCGACGTTCTGCGATACGGTCCGCGAACGCCGTTCCCCGGCTTCATGGACACGTCCAGGATGCGACGAATGCCAGACGAAGCCTCAGGTTCGCACCGTGTCGCCCGCGTTCTCGGCGTGTCGGCCGTGCTCGTCTTCGCGGCGATCTTCCTCGCCCCGATGCTGAAGACCGGATATATCTCCGACGACGTCGTCAGCTCGCTCATGCCCGGGATGACGAAGTTCACGGGCCAGAGCGTCGTGAGCCGGACTCTCAGTCACATGCGCAGCTCGATGCTGGAGGGGCGATTTTACCCTCTCGTCTGGTTGCAGTATTACGCGGTCTTCTTTTCTCTCCAGAATGTTCTGCTCTATAAATCCTTCATCCTGGCGATGGTACTGCTCGACCTGCTCCTCTTCGTCGTCTTCGTCCGCATGAGTGCGCGCGACGACGGCCTCGCCTTGCTGGCGGCAACGCTTACGGTGCCTCTGTTCCAGTTTCGGGCGTTTTTCGACCCCATCCTCGCCTTCCACGGCCTGTTGCAGTTCATCGTCGCCGGAATCCTCCTGTCCCTCCTCTCGCTCCAGCGGTTCCTCGAAGGCCGGGGACGAGTCTGGCTGGTCCTGAGCGTGATGACCTTCCTCGCATGCTGTCTCGCGTACGAGGTCTGCTATCCCCTCGTGTTCCTTTACGTGCCCTCGATCGCCAGCGGATGCCGCGATTGGCGGTCACGATGGACGACGTTCCGCCCTTACCTGACGGCGGTCGGCGCGTGTGTGACTCTGTCGATCTTGATGCGCTGGCTTCACCCCAGTCCGAGTTACATCCACGGCGTGAGCCACGATCCCTCGGCGATTGTGGTGGCGATGGCGACGCAAACCTCCTCGGCCCTGCCGCTGAGCTACTTCCTCGCCGACCCGGCCGGGCTGTTCACGGACGCACATGGTTTCTCCGCGATTTTGCGCTGGATGGCGCGTCCGGATGCGGGGATCGTGACCGCCCTGGCCTCGTTGGTGGTAGGGATTTGCCTGCGATCCCGGCCCGCGGCTCTTGCGGAAACCGTTCCGGCCGTGCCGTCTGGGCGGCTGGGCGTGCTCCCCCAGGTCGGCCTCTTGCTGGCGGTCCTTCCCGCCGTGATGATCGCCATCAGCTCTCGCTATCAGGCGCAAATCCGCTTCGGAAAAGGCTACCTTCCGGTCTATGTGCAGTACTTCGGCGTCGGCCTGCTCCTGGCCTGGCTGATCCGGTCCGCCCTGGACAGGCTGGCAAGTCGCGTTGCCTTGACCAGGGTAGCTCGCGTCGCGCTCACCGTCGTCGTCGGAATCACGACGTGTCTCACCTACCGGGCCAACTGCACCACGGCCGTCGGTCTCGTCTCGCCGCCCGGCTCACGCACCTTCAACCAGGAAGCGGCCTGGAACGACGGGATCTGGCACGACCGGCGGAACAACCTGGAAGCCGCCTTGCACGCGGGACTCCTGGACGACGTGCCCGAGCATTCCCAGGTCATCCTGGAGAAC
>JAQGHR010000011.1 GCA_028291545.1 Planctomycetota bacterium | reverse complement strand
GGCCGCCTCGCGGGCGGCCTGGACGGCGGGGAGCAGCAGGGCGATCAGGACGCCGATGATGGCGATGACCACGAGCAGCTCGATCAGGGTGAAACCGCGTCGACGCATGGAATGCATGAGTGCCCCTTCAATGGACGGGCTCGAATCTTTCACGGCGGAAATGCGAGCGCGGAATGAGCCCGGCGATCGGTAACGATCACCCGACCGGCTCGGGGTCTGGGCGATGAACTCGTTCTTGACCGAGGGCGATCACGCTGTCATGAGACGCCGTTTCCTTGCATCGTCGCCATCGGTCGACATCAGCAAGCCAGTGAGCGGGGCCGCGTTCTTACTCATGACCACCTACCCGAAACAAGCGTCGTGGCGCGCGTGTCCGGCAGCAGAATCGCCGAGTCTTGACAATCCTAAACATGACATCGAGAAATAACCGGGTCGATCCTGGACCGGGCCGCCTCAGCGCGGCGGAAGGGACGGTCGTTTGGCGGGGAGCATCCGGAACGAATCCACCCCCTCGGTGATCTCGAAGTCGCGGTCGGCGCGGAGGTCGTGAAAGACCTGAGTGCTGTGGCTGGCCGGCCAGGTAACGGTCAGGGTGGCGACCGAGGTGGCTTCTCCGAGCCCAATCGACTCGACCAGACTGCTGCCGCCGTAGCTGGAACCCCCACCGATCCGGCGATGGATCGATCGGACCGAGCCATCGGGACCGACCACGTCAGCCCGGATCTTCGCCCCCAGGGCCGCCCGATTGGTCCGGGCACCCACGAGCTTGAGTTTGAGCCAGTGGCGGCCATTTCCGGGATTCTGGAAGAGCACGTTGTACGCCCGGTCGCCCGGGACCGCACCGCCGACGGCGACCAGCAAATCGAGGTCGCCATCGCAGTCCCAGTCCGCGAATGAGACGCCGTGACCTTTCTGGAGATGCCCGGTGCCGGAGGACGCGGTGATGTCCTCGAATCGTCGACCGTTCACGTTCTTGAACATCAGGTTCGGCATCAGTGCCGAATATCCCGGCCGCCCCGTCCCGAGGTAAAAGTCAAGAAATCCATCGTTGTCAATATCGCCGTAGCTCGATCCCATCCCCAGCGCGATGCGGTCGAGCCCGACCTCGCCCGACACGTCGCGGAACCCGCCTGGACCGAGATTCCGATAGAGGCGGGGGTGACTCGTCACGCTCGGGCGACGGCCCAGTGCGCTGGCCACGACGTCGCCGACATCGCCGACATAATCGACGACGAACAGGTCGAACCGGCCGTCGTTGTCATAATCCCAGAACCAGCAGGAGTAACTGTATTGCGGTTCGCTGACGCCAAGTCGCGCGGCCACGTCCTCGAATTTGCCGTCGCCGAGATTGCGGTAGAGCCGGTTGTCTGCGCCGAAATTGGAGACGTATAGATCGAGCAGCCCATCGTCGTCGTAGTCGCCCCAGGTCGCCCCCATGGCATAACGGTCGTTGCAAACGCCGGCCCATTCCGCGACGTTGACGAAAATCCCGTCACCCCGGTTCTGGTAGAGCCGGCAACGATTCCGCGGGTCGGAGAGCGAGAAGTCTCCCGCAGCGGTCGACAGGCCCTCGGAAGATTCCGTCGCGAACTCTCCGCAGACAAACAGATCGACCAGTCCGTCGTTGTTGAAGTTGCCCCACGAGGCCGTATCCGCCGCGATCGGATCGGCCAGCCCGGCGGCCACGGTCACATCCTCGAAGACGCCCCCGCCCTTGTTTCGCAGGAGCGACATCCGGTAGGGATTCTCCCAGCCGCCCCGGACCATCAAAACATCGAGCCGGCCGTCGTTGTCGAAATCGGCCTGGGTGGCGTTGATCCCCAGGGGCTGCGAGGCCAGGTTGGCCGCCTCCGATCGGTCCTCGAACGTCCCATCGCCGCGATTGACGAAGAGCGACGCCCCCAGGTCGACGTCGCTCGACGAGACGAAAATGTCGGGCAGGCCGTCCCCGGTGAAGTCGTCGAACACCGAGCCGCCGGACATGTTCGCGCCTCGCGTACCGAGTCCGACGCGGGACGCGATGTTCTCGAAGCGGCCGATGTCGAGCTTCGACCGGAACGGCTCGATCGGGATCAGGTACTTCGGCGGGACCTTCTTCGGATATTCCCCGATTGTCATGTAGGCGAAGTTCAGCAGCCAGCGGACCCCCAGGTCCTCGGGGCGCTCTTCAAGATAGGCGGTGTAGTAGCGGATCGCCTCACGCGAGCCCGAGGGCCTCAGGTGCAGCGCCTCGGTCGAGAGCGGGAAGATACAGCTCGACGGGCCGAGACACTCGAGGCAATTCTCGGTCTCACCCCGCCGGAGGTGGATGGTCCCCAGCATTGCCCCGAGGTTAGCACGCAATTCACGGGGCAGGCCCGCGCTCCCCTCGCGAGCTTTCTCGACCCATGATGCAGCCTCCACGAAATTGCCTTCATACATGTGGAGGTATCCGATCGTCACCTTGCTTCGGAAGGCCCGTAGCCGACCCTCCGATGAGCCAGAATCGGTGGAACGGAGGATCTCCAGTTGTTCGGCGATCCCTCGCTTGGCCCGCACCCTGATGGCGTCGCGGACCTGATCGAGCGAGCTGCGATCCTGGATCGGACCCGTGAATCGGCATGCCGTGCCGAAGCCGGCGTTCTCGAAGCCCTCGTCGCTGAATAGAGGGACCGAGGGGTCCGAACGGGATGGCGCGTCAGGTCGGGCTTCAATCGAGACCGGGGCGACCGAGGGCTCGCAGGCCGGGTTCGACCTGATCGCCTTCTCGAGCGCCTTGCTCATCGTCGGGTCTGTCAGCGCGAAGACCGCCAACCCGGCCAATCCGAAGCAGGCCAATCCCACGAGTCCGACTTGCAGCAAAGATCGCATCGGGGAACGTCCTCGGATGTCCGAATCGGAGGTGAGGCCGATCGATCCCGAGGGCGGCGCGATGGCACACCAGGGACGCACGCCGTGTGGCGTCCATCCGGGTCGTTCTGGCGGCCCTGCCGGAAGAGGATCGTCGCGCACCCTGCGGCGGGCGCAACCGAAACGGCGCCCCCTGTGTAGGCAATCGGCGACATCGCGCCAGCGTTCGGCGAGGTAATTGTCCAGCCTTTACAAACCCTTACAATCGTTGCATGCTCCCCCGCGAGGTGCGAGAGCGAACACGCCGCACGATCTTCCGAGACCCGGCCGAGGTTCCATGGCTCCCTGCTGCCGTTTCTACCTCGCCGCACTCTTGCGGGGCAGTGCCGGTCGAATGACCCATCACACGCGGCCCGACGGCTTGGGGGCTGCGACCCGGGCCGCGATCGGGTGATCATCTCCGACCGAGCCGCGTGCTTCGAGGCGAAGCGGGGCGGGCGACCGATCCCGTCCCCGCTGGCTTGAAGAGATGCCTACCCGACTACGGCTGACAGGCCAAGCCGTGAACGGCTACCCAGGATGAGCCTCAACGGCTGTTGCGGTTCTGGTAAGATCCGGGCGGCGCATCGGCGGGCCGGTCCGCTGGGCTTGGGCGTTAGGCGGCATTCCACGGAGGGCGACCATGAAGGCCGATTCCTAGCGATAGCCTCACTTGCGCTTATCGCAATCGGCCTCGCCACGCTCAGCAGCATTGACAGACGTAACGCGAGAGCCGAACCGAACGGCAAAGCCAGCGTCGGACGGTTTCAAATCGCGGCCTACACCTCTTCCACGAGTGCGATTAAGGGTTGCTTCGTGATAGACACGACCACGGGCGAACTCTGGCAGAAGGAAATCATCGCCGGCGGTGATGGGCTCGGGAACGCTGACGGCGCGGGACTGCGGAAATGGACCAAGGTTGCGGACGGTGTTACCGTCTTCAGGTAGACGGACGCCTAGCCTCGCGCCGCAGCGGACCCGGCCCTCCCCTCACTTCGGGTCGGGCGCGCCTAGCGACTGAACCATCTCGTCGCACCGCGAATCGCTCACGCCGCCTGCTCCTCGGCGCGCTCGCGTTCCTGGAATTCGCGGACGGCATGACGGAGTGCCTGGAGCGGCGAGACGCCCGACGGCTTGCGGTAGCGGACCAGGACGGTGACGCCATCTCCGATGTCGATCTCGACCGGGACGGGCTCGGGCGCGGGCCGGCGGGACTTCACCGCCTCGACCGCTGCCGCAACCTCCGACCGGGTGAGCTTTGACTCGACGGCCTGCGCCGCCAACTCGGCCTGTAGCTCGGGCCCGTCAAGCTGGCCGATCTCGTACGCGGTCGATGCCGGCAAACGGCCGGTCGTCACCTTCTCCTGGACGCTGGCCGGGAGGTCCAGGAGCGCCGGGGCCCGAACCACGCTGGCTTGGCCCACCTGGAGTTCTTCGGCGACTTGCCGGCTGGTCCGCCCATGGCCGTCCATGAGGCGTCGGTAGGCCCTGCCCTGCTCCACCGGCTTGAGGTCTTCGCGAAGGGCGTTCTCGACCAACTGGATGGCGAGCAACTCATCCGGGCCGATCGACGTTTCCTCAATCACGCACGAAAGCGAAGCGAGTCCCGCCACCTGAGCGGCTCGCCATCGACGCTCGCCGACGAGGATCATGTAGGCCCCCTGTGTCTCATCCCACACGGGGCTGGCCGGGGTCTCGGACGATCCGGTCCACCTGGATCCGCGCCACGTCCTTGGCTTTCACGACCCCTCAGTATCGGGCCGGGGCGGCGGACGGATGCAGGTTCGACGGCACGTCGATCAGGACCAGGTCATACCGCTCTCGTACTCCCGAGAGAAACTCCCCAAGCGCGACCTGTCGTGGCCACTCCAGCTCATGCGGCATGGGGACGTTGGATCTCGCCGCGTGCCTCGATCCCGGGACGAGGTCCACGCCGGCAAGTCCGCTCGGCTTGACGATCTGCTCCGGGAAGGGCTCGTCTCCCGCCAGGCGGGCCGCGATGGTCTCCGACGGGTCAAGCTGGCGGGTCGCCGTCGGGCCGTAGAATCCCTGGGTCAGGGAGCTTTGGCGGGTCCGCGTCGATCAACCTGAGGCGACGGCCGGCGGCGGCTTGGACGCTCGCCATGTGGAAGTATGTGGAGGTCTTCCCCACGCCTCCCTTCTGGTTCAGTAGGGTCGCGACGGCCACGATCCGGCCTGTCTGGGTGGCGGTGCTCCACTGAGGATGTATCGGATCGCCAGACGATCCACCGCGAATCGAAGACGGCGCAGGGGGGGGAGTGATTCGCGGTGGATCACCACGCGCCTCTGGTAGCCTCGGCCGAGGTCGAGCCCTACAATTCCGCCGATCCATCTTGGTTCGTCTTACTGATGACCCATCGACTTCTTCGCGGCCGCGGCCTGGGCATCCAGGGCCGAGCGCAGCCCCTTGGCCAGCTTCTCGCTCGGGCCCTTGGCCCAGAAGTGCGTGAAGTAGAAGGCGGGCTTCTCGCCCACCATGTGGTTGTGGAGGGCGACGATCTGGATGTCGGATTTCCTGAGGGCCTGCAAGACCGGCTGGACCTCCTCGGCCGTCATGATGAAGTCGCCGTCGATGGCGGCAAGCCCATCGCTCCCCGAGAACGCCGCCCAGGTCGTCAGCCCCATCGAACCCGCGACCTTCACGCCGTGCATCGAGCCCTCTCGGCCGATGGTCACCTTGACCACCCCGTCCTGAGTTTGGCCCTTCTGCCCGAGGGTCTTCTCGATGGCGGCCGGGTCGATCACCCCCTCCTTCGGGGCCTCGCCCGAGAAGCGGGTGCCCGGCGTCTTGTTCTCGGCACGGACCTTCTTGATGGCATCCCACACGCCCTTCACGGCCTGGGCGAGCTTCTCCGGGTCTCCCTGCCCGCCGATGTGCATGAAGTAGACCTTGGGCTCGTCGAAGAAGAAGTGGTTGTGGAGGCCCGAGACCTCAAGGCCGTTGGCGAACGCCGCGTCCATCGCGGGGGCCACTTCGTCCTGGAAGACGACCGTGTCGCCCATCACCATCACCCCGTGAGGGGCCTTCGTGAAGGCGGCCCAGGAGCCCAAGCCCGCGAAGGGCCTCAGGGGCATGCCGTCGACCTTCACGGGCACGTCGTTCCTCGGCCACGCGATGCGGACCACGCCGTCGGGGGTGGTGGTCGTCTTGGCGGCCGCGGCCCGGCCAATCCCCTCAGCGTCGAGCTTCGTCTCTCCCTGGGCGAAGATCACGAACGAAGCGAAGGGGACGACGAGGAGCGGCAAGGCGAAGGCGTATCGTCGGAACCTCATGGGGGTCACTCCGGTTGGCGATGCGTCGGGGCGGCAAGGTACGGGCTTGGGCCAGTCTATCGAATGGCGGGCCAACGCTATAGTGGCCGCACTCTCGCATACCACCTCGGCCACCGGCCGTCCATCGCGTCCCTGACGCCTTCCGTGAGGGCCGGAGGTCGCAAGCAACATCGGTATCGGGCGGAACGGGAGAACTGACCCGCCTACAAATCCGCCGCATCCCCCTCAAAGCCCGGTTCGGCCACCTCGGTCGGGCCGGGTTTCTTTGTGCGCCAATTTGCCGCGAGGCCCTTGCCCGACGCTCTCCAAATATCCGACAATCCCCCCACGGGACCGAGAAGCGAGGGGGGCGATGGTGCCACGAATCCTTATCGTCGATGATCATCTGCCGACGCGCCGCGTCCTGGCCCGGCTCGTGGCCCGCAAGGGCTGGACGATCGACGAGGCCGCCGATGTCCACGGGGCCCTGGCGGCGCTCGACGCGCGCCCGGATTACGCCATCCTCGACCTGATTCTCCCGGACGGGGGCGGGGAGCGGATCGCGGCCGAGATCGCCGCGCGGGGGCTGCCGACGCGCGTGGTGATCTGCACCGGCCTGTGCGTCCCGGATCAATTGGCCGCCGCGGAGGCGATGGCCCCGGGGCGGGTGCTGACCAAGCCGATCAAGCTCGATGACCTGCTCGCCGCTCTGAACCTTCCCAAGCCGACACCGCCCGGCCCGATTGCCATCCCCCTGCCGGGATGAGTCTGCGAGGACGGGGCCGCGTCCCTCAACGCAAGACAAGGCGTAGGTCGCCGGCCGTGACCTACGTGGGTTGCGGCCGGCGGTCTTTCGTGCGCCCGATCACGGCGATCGGGCGAGAGGCCTCATCGAGCCAACCGCGAGTCACTGCTTGGGCGCCTTCGGAGCGTCCTTCGGCTTCGCACGAGCCCCTCGGCTCTCATTCACAACCTTCAAGTAGTCGGCCAGCGGCCGCATTCCGAGCTCCTTCCGCCGCTCGTCGACGTGGGCCTCGTCCTCGATCGGTTGCGGGACCATCTTGCCGTCTCGCGATTCGAGCTGCGTGCCGTAGCGCTGCTTCTTCTTGTCCTTGAGGATCAGCAGCCGGTCGGTCATCAGCGCCACCCACTGCCCCTCGGCGTCGCCGGCCTTATGGGCCTCGACCAGCAGCTTGTGGCACTCGGCCATGAAGTCCAGGTCGCTGGCGGCGTGCTGGGCGATCAGGAACGCCCCTTGGGCGCCGTCGGGGCCGACCATCGACTTGCCCGGCCACCCCTTCGCCTTCACCACTCCCTTGAACCAGGCGAGGTTCTCCTTGTCGATCTTCTCGATCTTCTCGAACACCGCCTTGATTTCCGGCTTCTCGCGGTCGACGGGAGTGATCGGCTTGTTCGCCGGGTTCAGTTTCACGAAGTCTAACCGCACGTCTTGCTCGGCCTTCATCCGCTTCAGTAGCTCCGCACGCAGGACGGGCTCCTTGATCCCGGCGGGGTCCTGGGCCAAGGAAGCGAGCAGCAAGAGGGCGGCGAGCATGGGAGTTCTCGATTGGCGAACCTTATGAAGCGGCCCTTCGCACGGCGCGGGGGCACAGGCAATAGTCCCTGGAACAGGCCCATTTCATACAAGCGCTCGCTCCGGAAGAGGCCGAATCTCCCCTTCCTCGACAGGAACCTAGTTCTACAGCCGCAGGAAAATGACGCCCCTGTGCTTCTCCTTCCAGGTCTTGTCATGTGATGCTTTGGCCACCTTGTTCCGGCGAATGTGATACGCCACCAAGGCGATCGCCCGAGGCAGCCT
>JAQGHR010000123.1 GCA_028291545.1 Planctomycetota bacterium | reverse complement strand
CTACAAATCGGCATGTTTTGTAGGCGGCCAGGGACGCCCGCCCTACTGGAAAAGGGTGGGAGGCAACGCCCGGCAGCGAGTGGCCAGCTCGGGTCGTGCCGGGGCCCTGGTGGCGAAGATTCATCCGAACTTCACGCGGAGAGGCTCTTTGCGCCGTGTTTCCGCCCTTGTCGAAATGGCCGCATTCGCCTATGATGGAGGACCCGGCTCGGACGCCGCATGCGCAGGCCGACTCCCCTCCGACCGTTTGCTTTCCCCGAGAGATAGCCCGCCAACTCGGCGGACGAAATCCCAACATGACGCGACGAAACGACATCCGTAACGTGGCCATCATCGCGCACGTCGACCACGGCAAGACGACGCTCGTCGACGCCATGCTCCGCCAGTCCGGCCAGTTCCGGGCCAGCCAGCTCACCGCCGATTGCATCCTGGATAGCAATCCGCAGGAGCGGGAGCGGGGGATCACGATCCTCGCCAAGAATATCGCCATCAATTATGGCGCGACCAAGGTCAATATTATCGATACACCCGGCCACGCCGACTTCGGCGGCGAGGTCGAGCGCACCCTCCAGATGGCCGACGGCTGCCTGGTCCTGGTGGACTCGTTTGAAGGGCCGATGCCCCAGACGAAGTTCGTCCTGAGGAAGGCATTCGCCAACGGCCTTCACCCGATCGTCGTGATCAACAAGATCGACCGGCCCGACGCCCGGCCGGAAGAGGTGCTGAACGAGGTGTTCGACACCTTCGTCGAGCTTGGCGCGGACGAGAAGCAGCTCGACTTCCCCTACATCTTCGCCTCCGGCCGCGCGGGTTTCGCCTCGCACGACCCGCACGCGACCGAGGGGGATATCAAGCCGCTGCTGGATCTGATCATCGAGAAGGTGCCCGGCCCGGAAGTGGTCGTGGACGGCCCGTTGCAGATGCTCTGCACGACGCTGGATTTCTCGGAATACGTCGGCCGGATCGCGATCGGGCGGATCGCGTCGGGTCGGGCGGAAAAGGGCAAGAAAGCGGCCTTGATCAAGGCCGGGGGCGTGATTCAGAACGGCACGATCGACAACCTGATGGTCTTCGACAAGCTCGGCCGGGTCGACGTGCCCTTCGCCGACGCCGGGGACATCGTGGCGATCGTCGGGTTCGGCGGCGTGGATATCGGCGACACGATCTCGCTGGCCGAGAATCCGGTTGCGCTGCCCCGGATCGAGGTGGACGAGCCGACCCTGAGCATGATGTTCACCGTGAACGACTCCCCGTTCGCGGGCGAAGGCGATTACCTCACGACCCGGCACCTCAAGGAACGGCTCGACCGCGAGCTGCAATCCAACGTCGCCCTCCGCGTCGAGCCGACCGACGAGCGCGACTCGTTCATGGTCTCCGGTCGCGGGTTGCTGCACCTTTCGGTGCTGATTGAATCGATGCGCCGCGAGGGATACGAGCTGGCCGTCGGCAAGCCCGAGGTCATCGTCAAGGTCATGAACGGGGTCAAGCACGAACCCTACGAGTACCTCGTCGTGGACGTGCCCCACGAGCAGATGGGTCCGGTGATGGAGCTGGTCGGCCAGCGCCGCGGCGAGCTTTCGAAGATGGACGTGAAGGGGGCCTACGCGCACCTCGAATTCATCATCCCGGCCCGCGGCCTTCTCGGCCTCCGTAACCGCCTGATGAGCGGCACGCAGGGCGAGGCGATCATGCACCACAACTTCCACGACTATCAGCCGGTTCGCGGCGAGATTCCCCGTCGCGGCAACGGCGTGATGATGAGCATGGTCCGCGGCCAGGCCGTCGCGTTCGCGCTCGACGCCTTGCAGCAGCGCGGGACCATGTTCGTGGCCCCCGGCGACGATATTTACGAGGGGATGATCGTCGCCGAGAACGCCCGGGCCGACGACATGAGCGTCAACCCGTGCAAGGAGAAGAAGCTCTCCAACATGCGGGCCTCCGGCTCCGATCGCAACATCCTGCTCAAGCCGCCCCGTCAGATCACGCTCGAGATCGCGCTCGAATACATCGAGACCGACGAGCTCGTCGAGATCACCCCGACCAAGATCCGCCTCCGCAAGAAGGTCCTCAGCGAGGACGGCCGCAAGAAGGCGGACCGGAGCGGGAACAAGAAGGTGAGCGTATAATCCCTTCAGGGGACGACGGATCCGGGAGACTCCGGCCATGACGCGCGCGACGACGACTCCGAAGCGGGCGACCAAGGAGGTCACCTACGAGGAGTACATGGCGATGCCCGAGACGAATCAATTCGTCGAGGTCGTCGATGGAGTCATCGTCGAAATGGCCGGACCGACCGTCGTTCACCAAGTCGTCTCGGGTAGGATTTATCGAAAGGTTGACCGATACGTTGAAGATCGTGACCTGGGCCTGGTCATCATGGGCCCGGCCGATGTCCTCATCCGCGAGTTGCCGAAGTTGAGGATTCGTCAGCCGGACGTCATGTTCTTCAGCGATGAGCGGGCCGGGTTCCGGGTAACCGGCGATCCGGACCGGGTGACCCACGATCGCATCTCACCGAGCCTCGCCGTCGAGGTCCTCTCCCCCGGCCAGAATGAGCGGACCCTGGCCGACAAGCTTGCCGACTACGCCTCGATCCAGGTCGAGGAAGTCTGGTTCGCCGACCAGGAGACGAGGACCATTCGCGTTCTGGCCCGGGAGGGCGGCGGCTACCGTCCCTCGGGCGAGTTCGGGATCGGCGATCGGGTCGTCTCGGCGGTGCTGCCGGGGATTGACCTGGACGTGGCGGCCGTCTTCGCGTAGTCGGATTCGAGGATGGCGTACAGGCTCGCGTCGTGCCATCGGCCGCCGCGCCAGATCTTCTCGCGCCAGGTCCCTTCGTGGCGATAGCCGCACTTCTCGTACACGCGACGCATGGCCGGGCAGATCGTGTGGCCTTCGAGGCGATGCAGCCCCATCTGGTCGAAGGCAAACCGGGTGCGGACGCCGACGGCTTCGCTCGCGTAGCCCTTGCCCCAGGCCGAGCGATCTCCGATCAAGAGACCGCCGATCGCCGAGCGATGCCGCAGCGAGACCTCGTGCAAGTCGATGAACCCGATGTGTCGCTCGTCCTCGGCCAGCAAGGCCCAGAACATGTCGGCGTCGCTTCGGGCCTCGACGCGATCGAAGAACGCCTCTTCCTGCTTGCGGGTCGCGCCAAGGTTCATCTCGATGGTCGCCGTGACCTCGGGATCGTTCATCCACAGCAGGGCGATTTCCAGGTGCAACGAGCGGTCCGGCGGCACGAGCCGGACACGCTCGCCGTTCAGGCCGATGAGTTCCATGAAATCGGTCCTCCCTCGCGGATTGACACCCGAAGCCGCGAGCCGGTTCGTCATCTGGCCGGAGTCTGCGACTTCATCCAGTCCGAAAGGGGGCGCATCCGGCTCCGAAACAGCCCCGGAGACTCGAACGGCAACGGCCCGGCGGCTTTGGCGGCGGCCTTGACCTCGGCGGCGATCTCGGGGAAACCGTTGTCTCCGTAGCGACTGACGCTCTCCTCGGCGAGCCGGGCCTTGATCACGAGCAGGGAGTAATTCTTGCCGTTCAGGAACAGGTAGCCCAATGTCCGACCGTAGGGATCGATCGTGGTGCATCGCAGCAATTCGACGTCGGTGGCGACCGAGAACGCCCCTTGCGCGAAGGTCTGGGCCTCGCGTCCATAGGGCTGATCGATCGGGATATTGTGCTCGATGTGCTGCGTCTCGGGCGTGTCGATGCCCAGGATCCGGACGATCTCGTCGTCCTTGTCGCCCCAGCGGATCGTCACCGTGTCGCCATCGTCGACCGTGATCGCGGCGGGGTCCACCTTGACCTTCCGGCCACTCGCGCGAGGCTGCACCTTGCCCTGGGGACGTTGCGCCGGCGCGGCCTTGGCGGTGGGCGGCTCTTGCAGGAACGCGGCCACGGCGAGCGCATCCTGGGCCGCCTGTCGCTGCCGACGCGCCGCCAGGAGGGAAGCTTGCGTGAAGAATGCCGAGGCCAGAATGGCCCCGGCGACAATGCCGACCAGGAGAACACGGGACGGAATCATGGATCGTCCTTTTGGGGGCGGCGAGTCGTCATTTCTCAAGCGAGGCGGTGGGTCGGACCCGCGCTACACACTCTTCTTGATGAACGCGAAGCCGTCGCGGCAGAGCCCCATGGCGTCGGGGAAGAGGTCTCGCCAGACCTTCGTGGCGGCGGCCAGGGCGGGGAGGGCGCGGCCGAAGGCTTCGATGGTGTAGTAGCCGTCGTACCCGGTCGTCTTGAATCCGCCGAAGAATGAATCCCAGTCCACCTGCCCGGTGCCGGGGATGCCTCGGTCGTTCTCGGAGACATGGACGTGAATCGTCTCGTTGGCGCACGAGGCGATCGCTTTGGCCTGGTCCTTCTCCTCGATGTGGCCGTGGAAGCTGTCGTACATCATCTTCACGTAAGGATGATTGACGGCCTTGATGAACCGGGAGGCCTGGGCGGCCGTGGTGAGGAAGTAGATCTCGAAGCGGTTGAGGTACTCCGTGGCAATCTTGATGTTGCGGGCCTGGGCCTTCTCGCCGGCGCGTTGCAGGGTCTCGACGCCCGCCTTGAACTCGTCCTCGGTGGGTCCGTTGCCCGAGAACACGCCGATGGCCGAATGGGTCGGGCCGCAGAGGATCTCGCAACCGAACTGCTGGCCGCATTCCATCACGCGGTCGAGGTGGGCGACCGCCGCGTCGCGGATCGCTTTGTCGGGCGAGATCGGGTTCGTCTCGGGCGACATCACGGTCACGGCCGTCGCGCCCAGGCCGAGCGACTTGAGACGATCGCCGAGCCGCTTGTAGGGTGCCAGATCGCTCGTGTCGAAGATCGGGATCTCGACCGAGTCGAAACCGATCGCCTTGATCTGATCGAGCAGCGCGTCGTGCTCGGCGGTCACCATATCGGTCCAGAGCAGCAGGTTCATCCCGATCTTCATGGGGGCATCCTTCGGATCAGCGTCGAAAATCCTCGCGGTAGAATATCGAGAGAATGTACAGGCCGAAGCACGCCCAGACCAGGGCCAACCCCAGGCCAAATCGCTCCCGCCAGGAATGCCTCCGGGCGCGTCGGCGACGCTTGCGTAGCCATCCGCCGCAGACGAGGGCGGCCGTCATGTAAATCGCCATCAGCGGCGTTCCGTACATGTAGCAGCCGGTTGCCATCCCCGGCAGATCACCGCCCCTGGCCCGCGAATAGACGATGGGCGGCCAGAGCAGCCACGACGCCATCCCCTGCGAGAACCACATTACCCGTCCCGCGCCCCAGGTTCTTCGACTCCGCCTCCGCTCCCAGAGCAACAGCGGCGGCCCGGCCAGCGACAACCCGCCCAGCGAGAACGCCAGCAGCCCCATCACGACGTTGGGCGACCCGGCTGTCGGCCCCTTCCTCAATTGGGGCACGATAAGCCACAGTCCGATCGCCATGCCGGCGGTCAGCGCCATGAGCTCGAACAGGGTCACGCGGACGCGAGACTCGGACCGGAACATGGCGGGCCACCCGTCGTTCGCGGGATCAGTCGGGGCCGATTCATGGCATAGGCTCCAGCGACCACAACGGCGCAACCCACCGGGCTTCAGTCCCGACCGAAGCCCGGTGGGTTGCGCTGAGGGGTTTTCTACATGATTCGCGTCAAGGCCCGTCGCGCCGCAGAGTCACCGGGCCGCCATCGACCTTGATGCGGAACAGGGAATAGGGCGTTTGCCGCAGATCCTTGCCCTCCTGGAACCGCTTCTGGCGGTGCAACTGATTCGCGGTGAAATACAGGTGCCCGTCCGCCGCGAGTGACAAGGTGTCCGGCCAGAGCGCCCGCCCGTCGTAGACCAGGGTCTCGTAGCCGCCGTCGGGCCCGCGCCGCATGACGGCGTTGTCCTCGTAGTTCGTGAGGTAGAGCCGGCCCTGGTCGTCCGATTCGAGCCCATCGGACGCGAACGGGCGCGTGCCCAGCGATTCGACGGCGTTCGCCACCTCGGCGTCGGTCGCGTCCGCGTTCAGGAGCACGTCCGTGGCGACGCGGTAGAGCCGGCGACTGGAGAGCGGGCAGTAGATGAGGTGATTGCCATCCTGGCTGATCGCGATCCCGTCGGAACCGAAGCTCATGGGCGTCGGTTTACCCCCCGGCGGACGATTCACCAGGGGCCGGCCCTCAACCAGCGGCAGGAAGTTTTTATCCGCCTTCGTGGACGGATGATCGTGGAGCCGACGGCGGCTCCTGCCGTTTGCCAGGTCCACCACGATGAGGCCGTTCGGACCATCTTTCGAGGAGTCGGTGAGGTAGGCGACGCCGGCCGTACCGCGGCGAAGGTCGAACCGAACGTCATTCACGTAAGAGGTTCTCAACGCCACGTCTTCCGGGAATGAAATAGTCTTGAACACATGACCGGTCTTCAGATCCACGCCGACCAGCTTCGGCCCGCCGGGTAATGCCGGGCCGAACTCGATGCTGCCGGTATCAACGATCCATAAACGGTCGTCCGGGTCCACAACGACACTCTGCACGGAGATGAGCGTTTCGCCGGGACGGTTCTTGTCGGGGCGATTGATCGCGGCATCCGGATAGGCGACGGCCTTGCCATCCTTCAGCTCGGCGACGGTGAAGTCCACCTTGTCGCCCCACCGCGGGAAGTTGACGAAGATTCGGCCCGATCGGGAGACCGTGACGCCGGTCGGCATCGGGCCGTCGAAGGTTGCCACAAGCTCAAGCCGGCCGACCGGTTGCGCGACGGGGAGCTTCGGCTCGTCGGCGCGAGCAAAGGTCACGGCCGAGAGCAAGATCAGGACCGAAAGTCTGGTCATGAGCCACCTCCTTCGAACGTGAGGTCGTTCAGCCGAATCCGATTCTCGACTGCGGCTTACGTCGTAACAGTGCCGCGACGGTCAGGCCCGCTCCCAGGCCGAGGGCCGCGACCAGCATGGGGTGCAGGCACGCCGCCGTGTAGAGGCTCGATTCCAGGACCGGGCCGGAGTAATCGCCCCGCTCCTTCAGCCCGAACGTCGGAGCATACAGGGCGCCCTTCGGGTCTCGCGGCGGTTCGCCTTTCTTTTGGGCCCTGGGTAGCGTGGCCTCCATGAATTTGTCCGTGATTCGCGGGGCGATCTGCCCCATGACCACCAGGACCTTGCCACCCGCACCGACCGTCACGTCCCTCACGGGTGTCTCCGCGCAGTGCAGGATGGTCCGTGCCACCACGTCCGGCGCGTACAGCGGCGGGGGCAGGGTCGGCTCCTGATCCATATAGTTCCGGGCATGTTGCGGGAATGGCGTGTCGATGCTACTCGGCTTGATGAGCGAGACCGAGACGGGGACGCCCTCCTCCTCCAATTCCATCCGAAGGGCGTCGGTGAAACCCTTGACCGCGTGCTTCGAGGCGCAGTACATGCCGATGATCGGGATCGCGCGGTCCGACAGGATCGAGCCAAGATTGATGATCGCCCCGGCGTAGGCCCCGTCCCGCGTGCGGAAGTACCGCGCCGCCTCCAACGACCCGTAGACGACACCCCAGAAATTCGTCTCGAAAAGCCGGCGGCTATCGGGCGTGGCGACTTCGGTCAGGTGCCCATAAATCGCCGCCCCGGCATCGTTCACCCAGGTATCAAACCCGCCGAACCGCTCGACGGCGGCCTGGGCGACGGCCTTCACGTCCTCCTCCTTCCCCACATCCGCCACGACGTAGGTCGCGGACCCACCCTCACGGACGATCTCGTCCGTCAGGACGCGAAGTGCCGGCTCATTCCGCGCCGCCAGCATGAGGCGTGCGCCACGAGAGGCCGCCATCCGGGCCGTCTTCAGGCCGATGCCGGAGGACGCCCCGGTGATCACAATGACCTGATCGCTCAGCTTTTTTAACCGTGCGGCCATGCCGTACCTCCCCGTGAAAACCGGCCGCCCCTGAAGTCACCCGGGGCCAAGCCTGCAAACGGCGAGCCCGGGGCGGCCTCGGCTGCTCACGAGGTTTCGGAAGGCCGTCCTGGTTCGTCGGGATCGAGGTACGCGCTGCCGGCGAGGGACTCCGGCAGGCAGTTCATCTGGCCCTTCGCGTCGGGATCGTCGTGGACGTAACGGTAACCCCGGCCGTAGCCTTCGGACTTCATCAGTCCGGTCACGGCGTTTCGCAGGTGAAGCGGGACCGGCTCCCGGGCCGTGGCGGCGGCATCCTCGGCGGCAGTGAAATAGGCTCGCTTCAAGGCATTGGACTTCGGGGCCAGGGCCAGGTAAACCGTCGCCTGGGACAGCGGGTAAAGCCCCTCTGGTAAGCCTATGAGCTGGACGATCTGAGCGGCGGAGGCGGCCTGGACCATGGCCTGCGGATCGGCCAGCCCGATGTCCTCGGACGCGAGGATGCAGAGTCGGCGAGCGATGAACACGGGATCGGCCCCGCCCTCGATCAGGCGGGCCAGCCAGTAAAGCGCGGCGTTCGCGTCCGAGTTCCGCAGGCTCTTGATCATCGCCGAGATCAGGTTGTAGTGTTCTTCGCCGCCCTTATCGTAGGCGTAGCGAGCGCGTCCCACCGCCTCGATCAGCGTCTCCTGGTCCACGCGCCGCGACCCGTCCTCCCCCGGTTCGGTCGCCAGCACCGAGGACTCCAGGGCGGTCAGGGCGACGCGTGCATCGCCGCCTGACGCGGTCGCCAGCCGGGCGAGGGACTCCTCCGCCAAATCCGGCCGGAGGGTCGCGACGCCATGCTCGGGGTCGGCCATCGCCCGCTTGAGGATTTCCTGGATGTCCTCGGCGGAAAGGGGCTGGAGCGTGACGACCCGCGCCCGGGACAGGAGCGCGGCGTTGACCTCGAACGAGGGGTTCTCGGTCGTCGCGCCGATCAGCGTGACGGTCCCGTCCTCGACGGCCGGCAGCAGGGCGTCTTGCTGGGCCTTGTTGAAGCGGTGGATCTCGTCGATGAACAGCAGCGTGCGCCTGCCGCGACGTTTCGTCTCCCGGGCCTCGGCGATTGCGTCTCGCAGCTCCTTGACCCCCGACAGGACGGCCGAGAGGGGGACGAACCGGGTGCCAGACCGAACGGCGAGCAGGCGTGCCAGCGTCGTCTTGCCGGTCCCGGGCGGCCCCCAAAGGATCAGCGACGGCAGCGTGCCTCCGCCCTCCACAAGCTTGCGGATGAGTCGTCCCTGGCCCAGGAGGTGGCCCTGGCCGACGAACTCCTCCAGCGATCGCGGCCGCATCCGCTCGGCGAGTGGGGCGTCGGCTCCGACCTCGGCAATCGGCTCGTCCTCGGGCTCACCGAAGAGCGATTGCGTCACGTGCCTGGCCATCGCGAACCGCCCCCGGAAGCCTCTCATCCTGCACCCGATACCGAAGGCATCATACGGGTGGAGGCCATTTCGGGCCAGCAATCGGAGAGTTTCACGCAGAGGCGGGGAGGGGGCGAAGAGAAGAGGGCGAGATGCAGAGGACAGCCCGGGCCAGAAGGAAGTTCGAGAGAACCCTTGGACGTCCAAAACCTGCACCCTGCCTTCCAACCTCGTGATGCTCGCTTCCTCCGCGTCTCTGCGTGAAACTCTTCGGTTTCGCTGCTCACCTTCTCAAGAGCCAGGAGGAACCTGTGGAGATTTGCTAGACTCATCCGGCGACTCGACGACCATCCCCATCCCCGCGCCGATCTCATGGGCATGAACGATCTTCCCCGAGGAATCACGGCATCGGATCGAGAGATCCATGTCTGGCGAATCGCGCTGGTGGAACCCGACGAGGTTGTCGGGGACTTGCGCACGATCCTCTCGGATGACGAACTCCGGCGAGCCGATCGGTTTCGCGCGGAGGGGCATCGATCGCGATTCGTTGTTGGGCGGGCGACGATGAGACGGGTGCTCGGCGCCTACCTTGCGGAAGACCCGAGATGCTTGAGCTTCGCCACGAACACGCATGGCAAGCCGCGATTGGAGGGGAGCCGTCTGGAATTCAATCTCAGCCATTCGGCCGACCGGGCGATCCTGGCCGTGTCTCGCGATCGTCGCGTCGGCATCGACATCGAGCAGGTTCGTCCGATGCAGGAGGGAGAGCGGATCGCCGCCCGCTTCTTCTCCGCGAGCGAGTGCGAGACGTTCTTGAAGCTCCCCGACACCCGGAAGAACGAGGCGTTCTTTCATATCTGGACGCGAAAGGAAGCGTACATCAAGGCGATCGGCGTGGGGATCTCGATCCCGCTGGATAGCTTCGACGTCCCGGCCCAGGTCGATCCCCTGCACGAGCCCTTCGCGATGGCCGCGAGGGGCAACGACCCGACCCCGTGGACGATGCGCGACATCGCGACGGAACCCGGTTACGTCGCTGCTCTTGTCGTGGAAGGCGGCGCCTGGGAATGGCGCGGATTCGACGCATCCGCAGACTTGAGAGCACGGCCCTAGTCGGCCCGGTCACCGATCCTGACGCCGCCCGGCGCCCGGTGTCGGCGTCTAATATAGACGCTTGCCAGAGGGAAAGTCGGGCATGCTCGTGAGTGCCGCAAGGCCCGGCACGCACGAGCATGCCCTACGGTCCCCGAAGCGGGGAGCTCGTGAGTCCCCGGAAAACGTGCCCGTCGCGTTGGCGACGAGCCCCGGCCCAGTCTGAGCCAGAGGCAACCGATCCGAAGTCGGCTGTGCCGCCAATCGCGTCAATGCGGCGGATTCCGCGATCAAGCCTCGGCCCGGTCGCGATGATTTTCTTGACGGAAGCGGTCTCGACCTCGGATCGGCGGTGATTCCTGCCCGAAAGGAGTTTCGATTCCTCACCGGAGATTTTAATTCATCGCCGGGTGACACTGGCAGCTTGCCTGCCAGTGGCTTGGCTTGGCTTGGGGTCGAAGACACTGGCAGGCAAGCTGCCAGTGCCACCCGGATTCCGAGCCCGGCACAAGACTGGCCCCAGGGCCGGGGGAGTTTCGCGTCCTCTCGGGGGATTTTAATTCATCGCGGGCGGGCGAGCCGGCCAGGTCTCGGATCGCGAATGGCCGGGCGGTGGTCTGTGTCAGAACGCCGCCGCATCGCCTCCGGTCTTGGCCCCATCCTTGGCACCGGCGGCCTTACCGCCGTTGTTGAACAAGTTGCGGGCGGCGTTGCCGAGGGCGAAGGACTTGAGGCAGTAATCGACCCCGGAACCGGCCAGGGCGTTCGTCCGCAGTGCCGGCGGGATATCGAAGACGAGGGCGACCTCCAGATCGCCCTTGTTGGCCTCGGCGAAGTAGACCCGGATGTCGTCGCCACTGGCAGCGGTGAATTTGAGATCCTTGAATGTGTTCTTGTTGGCCTTGAAGGTCGCCGGCGCCTTGTCGGTCGCGGCCTCGCCGCCGTAGGCGGCGGCCAGGGTGGCCTTGACGTCGGCGATGAAGGCGGCGCGATTGGCGACGTTGGGGTCGACCGTGGGCGGGGGCTCGCCCTTCTTGGCGGCGGCCTTTTTCGGCTTCTGGCGGACCAGGACGTGGAGCTTCATCGGCGGCAGGACCGGCGGGGTCTCACCCTCCTTGGCGGCGAGCGGTACGGGCGAGCCGGTGAAGGTCGCCCCGTGGTCGATCGCGCCCGGCGCGGTGTTCAGCGCCAGCTTGTCTTCCACCAGGGGTTTGGGCACGCGGAGCCACACGTTAAGTTCCTTGAACTTGCCTTCGGCCGGCTTTTCGAGGAAGCTGTTGAGCTTGGCCTCGTATCGCAGTTTCTCGAGCGTGTCCTTCAGTCGTACGTCGTACGCCGCGACACCGCAGCCCGAGACGACCAGCGTGGTCATCGTCAACATCAGCGCCCAGACCCGATTCATGAAGCACCTCGTGCCGTCGTCGATCCCGGGACATCGCCCGCTCTCTCCAATGTCGAGGGACGCGGCCGCCCTGTCAAGGGTCAGGGCCGAGTTACCGACGACGATTCGGGTCCGACGCGAGAGGGGCATCTCTTGGTCCAGATGATCGCGATGATCAAACCGTTCCGCGCCCGGGCCGTGCTGGCGGCGCTGGAGAGCGTGGAGATTCTGGGCGGCACGGTCCAGGAGGTGATGGGCTATGGTCGGCAGAAGAACAGGCTGCACCGCTACCTGGGCAGCGAATACAACGCCTCGTACCTTCCCAAGGTCCAGATCACGCTCTTCTTGCCGGATCACGAGGTGCAAGCCGCCATCCGGGCGATCGTCGGCCATGCCCGGACCGGGAGGATGGGCGACGGGAAGATCGTGATCTTGCCATGCCTGGACGAGCACGCCTGCTGGTGAGGGCATCCAGACACGACCGGTCAGGAATGGCAAGCCGGGCGCGTCAGGAATCGGCAGACATGCCAAGGATACTGACTTATTAAGTCAATGCGGCGTGGAGATCCAGAGCACACGACGCACGCGATGGGATTCCGAGGGGTCTTCGAGGTCGATCAGGACCGTCGCGGGATCGTATGCCGGGTTCTCGGCGCGGAGGACGCCATAACGTCCAGAGCGGCCGAACCAGCGGACCAGGGGACGGTCGTCTACCCAGGCGACAACCAGGCTGCCGTCGAGATCGTCGAGGTCTTCCTCCACGTCCGAATACGCGACATAGGCCTCGTCAAAGACCATCGGGGTCATGGCGTCGCCTTCGTTCCGCACGCATCGGCTGTCGCGACGGGCGGCCAGCCATTCGCGGCGGGCGGCCATGAAACGCGGCCCGGAATCGTTGGTCAACCGCTCCTGATCCATCCCCTCAACCCGGATCAGGACGATGTCGCCGCTGTCGCCGTTGGTTGTCTGCTCGTCGGCCTGAGGCGAGGGCGCAACGGGTTGTGTGCTCTTGCTTTCCAGGCGATGGAGGGCGGTGCGGAGGAGGGCCTCGACCGAATCACCTTGGGCCGACGCGGGGGCCGTGGAGCGAAACTTCGGCCCCTTGCCGTGGAGTAGCCAGAGCGGCTCGACCGCGGTCAGCTCGATGAAGCGGAGCAGGACTTCCGCCGGTACGGTCACCCCCGACTCGTAGTTATACCAGGTGCGGATCGGGAGATTCAGCCGCCGGGCCATCTCCGATCCACCACGATCACCGTGGAGTTCGATTCGGATCTCGCGCAGCCGTTCGGAGAGGTGGCATTTCACGCGGACCGACTCGGGGAGATTCTTACGACGCGCCATCTGTCTTAGTCCCCAGGAGAAAAGCCGAGGTGGCGCGGTGGCCCCGGACGCGTCCAGATGCGTCATGCCACCGATGCTCGCAATCATCGCGAGCCTTCTATTGTTATTTATAGCGTTAGGATCGGTTTGTCAACGATCGTGGCGCAAAAACACGTGGATTATTATAGACGCGCCGCGACGCGCGGTCCGCCGAGGAGGACTGTCCCGGATGCGGCAAGCTAGATCTTGTCCTCGTCGTCGAGTTCGATATTGAGCAGGTAATCGGCCACGGCGTCTTCGCCGATCTCGATCGTGGCATCGTCCGAGGCCGAGACTGGCGTGGCCTTGACCGTGGCCTGGGTGCCGGCGGCCTTCTTGGCGGCGGGGACGGCCCGGGCCGCGTGGGTCGGCTCCTCGATGTCGTGGAGCTCGATCAGATCCTCATCGCCACCGATGGCGCCGGCGATGGCCGTGTCGCCCGGCTTGGGCGAGGCGGGCTGGACGCTGTTGCCCGGGATCAGGACCGTGTCTTCCATGCGTTCGATGCGAAATTTCACCGAGCCGACGGTCAGCTCGTCGCCGGGCTCGAGCACCCGCTGGTCGGCGATCTTCTTGCCGTTGACGAGCGTGCCGTTGGCGCTGCCCAGATCCTTGACCAGGAGCAGGCCCTTCTTCTCGAAGATCTGGCAGTGCTTTCGGCTGACCTGCGAGGAGGCGATTCGGAGCTGGCAATCTTGCTGGCGGCCGACGGTCATGACACCGCTGCCGATCTTGAGCGTCTGAGTGGCACTTCGCCCTTGCACCACAACGAGCTGGAAACCCATGGTCGATCGTCCTCTGCCCTGCCCGCCCCACCCCCGAGGCCGCAGCCGCCCTGGCGACGGCGCCTCCGAATAACCTATCCTGTCAAAGCCCCTTACGCAAACACTTTCGGGACGGGAGACCGCACAGGCCGGGGTTTTTTTTCGGGACAACCGGCTTGCATTCCGGCGAGGTACTTCTATACTGACTCTTGCCTCGACACCTGGGGGAGAGTTCGTCGCATATTCGCGATGGCTGCCACTAGGTGTGTTGGCTCTTCGGCGGGAGTAGCTCAGGGGTAGAGCGCCACGTTGCCAACGTGGTTGTCGTGGGTTCAAATCCCATCTCCCGCTCCATACTCCGCGGCGACCAGCCGCGGGGTGTCTGGACAACCCGGTCTGGCGGCTTACGCTCAAGCGCCTCGGGTGCGTGATGGCGGCTCAAGCCGTCGGGCCGATGTCGCTTGAAGGAACGTCGTCGATGAGCACCCGGGATGAGGACAACGCCACGTCCGTGCAGGACGAGGCCAGCGCAGCCGCCACCGCCACTCAGGACGAAGCGGCCCCGCCTCCGAAGCGCAAGCTCGAACTGGAAGTCCAGATCACGGACGCCGGCCCGTGCAAGAAGCACCTGAAGGTCGCGATCTCGCGTGCCGAGGTCGACCGCCAGTTCGAGGAGTCGCTGGGCACCGTCAAGAAAGAGGCGGCCGTCCCCGGGTTCCGACCCGGCCGTGCCCCCAGGACCCTGGTGCAAAAGCGGTTCCGCAAGGAAGTCGCCGGGCAGGTCAAGAGCACACTCTTGATGGCCACGCTGGAGCAGTTGGACGAGGATTATAAACTCAATCCGATCGCCCAGCCCAACCTGGACGTGGACGCGATCGCGATCCCCGACGAGGGTCCCATGACCTTCGAGATGGATGTCGAGGTCCAGCCCGATTTCCCCCTGCCCGCGTACAAGTCCCTGACCGTCAAGCGGCCCGTGCGGCAGATCCAGGACGCCGACGTCGAAGGGCAGATGAGGCTGTTCCTTGAGCGCTACGCTCAGCTTGTGCCGAAGCTGGAGGGTGGGGCTCAGATCGGCGATTATGTCACGGCCGACCTCGCCTTCCACAAGGACGGCATCGGCCTGAACACGGCCAAGGAGATCCAGTTCCGGCTCCAGCCCGAATTGCGTTTCCAGGACGGCACCGTGCCCGACCTGGCCGGCGCCCTGGTTGGCGCCAAGCCGGGCGACCAGCGCGAGGCGGTCGCGCAAGTCGGCTCCTCCTCGCCCGACCCGGCCCTTCGGGGTCAGACCATCGGCGTCACGATCCTGGTCCACGACCTCAAGACGCTCCGCCTGCCCGAGGTCGACGAGGAGTTCCTCGACTCGATCGGCTTCGAGACCGAGGACGAGCTGCGGGAGGCGCTCAAGGAAGTCCTGGAACGTCGCGTCGCCTTCCAGCAGCGGCAGGCGATCCGTCGCCAGATCGTCGATGAACTCGCGGAACACACCCCGTTCGACCTGCCGGCGGATCTTGTCGCTCGCCAGGAGCGATCGACGCTCCGCCGCCAGATCGATGAGATGCGCCAGGCCGGCTCCAGCGAGAACGAGATCCGTGCCCGCGAGGCCGAGATCCGGGCCAATGCCCACGAGTCCACGCTCAAGAGCCTCAAGGAATTCTTCCTCCTCTCCAAGATCGCCGAAGAGGAGAAGGTCAAGGTTGAGGACGAGGATCTCGAGGCGGAAATCCTCTCCATCGCCCAGCGCACCGACGAGACGCCTCGCCGCGTCCGCGCCCGGATCGAAAAAGAGGGACTGGCCGAAGGGCTGGCCTCGCAAATCCTGGAGCGGAAGACGATCGATCGGATCCTCGAATTCACGAAGATCGAGGACGTCGCTCCCGAGGCCGAGGCCAAGGTCGTCGAGACCCTGGACGAGTCGGCCCTGCCGGCCTACGAAGCCGAGGCCGAGCCGGACGCCGAGAGTCCGGCCGAGACCGAGTCAACCACGCCGGAAACGGCCTGATCCGCCGGGTGGGAAAATGGTGACGAGGCCCTCTGTCGAACGACGGGGGGCCTCGCTTCTTTTCCCCCTCGTTCTATAATAAGGCGACCGGCTCGACGCGTGCGTCCCCGGCCGTCCGATTCCTGTTCCGGGCCCGTGCTTTCTGGCCTCGCTCCTCGTCGAGGGATGATCCCATGTTCTTCGAGCCTCCGCTGTCCGAGCCCCGGCTCCAGCGCTACCGCGACTACGCCCGCCAGCGGCAGATGACCCTGGGCGACCTCCTGTTGGAGAACCGGATCATCTTCCTGGAAGGGGTCATCAACGATGGTGCGGCCAATACGTTGGTGATGAAGTTCCTCTTCCTCCAGTATGAGAACCGCAGCCAGGGCATCAGCTTCTACATCAACAGCCCCGGCGGCAGCGTCTCCAGCACGCTGGCCATCTACGACACCATGCAGTTCATCGATTGCCCGGTGAACACCTACTGCATCGGCATGGCCGCCTCCGGCGCGGCGGTGCTTCTGGCCGGCGGCCAGAAGGGCCGGCGGTATTCCTTGCCGCACTCCAAGGTCATGATCCACCAGCCCTACGGCCAGGTGGGCGGCCAGGTCTCGGACATCGAGATCCAGGCCGAGGAGATCGTCAAGAGCAAGCAGGTCATCAACGAAATCCTCGCCAAGCATACCGGCCAGCCGATCGAGCGGATCATGAAGGACACGGAGCGCGACCGTTACCTGTCGGCGCTGCAAGCCAAGGAATACGGCCTGGTCGATGAGGTCGTCGGGCACATCCCGGCCGTCGAGTCCAAGAAGGGCGAGCCTTCGTAATTGTCATTTGTCATGCGTCATCGGTCCCTGGCCGGACGGCGACCCAACCGGGCCGCCTCGCCCCGGCGGGCGATCCGTGGCGATGACAGCGGGAGATGACTACCAGGGGACAAGTGACAATTGACAAGGGACTACTGACATGCCTCTGATCCCGATCGTCGTCGAGAAGTCCGGCCGCGAAGAGCGGGCCATGGACATCTACTCGCGGCTCCTGCAAGACCGGATCATCATGCTCGGGTCGGCCATCGACGACTCCGTCGCCAACGTGGTCGTCGCCCAGTTGCTGGTCCTGGCCCACCAGGACGACAAGGCCGACATTCATCTGTACATCAACAGCCCCGGCGGTTCCGTGACGGCCGGCATGGCGATCTACGACACCATGCAGTACGTCCCGTGCGACGTGGCCACCTATTGTATGGGCCAGTGCGCCAGCATGGGCTCTCTGCTGCTGGCCGCCGGTGCCAAGGGCAAGCGGAATGCCCTGCCGCACAGCCGGATCATGATCCACCAGCCGCTGGCCGGCATGGAAGGCACGGCCACCGACATCGTGATCCACGCCGAGGAGTTCATCCGCATGAAAAAAGAACTCAACGGCATCTACCGCAAGCACACCGGCCAGACGCTGGAGAAACTCCAGGAAGACACCGATCGCGACCGATTCATGTCTCCCGAGGAAGCCCGCGACTACGGCCTGGTCGATAACGTCCTGGACCGCGAGCCCAACATCCCGCTCAGCGAGCCGAACACGCGCTGATATCGTGACCGGCCACCGTGTCATTCCGAGCGATTTTTCTTGCAGGCCCGCCCCCGACCCCGTATCTGGATAGATATGGGGCCGAGTGCGGTTTTTTTTCGGTTTTATTGAAAGACCACCACGTTTCGGTCGTCCACTCCAGGTTAGGTGTTCCTACCTCATCGCCGTATGGGCCTCAATCACTCAGCCATCTTCGACAAGATTAAGGAGTTGGTCGCGTCCGACCGTTCGGTTGGCGCGAGCATGCGCGAGATTGTCGCCCTTTGTTCGCGTGATGTTCCCCATTCCGATTGGTCGCGGCTATCGGCGCTGGATTACGACGGGGATGTTGCATCGCTGACATCATGGATAGCTGGCGTTTTCGGGAGTCAGCCCGCACCATTTCCGATTCAAGGTTTGTGGATTGGCCTTTGCAACCCGTCCGAAGACGGCGACATCTCGGCCGACATGTATGTCGGGTCCCTGTCGGAGTATGCATCCGACGATCCGGAGCTTGGCTGGCTCTGGGAGGGCGATCGTCATTATCCGGAGGACGCTCTCGCACACTCCGCTTCATTGCGAAGCATCTACGAGATTGGCTACCGTGGCGAAGGCGGGTTGGGCAACGATGCCGAGTGGCCGCTTTGCTTGGCGTTCAGCGCGTTCGCGGTGCGATCATTACTGCAAGGTCAGAGCACGCGGCTTGTCGCCTCCAGTGCGCCTCGGATTGGCGTGGTGGTCGGCTTCGATGGCGGAGACATGCTCAAGATCGGAGAGCTGACAGACAAGGGCTTCGTGACGACGTGACCGACGCGATACCTGACCTCGCGCTTGCGGCGGACCCGGCCACGGGCTGCGATTGCGTTGTCTCGCCGTTTTCGTTCAACGACCTCCGAGTCTGCGGATCACGGCGCGGACCTCGGGGCGGGCCATGAGTGCGACGCTCACCGGGATGAGCAGGGCCACGAACGAGAGCGAGAACCAGACCACGGCCAGCGGCGTGGTCCGCGATGGGACCTCGCTCAAGCGTGCGAGCAAGACGGGGTGGATCGCCTCGGTCAGGCGTTCTGGTTGCTCGCCGTGCGACTCCATCACACCGATTCGCAACCGGGGACTGACTTCGACCGTCACCCCGCGATGTCCGGGTATGTCTTCGAATCCTCGGACGGTGCGGGAGGCCGTGCCGGCGATGGATTCCATCGCCAGTCCGACGGCCCGGTCGAGGTCGGCGGCTTCCACGTTGTAGACGACCAGCCGCTTTCGGGTCCGGATGGCCACGATCATGGCCACCAGGCCCTCGAACGACGCGACCGCGAGCCACGCCGGGAGGCTCGGGCGCGGAAAGACCATCCCGACGACGAGCTGGCCGACCGGGCCGAACGCGATCAGGCCACCCAACCCGAACGCGAGCAGGCCGAAGTCGGCCGGTCCGGCGATGATTCGCGGTTTCTTCCCGCTTTGCCAGACTCCGAGCACGAAGCAATAGGCCGCGAGGGGCAGCAGCGCCAGAGCCAGCCTCACGGAGCCGCTCATCAGTTTGCCTCGGGTACGCGGAGGAATCGGTCAGGAGCACGAACAGAGCCTACCACGGCGGTCGATCTTCCTCGGCCAGTTCCAGCAAGATTGGCTCGTTGGCCTCCGGAAACGGCAGTTCCGGCAGCGCGGCGGCGTCCACCCATCGGAACCCGCTCTCCGGACGAGGCTGTGCGGTCGGCTCCTCGGTCTCGCAATCAAAATAATGGAGCTCGACATGACCGTGCGGATACAGGTGTTCGATCCGGCGGCGCAGTTCCCGGATTCGTACCATCAGTCCGGTCTCTTCGAGGCACTCCCTCACGAGCGCCTGCTCCGGCGACTCGTTCTCCTCACACTTCCCCCCGGGAAACTCCCAGAGGCCCGGCATCGGCGAGCCGGGCAGGTGGGGACGACGGCGGATCAGGAACTCTCCGCCTCGACCGATCAGGGCGATGCTCACGCGGATGGGTCCGCTCATGATGATCTCCGCCCTGGAGTTTGAGGGGTCGCTTGAAGAGGTTACCTCAAGGGCCGCGCTGGCTCCGCCGATGCGAGATCAAGCCTTCCCGACACGGCCTCGGCCAGGGCCGCTCGCCCGATCATGGTCCGCTGACCTGTGAGTTGAAATAATACGTGCCCAGGCTTTTCTTTGATGGGTCCTCGTCCTTGCTCACGCTCGGATCAAAGTTCCACCTCTCGTAGACCCGGAAATTCCCACTTTCCGCCGGTTCGGAAACGAACTGGAGACGTGGCTTACCCTTGAGATCGTGAAAGAGGATTGAGCCCGATTGATCGCTATCACCGAGGTTCAGCGAGATCCGTGGCGTCTGCCCATCCGCGGCGCGCAGGATCACGGACGTGCCTTGCTGGTTCGACGCGATGACCACTCGTGGTCGTCCCGCCGCGTCGCTGACGGTCAGGCCCCTGACGTCGAGATTGCCCTGGATCCTGGCGTCCTGATTGATCATCAGGCGATCGCCATTCTTTTTTTCGGGTTTCTGGGCGGCCACTCCGACCACGAGCGCCGTGGCGGCGAGGACGAAGACGCCGACAACGCGCTGGCGGCCCAGTTGCTTCTCCAGCCGAGCGATTCGTTCTTCGGATGTCATGGACCACTCCTCAACTCCGGGACTGGGTTCCACGCGGACGACGGAGACTCTCCTTCACGACGGGCAGGGAGGAGTAAAGCGGGGAAGGGCATATCGCAACCTCCCCGTCCCCGGCCGTTGCAACGAAACTCTGGCGCAGATCCAGCGACCCTGGAGGAAGCGGCGGCATAAATGGCCCGTGAAGGAAGGCCAGCCGGCACGATCAGGAGATTCCCGGAAGACGCGTCAGACCTTTCCTTCCTTCGCCGCCTCGATCGCCCGCCCCGGCGAGCCCATGGCGTTGTAGCCGCAATCGACGTGGAGGATCTCGCCGCTGATGCCGCTGGCGAGATCCGAGAGCAGGAACATCCCGGCGGAACCGACCTCCTCGCGCTCGACGTTGCGGCCCAGGGGCGAGACGGCCTCGTACAGTCCGGCGAGCTTGTCCGAATCCCCGACCGCCGACGCCGCCAGGGTCTTCACCGGGCCGGCGGAGAGGGCGTTTACGCGGATCTTCTTCGGGCCGAGATCGTAGGCCAGATACTTCACCGCCGCATCCAGTGCCGCCTTGCAGACGCCCATCATGTTGTAGCCGGAGACAACTTTCTCGCCGCCGAAGTACGTGAGCGTCTCGATGGCACCCCCGTTGGGCATGCTCTCGGCCGCATGGCGAGCGACGAGGGCCAGCGAGTAGACGGAGATGTCCATCGCGAGCTTGAACCCCTCTCGGCTACAGTTGACGAACCCGCACCGCAGGTCTTCAATCGGCGCGAAGGCGATCGAGTGCAGTACGAAATCGAGGGAGCCGTAGGTCTCTCTCGCCTCGGCGAACACTCGGGCGATATCCTCGTCCTTACCCACGTCGCATGGGGTGACGAGCCTGGTCTCGGCCGGGATGGTCCTGCGGACGCGTCGCTCCATCTTCTCGCCGGGCAGATGCGTGAATCCGATCTCCGCGCCTTCGTCGAGGCACTTTTTGCTGATCGCCCAGGCGATGCTATAGTCATTGGCGACGCCCAGCACGAGGCCTTTTTTCCCCGAGAACAATCCCATCGAATCGCCCCTTTTCGACTCTCCGCCGCCGATCATCTCCGAGGGCGACGCCCCTCCGGTGCCGGTCTCGCCCCAGGATAACGCGGGCGGGGTGGAGTCTCAACCTCAAGGTCCCATCCGGGGCTGGCGTCGATGGGCGATCTGGGGGACGCTTGCTGCGATTCTCGCGCTCTCAGCATGGATTCGCTTTGAAGAACTGGGCGGTCAGAGCTTCTGGTACGACGAAGTCGTCAGTATGAGGCTGGCTCGGTCGCCGGATCCTGCCGCACTGTTCCGATTACTCAAGGAGACCGATGCAACCCGGGCTCCTCTGCATCCGCTGCTGCTTCAGGGATGGGTCCGCGTGTTCGGAACGAGCGAGTATGCGGCCCGTTCGTTGAGCGCGGTGTTCGGGATCTTGACGGTCGCCGTTGTCTTCAAGATCGGTCGCCAGGTTGGAGGCGCGGACACCGCGCTCTGGTCGGCCTTCTTCGCGGCGTGCAGTCCGCTCATGATCGAATACTCGCGCGAGACCCGGATGTATTCGCTGCTGGTGCTCTTGACGTGCCTCGCCTGGTGGAACCTGCTCCGATTTCGCGAGAGGTCAACACGTCCCCGAATGGTCCTCCAGGCCGTGCTCCTCAGCGCGATGATCTATTCGCATCCGCTCGCGCTTTTGATGGTGCTGGCGCTGGGGATGGGATGGGTGATCGACCGGAGTCGAACCCGGCTCGGCCCCAGATCCTGGCTCATGATCCACATCGCGGCGGCGGCACTTGTTGCCCCCTGGATCAGACATTACTTCGACCACGCGCCGGAATTCACCACGGGCCGGCTGCCGATCAAGTTCCTGCTCGGTGTGCCGATCGGCTTCACGGGGGGGGATTCAAGAGTCCTGATCGTGTTCCTCGGGCTTCTCTTCCTCGGACTCCGCCCCATTCGTGGGCTCTCGCGTTATCCCAAGCCGGCGACGGCCTGGCCGCTGGTGGTTTGGCTGGCGATTCCTCCCATCGTTCTGTACGCCTATTCTCTGGTGAGCCATCCGATCTTCGGCCCTTCGCGCTATAACGTCTTCGTGGCCCCGGCGTATCTCATCCTGGTTGCGCGCGGGGTCGCAAGCCTGGGACGGGTGACCGCGGCGTTGATCGGCGGCTATCTGGTGCAGTTCGTCATGACCATGGCCGTGCTGTCGATCGGGGACGATCAAGGGGTCAAGGCCGACTGGCGGCGTGCCGCGCTCATCCTCGCCCGGGATTCGCCAGGGGCTCCTGTCGTTGTAATCTCGCCGACGCCGGGTCGAAATTTCGAGTTCGAGGTCGCAAGGTATTACCTTGTGGATGGCCGAAAGGTCATCCCGATGTCCGATTCGGACGAGGTGTTGTTCGACGCGCTGGGCGACAATCCCGGTACGGTGGTCTTCGTTGCATCTCGCCGCGGCGAAGCGCCGCTTGGTGATGTCCCCGAGGTCTTGACGAGCCACAACCGAAACGTCTCTAACCGGGACGTACGAGGATTACGGCTGTACTGGGCCCGCAACGTCAGGCGATAGAAAGGATGAACATTCGCAGTCGGTAAATTGCGTGATTCCGGGCTACACCGGGACCCGCGTGGTTCCGTCGCCGGGTGCCACTGGCAGCTCGCCTGCCAGTGTCTTGGCCAAGTGTCGCTGACACTGGCAGGCGAGCTGCCAGTGGCACCCAAAACGAGGGCGAGTACGGTCCAGGTTGTGGATAATGCAGCGCGCGAGACCGTGGCGACGAGACTACCTGGCCCTCGCTGCCGCGTTCCCCACCGGCAACTCCAGCGCATCCAGGTCCGGCTGAATCGCCGTCCTCGCCATCCCCAAAGCCTTTTGGGTCGCGGCGCCGATGTTCAGGCTCTTTTGCTTGAGATCCTCGGGTACGGCCAGACCCAATCCCTCGATCGTCTTGAACACGGTCTGCACCTGCGGGTCGGCGGCGATGTTCGCGCCGGCGTTGCGCTGGACATCGTCGCCGCGAACGTTCACGGTACGGGAGGCGGCACGCTCCCAGCGATCGCCATTCAGGCGGGCGTACAGGGTGATTTCCACCTTCACGCCGGAGAGATCCTCGGCGGTATCCAGCCTCGTCACGAGCAGGCCGACCCGACCCTTCGAGGCGGCCTCGCGACCCTTCGCGACCAGAGGATCTTCGGCCGCCTCCTCGCCCAGAAGCGACTTCATCAGACCGCCGAGGGCGCCCGTTGCGTTGATGGGTTCGCCGGGCGTGCCTTCGGGCAAGAGGAGGCCCTGGTAGCGGATGAAGCGCAGGGAACGATCCTGGGCCACTTCGGTCGCCGCGCGACGGGCCTTCCAGTGGGGCTCGGTCTCGGCGGGCAGGGGAAGGAGGTCGTCGATGGGAGCCGAATCGACGCCCGTCATGACGAACCCTCGCCCGTCGAGCGCGGAGGTCAGGTCGGCCACCGGCTTCGTCTCCGCGTCAATAAACCCGGCCCGCCAGGCTTGCCGGAGCATCCGGGCGACCTGGGGCGGACGGCGCGTGATCGCCTTGACCTCGGTTCGATTGAGCGAAACCACCATCAAGGGCGGTGTATCCGCCTCGGCCTTCAATCGAGCGATCTCGGGATCGATCCAACCGAGGATTGTATCGTTGGGCTCGTTCCCGCGTTCTCGCTTCCAGGCTTCCAGGCGCGCCATCCGCTCCGATCGCGACCTCTTGACCGCGGGAGCCTCCACTGTCTGCCAGGTCTTGTATCGCGCCGGCATTGCCTTCTCGGCCCAGGCCCGGCGGACGATGACGACGAGCTTTCCCCTCGGGGCCGGCTCGACGACCTGACCGAGGAGGATCTTGCCGTCGCGGAGGGTGATCGTGTCGGCGGCGGAATCCTGAGGCACGACCAGAAAGACGCCGAGCAGGAGAACAACGGGCGCCATGGTTCCGCTCCGATCGGAGATGGGATATGCTTCTAGGAGCCACTGCCTTCTCATGCATGCTAGCACACCCAAGGTTGAACCATGGCGAGAATCCGCTGGGTGAAGGAATCCGAAGCCACGGGCGACGCGGCGACGGCCTACGAGGAATGGTTCGCGGCCAATCCGGGTCGGCCCGAGGTGCCGGGAATCCTGAAATGCTTCAGTCTGCGGCCGGACTTCTTTCGGGACGTGGTGAATATGTCCGACCGGGTGCATTTCTCCGAGGGGCACCTGTCGAGGCGGATCAAGGAGATGATCGCCACGCTGGTCTCGGCCCTGAACTTGTGCCCGTACTGAACCGGGAGTCATGCGTACTTCCTGCAGTTGCAGGACCCCAACTCCGACGTCCAGGCATGCCTCGCGCGGGCCGATATCGCCGCCGCGCCGATCCCGGAGAATGAGCGCGCGTTGATGAGGTTCGTCGAGCTCGTCACGAAGCACGCCTACAAGACGACGGACGACGACGTCGAGGCCTTGCGCTCGGTCGGATGGACCGATCCGCAGATCGCGGAGGCGGTGTATATCACCGCGATGTTCGCCTTCTTCAATCGCGTGGCCGACGCGTTCGGGCTCGAAGACCCGAACTACTTCGCGACGATCCCCGGCTGGTGGGCGAAGGCCGAGGAGACGCCCGGATGATCGCGCTCGACCCCCTGGGCGATCGCGGGTTCCTCGCCCGGTTCGGCTCCGAGGCCGAGGCCCGCGACTGGGCCGAGGCGACCCTGGGGGCCGACCTTCCGGGCGTGCTCGACGTCGTGCTGGCCTATCGGGCCGTCGGCGTCTTTGCCGATCCGGAGCGTGTGAAACTGGAGGCCCTCGCGCAGGATCTCGCGGCCCTGACCCCGCCGATCGCGTCGGGTGCGATCGGTCGATTGCGCGTCCTGCCGGTTCTCTATGATGGTGAGGACCTGCGCGAGGTCGCTGAGCGGGTGGGAAAGTCGGTCGACGAGGTGATTTCCTTGCATTCCGGCCGGGAGTATCGCGTGCTGGCGGTGGGATTCCTGCCGGGATTTCCTTATGCGGGAGACCTCGCGCCGGAGTTGTCGGGGTTGGCTCGCCGCGATCAGCCCCGGACGCGGGTCCCGGCGGGCTCGGTGGCGATCGCGGGCCGGCAGACGGGCGTGTATCCCGGCGAGTCGCCGGGCGGGTGGCATCTGCTGGGGCGGACCCCGCTACGCATTGTCGATGCCGATCGGGAGTTCTTCCCGATCCGCGCGGGGGATCGTCTCCGGTTCGTTCCGATGGATCGAGCGGAATATTCGGAACGAGAAGGCGAATGGCTCGCGTGAGGCTCCGTGGCTCGCACCCTGGGATCGTCGGGCTGATCCGGGTATAGTGCGACTCGCGTACGATCGGTGTCCCGATGCCAAGGGAAGGATCGCGACATGCTCATCATTCCGATGGGGACCGACGCTCCGATCTACCACTGGCCCAAGGCCACTGTGGCGATGATCGTCCTGAACACGGTCCTGTTCTTCCTCGTCCCGCCGCATTCCCACCACGTGGACGAGGAGGGGAATGAGATCGCGTCGGCGACGCTGTACGACCGATTCGCGCTGACGCTCGGCGACGGGTTGCACCCGATCCAGTGGGTCACGCACAACTTCCTGCACATCGGGATCGGCCACCTCGTTGGAAATATGGTCTTCCTCTGGGCGTTCGGCCTGGTGGTCGAGGGGAAGCTGGGGATGATCCGCTTTCTGCTGATCTATCTGCTGATCGGCACCCTGCACGGGGCGCTGACCCAGACGCTGCTGCTGCGCTCCGGCCTGACGGGCAGCGCGGTGGGGGCCTCGGCGGTCATCTTTGGTTTACTGGCCATCTGCATGGTTTGGGCCCCGCATAACGAGGTCAATTGCACGTGGATCTTGTGGTTCGGTTTCCGCGTGTTCGTCAATCAGTTCGACGTGAAATACGTCTGGGTGGCGGCGTTTTACATCGCGGAGCAGGTGCTCGGGCTGTTCCTGAGCGGCTTGACCGGCCGGGCGGCGGTCACGGAGTTGGGGCACCTCTCGGGGGCGCTCTGGGGCACGGTCATCGGTCTCGGAATGCTCAAGCTCAAGCTGGTCGATTGCGAGGGCTGGGACGTCATTTCGTTGTGGAAGAAGAACCGCAGGCTCGCGAAGGACTGGAAGCGGCGTGGCGAGCAGCTCGATCGGCAGAAGAAGGCCGAGCGAGCGCCGCGGCATCAGGTCACTGCGGGTCGCGACGGCGGGGACGAGTTCAGCGATGAAGATCGGGCGGCGGCGGCTTCGAAGAAGCTGGGCAAGCTCATCGACATGGGCGACTATGCAGCGGCGATCTCCTTTTACGACCGCTCGGCGCGGACCCTGGCCGACTGGCCGCCGGCCCACGAGCTGCTGGATCGGATCAAGGCCATGCACGCCCGCAAGGCCGAGGTGGACTCCTTGCCCCTGATGCGAGACTACTGCCGCAAGTACCCCGAGTCGGCGACGAAGATGCGGCTGAAGCTCGCCCAGGTCCTGTTGCGCGATCGCCAGAAGCCGGTGGCCGCCCTCCGCGTCCTGGCGGAGATCCCCGAAGGCACCCTGAGCGGCCAGCTCGAAGCGGCCCGCGTGGGGATGATCCGGCAGGCGGAAAAGATGCGCGAAGACGGCGTGCTGGAGCTGGAAGGCGAGGATTAGCGCCATGCCGGTCGCGGCCATAACCATCGACCTGAACGCGGATCTCGGCGAGGGCTTCCCGTGGGATGCGGCCCTGATTTCTCGCGTGAGTTCGGCCAGTCTTTCGTGCGGGTTCCATGCCGGTGATCGCGCGACCATCCTCCCGACACTGCGAGCCGCGATCGCCCGGGGAATTTCCCTCGGCGCGCATCCGGGCTACCCCGATCGCGAGGGGTTCGGCCGTCGCGAAATGGCCATGAATCGCGACGAGGTCGCGTCCCTGATCCTTGAACAATGCGAGGCCCTTTCGCAGATGGCGGCGGAGGTCGGCGAGCGGATTCGCTTCCTCAAACCTCACGGCGCTCTGTACAACCAGGCGCAGCGCGACCCGGAAATCGCCGACGGGATCGTCTCCGGCGCCGCCTCGCTCGGGCTTCCGGTGCTGGGATTGCCGGGCGGAGACGTGCAGAGAGCGGCCGGCGCTGCCGGCGTCCGGTTCGTCGCCGAAGGCTTCGCCGATCGGGGCTATCGCGAGGACGGCCGCCTCATCCCGCGAGATCAGCCGGGCGCGATCTTGCATGATCCGGAAGCGATCGCCGAACAGGTTCTCCGGCTCGTCCGCTCTGGCCGGGTCAAGACGCTTTGTCTCCATGGAGACAACCCCGAATCGGTCGCGCTGGCCGACCTGGTGCGGGCCACACTTGATCGCCACGGCATCACGGTTCGGGGATTTGCGACGTGAGTCTCCGGGTGATCGCCCCCGGCCCGGTGGCGACGGTCCAGGATCGTGGCCGATTCGGCTATCGCGCCTGGGGCGTCCCGACCTCCGGGCCGTTCGATCCGGCGTCGGCCGCGATCGCGAACGCGATGCTGGGGAATTCGTCGGATTGTGCCGTCGTCGAGCTGACCGGATTCGGCGGCATCTATGAAGCCGAGATGACGCTGGCCGTCGCGCTGGCCGGGGCACCCATGCGGGCTCGCGTCGATCGGGCGGACGGAGAGGCGCATGCAGTGACGTGTCCCGCGACCACGACCCTTCGCGCGGGCGATCGCCTCCATCTCGGCGCGGCGGCGACGGGATATCGAGCGTACCTCGCGGTTCGCGGCGGCTGGCTCGTGCCCGAACGGATGCGAAGTCGGTCGAGCGAGACACCTCTGGTCGCGGGGCAGAACCTTCCGGCCGAGCCGGGCGAAATTCCCGATCGATGGACGGACCTCGGGCGGATCGAGCCGGACGAACTCGTCACGATCCGCTATATCGACGGGCCGGACGCGGATCGGATCGAGCCGGGCGCCCTCGATCGTTGCCCGTTCCGCGTCGGCCGCCAGTCCGACCGGATGGGGATTCGCCTGGACGGCGACCCGATTGATGTGGAGGTCGATCCGGAACGACTCTCCACGCCGGTTGCGCCCGGCGCGATCCAGGTTGCCGGGGGCTGGCCGCTCGTCCTCGGCCCGGCCGGGGGCACGATGGGCGGATATCCGCACGTCGGCCACGTGATCTCTGCCGATCTCGGCCGCCTGGGCCAGGCGAGACCCGGATCGGATGTTCGCTTCCAGCGGGTCGAGCTTCAGGAAGCCAGGCGGTTGGACGGCGAATCCCGCAAGGAACTGGCGAGGCTGGTCCTGATCCTCGCGACGGCGGTTCGTGGCGTTCCGGATCGGAGGCTCAACTCATGACCGGGTGCTCGGGGCGTGCCTTGACCGGGTCGCCGGTGAATTCCGCCTTGCCGGATTCGGGGGAATGCGGTATCCCGTCGCCTCGCGTCTCGGCCCCGGCCGGTTGGCCAGTGTGAGGGCGGGGCGATGCGAGAATCCAGGGGGTCCGGGATGGCGATGAGACGGCGCTTGAGACGGGCCGCGCTGGTCGCAATCGTGGCGGCCACGTCGGGCTGCCGATGGATTCCCGCCCGGAGAGGCGAAACGGCTCCGGAGACTCCGCCGCCGGTGATCGGCAAGGCGGACGCCACCAGGCCGGCGACGATGGATCTCGCCGAAGCGACGCTGCCTCCGCTTCCTCCGCTCCGCTCGATCGACGATGATGAGGCGTTCCGTCCCTCGGCGCCGACGCCCTTGCTCGACGCCGCCGCCGAGCGGGATGCCGCGATGAAGCGGTTCCTGGCGATAGAAAATGACGCGCCTCCTCCCTCGGCCCGCCAAAAGGCGGCCGTCGGCGAGGTGCGCGTTGCGGCCTTGCCTCCATCGACGGTGTCCGACAGAGCCGGTGCCACGGGGACGGAGAAGTCGCCCAAGGTCGACGAGGATGTCGCGCCCGCCGTCTTCGAGCCGAGCCCTGTTACGGTCGAAACCAAGGCACCAGGAATTCCGTCGGTTCCTCCGATCTCGGAGCCGCCGGCCATCGAGGTCGTCCCCGTCGCGAAACGCCTCGCGGATGCGCCTGAGCCGCCCGAATTGATGGAATCAACGCTCTGGGAAACGGTGATGTCGGCTCTCGCTACCTCGACGACGGCCGAGCCGATCGCCGAGCCGCCGGGCGACCTGGTGGTGACGCCGGTCCCGGCGACCTCCGCTCCGAAATTCGCGATTTCGGAGATGAGGATCTGCAAGCGAGTGTTTGGGTTCGGCCGCACCGAGCCGCCGGCCTCCTCCGCGTGCAAGGCCGGTCAGGTGGTCCTGCTGTACTGCGAGCTTGACGGGGTTCGGGACGAGGAGACGGCCGACGGGTTCCGATCCCGCCTGGCCGCGACCGTCGCGATCGTCCCCGCGTCCGGCGGGCAGCCGGTCTGGAGCGAGGATCTGGGCATCGCCGAGGATCATTGCGACCGTCGTCGCCGCGACTTCTTCGTGAACTTCCGCATCACCTTGCCCGCTAATTTGCCGCCCGGCGAATATCAGATCCGCCTCACCCAGAAGGATCTGCTCGCCGGCACGGACGCATCGCGGAGCCTGCCGCTGACCGTGCGGCCATAGAGTGTGCTCGAACACGCCCTACATGGTCTTGCTCGGGCGATGCCCCACGATCGCCCGACTGCCCGCGAGCACGATCGTGGCCGCGTTCGGCCCTTCGGGGCGAAGGATATGGCGAACGTCCTCGGGGAGGAGATCGACGCCGCGAGTCTTGATTTCCAGGGGTCCGAGCCCGCGTTCCCGCACGATTCGCCGCAACGTTTTCAGGTCGAGCGGGAGCACCTCGTCAACGGCGATCGTCGAGAGGAACGGAGACGAGATCGGCGAGCTTGCCGTGAGCAGGTCGATGCCGGGTTCAAACCGCGACAGGCCGTGAGCCGACGCGAATCCGTCGAGCAGGCCCGCGCGGATGAGCGACGGGTCGGGATCGAAGATCCAGTCGCCGATCGGCGAGAATCTGGGCGAACCGCCGCCGTCGCGGTCGGTCCACGACGCGCCGTCGGGAAGGACCGTTGCGCGTCTCCGGCAGGTGGCGAGGCTGCCGAACCACACGGTCGCTTCCTTGCACTCGCCCCCGAGACTGATGAGTTCAATCTCAAGGCCGGGCGTCGTGAAGTGCTCCGCAAAGTCGCTGGCCGGGCCGAGCTTGATGGCGCCTCCGCGGCAGCGTGAGGGCAGATCCCGCAGGAACTCCAGGCCCGGCGCATACCCCGCGATCGCCTTCGATCTCAAGCCTCCGGCCGCGCGCCGGTCCGGGTCGATATGGACGAGCGCGGAACCAGGGATAGCGATTTGCTCCGCCCGGCCGAGCACACCCAGGATGCGATCCGCGACCTCGTAGACCTGCGCATTCCACCGGGCGCGCCGAAGCATTCCGGGGTCGAGATCGACCGCGAGAACCCTACGTGCGGAGGTCGCCAGTGCGATGGCATCTCCCCCGATCCCGCAGCAGAAATCCAGCACATCCGATCCGGCAAATCGCGCGGCTTTTCGTTGCGCAACCAGTTCCGGCGTGGCCTGTTCCAGCGCGATCGGGTCGAACCACATCCGATCGGCGCGAGAGAACTTGGCCGCGCCCCGGCGACGGCCCTCGACCATGCGAAGTGCCGCGGAAACAAATTCGGCCGAGGCTGTCTTCCGCCAACGCATGAGATCCCTGGGCGTCGGCTTCGCCACGGACGAAACGTGCTGCATCAGTTCGTTGCCAGCCACGGTCGTGAGCACGGAGTGCTCGATTTCGGCGGCAGTCTCGGTCGTGGGCCGCATGGGGGGTTGTCCTGGGGACGGATCGCGGAGAACATGAGGATAATCGATCCGGCCCAACCGTCACGAACTCATGGAACCGAGATGATACAGCGCCGAACCGCGATCATCGCCCTGACTGCCTCATTATTTGCAGCAACGATCGGGCTGGCCCAGGAGCCGAAGGGCTCGGGCACCGTCGTGCTTCGAGCGGCCAGGGTCATCGACGGCAGGGGAGGAGAGCCGATCGCTCCGGGTGTCGTGGTCGTGACCGAGGAGAAGATTGTCGCCGTGGGAAAGGCGGACGCGGTCACGATCCCCAAAGGCGCGACGGTGATCGATCTGGGCGACGCGACACTCCTTCCCGGTTTCATCGACTGCCACACGCATATCATCGGGCGACAGCTTGGTGATCCGGCGATCGAGACGTCCGAGGTGAAAGATTACGACTCTTTCGGCGCGATCCTGGGCGTGATGAACGCCAGGAAGACGCTGATGGCGGGGTTCACCACGATCCGCAACGTGGGCGCGGGAAATTTCGACGATATGGCCCTGAGAAAGGCCGTCAACGAGGGCCGTATCGCGGGGCCTCGGATGCGCAACGCGGGGCATGGTATCGGCATCACGGGCGGTCATGCCGATACCAACCAGTTCAAGCCTGGACTGGTGGACGGAACGATCAAGACGGGCATCGCCAACGGGCCGGAAGAGTGCCGCGCCGCAGTGCGTTACCAGGTGAAGTACGGGGCGGACGTGATCAAGGTCGTCGCGACCGGAGGCGTGCTCTCCGAGGGTGACGGCGTCGGCACGACGCAGTACACGCTCGAAGAGATGAAGGCGCTCGTCGATGAGTCGAAAAAACTCGACCGCAAGGTCGCGGCGCACGCTCACGGCACCGAGGGCATCAAGATCGCCATCGAGGCCGGGGTCTCGTCGATCGAGCATGGCTCGTTTCTGGACGAGGAGGGAGCGAAGCTGATGGTGAAGAAGGGGACGTACATGGTTCCGACCCTGAGCGCAGGCGAGGGCGTCGAGAAGGCGGCGTTGACGGGCGTCCTCAAGGGCGATCGCGCGGAGAAGGCCAAAGCGGCGGCCAACGGGATGAGGAAAGCGATCAAGCTGGCGGTGGCGAACAAGGTGCCCATCGCGCTCGGGACCGATGCGGGTGTGATCCCGCACGGCAAGAATGGACGGGAGTTCTTCCTGATGACGGATTGGGGAGGCATGGCGCCGATGGAAGCGATCGTCGCCGGGACGAAGAGCGCGGCGGACCTGCTAGGCTGGGGCGAGAAGGTCGGGACACTGGAGGTGGGGAAACTGGCGGACGTGGTGGCCGTCCCGGGCGATCCGCTCAAGGACATCCACGCGATGGAATCGCCGGTCTTCGTGATGAAGAACGGGATCATTTACAAAGGGCAGGGGGCGGTCTCGCCGTGATCGACGCGCCCTCAACCATCCCGGCCCCGCCGCCGATCGCACGCCGACCGCTCGTCATCGGCGGCGTGCCGATCCCGTCGCGGTTCTTCCTCGCCCCGCTGGCGGGCTACACGAGCCTCGCCTATCGCCTTGCCGTGCGCGAGAGTGGGGGACTGGGCCTGGCGACCACCGACCTCGTCAACGCCCGGGCCATCCTTGAACGACGGCCGCGATCGGCCGAGCTGGCGCAAACCTGCGCCGAAGACCGCCCGATCGCCATCCAGATCTATGGGCACGTCATCCCCGAGATGCAGGAAGCCGCGCGGAGGATGGCGGACAACGGGGCGACGATCATCGACATCAACATGGGCTGTCCCGTTCGCAAGGTGGTGAAATCGGGCGGGGGCTCGGCCCTGATGTGCGAGCCGAACTCGGCGGCGGCGCTGGTGGAGGCGGTGGTCTCGGCCGTCGATGTGCCCGTCACGGTCAAGATGCGTCTGGGCTGGGACGCGGATAACCTCACCGCACCGATCCTCGCCCGCCAGTTCGAGCAGGTGGGCGCGGCGGCCGTGATCCTGCACGGACGGACCCGCGCGCAGGGATTTCACGGCTCGGTGAACCGGGAGGGGATTCGCGCCACGGTCGAGGCCGTGGACGCGATGCCCATCATCGGCAACGGCGATGTCCGCACGATCGCCGATGCCGAGGTCATGCTCCGGGAGACCGGCTGCGCGGCCGTCTCGATCGGCCGGGGCTCGCTCGCCAATCCGTTCCTGTTCCGCCAGCTCGTCCACTGGGCCGAGCACGGCGAGCCCGGTCCGGAACCCACGTTCTCCGAGCGCGTGGACGTGATGGAGCGTCATTTCTCACGCCTGGTCGAGCATCGTGGCGAGCGGACGGCCTGCCTGGAGTTTCGCAAGCTGATCAAGTGGTACAATCACGCGATCCGACCGCCGAAGACCCTCTATCACCGGCTCATCAACCTGCCGAACGCCGCCGTTTTTCTGGAAACCGTCGCGATGATTCGCGATCACGGGCCGATCTCGCCGCTGCCCGGTCATTTCGAGCCGAGAGTCCCGGTCCCGTCCGGGCCGATTGATAAGTGGTAGTTTCTTCGTTTGTGTCTGTCCCCGGCGCCGGATAGCCTCCTGGAAGGAGGTCGCTGCTCATGCCCCGTCTCGAAAACCGTCACTCTCTCCCCACGCGGCTGTGCCACTGGCTCAACGTGCCGGTCCTGGGCGTGATGGCCTGGAGCGGGATCGCCATTTCCGCCTCGAAGGCCCCGTATACGATCAAGATTGGGGGTAGGACGCTGCTGACGCTGTTTCCGGAGATCGCCTTCCGGGAGCTGGATATGCCGGTCCTGCCCACGGCGATGGGGTGGCACTTCACGTTCGCCTGGTTGCTCTTCCTGAACGGCGGGTTGTACCTGGCCTGGACGGTGGGCTCGGGTGGATGGCGGACGATCCTGCCGAGACGGGGGACTCTGCGCGAGGCGGGGCGCGTCGTGTGGAACGACCTGGGATTCGCCAAGACGCCGCCCGACCGGACGGGGACGTACAACGGGGCGCAGAAGATCGCCTATTCGATCGCGATCGGGATGGGGATCGGCCTGGTCCTCACCGGCCTGGCCATCTTCCGGCCGGTGCAACTGGGCTGGCTCACCCGGATTCTGGGGGGGTATCAGATGGCGCGGGCCGAGCATTTCTGGCTCACGATGCTGATGTTCGTGTTCGTCGCGATCCACGTCCTCCAGGTGCTGAGGGCGGGGTGGAATACGCTCCGAAGCATGATTCTCGGGTTCGAGGTCGTTGATGAGACGGAGGTCGCGCGTGATCCCTCCTGAGGCGAAGACCGGCGCAGACCTGCCGGACGACGCGTTCCGCCGCGAGTTGCGGCGACGATCGCGACGCGGGTTCGCCGGGGCGCTGGCGAGCGTCGCGGCCGGGGCGGCGGGCTTCCAATGGTTCATGAACTCCCCCAAGGAAGGCCGGCTCAATCGTGCCATGCGGAGGGCGCTGGGATGGCACGAGCGCGTCGGTCTCGCGACCTTCCGGCCGGATCGGCTTGCGCGGGAGTTCCCCGCGTCGTCGGCGAGGATGCCCATCGTCAACGGGCTCATCGGCCTGTTCGGCCCGATGCCTGACTGGAAGCTCCGCGTGACGGGCGCGGCCGGCAAGGCACGGGAGTTCACGATGGCCGAACTCCGGGCGCTTGACCTGCCCCGCGTGGAGACAACCACCGAGTTGGAGTGCGTCGAGGGCTGGACCACGGTCGTCCGCTGGTCGGGCGTGCGGTTGCTGGACTTCGCCGCGAAGACGGGCCTGGCCTCCCGTACCGGACGGCTGGGCGATCCGCTCGCGCAACCCGGCGACCTGTTGTCCTACGCCAGTCTGGCCACGCCCGATAACGCGTACTATGTGGGTCTCGACATGCCGAGCGCCCTCCACCCGCAAACGCTGCTCTGCGACGCCATGAACGGCCAGCCGCTCCTACCCGACCACGGCGCGCCGTTGCGACTATCGATCCCCGTCAAGTACGGGTTCAAGTCTCTGAAGCAGCTCGGCAGTCTCCACTTCACCGACGTTCGCCCCGCCGACTTCTGGGCCGAACAAGGATACGACTGGTTTGCAGGGCTGTAGCAGTCCGCGGTTCGAAGTGGGGAAACCACTTTCTCTGCGAACTGCGAATCGGCACGCCGATTGCTTCGGTTTGATTCTCATGCATCCGGACCATACACTTTTCTGAAGAAACATGGAAGGGCGATCCCGCCGCGGCCGACACTCCTCGGTTCGTGGCAAGGATGGGGGTCGATCATACGGACGTCGGCCCGGAGGACGGGGCCGGTCCAAAGAGGTAGGCCATGCGCGGCACGTACCGAGTTTCGGTCGTCGCGTGCTGGATTGCGCTCACGACGGCCGGTTGCGCCGCCTCGGGCCAGGCACGCTACGTCTACCAGGATGGGCAGTTCGGCGTCGTCGGCATCCCCGAGAACACCTCGCGGTGGCCGTCGTTCTATCGCGATCAGGCGGAGACGCTGATGGCGCGGCATTTCCCGGAAGGCTTCGAGATCGTCCGGGCGGAAGAGGTGGTCGAGGGATCGAGAACGCTGACCCTCAACGGCACCAATAGCGCCCAGGTCGAGGCGGCCACGGTGGTCCCGATCCTGAAGCTGGGCAAGCTCGGACGCGTCGCCTCGCGGACGCAGGCCGACAACGTGAAGATCAAGGAGTGCCGCATCCTCTACAAGAAGGCCGGGTGCGACGACTCCGAGTCCGAGCCGGGTTATGCCGGCCTGTCGTCACTCAGCCCCGAGCCGTACATCGACCCCAATGCGGATGCCCGTCACCACGTGGTCGCCAAGCCCCCGACGAAGACCGACGAGCCCGACACCACAAAGCTCGCGGAGGCGGCCACCAAGGACGGCGTCAAGGCGGCACAAGACGCCGCCAAAGATGTGTCAACGGCGAAGGATGACCATAAGGCGTCTCACGAAAAATCAAAGTAGAGGCCGCCGAGGTCAAGACTTGCCCGGACGTCCCAGTTTGCCCCGCTGCATCGCGACGCTCAAGCCTGGAGGCCTGGGCTTCCGATAGAAGCGCTGTCCGGGGAAGGTTTCTCCAGCAGGAGGAGGCGTCCCGGCGGACCTTTAGGCTGGGAGGCCGGCGGCGATGCGGCAGGGTGCGTCCCGAATTGGGGTCGAACTCCTCTTGTTGGGACTGGTCCTGGGGCTCCTTGGCGGGTCCGTGGGCCTGATCATCGCCGTCTATCGCCAGCGAGCGACGGAATCGTTCGCGCCGGTGGTGGCCGCCGTCGTTGCGGAGCCAGAGCCGGAACGCGAAGCTACGTCCCGGGCAGAACCACCGCCTCCCCCTCCACCGGTGGACCTCACTCCCGAGCGTCTCGGCAAGATCGCCGCGAAACTCGCCGAGCAGAAGGCCGTCACCGACGCGATCGATCGACGGGCGGCGGCCATGGAGCAGGCCGCCGCGAAGGCCCTGGCGGACGCGGAACGATATCGGGCCCGGGAACGATTGATCCGCGGCGAGGTCGCATCCCGGGAGGCTGACGCCCGTCGTGCCGAGGACGAGGCCGACGCACTGGCCCGAGAACGGGACATCCTGGCCGAGAAACGCGACGAGCAGCGATCCAGGCTCGAGCACGCTCAGCTTCGCGCCCGGGATGGGGTTGCGGTGCTGCCCTATAAGGGACCGAACGGCACCTGGCGACGACCGATCGCGATCGAGTGCCGAGGTTCCTCGGCCACGCTCCAGCCCAATGGCCCGACGTTCACCGTGGCCGACCTGGCCGGCTTCGTCAACCCGAGGCAGAACCCCCTGGTCCTGGCCGTCGCCCGGACGATGCTCCGCGCCCGCGACACGGCGACGCCCGACGGCGCGCCGAGCGTTCCGTACCTCATGTTCATCGTGCGGCCCGACGGGATTCGCCCTTACTATGCCGTCCGCAGCCTGCTTGAACCGCTGGGGATCGCCTACGGATATGAGCTGGCCGACGCCGACTGGGAGATCGAGTTTCCCGACCTGAACGATCCGTCTGAGTGGTCGGAAATCCCCGGTCCGAAGACCTCGCCCACCTGGCCGCCGCCTCCCGCATCGGGCGAACTCGCCGATCGGCGCGGTCCCGGCAACTTTGATCGTGGGCCTGGGATCGTCGGCGGTGGTCCGGTGGAGGGACCCGGCGGTCCTGGAGATCGGTCGATCGGATGGCCGGGAGCCGACCCGGCAAGCCCGGCGCGCGTTCCGGGTGGCTCGTTGCCGAACCGGGGTGCTCGCCCGGCACCGGGTCGATTCGGAGGCACCAATTCGGGCGGGTTGGGCGACCTGTCGGATGGGTCAGATGGCCGCCCGGCCGGTCGCTTTGCCGGGCAGCCGCCTTCGGACACGGCGGGCGGGCGGGTCCTGGCAACTCCGGGCAATGGTCGTGGCGGTGGCGACGGCGCTTCCCCGGGCCGCGACGGCGGCTCGCCGTGGGAGAGACCGGGGAATCGGCGGGGTACGGGAATCGAGGGCGGCCTCGACGAAGTCGATCTGGAATCCCTCAGCCGCGGCGGCGGCGGGGGCCGCGATTTCCCGCAAGATGGCCGGATGCCGATCCATCCGGGATATCGCTCCGAAGATCCGCCGAGCGTCGAGCCGACGCCCCCGCCGCGTATGGCCGCCCCGCCGAACCCGGGTCGAGGTCTGCCAGGCTCTCGCGGTTCTGGCACGGTCCCGAATCCCGGAGCCGATGCCGATCGCTCGATCGCCGAGGAAGACGGACGAACGGGAACCGGCGGATCTGGGTCCGCCCCGGCTCGCGGAACGTCTGGCTCTCGGCCTCTCGTGAATGCAGGCAACGGCTCGGGGAGTCCGCCGGCCTCGTCGTCTGTCCTCGGTCGTGCGTCCGCTTCCGCGACGATGCGTGAGGCGATCGCCCGTCGCGAAGGTCTGGAAACCCCGAAAGGCGTGAGCGGGACGCCTTCGACATCCGCCGCGGGATCGTCCCGGACGTTGTCCTCGGGCACGCCGGGCCAGGGCGGCGGGATGCCCGGTGTGGGTTCGGCCTCCGGGGGAGGTTCCTCGGGCGAGGGGACGGGGACGGGTGCGGGAGGATATGACACGTCGAACGGGATCGTCTCGAAGACGCTGGAGATGTCCGTCGCCTGCGGCTCGCAGGGCGTGACGATCCATCCCGGCGGCGAGACGATCGCCATGGCGGCGATGAAGGCTGATGACAGGCTGTTGCCCACGAAGCTCTCGGCGATCGTGAATGGACAACGCGATTCCGAGCCGGGCGTCGGCCTGCGGCCTCGGGTGCGGTTCCTGGTCAAGCCGGGCGGGGAAGCGACGTATTTGAAGGCGAGGTGGCAGACGAGCGCGGCCGGGACCGGTTGGCCGCTGGTGCTCCAGGTCGCCGATCGTCCGTCCTCGCGGTTGTTCGGCGGGGGGAAGCCGTGATGCGTCGCGAATCGTACCTGAAGCTCGCCGCCGAACTGATCGGCCTGCTCGCCGCGATGGCGGCTGTCGCGATTTTCGGCCTCGCCAAACCTGCGCCGAAGCCGATCACAGTGGCCAGGGCGGGTACGCCAAAACCGAAGACGGTGCCTCCGCAGCCGGCCCCGGTGGCGTTGCCCACCGCCCCCCCGGCGGCGAAAATCGACGAGGTGGCCCTCGCAAAGGCGGAGGAGGATTTCGCCTCGGTCCTGGGCGATCGGACCCGCGCCGAGGCGCGTGCCGTCCAGGCGGCCGATCGGCTCCGACTCGCCCAAGCTCGCGCGGGGGCGGCGACGGTCGCGCATCGCACGCTCGCCTCGACTATTCGCGACCCGACACCCCGGCTCCAGGCGGCTCGCAGCCGGGGCGAGCTCTTGAAGGCCGAACGCGATCGTCTCCAGGGTGAGCTGATGGCGCTGAACGAGGCTCCGCGGCCTCGTCGCAAGGTCTTGGTCGACAAGAGCCCGGTGGCCAAGCTCAGCGAGGGTGAAGAGTTTCACTTCGAGGTCCGAGGCGACCGCGTGGCCTTCATCGACCTGGAACGCCTCCTGGATCGCGTCAAGACCGACGCTCGCGTCCAGCTCCGGCTGGGGAACAACACGCGCTCAGCGGCCGGGACGGTCGGACCCGTCGGATCGTTCCTGATCCACTACGAGGTCTCTCGCGTCGATGACGGCTCCAACCCCCGGATGGGCAATTACGGGCTGTCCGCCTGGGAAATCGTCCCCGAGCACGACCTTCGCGGCGAGACCTTCACTACCGCGCTCGGCGCCGCCTCCAATTTCTCCCGCGCGATCCACCGCCTCAACCCCGCTCGCGACGTCGTGACGCTCTGGATCTACCCCGATGGTTTCCCGCTCTACCGCCAGCTCCGCGAGACTCTCCACGCCCAGGGATTCCTCGTGGCCGCCCGCCCCCTTCCCGCCGGCATGACCATCAAGGGCAGCCCCTCGGGGTCGGCGTCGTCGGCACAATGAGAGCCTTTCAATCCCGGCGATGCCCGCGTTGATCCAGGCGAGCCCGGACCCTCAACGCCCCTCTCTTTCATTCCCCTCCACGACGGCATCAAACGGCTCCAGCTCGGGCTCGGGCAGGCTGTTGTCGTGGACGAGCTCGCCCTGACGACCGACGAAGAAGCTGTGGGTGCGGGCCACGTCGAGGTTGAAGACCGGCTGCTGGGGCGAGGTCGAGACACTCTGGAGGCGGGCGACACCGGACATCGTGCGAATCGAGTCGCCGGGCTTGAGGTCGCGGGCCATGACCCAGCCGTGGCCGGCTTTCCAGAAGCGGTGGTAGCCGGTGGAGAGGATCGAATCCTCGCCGATACAAAGCTTAAGCAGCACGTCGGGCGGGTTGTGGTGGATCGCAAGGACGGGCTGGTAGCTCAGGGAGCCGGTCCGGGTGTCCCGCGAGAGGACGCGGTCGCCGACTTCGATTTTCTCGATCGACACCAGGCCGGAGAGCGTCCCCACCGGGGTGCCCGCGCCGAAACAGCTATAGATGGGGACGGGCGGGGCAAGGGTGGTCTGGTTGTCGAGGAACGTGGGCTTGCTGGGAGGAGATACGTAGCGGTAGCCGATCTGATCGACCCACCACTTGGTCCAGGCTTCGCTGCTCTCGCCCAGATCCTGCCCGGTGACGGCCGAGACGACGGGCAGCACGCGGCGGGTGTTCAGACTATGGGCCTGGGTGTTGTAGGAGTCGATCGCCTGGACGTCGTTGGCAAGCCGCTGGGAGGCGACGGTGTAGGCTTCGCCGAGAGACATGAACAGCTTGGCACGATTCTTGGCGACCTCGTCGGCGATGTCCTGTGCGTGCTCGGGCGTGGGCGAGTTGCGGTACGCCGTCAGGAATTTCCCGCCGACGGCCGAGGGCAGGCCGTCCTCGGCGATCCAGATCCGTCCGTGGAAGTTGGGGCCGGGCGTAAAATTGCCGACAACATCGTACAGCCGCTTCACGTTGTATCGCTCGCCCTCGACGAACAACTCGCCCACGCTGGCGGCGTTGGCCGGGGGGCGAAGCTCGTACTTGAGCGGGGTCTGGATCAGGCTGAGGAGCGATTCGAGGTACTCGCGACGATCGCGACGCATGAGGGTCTCGGTCGCCGACCGGCGGGCGTTGTCGGTCGTGCTCCAGACCGCCAGAGACGCCAGCGCCCGGGACGAGGCCGGCGCGTCGATCTGGCCGAGGATCTGCACGGCTCTCGATTGATCCGAACCGCTCTGCGATCCGAAGATGGCCCACACGGCCGGGACGGCCAGGGGGTCGGTGATGGCGGCGAGCTTGCGTTCGGCCTCGTCGACGAGGAGGCGGTTCTCCGTCTCCTTGCGCCACCTCGCCAGCAGGCCGGACCAGCGGTGGTTGGCCTTGTCGCGGGCCTTGGCGTCGGATTTTTCGGCGGCGATCTGAGCGTCGTTCAGCCATCGGCCGTTGGAAAGCTTGCAGCCGAGCTTCTTCCAGGCGGCCTGGCGGTGATCGACGGTCTTGTGATTTCCGGCCGTCAGTTCCAGCCGCGTGACCGCGGAGAAGTGGGCCGTCGCCTCGTCGGTCAGGCCCGCCGATTCGCACCAGAGGGCGAGGTCCCACTGGGCTTGCTGTGTCGGTCCGGTCCGGGCGCGGCGGGCGTTGTAATCGGACAGGGTGGCGGCGAGCTTCGCATCCGTCCTTGCCTTCTCGACGGCCACCTCGGGACTCTGCCAGCGACCGTCACGGAAGACCTGGCCGAGCAATCCTCGCGCGGCGGCGTGGTTCGCGTCGAGCAGAACGGCCTTCGCCAGGTGCTCGGTCCGCTCGGCCTGCATGCCATGGGACTCGCACCAGAGGGCCAGGCGGACCTGGGCGTCGGCATCGCGGGGGGATCGTGATTTCGCCTCCTGGTACGCCTTGAGACCCTCGGTCGATACGGTCGAATCCACCGGTCCGGCCACCATCGCCGCGCAGACGAGCAGGAGTGAGATCATCGGTGCGCCTTTCGATTCCGGTAGGGCCGGTTCCAACCGGCCTCCCAATGCCGAGGACGGCCGGTTGGGACCGGCCTTACAACACGATCCGCAGGAATCGCGGAGCTCATAGCCGGGACATCACGGACGCGATGCGTATACTCCGCCCGATTCCCTGGCGATCTTCTTGAGGTCGGCGCTATTGCCCGCGAAATCGACGCAGTGGATCGGCACCTTCTTGGGGTTCTTCTTGGCGATCGCCTCGGCAGCCCCCGTGGGGAACTCGCCGTCGGAGAGGAGGAAGATGGCGTCGGGCCTCTGCGCGAGTGCCTGGGCCATGGCGCCGCGGGGGTCGGTCCCGCCGTCGGCGTCGATCAGGCTCATCCACTGGGAGAGCTGGGTCTTCGAGGCGTAATCGACGCCCTGGGGCATGCCGCCGGGCATGGTGTAGGGGCGATCGTTGTAAAAGATGATCTGAAACCGCTGGGGGAACCGCATCTCGCCGATGCTGCGGCGGATCTCGCGCTTGGCGCGGACCAGGCGATCATAGCTGCCCATGCTGCCGGAGCAATCGACGACGTAGAGGAACGTCTTGCCCTGGGCGCGGATGCCGAAAAACTCGGTCTTCCGCCAGGGCGGGACGCGTGCCCAGTCGACGCTCGGGGCGTATGGGTCGGAGGCGGTTCCGGGCGGACGAAGGAACTCCGACGTCTGCGTCGGCGCGCCTTCCGGCTTGACTATGATCTCCTGCGCGACCGCCCGGGCCGTCAGGACGGTGGTGAGGCATCCGAGGATCACCGCGGCCCGAATCGCGGCCATGCGAGATGCCTCCATCTTTCCGGCCAGGGCCGGCCGGGTCAGCCGAAGATCCGCTCCAGCAAATGATTCACGAGCATGCAGATCCCGAAGATCATCATCCCGCCGAAGAGGCTCAGGACGAACAAACCGACGACCTCGGAAGGTTTGTAGGACTGGCGATCGCCAAATCGCGTAATTCCCCGTCGCATCCTTCGCGAAGGCACCGCAACCGGCGCCCCTCCGTTCCGACGTCAGACGGGTCATGGTTGATCCGACCCGACAGCCTACCCCGCGGTCGCTCGCGATGCTAGATGAGGCCGCGAAAGTGGCCGAATTTCCCGGGCCGGGGCATTGACCGAAGCTCTGTTGATCCCTAATGATGGGGGCTTCCCGGGGGCCAGGTGGTTCCTTGAATTCGGAGATTGCACGCATGCCCTGGGGCCTCACCGCCGCCGACATCCTCCCGATCGTCCTGACTATCGGCTGGCTCGTGATCCTGGAGGGACTCCTCAGCGGAGATAATGCGCTGGTCCTTGCCGTCATGGTGCGGCATCTGCCCAAGCCGCAGCAGAAGAAGGCGCTCCGCTACGGCATCATCGGCGCGTTCGTTTTTCGGGCGATCGCCCTCGTGTTCGCGAGCTACCTGCTCCGCTACTGGGAGCTGGAAGTCCTCGGCGGGCTGTACCTGATCTTCCTCGCGATCCGGCATTTCCTGAGCGGGGGAGATCATGACAATCCCGAGGCGAAGGAGGCGTTCGGCAAGGGGTTCTGGGGGACGGTGATCAGCGTGGAACTGGCCGACATCGCCTTCTCGATCGACTCGATCCTCGCGGCCGTGGCGCTGATCACGTCGATGCCGGATAACCTCCAGAATAATCACAACCTGGCCCTCACGATCGTCTATATTGGCTGCATCCTCGGCATCGTGATGATGCGGTACGTCGCAACGTTCTTCATCAAGCTGCTCGATCGATTCGAGGGGCTCGCCGCCGGCTCCTACATCCTCGTGGCCTGGATCGGACTGAAGCTCACGGGAAGCGGGTTGAAGCACGCGTTTCATCCCCCGAAAATCAATAACGTCGAGCAATCGCCCGAGGCCTGGACCAGGTTCGTCCCCAAAGGCATCCGCGATTTCCCGTGGGAGATGCACGACCTGGTCTTCTGGGGCGGGATGGTCCTGATCGTGATCGCGAGCCTGATCTATCGACCTCGCGGCGGGAAATCGAAGCTCGAAGGAAAGCTGGTCGATTCCGGTGGAGCGTCCACCTGAGGCGGCTTTCGGTAGACTCGACCCGTCCCCCTTTGCTACCTTGATCATTTCCGCCTCTGATGCGGCAACCCATTCACCAGGATGTATGCGATGGCCGCGCTCGAATCTTACTCGCCCTGCCCATGCGGCAGCGGACAGAAATACAAGTGGTGCTGCCAGAAGGCCGAGCCGTTCGTCGAGCGCTCCGTGAGGCTCCAGGAGACCGGGGGAGTCGAGGCGTCGCGAGCCGCCCTGGACGAGGGCCTCGCGAAGCTGCCGGGCAATCCCTGGCTGACGATCCGCAAGGCCATCCTGCTGGCACGCGAGGGGCACACCAAGGAGTCCGGCGAGATCCTGCGCGGGCTGATCGCGAAGAACCCGGGGCATATCGGCGCGCACAACTTCCTCATCCGGGTCGTGATCGAGACCGAGGGGGCCGACGCGGGCGCCGCGCAATTGCAGCAGGCCCTCTCCTCCGTCCCTGCCGAGGGACGGGCGGCGCTGTCGATCACCGCGCAGCTCGTCGGCATCATGCTCGCCGAGGAAGGCCACGTCCCGTCCGCCCTGGCCCATCTCCGGCTGGCGCAGAAGCTGGAGCCACAGGACGAAGAGCGCTCGATCGCGCAGTCCCTGCGCTCGATCGAGGCGAACGGCTCACTGTCCGCCTGGATGCGCAACCCTTACGAGTTGTCGCCCGTGCCGACCGGGATCGCCCCGGAGAAGGCGGAGGCGTTCGCCAAGGCGCTGGGATGGGCGGAAAACGGATCATGGGCCTCGGCCGCTTCGGCCTTCGAGACGCTCTCGGCCGACCACGTGCCCGAGGCCGATCGCAATCTGGGCCTCTGTCGCCTGTGGCTGGCCGACGACGCCTCGGCGGTCGCCGCGCTCAGGCGCTCGATCGCGACGCTGGGCGACTCGACGGAGGCCGTGGATCTGGAGGCCCTTTGCCAGATCATCGCACCGGTTCAGGGCAAGGATCTGGTCGGGCACGTCCAGCTCACCTGGAGCATCCGCGATCGCAACGGGCTCTTGAAGAACCTTCGCGGCGACTCGACCGTCGATGACGAGGGGCGCGGGCCGATCGATCCCGAGGACCCCGATTCGCCCGAGGTTGACGTCTTCGCCTTGCTCGATCGCCCGAAGCTCCAGGGCGGCACCGAGAGCCTCTCCCCCGGGGATTTTCCTCGCGTTGAGGCTCGGGTCACGATCGACGACAAGACGGCGGCGCTGGACCTGGTGGACGATGGCCGCCTGGAGCGGATTCGCGACCGATTCATGGACGTCGCCGGTTCGTCCATCCCGCCGGCCCACCCCCGCACGAAGTCGCTGGGCCCGGTCCCTCGGATGAGCGTCGCCTTGCAGTCCGAGATGTGGATGCCCGAGGGCATCTCTCGGGAGGAAGGCGCACGACTGACGCAGGCCGAGCACTCGCGAATCATCCGCGATGTCTGGCCCGATACGCCCATGCCCTACCTCGGAGGCCGGACCCCCAGGCGGGCCGCCAGGGACGGCAACGCGCAGGTCGCCCTACGCGCCGCGATGTGCCAGTTCGAGACGGGCCAGGAGTTCTGGCGGGGGGGCGTCGACTACGCGGCGTTCCGCGCCGAGCTGGGCGTCGAGCCCGAGCCGGCGATCGAGCCGGAGACCGTCGAGATCGAGCGTCTCCACCTCTCCCGCTTGCACCGTGTGCCGGCCGATCGGCTCGATGACACCAAGCTGGTCCGACTCTATCTTCGCGCCCGTCATTTCGTCCTCCCGCTGGCCATGGAACGGTCGGCGAGCGAACTGACCCAGCGTCCGGCGATCTTCGAACGCGGCGAGATGGATCGGGTCGCGCCGTATGCCGATCTTTCCAGCCTCGCCATGAACCGGCTGGCGAAGGACGAGGCCTTCGATTGGCTCCGTCGAGGCCGGGAGGCGGATGCCTCGTCGCGCAACGCCGTGCGATGGGACTTCCTTGAGATCCGGCTTCGTTCCCGGAGCGAGAAGCCCGAGGAGTGGGTGCCTCAGCTCGCGGTGGTGCTCGACCGCACCCGTGATGACCGCGAGGCGGCGACGCTCGTCCTGACGAACCTGGTCGAGATGGGCCTGATTCGCACCTCGCCGAATCCGGACGAGCCGGGTCAGGTCCTCCTCGACACGCGGCCCCTCCAGGCCGTGCTCGCCCAGTTCGGCCCCAAGATCACCACCGCGTCCGGCCGCCTCGGCGTCTCCGCCACTCAGGGCGGGATCTGGACCCCCGGCGGTTCGACGGGCGGAGGCGGGGCCGCTCAGGGCGGGATCTGGACGCCCGGTTCCGGCTCGGCCCAACCCTCGGGCGGCGGGGACAAGCCGAAGCTGATTCTTCCGGGCCGGTGAGCCGGTCTGTTCGGGCTCCTTGCCTCAGGCTTCAGTCAAGGCTCCCCGGGAACCGCCATCGGAGATTCGAGAGGAGAGATTCGAGGTTCCAGAGGACGGATCGGAGAGTTTCTGAGAATTCAGTCGATTCCGCTCGAATCCCGAATCTCGAATCCCGCGTTCTTGTGATGGTTCGCGATTTGATCAATGCGGCGAGTCAGAAATCATGCCCGCACCTGCCCCCCCCGACTCCGCGTTGGCCCTGGTTCTACGGGGCTGGGAACACCTTCGCCTCCAGCGCCCGCTCGCGGCCTGGGCGTCGTGGCAGAGGGCGTTGAGGATCGAACCCGAGGACGGCGCGGCGACCGAGGCCCTCGAAATCCTCGAAGCGGCCGAGGAATTGCCGATCGCCGCGCGGCTGAAATACAAATTCCGCTCGCCCGAGGACTACGAGTGCCGCACGCGCTGGTCCTCCCGATTCGCGGGACGGAATCTCGAAGACCTCTCCGTCGCGGCCGAGGCGTTCGCCTCGCTTGCCTACGAGGATGAAAACGACGGGGCGGCGCGGTTCAACGAGGCGCTGTGCCTTGCCTGGCTGGGGGAAAACGCGGAAGCGATCGTGGCGATGGACCTCGCCGTCCGGGCAGAGGCGGATCGTTCACCGGAGAGCGCCGTCGCCTCGTGGTCCGTCGCCGAGATCCTCCGCCAGGGTGCCGGCGCCGAGATCTGGGCCGACGATCTCAGCCACGCCTTGATCCTGGACTGGGCCGTCGAGGACGGCGACCCGCTCTTATCGTTGTCGAGCTTCGCTTCGCTGCAGCCGGTCCCTCCTCCCCTCGACCCCGTGACCGGCAAATCCGCCGTGACGGACGCGCGTGTCGTGGAGTGGCTCGATCGTCCGCCCGGCGAGAAGCAGGCGTCCCCCACCGGCGAAAGCCTCCCGCACGTGCTGGCCACGGTCATCGCGACCCCGGGACGGATCCGTCTGTCGAGTCCTGATCGTGAGTCGCTCGAAACGGCCGAGATGGCCCTGCTCTCGCGTTTCGGCGATCGCGCACGGTCGCTCGATCGCCGCTCGACGCCCCTCCCGTTGCGCCTGATGGACGCAGCCGCCTGGCTGTTTCGCATGCCGGCCTCGGAAGAAGATGGCGTTCAATCGGCCTTGAGACGAGCGGCGGTTGAGCGCTATTTCGAACAGGTCTGGATCACCCGCCCGCGTCTCGGGCTCTCGGGCCGAGACGAGGCGTCTCATCCCCCGCTCTCTCCCGTCGAAGCGGCCGTGCTCGCCTCCGGCGGTGATTCCGTGGCGCTCGCGAAGCTCTCCGCCGTCGTGAATATCCGCGAGCAACTCTCCGCCCGCCCGCACGTGGCGTCGCTGTATGAAGGGTATCCCTTCGACCGGCTTCGCCGACGGTTGGGCCTGCCGCAGAACGACCCATCGACCGTCGAAAAAGAAGACGTCTCCAGCATGGGGCGAGCGGAACTGGTCGCGCTCGACCCGAAAACCCTCTCCCGTGACGTCCTTGCCGACGCCTGCGTCGCCGCCATGGCCGTCTGCGACGCGGCGACGATCGAACGATTTGAAGCTGAACTCGCTTCACGACCCCAGGATTGTTGATGGAGGAATTGGCCCCGTGACCGAGCCGCGTTTTCTCGACCAGATCAAGTGGACGGCCGACGGTCTGGTCCCGGCGATCGTGCAGGATGCCGAAACGAACGCCGTGCTGATGCTCGCCTGGATGGACCGCGATGCGGTGGTTCGCACGCTCGAGACGGGGCAAACGCACTTCTACTCCCGGTCCCGACGCTCATCCTGGCACAAGGGTGGGACCTCGGGGCACGTCCAGCATGTCCGGGAGATCCGCCTCGATTGTGACGCGGACGTGCTCCTCATTCTCGCTCGCCAGGTCGGCGGCGCGTGTCACGAGGGATACCGATCGTGCTTCTTTCGCCGGGTCGAGGCCGATGGGTCGTTGCAGGTCATCGCCGAGCGCGTCTTCCGGCCGGAAGCCATCTACGGCGGGTGAGGGCGGATCTCGTTTGTGACTGAGGGAAAATCACATCCATTTCACGTCGCCCGCACCGACCCCACGATGAAGGGCGGGGTCGTCAGTGTGTTGATCGTGCCGTTGAGCCCGACCAGAACGGGGATCGATGTTCGCCGAATCCGTCCCTTGACCGTGCCGGACAGGACGCTCTTATTCGGCCTGCCTCCGCTTACGTGCAGGACGCGTGCGTCGCCGCCAGGGCCGCGATAGAGGTCGAGCACCCCGCCGTTGGTCAGCTTCAGCGAGACCTTGTCGGCCGTGCTATCGGTGTACGAGAGTGTAACTTTCGGTTCTGGAGTCGTGCTCCCGTCGCCGTGTGGCCCAGGTCCTGAATCAAAGTCACACCTGCCGGTCTCGACCGGTGCATCGGGGCGGAAACGTCCCTCTCCCGAAACCGTTCGGGATCGTTTAGACTTGGAAGCCTGGCACAAGTTGCCCACGCTCCCTTCCGGGAATGCACGGATTCTCTGGGGGCAACCGTTGGCCCACGGTCGACGTGGTCCATGGAAACCGAGTGACGCAATACGATCGACGGGCCGTTCGCGGCGCGTCGAGAGCGGAGGATGAGCGGAGATGCGGAAGCCTCGTTTGATGACTCCAGGGCCTGCGCCGGTTCCCGAGGATGTGCTGCTCGAACTGGCGCGACCGGTCATTCACCACCGATCGGCCGAGGCGAAGCAGGTGATCGTTGACGCGATCGCCGGGCTCAAGGAGGTTTTTCAGACCGCGAATGACGTCCTGATCTTTACCGCGTCGGGGACCGGGGCCGCCGAGGCCGCGATCATCAACACGGTCCCCCGAGGCAAGAAGGCGATCGTCCTCAACGCCGGGGTCTTCGCCGAGCGCTGGGTGAAGGTATGCAAGCCGTACGGGATCGAGGCGGTCTCACTCGACACCGAATGGGGCCAGGCCGTCGATCCCGCCCAGGTCGAGAGCGCGCTGAAGCAGCATCCCGACGCCGTGATGGTCATCGGGACACTGAGCGAGACGTCGACCGGCACTGGCCATCCCGTCGACGCAATCGGCAAGATCGTGGCCAGGACCGCCGCGGTCTTCATGGTTGATGGAATTTCGGGCGTCGGTGCCATGGAATGTCGCACCGATGCCTGGGGTATCGACTTGCTGGTCGTCGGATCTCAGAAGGCGCTGATGCTCCCGCCGGGATTGTCGTTCGTGAGCGTGAGCCCCAAGGCCTGGGCCGCGATCGACGCCTGCCCGACCGCCTGCTTCTATTTTGACATGAAGCTCGCGCGCAAAAAGATGGCCGAATTCGACACCCCGTTCACCCCCGCTCATACGCTGATTCTCGCCCTGACGGCATCGCTCAAGCGGATGAAGGCCGAAGGGATCGAGAACATCTGGGCACGGCATAAACTGATGTCCGAAGCGTGCCAGGCGGGCGTTACGGCCCTCGGGCTCGAGCTTTTCAGCGCCCGGCCGGCCGAGGGATTGACCGTGTTCCGGGTCCCCGAGGGATTGAAGGACTCGCAGATCCGCAACGCGCTTTTCGATCGATTCGGGATCACGACCGTCGGGGGTCAGGATCGCCTGAAAGGAAAGATTGTACGAATTGGTCACATGGGGTATATGGACGAACTTGATGTCATCTCCGGTCTGGCGGCCCTGGAAATGGTGCTCGCGGACCTGGGATTTACGGTCAAACCGGGCCAGGCCGTGACTGCGGCGCAGCAAGTGCTTATTGGGCAGAGGGCAAAGATGCCCGCGGGATGATCGCGATGGAATAGTCATCTTTTTTTCAGTCGCGAGCTGTCGACAGCCGCCTCTCCCAAACATCTATGATAGTATAGCAAGGGAGATCGGCGGTTGTATTCTCATGGCCACCGGCTAGGAGAGACCGATGATCGCAATATGGGCCTGCGCGCTCGCTTCCGCCCTGGGGGCGGGTGCGCCATCCGAGACCACGACCGAGCGCCTCCCCAAGGGGAGACTGGTGATTGACGGAGGGGGCCAACCCTCGGCCGCGGTGATAAAACGGACGCTGGCGCTGGCCGGCGGCCCGAAGACCAAAATCGTCATCATTCCGCAGGCGTCCAACCTGCCCGGCTCCGGCGCCAAGGTCGCGCTCCGCTGGCTCCAACTCGGGGCCGATAACCCGGCGATCCTCGACCTGACCGATCCGGCGGCGGCCGTCGAGATGATCCGCCATGCCGACCTGATCTGGATCGGCGGCGGCGACCAGGAGCGGCTCATGGGCCGCCTCAAGGGGACCGGTGTTCCCGAGGCCATCCGGGCCCGATACCATGAAGGGGCTACAATCGGCGGCGCCAGTGCCGGCGCGGCCGTGATGTCCAAGACGATGATTGCTCGCGGCGTCGAGGGCTACAACAAGCCGCTTGCGAATTTCCCCCTCTTTGGCGAGGGACTTGGCCTCTGGCCCGGAGTCATCGTCGACCAGCATTTCTTGAAGCGCAAGAGGACCGACCGTCTCAAGCGCGCCGTGGCCGAATATCCCGATCAGGTCGGCGTCGGCATCGACGAATCGACGGCGGTGATCGTGAATGGTCGCAGCTTCGAGGTGGTCGGCGAGAGCAGCGTGACCGTCGTTGACAGCCGGGCTCCCGACCCCAAGATCCCGGCCGCCAAGGTACTCACCAGCGGTGGGGGCGACGGTGCGCCTCCGGCCGAGGTACCCACCGGTGTGAAGACCGCGACGGTGAATCCGGGTATGATCTATGACCTCGATCGGGGTATCATTCCCGATCAGGTCGCCGAGAAGCGGTAGCTCCGGCGGCAGGTTCTTCGGTCTCGGGTCCTCATCGATCGGTCATGACCGGTCGGACGAGGACACGAGACCGATCGACCTTTTCTGGGGGAGGACGAGGGGTCGGCCTCCCCACCCAGCCGCCACGGAGTTCTGGATCGTGCCGCATCGTGTCCTGGTCACCGACAAGCTCGCGGAAGAGGGCCTGGAGCTCCTGCGAGCCGAGCCCGGTATTGAAGTCGTCGTCAACACGAAGCTCGCCACCGATATCCCTGCGCTTCGCGCGGCCCTGGCCGAGGCCGATGGGATCGTGATTCGCTCGGGCACGCAGCTCACGGCCGAGGTCCTGGCCGATCAGACGCGTCTGAAGGCCATCGTCCGCGCGGGTGTGGGCGTGGACAACATCGACGTCCCGGCCGCCACGCGCCAGGGCATCGTCGTCATGAATACGCCGGGCGGCAACACCGTCTCGACGGCCGAGCACACCGTCGCGATGATCCTCGCCTTGTCGCGGAACATCCCCAAGGCCAACGAGAGTTTCAAGTCCGGGAAGTGGGAGCGGAACAAGTTCACCGGCACCCAGGTTGAGGGGAAGACCCTGGGCATCGTCGGATTGGGACGGGTCGGCCTGGCTGTCGCGCAAAGGGCGCGCGGCTTCGACATGAAGGTGATCGGCTTCGACCCATTCCTCTCGGCCGAACGCGCCGCCGAGCTGGGGATCGAGAGCGTCCCGGGCCTCGATGAACTCTGGGGCCGCTGCGATTACATCACGCTCCACACGCCGCTCTCGGCCGAGACCCGCAACCTCGTCGACGCCCGCGCGATGGCGATGATGAAGCCGGGCGTTCGCCTGATCAATTGCGCCCGCGGCGGACTGATCGACGAGGACGCACTGCTCGCCGCGCTGAATTCCGGCCATGTGGCCGGCGCGGCGATCGATGTCTTCGATCCCGAGCCGCCGCCCGCCGATCACGCCCTGGTGAAACATCCCCTGGTCGTGGTCACCCCCCACCTCGGCGCGTCCACGGAAGAAGCCCAGGTCGCCGTGGCGGTCGAGGCGGCCCGGCTGCTGATCGACTTCCTCGGCAACGGTCAGGTCCGTTTCGCCGTCAACATGCCTTCCCTCAGCGGCGCCGAGCTGCAAGACCTTCGGATGTATCTGGACCTGGGCCGTCGCCTGGGCATGCTCCACGCCCAGATGGACCGGGGGACGGTCAAGCAGGCCACGCTGCGCTATCGAGGCGAGGTCGCGACCAAGAACACGCGGATGATCACCGCCAGTTTCGCGGCCGGGTGGATGGAGACCGCGCTGGAGGGCCAGGTTAACCTCGTCAACGCCGAGCACCTCTTGAAGGAGCGGGGGATCGCCCTGATCGAGGAGAAATCGACCGACACGGGCGACTTCAGCACGATGATCCAGACGGAGATCCTGACGGAGAAGAAGCGCTACGTGGCCTCGGGCACGCTGTTCGGCAAGCAATTCGTGCGGCTCGTTCAGCTCGGCCCCTATCATCTCGATGCCCACCTGGACGGGACGCTTTTTGTCTTCACGCATTACGACCGCCCCGGTCTGATCGGCTTCATCGGCACGACGCTCGGCCGTCACGGGGTGAACATCGCCCAGATGAACGTCGGGCGGAATCAGGCCGGTGGCGAGGCGATTGGCGTCGTAAACCTTGACAGCATCCCGTCTTCCGAGGCGATCAAGGAGGTCGAGGCACACCCCGACATCGTCAGCGTGAGCCTGATCAAGCTGCCGGCCGCGAACAACGTCCCGTCGTGGCTCGGGTCCTGATCGCGATCTCGCGGCGATGGCATCGGATTCGTGGGTAGGTTGGTTCAATTCGAACACCCTACCCACGATCGCGGGGGTTCCCCATGTCCGAGCCGCCGCCACCCGCCGGGGACTACGATCGATCGACGCATACGCCGACGAATGCCGTCCGATTGATCGCGATCGTCGTCGCCGGGGCCGCCATGTACTGGACGGCGTCGATTCTCGCGCCCTTCTTCATCGGTGTGGTGCTGGCGATCGCCATGTCCCCGCTGGCTCGCCGTCTGGAACGCCTGGGGGCGAACAGGACCATTGCGAGCCTGGCGTGCATGCTCCTCGTCGCCCTGGTGATCGTGGCGGTGGGCGGGCTGATTTTTTACCAGGCCGGCACCATGCTCAAGAAGGGCGACGTGTACGTCGAACGCCTGGGCGAATTGTCCGCCAAGGTGATGCGCACTGTCGGCGGTGAGTCATGGTTAAGGTCGCTCTCGCCGCGTAGCCACGCTTCGCAGTCCGCCGCGATGTCCAGAGACGCGGAGCCGGAGTCGCTGGTCGCCCACCTGGAGACCGCAATCCGTAATCACGCCGATGAGATCGGCCGCTGGGCGGCGGCGGGCGTGGGCGGCCTGCTGGGACTGCTCGGCAACACGGTGCTTGTCCTGGCGTTCCTGTTCTATCTGCTTCAAGGGCGTGACGACTGGATCGACCGCCTGAAGCGTGCCGCCAAGGGCCTGGGCATGCAGCCCCGCGATCACGAATTCGTCCGGGTCGCGTCCGACGTGAAGCATTATCTCGGGGCGTTGCTCCTGGTCTCGGCCTCCTACGCCGTCGTGATCTCGGCTGCGATGTGGCTGATCGGGGTTCCGCAGCCATTCTTCTGGGGCATGCTGACAGGAATTCTCGAGTTCGTCCCATTCTTCGGGCCGGTGCTCGCCGGGACGCTCTCCACGCTGGCGGCCCTGGGCGCTGGCGGGTCCTGGTGGCAACCGCTCGCCGTGGTGGCGGTCTTCCTGGTGGTCGGCATGGTCGAGGGTTATGTCGTCACGCCCATCCTTTACGGGAAATCCGTGGATATCGACCCGGTCACCGTCCTCCTCGGCGTGATGTTCTTCGGTTTCCTCCTGGGGCCGGCGGGCCTCGCGCTGGCGATGTCAATGATGATTATCCTCCGAGGGATTCTTATCATCACTCCCGACACGCCGGCTCTGGATGCGCTCGCCGACGCCAAGTCCGAGGAAGTTCCGGTATGATGTGTGATTGGGTCTGAGGTGCTCCGGGGTACCTCAGACCCAGCCACACAGGTCCAGATCGCGACTCAGCCCGGCAAGCGCTCGATTACCGTCGGGCTCACAAGGTCTGAACGGCGAAATACATCTTCAGACCTGGCGGCGTGGTGCGACGGTCAAACATCAAGCCCAGATACAGGCCCGGCGCGACCTCTCTGAGCTCGTCCCGATAGGGTTCGTACAGTTTTGAGGTCTGGCTGTAGTCCAGGATGATCGCCGGGTTGCCATCGCGCCAGCTCGGCCCGTAGGAGACATTCGCGCGGACGGCCTTCACGCCGAAGAACCGGTTGACGGACGACATGCCGTCGGCGTCGAACACCTTCCCCTGCCAGGCCACCCTCGCGCCCCGGGAGATCGCGGGGCCGAGCCTGGTTCCGGATCGCAGGAGCGCCAGCCCGCGAACCTTGCCCCTGGGTATCGCGCCCGGGCCGGATCGGGCGTAGAGGCCTTCGAGCTGCGCCGGGGAGAGCCCGGCCAGGTCATTGAGAGTCGAGACCGTCGTCCCCATCCCGCGCGAATGGGCCGGGATGAAACAGGCAACTGTCGCCGCGAGAGCGATACAGGCGCGGCGGAGCGCAGCGAGATTCCTTCGCGGGTGCGGCGTCATCGGCCCCTCCGGTCGGTCGGCTCAAATCCTGGATGTACCTGGATCGAGAGCATCGGCTACCGGCCATGGGCAACTTGAGCGACGAACTCCCCAGATCGTGTTCGGCAGGGGGGCTTTGCGGAAGACTCCGGATCAGCCCGCTTGCTGTTCCGGCGTCATCGCGATCAAGGCCATCAGCGCCAGCGACGCCAGGAGGCAATACCACGCGACCCTGGCCCGCCGGGGATTGCGCCAACCGGCCGCGAGCCAGATGATCAGCAGCAGGACCCAGGAGACGCCGAAGACGCAAAGCGCGGCCACGGCGGTCGGGCGATTCAGACGGCCCTGCCGCATGGCCTCGGCGGCCACGATGGCGATCGGTGTCCCGATGACAACGCTATTTAGCACCGTGAAGAGCCAGCCAACGACGGCCGAGGGTTTCTGCATCGAGCCTCCAGGGGGAAGTCGGGGGAAGCCAGGGAATTGGCCGCGATCACCATTGTCTGCCCTGGCCCTGGGAGGTTCAAGGGCGTCGTACGGTACGGCCCGTCAATCGTGATACCGGAACAGGACTCCGGCCGCATTGAACGTGTCGCCGTCTTCCATCAGCCGGGTCGTTCCGTGAACCATCAATCGCTCGCCGTTGTAGATCGGGATCTGCCGGCTTCCTATGTCTTCGTAGGCGTATCGTCCCTCCCGTAGGACGAGGCGGAAGTGGCACTTGCTGACGTTCGGCAGCGGGAGTTTCAGTTCACTGTTCAGGTGTCGCCCGACGCGAACCTCGTCACCCTTCAACTCGAAACACTCACCCGGTTTCAAATCCCTCGGCTGTCCGAAGAACATCACGGGCAGATGCCATTGATCTTCACAGGAGCTGATGGAAACGATCTCGATGTGGGGCATGGAAGCGTTCTCCTTGTTCGTCGTCGCCACGTTTCAGGCTGGCTGAGTCCCCATCGCCGTCCTTTTTTCTCGGCCGGCTGACGGGGTTTTCAGTACGGAATCGGTGTCACCCCGTCGCCTTCAGGGGTTCATATCAGCTCGTCGAGGTCGTCCTTTTTCGGCTGGGACGAAGGTGTCAGCGTGCTGTTCGAAGCTCTGTATCAGGCCGGTGACGACCTTCCTCCCAGCGCATACGGGGCATAGGTTGTCGGGCATGGAAGTCCACCGGGGACGGGACCGCAGGCGGCGCAGTCCGGCAGCATGAGAGTGACCCGGCCAAGATTTTCAGCGTCGTTTCGCGAACGCCCGGCGCACGTCGGGTCGCATCAGCACATACAGGAGAATGGCCGGGTAAATCATCATGGCGATGTTGTAAACGATGTGGAACGCCGTGCCCGCGACCTGAACGACAAACGCGTCCTCCTCTCCAGCCCGACCGGCTTCGAGGATGATTTGGTGCGTCGCCAGGACATAGTCGATCAGGTACTCGGCCACGGGGGCGATGAGGCTGAAGATCGCGTAACCGATTCCGAGGGTCCACCCCCACCGTTTCCCTCGTAGTAGGCCGATTCCCGACGCAACCTGGACCAGGCACGCGGCCGTCACCATCACAATGAAGACGACGAGGAATCCCCGATAGACGGGGTCCGTCGTGACGTGCCTGTACCAGGGATCGGCCGGGTCCGTGGCCGAGAAGACATACACGCCTCCCGTGACCAGCGGATTCCAGAGGACTCCCAGGCCACCGAACAGGCAGTTCAGGCCCCCGACGACGCGGGCCGATGCCAGGATCGGGGGCGAGGGACGGGCGACCTTCTCCACGGGCGTTTTCTCCTCGACGAGGAGTGGGGCGAGGGTGCGCCCCACTCCTGGGACGCTTAATCCATCGCCACGGTCACCGTCTTCAGCTCGGTGTAGTTGTCCAGCGCCTTCTCGCCCAGCTCGCGGCCCATGCCGCTCTGCTTGAAACCGCCGAAGGGGGCGGCGGCGTCGAAGACGTCGTAGCAGTTGACCCAGACGGTGCCGGCGCGGATGCGGTTGGCGATGCCGTGGGCCTTGCCGATGTCGCGGGTCCAGACGGCGGCGGCCAGGCCGTAGTCGGTCGTGTTGGCGCGCTTCACGACTTCTTCGATGTCCTTGAAGCGGAGAACCTGGAGGACCGGCCCGAAGATCTCCTCGCGGGCGATGGTCATCTCATCCTTCACTTCGGAGAAGATGGTGGGCTTGATGAAATAGCCTTTCTCTCCGAAGCGTTCGCCGCCGGTGACGCATTTCGCGCCCTGCTGCTTGCCGCTCTCGATGTAGCCGAGGATCTTGTCGAACTGGGTCTTGTCCACCTGCGGACCCTGCTCGGTCGTGGGGTCGAACGGGTCGCCCAGCTTGCGGGCCGAGGCCTTGCGGGCGAGCTTCTCGATGGTCGCGTCGTAGACCTTGTCCTCGACGAACAGGCGCGAGCCCGCGCAGCAGCACTGGCCCTGGTTCAGGTAGAGGCCGAGCATCGCGCCATCGACGGCCGCATCGAGATCGGCGTCGGCGAACACAATATTCGGGCTCTTGCCGCCGAGTTCGAGCGTGACGCGCTTGAGCGAGTTCGCGGCGTTCCGCATGATGATCTTGCCGACCTCGGTGGAGCCGGTGAAGGCGACCTTGTCGACGCCGGGATGATCGACGAGAGCGCCGCCGGCCGTCTCGCCGAAGCCGGGCACGATGTTGATCACGCCCTCGGGAAACCCGGCTTCCAGCGCGAGCTCGCCCATCCGCAAGCAGGACAGGGGCGTCTGCTCGGCGGGCTTCATCACGATCGTGCATCCCGCCGCCAACGCTGGACCCCACTTCCAGGCGACCATCAGCATCGGAAAGTTCCAGGGGATGATCTGCCCCGCCACGCCCACCGGTTCCTTGCGGGTGTAGCAGAAGTAATTGCCCCGGACGGGGATGGTCTGACCGTGGATCTTGTCGGCCCATCCGGCGTAGTAGCGCAGGCAGTCGATCACCAGGGGCAGGTCGGCATTGCGGCTCTCGGCGATCGGTTTGCCGTTATCCAGCGTTTCGAGCGCGGCCAGCTCGTCGATGTTCAGCTCGATGAGGTCGGCAAGCTTGTTGATCAAACGGCCGCGATCGCGGGCGTCCATCTTGCGCCAGGGGCCGGAATCGAAGGCCTTGCGGGCGGCCTTGACGGCGAGGTCGATGTCGGCCGCTTCCCCCTCGGCGACCTGGGCGATTTCCTCTTCCGTGGCCGGGTTGTAGGTGGCGAACGTCTTGCCGCTGACGGCGTCGCGCCACTTGCCGTCGATGAGCATCTTCGTCTGATGCGACCGGGACGTCTTACGCTTGGGTGCGGTTGCCGTGGCCATGAGGTCGGTCCTTTCCGAAGCGAGGAGAGAAGGCGCCCGTTCGTCCGAGGCCGGGCGTGACGCCTGGCCTCATCTTAGCGCGGCCGGGCCGATGGCTCAAGCGGGGTGCGGAGACATGCAACGGACCCCGACAGGACATGCCAATCCTCCTGAGCGCCGTGGCGGGAGGTCGCGGTTCCCGGTTATGCTGGCCCGAAGAGGACCACCCTTCAGCCGCAGGACCGATCATGGCCACACTCGTCCTGGCCGATGATGATGACGACCTCCGGGACGTCTATGCGAGCGCGCTTCGCGGCTCGGGACACGTCGTGTTCGAGGCGATCGACGGGCAGAACGCGCTCGACGTCGTCCGTGAGGTACGCCCGGCGCTGTTGTTGCTGGATCTCTGGATGCCGAATCTGACCGGCTTCGACGTCCTGGATGCGCTCCGCTACGATCCGGCCGGGACCCGGCTGAAAATCGTCGTCGTCTCCAACCTCTCGGATGCCGACTCGCGTCTCGAAGCCTTCGAGGCCGGCGCGACCGCGTACCTCGTCAAGGGCCGCTCACTCTTCGAGATGATCGCCCTGGTGGAGCGGACTCTGCTCGGGGTCGAGGTCGTCGGGGATCTGACGTGAGCGATGCCTATCAAGACGCGCTGGCCTTCCTCTACGGCAGGCTCAATTACGAGCGCACCGGCATGCCCCGTATCCCCGCCGAGCTTCGCCTCGGACGGATGCGACGGCTCCTGCGCAGGCTGGGCGACCCGCAGGAGGCCCTGCGGATCATCCATGTGGCCGGGACCAAGGGGAAGGGCTCGACGGCCGCGATGATCGCCTCCGCGATCTCGGCCTCGGGCGTCCGCACGGGCCTGTTCTGCTCGCCCCATCTCCATCGCCTGGAAGAGCGGTTCCGCGTGGATGGGGTCGAGGCGACTCCCGAGCAACTCGTCGCCCTGGTGGCCGCCGTGCGTCCGGCCGTGTCGTACTTCGATTCCGACGTGAACCACCACCGCCATCGCGGCCCGACGTTCTTCGAGATCACCACGGCGATGGGCCTGCTCCACTTTGCCCGCGAGAACACCGGCGCGGTGCTGCTGGAAGTGGGGCTGGGTGGCCGCCTGGATTCGACCAATTGCGTCCGCCCCGCGCTGTCGGTGCTCACGTCGATCTCGTTCGACCACACGAAACAGCTCGGCACGACCCTGGGCGCGATCGCCTCGGAAAAGGCGGGAATCCTCAAGCGCGGCGTGCCGGCCGTCAGCGGTGTTCGGGGCGATGAGGGCCGCGAGGCGGTCCGGGCGGCGGCACGCATCCGCCGGGTTCCGCTCCGGGAAATCGACGAGGATTTCGGCTATTCGTACCGACCGCCGAGCCCTCCGCTGGTCGCCCCGAAAGCGGGCCGTGTCTCGGTCCAGACGTGGCGATCCGACTGGGGACCGCTGGAATTGCCCCTGCTCGGGCCGCACCAGGCCCACAACGCGGCGATCGCCCTGGCGGCGCTCGACGCGATGGCCGAGACCGGGCTGGTCGTCGAGCGCTCCGCCGTGGAACGCGGCTGGGCGGGACTGTCGTGGCCAGCGCGGGTTGAGGTCATGGGCCAATCGCCCTGGATCGTCATCGATGGCGCCCATAACGTCGCCTCGGCCCAGGCCCTGGCCGACACCCTGCGGACCTGCTTCCCCGAGGGACCTCGGACCCTCATATTTGGCACGACTCGCGAGAAGGATCTCGCCGGACAGCTTCGCGCGCTGTTGCCTCTGTTCGAGACCGTCATCGTCACGCGCTACCTGGAGAATCCCCGCTCCGTGCCTCCCGAGGAGATTGCCGCCGCGATCGTGGGGCAGGGGGGAGACGTGCCGGTTGAAGCGGCATCGCCCGAGGAAGCCTTGCAGATCGCCAGGCGGCGAACTCCCACGAGCGGCATTCTCTGCGTGACCGGCTCTCTCTTCCTTGCCGCGGAAACACGCGCCATACTGCTACGGGAATGAACACGCGGCCGACCCCGCGACGAGGGTGCCCTCGCCATGCTAGACGGTCCTGCGACATTCCGGTCTCGCCTCGCTCGATGGTGGCCCGACCTCTGGGCGGTGTTCGTCATCGGGGTTCTGCTGATCGTGGACCTTGCCGCTCGGTGGGCGGGCCACCCGCTGTATTTTCCCCCCAACCCGGCCCTGTTTAGCGTGATGTTCGGTGGCTTGATCGGCGTACTGTACATCCCAACCCTCGCGTTGCGTGCCTGGAGAGAGCACCTCCCCGATCCGAAGCAATCGATCCCTCCTCCCGGTCCCGCGCCAGCGGCAATGTCTCACGCCGACCCTCTCTATGATCGGTGGGTCGACCCATGATTTCGAGCCCCCACACAGAGGCATGACAGTCATGAACTGGATACGTATCGGCGCCATCTCCGGCGCGTTGGCCGTCGCGTTCGGGGCCTTCGGGGCACATGGACTGACGCCGAAGCCCAAGGTCCTGAACACGATGGAGGCCACGGAAAGGCAAGCGCTGGAGCGCCGTCTGGCGAACTTCGAGACGGCCGCGCGTTATCACATGGTTCACGCGCTGGCGATCGTGGCCGTCGGTCTCGCGCCGGGGGTCGCCCGCTGGAGGACGGCCGCCGGATGGGCGTTCCTGCTGGGCACGGTGGCGTTTTCGGGTTCACTCTACGCGATCGGCGTCGGCGGTCCGAAGTGGCTCGGGATGATCGTCACGCCCACGGGAGGCGTCCTGTTCATCGTCGGGTGGGTGCTGTTCGCAGCCTCGGCCCGGGCGACGGAGACGTGATTCCTGTTCCCTTGCGCGTACCCTTCGGCTAATCTCTTCGGAGATGTCCGCCTCGGGCGGGCGCTCTTGATTTCGCGAGACGTCACGGAGGCTACCCATGCGGAGTCGATCGCGGGTCATCCAGATCGTTGCCGGGTCTGCGACATTGGCACTGCTCGGCCTGGCCGGGACCCTCTTGCCGACGAGCCCGACGCTTGCCGGGCGGCTTCAGGGAGTCCAGGAGAAAGGCTCTCCGGTCGATCCCCCGCCGGTCGGACAGACCAAACCCGCCGAGGCTACGAAGGACGCAGCGATTCCGGTCGTGCTGGATGAGGGGCCGCCAAGGGCCACGGAAGTCCTGCCTACCGTCTCGGAGACCACGGCACCTCCGAATCTTCCGACGGTAAACGTTGTTGCCGTGCCTGCCATCTCGCCCGATCCGGTTCAGTCGGCCGACGCGTTCGTGGCGAGGACTCGCAAGGAGGCGAGCGACGCGGTCGAGGCCCTGAACAAGGAAGCCACCGCGCTTCGCGAGCGTCTTGCCAAGGTCGAAGCGGGTCTGGCCCGCTACCAGGCCACGCTCGATGCCCTCAATGCGCGACAGGTTGGTCGCGTCGAGAGGGCCGACCCGTTCCGACCCGCGGGTGACCCCGGGCCCGATGTGGTGGAGCCCCCGTTATCCCCGTCGAAAGAACGAGCGCTCCCCAAAAATTCGGAGAAGCGACGTCCGCCGTCGGAGGAAACAGCGCCCCAGGAAAAGGACGCCGGATCGTTGAATCCTCCGCCTCCTGCCGACGATCCCACCGACACACCGCCGCCTCCCCATGGTGGCGAGAAGCCGAAGTAAGGGACGCGGGAAATCGAGGGGATGTCCACGAGGTCCAGATGGCCGAGGGCTACTTGGCTGCTTTTGGAGTCGTCTTCCCCTCGCGAATCGCCTTGGCCTGGGCTTCGAGGGTGTTGGCGTCGGATTCGCGGTCAGTCTGGCGGAGAAGCAGGACATAGTGGTCGAGCACCGCGGCGAGATCCTGGCTGTCGGGGCCGGTTTCTTTCTCGGTGATGGCGAGCGCTCGCTGGTAGAAGGGCTCGGCGTCCGTGAACTGGGAGCGGAGATAGTGGATGTCGCCCAGGGCGACGATCATGGGGACCGAGCCGGCTCGCTCCCGGCCATGGGCCTTCTCTTCCAGGCTCAGGGCACGCCGGTACAAGGACTCCGCCTCCTCGAAATTCTTCTTCATGTAGATCACGTTGGCGAGGCCGAGGATCGTGGGGACGAGATTGGGGTTCTCCGCACCCTGCAGGGATTCGCCGATGGCGAGCGCCCGCTTGTAGTAGGTGGCGGAGTCGTCGAACTTGTCCTCCGCGTAATACAACCCGGCCAGGTTGACGAGGATCTCGCTGGACTCGGGATGGTCCTTCTTGTTGAGCGCCTTTTCGAGGGTGGAGAGGGCCTTCTGGTAGAGAGCCTCCGCCTCATCGTCTTTCCGGCGCTTGACCGCTGGATCACCCCCATCCCTGCCGCGGACCACGGTCACATTTCCCAGCCCTGCGAGCGCATGGGCCAGTTCTTTGGGGTCGGGGCAGGGGACCTTATCGAGCAGGGCGACGACCTGCTTGTAGCGGGCCTCGGCCTCGTCGAGCTTGTTCCTCATATAAGAGACGTCCGCCATCCCGCCCAGCGAATGGGCCAGCTCGGGGCTGTTCTTGCCGCGGAGCTTTTCGAGGATGGCCGAGGCCCGCATATAAAGCACGGTTGCCTCATCATATTTCGTCTGGACGTATCTCAGGTCGCCCAGACTGTTGAGGCACGCGGCCGTCTCCGCCGAGTCCTTGCCGGTGGCCTGATCGTAGATCACCAGTGCCCGGCGCTCGAGCGCATCGGCCTGGTCGTACCTGGTCTGCAAGTAGTAGGTTGCCGCCAGCGCGTGGAGGCAGCTCGCCAGGACCGCGCTCTTCGGGCCGAGGGGCTCGGCCTTGGCGATGGCTGCCTTGAACTTCGCTTCAGCGACCGGATAATCTCCCTCCGCCATCGCCTTCCAGCCCGCGTCGTAATCCGCCCTGACCGGTTCCTCTTGCGCCCGTGCGATCCCCGTCGAGGTCAGGACCGCGAGGAGCACCGCGAGGCCAAGTTGGGCGTGTTGCCGGATCATTCCGCACCTCCTCGATCAGGACCTTCGCGATGTCGTACACGATCTTGCCGTAAGGTGGCTCACGCCGCCCCCGGCGTCTGGCCCACCCGACGGGGAACATCGTTCGGATGCGTTGGGCTAGTTTCTTCCAATCGCGCGGTGAGGGCAAGACGGTCGATCGCAACGACGCCCTCGGGAATCCGCGTCACGGGATGATTTCACATGTCCAGTACCAATGGCCCATCATGATAACCACGAATCGCAGTCCGTTCTCGATGACTCTGGAGCGAGCCCTCCGTCGCGCCGCCTCGTGGCATCGCGGTCAGAACCGCAAAGGCTCGGCCGTCCCCTACATCGCGCATCCGGTCGGCGTGGCCCTGATCCTGGATCGGCTGGGCTTTTCCGAAGACGTGGTGATCGCGGGCCTCTTGCACGATGCGGTGGAGGATACGGACGCAACCCTGGCGGAGATCGGCGAGGAGTTCGGCCCGGACGTGGCGGAGATGGTGGCCGCCTGTTCCGAGGTCAAGACGGATGCGACCGGATCGGCTCGACCGTGGATCGACCGCAAACGAGACCATATCGAAGTCTTGTCCGCCGCCTCGGTCGCTGCCCGAGCCGTGGCACTCGCGGACAAGCTGCACAATCTCGCCAGCATCCGTTTCGATCTGGAAGCCGGTCGCCCCGTGTGGACGCTGTTCAACGCCGGTCGCGAGGAGGTCCTCTGGTATTATCGGACCTGTATCGACCGCTACGGTGCCGGCGATCCGGCGCTGGCGGCACTCGTGGCAGGATGTCGCGAGATGCTCGATGCGGTCGAGGGCGTCGCGTCCTCTACGCCCCCCCTACGCGGAGCGCCAGGCGACGTATCGCGCTAGACCCTCATGAAATGGCGTGGTCGGGGCGTAGCCGAGCTCGCGTGTCGCACGCGAGATGTCGGCGTAAGTCTGCCGCACGTCACCGGGTTGTTCGGGCTGACGGTCGATGAGGGGCGTCTTGCCCAAAGCCTGGCCGATGGCGGCGATCATGGCGCGAAGCTCGATGGGATCGGAGTTGCCAAGGTTGTAGAGGTGATGGGATTGGCATCGATCGATGGCGCGGACGATCCCGTCGACGATGTCGCCCACGAACGTGTAATCGCGACGCGTGGTGCCGTCGCCGAACATCGGGACGGGCGCCCCGCGATCGATGAGGCCCGTGAACTTGGCGATCGCGAGGTCGGGCCGATTCCGGGGGCCGTACGCGGTGAAGAACCGCAGGCCCGTCACGGGGAGGCCGTGGAGGTGGTGGAAGGTGTGGGCAAGCAGCTCGCACGCCTTCTTGGTGGCGGCGTAGGGACTGACGGGAAGGTCCACGGAATCGGTCTCGCGGAACGGGGCGTCGGGCCGGTCGCCGTAGACGCTGGAGCTTGAGGCGTACACGAATCTGGGACGCGGCTCGACCCGACAGGCCGCCTGGAGCAGATGGACGGTCCCCGTGACGTTGACCTCCGCATAGAGCGCGGGCTGTTCGATGCTCGGCCGCACGCCGGCCCGGGCGGCGAGATGAACAATCGCGTCGGGTCTCAGCCTGGCGATCAGGCGATCGACGGTCCCGGCATCCCGGATGTCACCCTCGACCAGGCGAAACTTCGAGGACGTGGCGGCCTCGGCGAGATTGGCGCGCTTGCGGGCCTCCTCGTAGAACGAGTCGAAATTGTCCAGCACGGTCACCTCGCCGCCGTCGGCTAGCAGCCGATCGACGAGGTTGGAACCGATAAAACCGGCGCCGCCGGTGACGAGCGTTCGCATCGAAGTCATGCCTCCTTGCGCGATAGCGAGACCATTGAGCACGGGTCATTCGGTCCCATCGGTCCTCCATCCGACCGTCTCTGGCGGACGAAACCCAATTCTCTGGGAGGAGCCGGGTTCTCTTCTCGATGAAACGATTCGCGAGACGTTCCGGGTCCTGGCTCGACTGCGATAGAAATATCATCGCGACGA
>JAQGHR010000103.1 GCA_028291545.1 Planctomycetota bacterium | reverse complement strand
GTGCTTCTTGGTCCGGTCGATGCGGGGGTCGGGCAACTCGGCGAAATGACGGGCGAGGGAGAGGTCCTGGTCGGCGGTCATGGCTGTCCTCCGTGGCGGTGTACCACGGAGAGTTACCGGAAGTCTTCGCCCATTACCAGATTCCGTCAGGCGACAGGGCCAAATTAAGATGCGTTAGCCCTGGAGTCCGGGGTGCCGCCCCAATTGCACCCCGCCACGGGATCATACCGGGCAAGTAAGGGCGTGCTACATCACGCCTTTTCGTCCACCAACTTCTTGTTAGGCGACCTACAGCCTCGGAATTGGGAGAAGAAAATGGCTAAGGTCCTGATCGGTCTCAACCCGTTTCATGACACTGATTATGCCGTGATGATGGCACCAGGGCCAGCACATATGAAACCTTCTATAGAGATAGAACTTGTGTCAGGTAGTCCGTACTGAGCATGCAGGACATCGTCTTCCCCCGGAGGCTGTCTTTCCCGGGATGACGCTTCAGCAGCGTCACGGCGAACCGCCGCAGCCGGCTCAAGTTGTTGCCCATCGTCCGCTCGCGAGTGCGGCTCTCATCCTCGCGGAAGTTCACGTCCAGGACCCAGTGCATCGACTCGATCCCCCAGTGGCCTCGGACCGCCTCGCCGAACCGCTTGCCGCTGAGATACCGGCTGCTGAGATAATAGCGCACCTCGTCCGACTCCCGGCCGTCGCCATGCTGCGTGATCCGCACGGTGTAGCCGATCGCCTTCACCCACGGCCAGTCCTCCCCGGGCGCGAAATCGGGCGGCACCCTGGCCAGATAATACGATCGCTCGTCGAGCCGGCCGTGCCCTTTTTCACGGGTCTCGTGGCAGCGATATCGGAGGTCCTCCATGTCGCGTTCCAGGTGAGCGAGGAAGGAGGCCTCGATCGCGGCCATCAGCTTCGGCTGGTTGTCCTTGACGGCGATGACGCAGTCGCCGCCGCCTGTGAAGACCCGCTCGACGATCTCCTTCTGGCAGCCCATGGCGTCGATCGTGATCAGGGTGCCGGGCAGGTCGATCTGCCCCAGGAGCAGCGGGATGGCCGTGATCTCGTCGGACTTGGCGTCGGTCGCCACCTTGCCCAGCGCGATGCCCTGCTCGCTGGCCCAGGCGCCGACGATGTGCAGCGCGCCGAGACCGTTGGCCGCATCGCGCGACCCGCGGCAGGTCTTGCCGTCGATGGCGACGAGTCGGCCGGAGTTCTCGGTGTCGCCGGGGATCGCGCCAGCGACCCAGGCCTGGAAGCACCGTTGAAAGGCGTCGGGCTTGAGGGCCATGAGCAAGCGACGGATGCAGTCGCGCGAGGGGACGCCGTTGGGCAGGGCCAGATGCTGGGCCAACCAGGACGCGCGATGCTTGGCCCAGCGATGGATGGCGGTGGGCCCGTCGCAGCCGCAGAGGACCCCGCAGACCGCGATGCCGGCGATATCCACCATCAGATGCTTGCGATTCCGCTCGTGGCGGGGATCGGAGAGCGATTCGAAGTACGAGCCGATGGAGCCGACATCGACGAGCTTGGGCATGGAGGCATCCCGGGATCAGTCCGTGTCGGCCTCGGCACGCCGGCCTGTCGCGTGCCGCAAGCCGATCACCAGGACCGGATCCAAGATATCGGGCCGAGATGCGTCGCGCCAGACCGCCCAGCCCGCACAGTTATGCGCGCTGGCCCTGGTCCGTGGATCGCTTGTAGGTGTATTGGGTCATGCTTCCCACCGTTTCAGTGGCGTCTCGAATTCCATCAGAAGCTGCCTCGCCATATCCAAATCGTCCACAAATAGCCCACGTGGCGATGTCCCATACGTGAAACACTCACATTGTGCATGCTTCCCGTCCGGCACTGGCATCGTGACGCTGGCGAGGATGTACTGAATAAGCTCAGCATGGTCTCGCGTTATTCCAAGTTTTTCCGCTAACTTATCGTTGTATGTCGTCGTGCCATCCACACGAGCCTCCACGATCAGTTTGATCGCCCCATGAAGCTGCCGATCGACAGCCTCGCTATACCCGCCGCAGCGGATATTCAAACGGTCGGCCCAAAAGTCAAAATCCCCTTCATAGACATTCATCTCGTCACTCATAAAGCCGCCTTCACCCGGCAGACGGGTGCCTGGATGAAGCCGCTGACGCAGACGCGGCCCGTGGGTTCGACGATTCCGGCGTTGACCAGTGTTTCGAGCATAGTTTCATTTTCAGAATACGATTTAATCACAACTTCGTCGGGGGCAGGCGGCTCATTCGGCAGATTGAGGGTCGCCGTGGCCACTCGCTCACCATCCTGGCTATCAACAAGCTCCAGGGCCGTCCTGCCGTTTGCGTAGCGGTGTTTTATCAGGTCGCAATCCCAGTTTTGAAACTTCACTTTGATCGGTTTGGTCATGGGTGTTCTCCTTGTTGGTTGACTGACTTACTTGATGTTGAGGTATCCCCAGGTAGAGTATTCGGCGGCAACGCTCTTCCCCAGCACGGCCCCAACTTGGTCGGGGTCAAGCCCTTCGCAATCGAAGGCTTCGAAGGCTTCCGATTCGGATAGGTCTTCCGGTACTTTCCGCAACTTGATGCATTCGACTTTGGCGCCATGTGGGTCGTCTTACTAGTAGGTATAGCCGAGGATTTGGCACTCGCACTTCTCCGGATCGGGGGAGAGTTCCTTTACATACGGCCCCGTGATCTCGCGAGCCACGTCGGCCGGACACGGGTCTTCCACGAGAACGGTGAGGATTCGGGCGATACGTTCGGCGTGCCCTCGGTCGTCCTCGATATCACAATTTATCCCGCCCAGCTCCTCGTGTGGATCCATCAGCAGGTACCGTCCAGGCCTCCCGCAGACCGTCGATATGAACCGCGCGACCGCATCGCCGCTGAGGCGACGGCCGATGATGGACATCAGGAGGGGCTTGCGTAGTTCGAACAGTTCGAGGGCGAAATCCTACTCGGCTGAAACCCGGACCTCCTGCCATTGCGAACCACCGTAGCCGACAACGGAGGGGAGCCGCTCGCGAAGCGGGATCGCCCTAACCCAAACTCAAGAATACGCCCCGCTCTTGACGATCAATAGCCCGTCGGCTATGATTCCGCCATGCGAGTCGCACCCGACGAGCTATTCCGAGCCCTCGGCGACCCGACTCGCCGCGCGATCTTCGAACGCCTCGTTAGCGAGGGTGAGCAGACCGTGCGCGCTCTGACCGATCACGCTGGGATCTCACAACCGGCGGTATCCAAGCACCTTGGCGTTCTGAAGACCGCAGGACTCGTGCGAGACCGCCCGGAAGGACGTCAAACCCACTACAGTGCCGAACCGAAAGGCCTGGAGCCGCTAATCAACTGGATGAAGCATTACGGCGTCTTCTGGCGCGACCGCTTCGACCGGCTTGAACAACTGCTGGAGAAAATGGACGAATGAACGACAAGACCGCCCCATCGCAAACCGAATCCCTCTCGTTCGAATTCGATTTGCATCATTCGCCGGAAAAGGTGTGGCGGGCGCTCACCGATCCCGTACTGCTCGCGGAGTGGCTCCTGCCCGCCGTCGATCTCAAGCTCGAGCCGGGGGCGGCGTTCACGCTAAAGGCGCAGCCGTACCCAGGGTGGGACGGCACCGTGAACTGCCGGTTCCTCGAGATCGAAGCGCAGAGGAAGCTCAGCTACATGTGGGTCGTCGGCGACATGGCTTTGGACACCGTGGTGACCTTCACGCTCACACCCACTGCGTCGGGCACGCGACTGTCACTCGTGCAGTCGGGCTTCAAACTGGAACAGAAGCAGAACTTTGGTGGCGCTCGCTACGGCTGGAAGATGATGGGCGGGAAGCTTGTCGACCTGCTCGCGAGGACCCCATGAGCTCGTTGCCAAAGACGGTCTACTCGTACCCGATCAGAGGAGGTTTCATTGAACTGGAACGAATGGATTCGGCAGAGCCACCGCTGGCTGTCCATTGCCTTCACAGTGGGCGTCATCGTCAACATCGTCGCCTTGAGACAGAAGGAGCCTGCCGTCTGGATTGGCCTCCTGGCGTTGTTCCCGCTCATCTTGCTCCTGATCACCGGTCTGTACTTGTTCGTGCTGCCGTATGCCACCAAGCGGCGTAGGCCCGGCTCTTCACCAACCGTCGACATTCGATGAGCGCTAAGTCCGACCACGCCTTTCTCAAATTAGTAGACGAGGGCCGGCCCCGTCCGGGACGATGGCGGTTACCACGCCGACCAATCGCCCCGGACGGAGCCAGCCATGACATCCTCGCATCCGCTCCCCGCACCGTGCCAGTGGTCCTCCCGACTCGCGACCGTGCTCGACCGGCGGTCC
>JAQGHR010000073.1 GCA_028291545.1 Planctomycetota bacterium | reverse complement strand
TGAGCAGGTGTTTTGACGCAGGCCATCGTGGCCAAGCGACCCCCTCACTTCTGCCGGTCTCTATGACTGAAATCGAAGCCGCGTAGGTCCACCTCTCCCACCCTGTGAACGGCTACCTCCCGAGGCGACCGTCTTGGCGGCGCGACGGCCCTGGTGGTCGTAGACGTAGCGGGCCTGCACCCCGGCCCTGGAGAGCCCGACCTGATGGTTCCAGGCGTCCCAGGTGTACGCGTCGTCCTGGAGTTGAACATCGTTTCCGCGAGCGTCATAGCTCAGTTTCCGCCCGGTTTCCGAGGCGATCCGCGCATGGGGGCCGGGGGCCTGGTCATGGCGACCGGCCCGGTCGCTGCGCGGCCCATAGGACAGGTTCCCCAGGTTGAGGCCGCCGACGCAGCCAGCCGCTTGCTGCGCCAGCATGTTCCCGATCCGGTCGTAACGGTAGGTGATCGAACCGTCGTTCCGGCCCGCGTTGCCGAGCGCGTACCGGACCGAGGTGAGACGGTTGGAGTCGTCGTAGTCGAAGACCTGGGAATTCCGCCTGGGGTCGCCGTCGGGCACGATCGCCATGGGTCGAACGTCGGCGATGCGGGAGACGTTCGAGGCGCCATCGTAGGTATAGTCGAAGTCGACCTGCGGCAATTTTTGCGGATCGGTCGTGGTGAGGCGAGTCAACCGTGTGCGGTCGTCGTAACGATGCCTCGTGGCGACCCCGTTCCCATGGGTCAGGCTCTGCACCTTGCCGGAGGCCTCGTAAGACAGCCGGGCGATGAGGCGCCCGTCCGGCTCGCTCAGAATGGCCGCGAGCAATCCCCGCGCGTTGTAGTCGTAACGGACCGCCGCGCCGTCCCGGTAGGTCAATCGGACGACCCGATCTTGCGCGTCGTGCTCGGTGCCGGTGAGGTACGCGGAGGGCAGGCCCGGGGGCGGGGCGGCGACTCGCTTGAGGTCCCAGCGGACGCGCCCTCGGCCGATCGGTGGCGTCGAAGGTGCGTTGGCGTGCCGGGAGGTCGAGAATCCAGTTCTTCACGGCGCTGCCCGAATGGGCGTAGTCCGTACGGGTGGTGATCGCGGAATCCGCCGCGCCGCGCCCCTCGATGATCCCGCGACGCCGCTCCAGGATCACATTGCCGAGCGCGTCATATTCGCGATCCGTTTGCGTGACGCAGGGCGGCGGAACTTTCCGGCCCGTGGATCGGTGGAGGCTGCGGATTGGACCCTCGACCGCCTGGCGCAGGGTTGTTTTTTCGAGCGCGAATCGGACCTCACGGCGTGAATTGTCGGTGGAGACCTTGATGGGGGCCATTCCTCCCCTCGGCCAGTGCAGAACCGCGATCGACGACTCGTGAAATTCGAGAGAGAGCACGGCATGATCGCTGGCGAACTGCCGTTCGTCCGGCTCGTCGACCGAGCCATCGCGGTCGTTGTCCACGCCGTCGTCTGCGCCGGTGCGAGCGGTTCGGAGCCAGGAGAGTCGATCCCAGGAAGGATGTGGGGCGAACTGGTCACCCATCACACAGACTTCGGATCAGAGGAGCTTGCCTTTCAGCGGTTCCTCCTCGCGACCGGCCACGGGGTTGAACTCATCGGTCCCGTAGACCCCGACCTCGCCCCGACCGGCGTCGCGGAGCCGGTCGCGTTCGCCGTCATTATCGAGGCCGTCGGGCGCGCCTGTGTGGTAGGCGTAACGCGTCACGCGTGTTGGCGTCTGGGCGGACGTGCGTCCCGACGCCGACTCGTCCCCCCAGTCGATGCGGATTGCGCCGGCGAAGCCGCGGAACTCCTTCTCGAAGCCGTCGTAATAGCCGTCGCGGTAGAAGAACTGCGAGACGTAGCGATCCTCACCCGGGGCGGCCGTCGAGGTCCGTCCCGGTGAAGGTCGTGAGTCTTGCCACGACCCAGACGGGCGCGGGAAGCGAGGCGATCCAGGGTTCGCCGGCCTGGCGCGCGGCGACGTAATCGTCGGTGGAGCTGCGATACTCCAGGACGACCCGCTTGCCCTGGCCGTTATCCACGCTGCGGAGCAGGTTCGGGCGGGAGCCGGTCGAGAAGTCGAGATATTGGAGCCGGTCGGCCTCGTCGGCGGCCGAGGGGTCCCACCAGACCAGGTCCACGCTGCCGTTGCCGTTGATGTCGGCCAGGCGGAGGCGCGTCCGGCCGTCGTACTCCGGGGCCGCGAACCGTCGCATCGGGGCGAACGCCCGGCCGCCGACGTTGATCCAGAGCCGGACGACCCCGGAGCCGGGAAGGATCAGGTCGCTCAGGCCGTCGCCGTTCACATCCATCAGCCGGAGGCGGTCGCCGGGGTCGGCCGCCAGGTAAACGTCCTCGAACGGACCTTGATCGGTGCGAGACGGCAGCGTGAAGCCGGGAGCGAACCGGCCGTTATCCCGGTTGGGCCAGACGCGGACCTGGACGAATTTCCCGTCGACCACCAGCTTGACGATGTCGAGCAACCGGTCGCCGTTCATGTCCGCGAAGAGGAGGTTCGGGTCGCGCGCCGACTTGACGGCGTTGGGATTGGCCAGGCCGTCGGCGAGCCGGAGGTCGCCCAGGTCGGTCGCGCCGTAGGGCACGACGTCGCCGACTCGCCACCGCCTGCCGGGCCGTCCCCCCTCCTCGGCGCGGTTCAGGACCACGCGAACGCCCTCGTCGTCGGCCCGGAGCAGATCAATGCATTTATCGCCGTCGGCGTCCAGAAGCTGCACATACGGCCCGTCAAACTCGAAGGACAGCGGCGAGTGAAACGCCTGGAGTTCCCCCCATCGGACGCGGGGGCCGAGGACACGCCCGGCACCGCCTGCCGGTGCGGGCCCCACGGGGATTTCGAGCCGGCGGTAGACCACGCCGTCATCGACGGCGGAGCCGCCGCCGCGACGTTGGACCAGCTCCACCCGGCCGTCGCCGTCGATGTCGAGCAAGGCGACATCCCCCTGGCCCAGTCCGACGCCGGGGATGCCCGCGGGGTTCTCGAAATCCTGCCAGGGCCCGAACCGGTCGCCTCCGAGATTCGGCGCATAGCGATGCCCCTCGGGCCGGGCGAGGATCAGGTCGGGCAGCCCGTCGGCATCGACATCCGCAAGCTCCACATCGCCCGGGGCGACCGTGGGACTGACGTAGGGCACGCCCAGGACGCGAGCGACACGGGCCGGGCCGTTCTCGGGTGGTAATTGAAGGTCGTGGTAACCGAACCGATAGGGGGCAGGGGGTTGCCCTGACCGTCGCGCTGCTCGATGGCGTAGAGTCGCGATAGCGCGATCAGATCCGGGGACGGCCCGGCGGCGGGTCGGGCGTCGTAGTCGAGGCCATACTGCCGGATCAGCCGCCCGTCCGGCTCCGTTTCGGGCGGGGGATACGCGAGCACGCGGACGGCCTTGCAGCGCCCGCCCAGCCGCGATTCGTAGCCGGTCCGATAGTCGCTGAGCGCGTCGTCGCGAGACTCGTAGTCCAGGCGGATCGCGAAATGGGGGCGCGCCCTGCGCCGGGCCGGCGGATCGTCGGCGCGGAGTCCGTAGCGGACACCATCCAGATAGAGCCGGCCGGGCGAGTGGGCGAGGCGGGTGTACTCGTACTCGATCAGGTTGCCGTGGAGGTCCACGACCTCGTCCAGGAGCCAGCGAGACGTACGATCGAAGTCGGTCGACCGGAGATCCGGTGCTGGACCGGTTTCTCGCGAGGACCGCCCCTGCGCGATCGCGTTGGAATAGAGGCCGAATCGGAGCACCCGGCCGTTCTTCTCCCTGGCCTCCCAGCCACCGCCGGGAAGCGGTCGCAGGCGGTGGAAGGTCCCTTCGTTCTCGGCGCGGTAGGTCCCGTCGGAGAGGCGGACCAGTTCCTCGCCGTGATAGAGATAGGTATCGGAATCGGAGAACGTGGGCTGACCTTTATCGGTCCGGCGACGGACGTCTGGCAAGGAGAGCGACCACCCGATCCCGAACTCCGAATTGCCCGCGAGCGAGCTATACCGTAGCTCCAGCTCGGGCAGGTGCCCGGCCGCGGTGGGGGGATCTCGAACCGGACGGTATAGGTGGCCGCCCCCGTATTCAGCATCGGCTCCGGCGAAAGCCCCAGGCCCTCGACCGAGCCCGGACCCGTGGGCAGCGAGATCGACTGCGGCTTGACGCCCGACTTGTCAACGTCCGCGGCGCCGCTGCCGCCGGGCAGGGCCAGGACCAGGGCGGCGAGTCCGATGAGGGCGGCGAAGCGAGTGCGGAGAGCCCCTAACGTTGCCTTCGCCACCGCCATCTGGGTGGCATGCTTACGTACCCGTAAGCATGTCTTCAGGTCGTGGTCCGGTCCCGAAGACATGCTTACGGGTATGTCACGCGACGTCATGTTATACCCCCGACCCGCCACGAAGTTATACCCCCTTCTCTGACAATTGTCGTCGCCCGCGACTTTGGCCGACCTTCAGCGCGAGAATCCGCTCGCGACTCAGCTCCGGTG
>JAQGHR010000002.1 GCA_028291545.1 Planctomycetota bacterium | reverse complement strand
GGGCGTCCCGGCCCGCCTCCAAAAAGATGGATTCCTTGTAGGCGGGCCGGGACGCCCGCCCCACCAAGATGGCAATGCACATCGGGGGCAACGCGAGGCCAAACCTTCGCGTTGCCCCTAATACATTTACGAATGCCGCTCCTTCATCTTCCTCACGGGTTCTTCCCCCGTCGCTCCCCCGCCTCGTCGCGCCCGGCGGCGATCTCACGGAAGTAGAGCTGGATCAGGCGGGCGTAGTCGTCGCGATACTTGCCCTGAGACATCTGCAAGATCTCGGACCGGAGGTGACCGGGCAGCTCGCCCCAGTTGCGCCCGGTCTTGGCCTTGATGGATTCCTTCAGCGCGGCGAGGTGGGGGGCGTCGCGACCCGCCTCCGCCTCCTTGGGGTCGAGCGGGGAGGATTCGGACGACGATTTGGCCATCTGCGAGTCGCTCTTCGCGGACGACTTGCCTTGCGACGTCGCCGCCGCGGCCCGCAGGCCCTTGGCGGCCTGGCGCATGGCGTTGGACGCGGCGCGGGCCGATTGCGAGGACGGTCCGTCGCCGGGCGCCTCGCGCGCCTGGGCCAGTTGCTGAGAGGCTTGCCGCTGTGCGTCGCGGGCCGAGGCGAGATCGGCGGGCGAGGGTTGCTGGCCCGGCTTGGCCTCGCCGTTCTGGGCCTGGCCCTCGCCCTGGGGCGTCCCCTTGCCGTTCTGCCCCTCGGCCTGGGCCATCGCGTCGGCGGGGACCTCCGATCGCAGGGCGGCGGCCAGGTCCTCGGCCTGCTGGGCGGCGCGTTCGATCGTCTCGGCCGCGCGTCGTTGCGATTCGCGGGCGGGGTCGGTCTTGCCGGAGGCGAGGTTTCGCACGCTCTCATTCTGGATGGCGGGGGCCTGGTGCTGGAGCATGTCGGCGGCTGCTGCGGCGGGACCCTGGGATTTCGCGCTCACGTCGCGGGTGCCGTCACGCAGCTCGGCCAGCGAGCGGCCCAGCGCGGCGGTCTCGTCGCGCAGCTTCTCCTGCGGGGCCACCCGCTCGCCCAGGACGGTCTGCAATCGCTCGCGGATCTGACGCTCCCGGCGGGCGAGCTGTTGCGCCTGCCGGGCGTGGTCGGCGTTGAGGGCAAGCTCGGGATCGGGCGGCGTGACCGCGGCCGGAGCGTTCGTCTCGGGCAAGCCCTGGGCCAGCCGATCGAGGGCCTCGGCGGCGGCCTGCGCCTTCTCGGCGGCCCGTGCCGGGTTGCGGCCCGCCATCGCCCCGGCGGCCTGCGCCTGGGCCGCGCGGGCCTGGTCGCGGCTCTTCTCGGCGTCTCGCCGGGGAGGCGTGTTCGCGGGCAGAGGATCGTTCACATTCTTGACGGCTTCGGCGATCGCCTTCTGATCGTTGGCCATCGCCGCCAGGTCGTGGGCGTTCCGGGCCTGCGCGGCCGGATCGTCCTTCGGAGTCGCTTCGGCCCGCGCGCTCAGCTCGTTGGCCTTCTGGGCGAGCGCCCTTTGACGCTCCGCCAGCGCCCTGGCCTGGTCGCGGGGCGAGGCGTCGTTCGCCGGTTTCGCGCCGGCGGCCGGAGGGGCCGGATCGGTGGCCTGCGCGAGGGCGTCGATCGCCTTCGCGGACTCGGCTCGGGCGGCGACCATCGGCTCGGCGGCGGGCAGGGACTCGGGCCGCTGGATCTGTCGATCGGTCATCGCGGAGGCATGCTGTGCCGCCTCGACCGCCTTGGCCTTCTCGGGCGAGTTCGCGGGCATCGCGGCCAACGCATCGGCGATCGCTTTCTGGACTTTGGACTGCGCCTGGGGATCTTTCTGGGCGTCCGGCTCATTCAGCCCCTTCTGCGCCTGGGCCAACGCGGCGGCCTGTTCGCGAGGGGAGAGCGAGTCGATCAGGCGTTTCGCGAGTGCCTCGGTGGCCCTGGCCGCCTCCTGCCGGGCCTTCGCGGCGTCGGGCGCGTTCTCGGCCGAGGCCTTCGCGGCGCGGTCGGCCTGGCGGACGGCCTCGGCCTGATGCGCCAGGGCGTCCGGGACGGCGAGGTTGCGCAGCGCGGTGGCGACCCGCCTCATCTCGTCGGCCGGCGCGGGGGTGTCGGGGTTCGGCTGGTTGATCTCCTTCAAGTCGGCCGCAAGATCGGCCGCGCGATCGTCGGCCGGCTCCTGGCCGTACATCTTCTGCTGGAGCCGTTCGACGGCCGCCGTCGCGTCGGTCTTGAGCGCCGGCAGGGCCTCTCGCAACGCCTTGACCTGCTCGACGTGCTTCGCAAGCTCGGCCGGCCTGGGGGGCACCACGGACACCGAGAAGATCCACTCCGCATTGCCGTTGCCGCACCTGGCCAGCAGCCGGTTCGGGCCTTCCTCCAGCATCACGTCCACGCGGTCCTGGTTGGCGCTGTAGGATCGCGAGTTGTTACACTCATAAACAATTTTGCCATTGACCCAGATGGTCAAAAAGTCATCCGAGCCCACGAGTAGCCTCGCCCTCCCCTTCACGGGGCTGGCGATTTCCGCATAAGCGAATGCGGACTGGTTGTCGTCCTTCGTGTACATCGCCCCCAGATCCACGCGGCCGTTCTCGCCGGACTGGACCGGCTTCCAGACCGCCGCCTCCCCCTTGCGCCCTTTGAACGGGGCCTTGAAGTCGATCGGCCGATCGATGGCGAACGGGGGGAGTTTCCTGGCGTCCTCGAATGGCCCCAGGATGCGCCAGTCGGCCGCGGGCTTCGCGTCGCTCGGCTTCGATTCCGGCGGCGCGGCCGATCGCAGCGCGTCGAGCGCATCGGCCAGATTCCGGACCCGCTCCAGGGCCCGCTCATGCTGGGGCGCGACCGGCCGGTCGGGCGGGATCTCGGCCAGCAGCCGCGCGGCCTCGGCCTGCCTCTCGGCCAGCGGGGCGACGCGGCGGGCCAGGTCGCGGGCGGCGGCCTCGGGGTCGAAATTCGGATCGTTGGGCCGGGGCGCGGTCTCGCGGAGGTGGTTCTCCAGCTCGTTCGCGACCTGATCCGTCCGGCTCTTCGCCTCGTGCATCGCCTGGAGTGCCTGCTGACGCTTCTGGTTGATGTCGGGCAGGGCCTCGGCCAGACGGTTGAGCCGATCGCGGGCCTCATTCTGGTGCGCCTGGACCTTATCCGTCTTATTGGCGCTCAGATCCTCGCGCGAGCGATTGATGGCCTGGACGGCCTCGTTGGCCTGGCCTTTGAGGTTCTCGGGCACGGGGATCGCCGCGGCTAGCTTGCCGATGGCGTCCTGCCTCTCGGCCATCGGCTTGAGCGCCGCGGCCAGCGCCTTTTTCTGATCCGGGTCGCGCGCCTCGCGGACCATCTCCGCGACCTGATTGTTGAGCACGTCTTGACGTTTCGCGAGCCGCCGGGCGAGGGCCTTCGGGTCGTCGCGAACGTCGTCCAGCTCGCGGCTCAGGCGGCGGAGGGTCTCCTCGGCCCCTTCGAGCGTCTGGCGGGCCGGCTCGATCTCACCGCGCTCGATGGGCTCGATCGGGCTGGCCAGGGCGGCCGTGTTGAGGCGGGCCCGACCGTTCTCTTCCAGGGGGCGATCGACCTGGAGGGCGAGCCGTCGGGCGTCGTCTTCGAGCCGTCTCTGCGCCTCGGCCAGAGACTTCAGCTTCTCTGCCCGGCCCGTGGGGTCGGCCGTCTTGCGAGCCTCCTCGCGCTGGCGGGCGGCGAGGTCGCGGGCGCGCCTGGCCAGATCCTCCGCCTCCTTGGCCCGGGCGGCCAGGGCCTCGGCCCTCAGCTCGGGAGACCGGCGGGCCAGCTCATCCAGCTCCGCCCGCATCCGGTCCTGTTCCTGCTGGACTTTTTCCAGGCCGGCGCGGTCGCCGCTCTCGGCCAGCTCGTCCGCCTTCTTCGCGAGTTCATCCTGCTTCTCGGCCAGCTCGCGGAGCTTGCGGCGATCGTCATCGAGCCGGGCGAGCTCGTCGAATCGTCTCTGCAACTCGTCCAGCCGGACCTGCACGGCGGCCAGGCGATCGTCGGCCGCGCGGAGTTCGGCCAGGCGCTTCGCGGGCTCGTTGGCCTGGCGGGCGTCGTCGAGCTTTTCACGACCGGCTTCCGCTTCCACGTCGGCGATCTGCCGCGTGGGGCGCTCCAGGGGGGCGAACTGGCCGGAGTCGGCGAAGTCGCGGGCGAGCAGTTGGAGCTTGTCCACCACGGACCTGGCTGCGGCCTCGCGACGGGCGAGATCGGCCTGTTTCTCGTCGCCCCAGGCGCCGTTGCCGCGCTGGGCGGCGTCGGCCGCGTAGCGGAGGATCTCGGCCTCGTGGCGGTTCTCGGCGGCGGCCTTCTTGATCGCGTTCAACTGGTCCTGGAGCGATTGCCGCTCGATCGACCGTTCCCTCGCCAGCAACGGGTCGGCCTTGGCCACGATCCGCAGCGAGCGAATCGGCGAGAGCGTGACGTTCGGACCCTTCGGCGTGGGCAGGCTGTCGGTGACCTTCACGCGATAGGTCAAAATGTCCCCGTCATGAAGGGCCAGCGCCTTCAAACCCAGCGACATTTCTCCCTGCGCCCGCCGTGTTCCCAGCCCCTTGAGCTCGATCGGATTCTGCCCGTTCGCCGGCCCCGAGGAATCCTTCGTGCGTTCGATCGCATAAAGAAGCTCCGCCGTCATCACGGCCAGATCATCGCGCGCCAGCACTTCGGTCACGAGCAGATCGTCGGCCTGGGCATCCTTCAAATCGTCCGAGCCTCCCATCGCGATCGTCGGCGGCATGTCGGGCTTGACCACGAGCCGTCGCGGCGGCTCGGGACGATTCGGGATCCTATATTCATCTTCGAGGACGAACGTATAATTGCCCGACACCGCGGCCGGGACCTTCGCCGTCCAGCGTGTCCCGTCCTTCGAGCCGAGCGCGACGGACGAGGTTTTCTCCGCGGCCGATCTGGCCTCGGGCGCGGCGGGCCAGTCGATGCGGGCGGTCTTGAGCGGCTTGTTGGCCGTGAGGCTGATGGTGATTGTCGAGCCTTCCCACGCTTCGATTCTCGCCGGGTTTCTCGCGGGAAACGCGGGGAGCTTCGTGTACGCGGGCGGCTCGACCCCGGCAACAAGGGTCGCGATGGCCGGCGGTTCGACGGCCGTGAGTCGGTGCTTGCGGCTCTCGGCCGCGTCGGTCACCACCCGGTAGCGGACCGTCTCCGCGAGGCGGGGGACCGTCAGGCGAAACGTGCGCGAATCCGCCGGGTTGGTCTCGTCGGCGGACATCGCGGCCTGATGAACGGTCTTATCCTCGCCCGTCCATTCGAGCCTGGCGGCTTCGGGAAGACTCATCGAGCCGAACCGGGGCTTCACGGTCGCGACGACCGCGACGTCCGAGCCGATCGCCACGACGGCATCGCCCGGCTTGACCTCGACGGCCAGCCTCGCGACGCGGTCCACGTCGGCCCACGGCATGAGGAAGCGATGCCCCAGCGCCGCGAACGGGTCCGGCCTGGCGACGGCCGGCGCGACGACCAGGCACGCCGCGAGCAGGCCGCCGAGCAGGCTCTTCACGGCCCGCCCGCCCGAGACCGCGCCGGTCAGATCCGCGTCCGCCGCTCGTCGGCCCGCCTCTTCCCCCAGCGCCGCGATCAGCGCGGGCGAGCCGTGCGGCGTCACCCTCGCGCCCATCAAGGCCACGGCGCTGGTGAGCCTCTCCCCCAGTCCCGGATTGCCCCGCTCCGCCACGGCCGCGAGGTCGGCGTACCCCACGCGTCGCACGATCGGCACGACCACCGTCGCGACGATCGCCATCGTCCCCGCCGCGATCCACCCGCCCCAGATCGCCCACCGCGCCACCATCGGCATCGGCCACGCGAAATCCGCCGCCATGCCGATGGCCGCGACGCTCGCCAGCACCAGGGCAACAACGCCGATCCCCCGCACAAGTGCGAAGGCCCGGATACGACGGTCCACCTTGCCCAGACCTCGCTTCAAGGCGCGAGGCAAGGATCGCGTGTCGATTGAGGCGGTGGTCATGGTCGCGGTTCCTTCGCTTCTTGTTCGGTTTCAGACCTCAACGTATTCGCATTGGCTGGTCGGCTCGGGGACGGGGAGGCCGTCCTCACGCAGGCCGTCGATGTGAAACTCAATCGCCTCACGAATCGCCTTTTCGACCTCGGCGGTCGTCGCCCCCGTGGCGACGCAACCGGGCAGATCCGGGACATACGCGGAGTCGTTGCCTTCGGCTTTCTCGATGACCACGGCGTAACGCATCACGATTCCTCTCGAATGTCCGCCTGTCAGTGCCTGCGACTCACAACCGAAGACACTGGCAGGCAAGCTGCCAGTGCCACCCGGCGCGTCCACGCGCTGCCGCGTGGGAACGAGAAGATTCGCTTTGCTCATGGCAACCCCGCCCTCTTCCTCAACACCCACTCCACGGTCAGCACCCCGAAGAACAGGAGGAGCGCCCACGGGCGGTCCCACAGGGAGGTCTCTTCGGTCCGCTCGCGCTCAATGGTCGTCGATTTCAGCAGAGCCGGCAATGCGTCCGCGTCAACGTCGGCAAACACCTTGCCGCCAGTGGCCGAGGCCAGGCGGTCCAGGGCGTCGCGGCTGGCGGCCAGCTCGATCCGCTCAGGCGTGTCGCGGGCGAGGATCTCCAGGGGGGCCTCGGCCCTGGGGCTGTCGGCGCCAAGCTGGGGAACGTCGAGGCGGATGAGGTACGAACCCTGGGATAATGGCGGCGCGACCGCTTCAAAGGTTCGGGCCTGGTCGGTGCGGGGACGAAGGGGGACGATCGCCACCGATTCGCCGAGGGCCTTGCCGTCGGGGCCGCGCTTGAAGAGGCGGGCGGCGACGAGGAGGTCGGACCCGACGCCGGGGGCATCGTCGGCGAACTGGGCGCGAAGGGTGGCGCCGACGCCCTCGATCACGCGGGGCTTGGTCGGCCCGTAGCGAACCAGGCGGTTGCCGACGGCGAGCTTGGTGGCGTTGGCCCAGCGGACGACCTGGCCCCAGAAGCGATGATGGTAGAGGTCGCCCACGCGATACCGCCATCGCCAGGTGCCGTCGGTGCCGATCCACATCACCTTGCCCAGTCCGTAGGGCTGCGCGGCGATCAGGGCGCCGGCCTCGTCGGTCGAGTCCGCGATCGTCGCCAGCACGCTCGCCAGTGGCTTCGGCTTGCCGGTCGCGGCCCAGGGCTGGCGGGGCAGTCCCTTCCAGATCTCACGGCTCTTGTCGGCCTCGGCCGCGAACCGGAGCATGGGGAAGCTCTCGGACGCGGCCGACGGGCTCACGGCGATCGCCACGCCGGGCGGAAGCGCGGGACGCAACGGGTCGGGCTTGATCGCGTCGGCCGCGATCGCGCGGGCGTCGAGGATCGGCAGCAGCTTGCGGGCCGTCTCGTTGTTAATCATTGAGGCGAACGACCTCGGGCCGGACGAGAAGACAAGTGTTCCTCCCCGCACGTCGACATACCATTCCAGCCGGGTCCATGCCTCCGCATTCAAATCTTCGGGACCGACATCTCCAAGGATGATCACGTCGTAGCTCCCCAGCGGGTCCGGGGGCCGATCCTTGGCCGAGGGATCGGGCCGGGGCGGCAGCGCGGTCCTGTACGTCGGGTCGCCGCTGGTCATGGCGGGCTGGTGGAAGACGAGGGAATCGACCGTGACGTGCGGGTCGCGGACGAGGGCGTTGCGGAGGTACTGGAATTCCCACCGGGCCTCGCCGTCGATGAGCAGGACCTTCGCGCGGTCGTCGGCGACCTCGATCGAGATGGGCCTCCGGTCGTTGTCGGCGCGCACGTCGCCATCAATCGGCCCGACGGCGGCGGTCAGCGTCTGCACCCCGGCGCTGTCCATCGGCACCCGGAACGCGACTACGGGGCGGGAGCCGTCGGCAGGCACGCGCACCAGTTTCTTCATGGGAGATGCGCCGGGGCGATCGAGCGTGACGGGCACCTCGGTGCCGGCCGCCGGGCCGTCGAGCTTGATCGTGACCTCGATATCGGCCATGTCCCCCTTCGAGACCCGCTCCGGGGACTTCACGGCGGCGATCGCGGCGTCCCTGGGACGGTTCGTCGAACCGATCAGGACGGGATAGACGTGAACGCCTCTCGCCGCGAGCTTGTCGGCCACGGAATTCGCCCCGTCGCCCCCGTTCTGGCGGCCGTCGGTCAGGAGCACCACGCCCACGATCGGCTGGGCCGAGTCTTTCAATCCCCGTTCCAGCACGGGCGTCCAGTCGGTTGCCAGCGACGCAGGATCGTCGGGTTTCCCCGGCGATTTCAGGCGATTGGCGATGGCCGCGACCGATCCATCCCCGGCGGACTCCCTCGCGAACCCGATGGCCTCGACATCGTGCGCCCCGACGATCGGCTTGATCCACTCGCCCGCGATCAGGCGTCGTGCGACCTCTCGACGCGAAATGTTCGCGATCGGTTCCGTGGGCGAGGCGCCGAGCGTCTTCGCGAGCCTGGCCCGGTCGCCCGCCGAGCGATCGGCGTCGGCCGTGGCCATGCTTTCGGAGAGGTCCACGCCCAGGATCACGCGGCCCCGGACCGTCTCCCGGAACGTCCTGGCCGCGATCGGCTCGAACAGCGCCGCGACCAGTGCCAGCGCCGCCAGCACCCGCATCGCCAGCAGCGTCAGGCCCGTCGTCCGCGAGACGAGCTTCCTCTCATAGCGATACAGCACCAGGATCAGCCCCAGCGCGACCAGCCCCGCCGCCAGCCAGAATCCCCAGTGGGTGATGCCGGCGAGGACCAGGCGGCGACCGTCGCCGAGGCCCAGATTGAATGCGAGAAGGATCGTCATGCTCCGCCCTCCTCGGCGCCGGTCATGCCCCGGCTCTGGACGAGCTGGCGGGTCATGAAGACCTCGAAGCAGAGGCCGCCCAGGGCGGCCAGCACGAGCCAGCGCCACAGGGGCCGGGGGCCGCCGCCGGACGAGGAGAGCAGGCGGGTGTTGAGGCGGTTGGGGTCGGTCTCGATCGACAAGGGCCAGCCCTCGGACAGGCGTTTGGCCTCGGCGGGGTCGAGCGGGTCGGGCTCGGTCTCGCGGCCGTCGGAAGCGACTGAAGCGAACGCCGTGCCGCCGGAGGGGCCGGGCAGAGCGATGCGGTAGATGCCGGGCTCGCCCGTGTCTTCCAGGCGGACGCGGGCCTTCGGACCTTCGCGGAGGATCGGGGCGTTCTCGGTCGTGCCGTCGGGCCGGGTGACGGTGGCGAACGTGCGATCGGGCGCGGGCGATTCGGCGAGGTCGATGCGGATGGCCTCGCCCGGCCGGTTTGGCAGGCCGTCGGACGAGGGGTCGGCGAGACGGTAGATCAATTCATGAACAAGAGGCACGAAGTCGGGATTCACCGGCAGGGTGCCGCCCTCGGCGTCGAGCGGGCCGGCGAGCAGGATCACGCGGCC
>JAQGHR010000143.1 GCA_028291545.1 Planctomycetota bacterium | reverse complement strand
TAGGCGGGCAGGGACGCCCGCCCCACTGGAAAACGACCTCGAATCAGCCAGCACTCATCCCAGTTCCTCCACCGGGATCTTGCCGACGTCCTCATACACGTGCGTCGGCCGGAACGGGTAGGCCTCGATCGTCTCGGGCGTGCTCACGCCCGAGAGGACGAGAATCGTGCGCATCCCGGCCTCGGTGCCGGCGATGATATCCGTGTCCATCCGGTCGCCGACCATGTAGGATTCGCTCGCGTGAGCGCCCATCTTCTTCAGGGCGGTGCGCATCATGAGCGGGTTCGGCTTGCCGAGGAAATACGCCTTCTTCCCGCTCGCCAGCTCGATCGGCGCGACGAGGGCCCCGCACGCCGGCTGAATGCCGTCCTCCGACGGCCCGGTCAAGTCGAGATTGGTCGCCAGGAACCGCGCCCCTCCCAGGATCAGGCGGGTGGCCCGTTCGATCTTCTCGAAATCGTAGCTCCGCGTATCGCCCACGACCACGTAATCCGGATCGCGCTCCGTCAGCGTGTAACCGGCCTCGTACAGGGCATTCGTCAAGCCCGCGCCGCCGATCACGAAGGCTGATCCGCCCGGCCGCTGCTGCCGGAGGAACTCGGCCGTCGCCAGGGCCGAGGTGTGAAACGCGGATTCGTCGACCGAGATCCCCAGGCTCTCCAGCCGATAGCGCAGGTCGCGCGGGGTCCATTGGCTGTTGTTCGTGAGAAACAGGAACTTGTGCCCGCCCGCCTTGAGACGGGCGACGAAATCCTCCGCGCCGGGAATCAGGCGGTGTCCGTGATAGATCACGCCGTCCATATCGATCACGTAGCTGGCGGGCATGAATGCATCTCGATCGAGCCAGGGCATGCCTGCGCACGCCGTATTCGCCTCGTGAATTTCCGGGCGACTGCGGAGCTTCCCATCGTAGTCTCCCCGCCGCCGCGAGGCCAACCCGTTGCCCCGGCGAGATGCGCGTGGCAGACTGATCGACCTGGTAAATGCCCGGCACATCGCATCGAAGGAGGTACGCCATGAGGCGGTTCGTCGTCGTCCTTGCAATGCTCGCGTTCGCCGTCCCCGTCCGGGGTCAATCCCCCGTCGAGATGGCCAAGACGGCCGCCCTGATCGAGTCGTGGCAGAACCCCGACGGCGGCTTCGGCGCGGCGAAAGGCGAGAAGTCCAGCCTCGGCGCCACCTCGTCGGCCATCCGCATGCTCAAGAATGTCGGCGGGTCGATCCCGGATATTGCGGGCTGTCGCGCCTACGTGACGTCCTGCTTCGATCCCACGACCGGCGCATTTACGAACGAACCGGGCGGCAAGCCGGGCGTCGCCATCACCGCCTCGGGCCTGATGGCGGTCGGCGAACTCGGCACGGCGACCGACAAGATGATCCTTGGGGCGATCGGTTACTTCGGCAAGGAAGCGCAATCGTTCGAAGACGTGCGAATTGCCGTCGCCGGGCTCGAAGCCGTCAAGAAGCGCAGTCTCGACTTCGCGAGATGGTCCCTCGAGATCGAGGCCGACCGCAACCCCGACGGAACGTGGGGAAAAGGTGGCGAACAGGCCTTCGCCACCGGGTCGCGAGTCGCGGCGCTGCTGCGAATGGGCGCGCCGATCGACAAGCCTGACGCGGTTCTCGCCGCCATGAAGGCCGGACAGCGTCCCGACGGCGGATGGTCGAAGGACGGAACGACCTCCGACCTCGGCTCGACCTACCGCATCATGCGATCCTTCTTCATGATGAAAGCCAGGCCCGACCTGGAAGCCGTCCGCTCGTACCTCATGACGCATCGCCAGGAGGACGGCGGCTACGCCTCCAAGCCCGGCGGCAAGGACGGCGGCGGTACCTATTTCGTCACGACCGTCAACCGATGGGTCCGACTCCTCTCGGGCGAGCCCGCCGTCGTGGAGACCGCCGGTTTCACCCCGTTGTTCGACGGCAAGACGCTCGACGGCTGGGAGGGCGACACCGCGCTCTGGTCGGCCAAGGACGGCATGCTCGTGGGCACGTCGCCGGGACTGAAACACAACGATTTCCTCTCAACGGCGAAGTCCTACGACGATTTCGTCCTCAAGTTCTCCTTCCGGATGACGGGCGACCCCAACGCGAACAGCGGCGTCCAGTTCCGCAGCGTGCGCGTGCCCGGCCATGAGATGAGCGGATACCAGGCCGACATCGGCCAGGGATACTGGGGGTGCCTGTACGACGAATCGCGCCGGAACAAGGTGCTCGTGGACGCGTCCCAGAAGGCGAAAGACTCCATCAACCGCGACGGCTGGAATCAGTACGTCATCCGCTGCATGGGCGATCACATCACACTTTCGCTCAACGGCGTCCAGTCCGTGGACTATGTCGAGAAGGTCGCCGATATCGCCCGCGGGGGGAAAATCGCGGTCCAGATCCACGCCGGCGGCCCGATGAAGATCGAGTTCAAGGACATCCTCATTCAGCCCCTCCCCAGGCCGACGGCCGACAACGCCGACACCCCCGGTTTCCACCTGCGGACGCTGAAGGATTCTGATCGCAAGTACGCCGTGTATCTCCCGGTCGGGTTTGACGCCTCGAAGACCTACCCGGCCATCCTGTTCCTCCACGGCTCGGGCGAACGAGGATCGGACGGCATCTTGCCCGCCCAGGTAGGGCTCGGCCCGAGCATCGCGAAGACCCCGGATCGGTTCCCGGCGATCGTGATCCTCCCCCAGGCCCGCGAGGGCTGGTCGGCCGACGGCGAGGACATCAAGGCCGCTCTGGCCGCGCTCGATGAGGTTTCGGGTCGATACAAGATCGATGCGAAGCGCACCTATCTGACCGGCCTCTCGATGGGCGGGCTCGGCTCGTGGGGTCTCGCCGCGAAGTCTCCGGAGCGGTTCGCGGCGGTCGCGCCCGTCTGCGGCTTTGGCGACAACAAATGGGCGGAATCCTTGAAGGGTCTCCCGATCTGGACCTTGGTCGGCGACGATGACCACCCCCGCATCGTCGGCGGCACGCGTGCCCTCGTCGAGGCCGTCAAGGCGGCCGGCGGCTCCCCCAGGTGGACCGAGTATCGCGGCGTCGGCCACAACAGTTGGGATCGCGCCTATGCGGACCCGAAGTTGCTGGACTGGATGCTGGCTCAAGGTAAGTGAAGCGTCGGAGTCCGTTGGTCGAGTCGGCTCATTCCCGCGGAGGTCGCGGGAATGGGCCGCTCTCGTCTCCACTATCGGGAGATCCGCTCATGATCGCTGCATTCCGACCACTCGCCCTGGCGGCTTTCCTGTTCGTCTCGGCTCTCGGGTTCAACGTTTCCGCGCAGAATGTCACGAAGGCCGAGAACACCCCTTCGCGCTCCAAGGTAATCGACGAGGCTGGCTTGTTCAGCAAGACCGCCGTCGAGACGGCCACGAAGACCCTCGAAAAGGCGGAGCGCGAGTGGAATGTCCCGGTGACGATCGAGGTCGTTGAATCGCTCGGCGGCGAGTCGATCGAGGAAGCGGCCATGAAAAACGCGCGACTTTCGGGAGGCCAGGGTCTCATGATCCTGATCGCGAAGAAGGAGCGAAAAATTTCGACCCCCCTGGTCCGTCGCCAGTTCGAGCACCGGTTTCCGGCCGACCGGAGGGCAGCGATCCGCGAGGCGATTCTCTCCGGATTCAAAGAGGGCAACTTCGACGAAGGCCTGCACCGTGGCGTTGCGGCAATCGTCGATACACTGAAGGCGACCGCGTCCGAAAAGCATGCCAGTCCGCTCATTGAGCGTGATCGCATCCGTCTGACCCTCGCCGGCGCCCGCAAGGCCCTGGCGGCGGCCGAGGCGAAAGCGGCGGAGATGAACCTCAAAATGAATATTGCCGTCGTGGACGACGGCGGTCATCTGCTCGCCTTCGCCCGGATGGATGGCGCCCGTCCCGCCAGCGCCGCCACGGCGCAAACCAAGGCGATCTCCGCGGCCACCATGCGGCAGGCGACCGGCCCGATCCCGCCCCGATCCACCTCGCCGGATCTGATCGTGAATCTCGGCCTGTCCGCCGCCGCGGCGTCCGGCGGGGCGAGGGTGACGACCCTGTATGGCGGCGTCCCGATCGTGATCGACGGCCAGGTCGTCGGCGCCGTCGGCGTGGGCGGTGCCACCGGTGAGCAAGACGCGGAAGTCGCTCAAGCCGGCGCGGCCGCTCTCGCGGAAGACTCGAAGAAGGCCGTCGAGAAGTAATGGATCGCCTGAATTCGCCGGGATCTGTCCCGGATCTCTACCGGGGCCGCATGCGAACCACCCTCAAGAGGAGTGACGCAGTAGCCGTTTTTCCAGTGGGGCGGGCGTCCCTGCCCGCCGAAAAAATATGAATCCTTGTAGGCGGGCAGGGACGCCCGCCCCACTGGAGAAACATCCACACAGATCAAACTCCGCGATTGTCACGATGATCTTCTTGGTGACCTTGATGGGAGTTAATTCCAAGCATGGGATCGGTGACGAGACGCGGGAAGAAGAGTTTCGATTCCTCTCGGGGGATTTTTATTCCCCGAATCATGAGCCCGGATCGCTCCGAGACCTGAGGCGGCCGGGGGCTCAACGGGCGGGACGATCCATCGCGCGGTCTTCGCCAAGCAGACGCAGGAGGATCACGCGGCGAAGGTCGAGGGCATCGTCCAGCGCGCCGAGGGCATCGCGTAGGAGATGGCTCAGTTCCGGGTTGCCTGGTTTCTCGGCCTCCTCGTTGTCGCGGACGTCCTCGCCACGCGTTGGGGAGCACGTCAGGTCGAGCTTACGCACGATGCGTCCCGCATGGAGCAAGTGCGGTCGCAAGGTCGCCCCGCGGGCGAATCGCGAGGCGGCAAGGTGATTCAACCAGTCTCGGCCCGACCAATCACAGAGCAATTCAACGGGGATAGCGTCCGTTCCGCTCGTTGGATCCGCCTCCCGGCTGATCCGACGGAAACGATGGACCCAGGACACCGAGGCCCGAGACCGGGTTGCGGTTCCTTCGCTCGGGCCGTACCAGTAAACACCCGTGAATTCTTGAATCGCCCGGCATCCGGGGTCCGCGATCCGGGAAATCACCAGGCGGAGTCGGTCGATCAGGTCCGGCCCGGAATTCGCCACGAGGCCGACGCGGAACGGGAACTCGGGCTGTCGATCGTGGAGCGTGAACGCGAGGTCCGCGAGACGGACCGACGGCGCTTCGGCCAGCCAGTCGATGAGGGCGGCGGCGAGGTGAATCCACGCGGCGCGATCCGGCGCCCCGAGCAGGATCGCCTCGCTTTCGACCCGGTTCGTGGGGCGGCAGCGGCACTCGGGGAGCTCATTTCGGGTGGCCTCGGCCGTCCCCAGAACCTCTCGAACGACCTCGGCGGCGAGGACTTCTGGCTCACCGTTCGTATCCAGTTCCAGGCCCCGAACCCGCACCCCGTTGAGCGTCCTGGCGGAGATCTCCACCCATCGCGAGAGGCGATCATTCGCATCCCTGCAACCGTCGGCCGAGGCGGGACGCGCCACCACCAGGCAGGCCCCGCCTCCGGCCGCCGAGGCCTTCAAGTCGTCGGCCCCGGCCTGGGCGAGGAGCGCCAGAGCCCGAGCGTCGTCCGGGTCGTCCCACGACCTGAAGCGTCCCGGTTCGGGCTCGGCACTCAGAGGCGAGACATGAACGATCGCGGCCAGAGGCCCCTGGCTTCGGGCACGATCCAGGAGGGCCGCGACGGCCGAGGCGGCCGTGAGGTTCACACCCTCGACATTCCGATCTCCGACCCCATGGCGCACGCGCAAGACCGGATGGCCCAGAGCCCTCAAGTCCGCCGCGACAGCGCGGGCCACGCCCCGATGATCGTCCGTCAGCAGGATCAATCCATTGGGGACGATCCGAGGCCGGAGTGGTGGCGTCGCCCCACGCTTGAGAGTCTCATGTTCAAGAGTCAGGGCGTGGATCGCGGCTCGGAGGGCGATAATGGAACGCTCGACGCCGTCTCTCTTCGAGGCGCATGCGTCCGGACCGTCGATCGTCTCGGCGCATCGCCTGAAAGTCGTCATAGCCGGGCGCTTCTCCGAGGGAGGAGACGGTCGCGGCCCGATCGCCGGGGGGTTTACGGCCTGGGGGCGTTCGTGCTATGTCCGAATGACTGCCGGCGCTCGCGCCGCATCCCTCATCACCAGGGATCGGCAGCCGTCCCGCAACGAATCGAGTGGTTTGTCTTGTGATTCCGTAACGAAGGGAGAGTGGCAGGGATGGCGCGGATGAGGAAGCCTGGGACGGTCATGACGGCCGTGATCGTCGTCCTTGCCGCGCTCATTGCCTGGCTCGCCGCCTGGTGGTGGGGTGACAGCGGGCCGAGATTGCCGACTGAGATGTCGATCCCCGTGCCGACGCGGCCCGGTGCGCTCCCCGTGCTCGTCCTGCTCGCCCCCGGGACCGTGGTCGAGACGGCGCCGCCGCCCGGCTGGAGCGACCCGGTCATCAAGTCGGTGCTTAACCTGGCTTCCGGGGACCTGAATACCCTGCCCAAGTTCGCCAAGACGACCGCCACGAAGTTTCGCACCGTGATCATGGCCGACGTCCGCCGGGATGCCGAGCGGGAGCGTTATCACCTGAGTCGCGTCGGTGCGGGACTCTGCCTCACCCGCGATGACCAGGATCAGGTCATCAGCACCGATAGTCTCAAGGAGCAGGGCGTCAACCTTGGCGCGATCGACGGGATGGTCCTCGGACGCGCGGAGCGTGCCCTGGGACGCAGCCGCTTGTCGGCGATGACTCCGACCTTTGCGCTCTATGACAGCCACGTCGAGCTTGCGGATGATTCCGGCGCCCACCACTCGATCCTCATGCGGTACGCGCTGGTCGTCGATCCCACGACCGGCGTCCTTCGCACCGCCTACTGGACGATGGCCGAGAAGTCCGCCGATCGACTCACGCCCGAGTCCTTGATCCTTCTGCCGGCGAAGCTGGTCTTTCGCTGCGGAATCCACGTCGCGGCCCGGCGGGTAATCGGCAACATCGCCGCCTCCTGGGGCTTCGCGATGACCGCCCTGCCCTCCGGCACGGTGATCCCGATGCCCCCCGAACTCCAGGCCTTCTCGCTCCTCGACGGCCAAGCCCTCGATTCCGCCGCGCTGGAAGCCGCCGTCCGTAGCGTGCTTGGCGATCGACTTTCTCCGCCCCCTCCTGAACGTTGAGATGGCAAGGACGGATCGGCTCGTTACGACCCCAAAGGCTCAGGACGAAACGGGATGTGGGACGTGGGCCTCCCGGGAATCGGCCCGGCCAGCTCTCCGCGGGCAATGTCCAGGTCGTTCTCGACCATCATTCGGACGAGCCCCGGGAAATCCACCTCCGGCCGCCATCCGAGTCGATCGCGCGCCTTGGTCGCGTCGCCGATCAGCACATCCACCTCGGCGGGCCGGGTGAGCGTCGGGTCGAACGTCACGTGGTCGCGATAGTCGAGGTCGAGCATCCCGAACGCCATTTCCAGAAGCTGTCGCACGGAGTGGGCCTGGCCGGTGGCGAGGAGGTAGTCATCGGGCTCGTCTTGCTGGAGCATCATCCACATGGCGCGGACGTAGTCGCCAGCAAAGCCCCAATCGCGGCGAGCGTCCAGATTGCCCATCGCCAGGGTCCGCTCGAGTCCCACCTTGATCCGAGCGGCGGCCCGGGTGATCTTCCGGCTGACAAACTGCTCGCCGCGTCGCGGGCTCTCGTGATTGAAAAGGATGCCCGAACAGGCGAAGAGGCCATAGGCCTCGCGGTAGTTCACCGTCTGCCAGTGTGCATAGAGCTTCGCACAACCGTAAGGACTGCGAGGGTGGAACGGCGTCCTCAACGTCTGCGGCGGCGGGGCTGATCCGAACATCTCGGCGCTGGATGCCTGGTAGAATTTCACGCGTTGCTCACCGCTCACCCTGCGGATCGCCTCGAGCAAGCGGAGGGCACCCATCCCGGTGGTCTCGGCCGTGTAAATCGGCACGTCGAACGAGACGCGGACGTGACTCTGCGCGGCAAGGTTGTAGACCTCATCGGGCCGGATCAGATCGATCAGCCGGATCAGGGCGGACGCGTCATTGAGGTCGGCGTGGTGGAACCGGAGGCGGCCATCCGCCTCGGCGGGGCCAAGATGGGCGATCCGCTCTCGGTTCGGGACGCTACGAGAACGGAGCAGGCCATGCACTTCGTAATTGGGCTTGCCCAGGAGGAAGTCCGCGAGGTAGGACCCGTCCTGCCCGGTAATGCCCGTGATCAGGGCCCGGATCACGGCCCTGCATAGGCGGGGATCGGCTCAGGCTGGGCCACACACCTCGCATCTCCATAGAGGGCACGGTGGTAGATTTCGATGCTCCGATGCGCCATCGCGATATGATCGAATTCGGCGACTGCCCGAGCGCGAGCCGCCGAGGCCAGGCGATCACGCAGGCCGGGTTCCTCCACGAGCCGTCGCGCCGCGGCGGCGAATCGCTGGGGATCGTTCATGGGCACCGTCAGGCCCTCACGCTCATGACGACTGACCCAGGCGACGCCGCTATGGGGGATCGCCGCGTTGATCACCGGGCATCCGCTCGCCATGGCCTCCACCTGCACGATGCCGAACCCCTCGCTGCGCGCGTTCGAGGGGAACCAGAACGCGTCGGCGGCGAGGTAATAGGGCACGATGTCCAGGTAGTGCGGCAGCTTGCCCAGGAAGACGACCCGGTCGCGCACGCCAAGCCTCGTCGCCTCAGCCTCCAGCATCGCCCTCAATGGACCTCCACCGACTAGCAACAACGTCCCCGAGACGTGCGCCAGAGCACGAATCGCCATGGGGAACCCCTTGTAGTAGACCAGCCGCCCACATCCCAGCCAGAGCGGGCCGGGATAGGTCGCTTTGATCCGTTCGGCCGCGAGCCGATGTTCGGGGAGCGGGTCGAGGTAAGGTTGCAGGTCGATCCCATTCGGGAGCAGGTCGAGCCGCTCGGCGTAAGGGCGCAAGAACCGCGAACCGGCCGCGTAAAGCGGGCTGGTCTGGGCGATCACGCGCACGCCACGATAGGCGAGCCGCTCCAGGGGCCGGAAGAAGAACTCGCGAATCCGCTGGCGGATCACGTCGCTCTGATAAGTCACGACCACGGGCGCAGGGTGCCGGGCCCGCAACAGTGCCAGGATCATCGTCGGGTTGGGTACGTGAAGATGCAGGATATCGGCCTCGACGTTCGCCAAGGTGGCCGATAATCCCGGGCAGATATCCAGCTTGTCGACTTCGAAGGTACGGGCCGAGCGCGTCACGGCGACCGGTCCGTCGACCTCGTCGATCGTCGCGCCGCGCCGATGGTTCACGCACAAGACGCGCACCTTATGTCCGAGATCGGCCTGGGCTCGGGCGAGGATTCGGACGTTTGTTTCGATCCCGCCCGGCGCGGGGGGATAGTACTTGCCGAGATGGCAGACGCGCAGAGTCGGTGTCAGGTCGGTCATGTCGGGGGGGATTCCCGTGGGGTCCGAGAGGCATTCCGGCACAGCCAAACAGCGAAGTTCGACCGGACGACCGTCCCTAAGGGCTGGTTGCGATCGCCACAGTCATCACTTCTGCGATCAAGTGGGCAGGAGCGGAACCGCTCCGGTGCCTTCCGCAGCCATGCAAAATCCTGCCATCTCTATGAAGCCAGACCCTCGCGAGGAAGTCAACTCAATCCTTCGGCATTCCTCTTTATACCATAGGTCTTCATATTTTACATTTAACTAGGAGTTAAGCGATTGAAAGCCCTGGGATCGCATAGAGGGGTTTCAATAGATAGTTCCTCACAGCATCCCGGACGATCTGCTTCTTGGCCTCGTAACAACTGACCCCCGTGGTGAAGAAATGCCATTCCAGCCGCAGGAACGCCCGCAA
>JAQGHR010000164.1 GCA_028291545.1 Planctomycetota bacterium | reverse complement strand
GGGTGAGTCCGGGGCGAGGGGTACGCATCGGGGGCCGCCTCGAGAAGTCGGGTGGTGAAATCCGCCGTTCCCATCAGTGGCCCCTGTTGTACGGAATTTCCCACCTACTTTCGAGACGCTTACCCCCCGGATGGCCTCCGGGGAGAAATCGCTTGATCAACCTCGTTTTGAGGCAATGTGAACCTGGGCACGCGCACGCTCCACGGCTCTCATCTTGGCGGCCTGCTCCGCCTCGGTCGGGGCGGGTTGGGCCTTGGCGCGTTCGAGCTCGGCGGCGGCGGCGGCCGGGTCGATCTGTTCGGCCGGGATGGCTCGATTGGTGAGGACGGTCACGACATTCTCGCGGACCTGGGCGAACCCGCCATCGAGGAAGTAGCGATGCGTCACGCCCCCGACGTTGGTGCGCATCTCGCCGAAACCCAGCCGGCCGATCAAGGGCGCACGGCCGGGCGCAACGCCGAGCTCGCCGTCGTACAAGGGCAGGGCGACGAAATCGACCGGCTGATCAAACAGCGTCCGCTCGGGGGTGACGACCACGCACTGGAGGCGGTCGGAGACGGTGGACATCGGACATGCTCCCGGCGGGGCGTGCGCGTCGCGCACGCCCCGCAAAATGACTTATCTGGCCATCTTCTTCGCTTGTTCCTCGGCCTGCTCGACCACGCCGACGTAGCGGAAGGAGCCGACCGGCAGGTGATCCCACTTGCCGTCGCAGATCTCACGGAACGAGCGGATCGTTTCCGGCAAGGTCGTGTACTGACCTTCCTTGCCCGTGAAAACTTCGGCCACGAAGAACGGCTGCGAGAGGAAGACCTCGATTCGCCGGGCTCGCTCGACGAGCTGCTTGTCGTCTTCGGACAGCTCGTCGATGCCGAGGATCGCGATGATGTCGCGCAGTTCCTTGTATCGCTGGAGGATCGTCTGGACCCGGCGGGCGACGTCGTAGTGCTCCTGGCCGACGTACTGCGGGTCGAGAATTCGGGACGACGAACCGAGCGGGTCGACCGCCGGATAGATCCCCTTCTCGGAGATGGCCCGCGAGAGCACGATGAAGGCGTCGAGGAACCCGAAGGTCGTCGCCGGGGCCGGGTCCGTCAGGTCGTCGGCCGGGACGTAGACGGCCTGCACCGAGGTGACGGCACCCTTGTTGGTCGAGGTGATCCGCTCTTGCAGCGCACCCATTTCGGTCGCCAGAGTGGGCTGATAACCGACGTTGGACGGCATGCGGCCCAGCAGTGCCGAGACTTCCGAGCCCGCCTGGCTGAAGCGGAAGATGTTGTCGTTGTACAGGTGAGTGTCGGCCCCGGTCGAGTCGCGGAACCACTCGGCGTTGGTCAGTGCCGAGAGCGCGACGCGGAGACGTGCGCCGGGAGGCTCGTTCATCTGGCCGAAGAACATGACGGTCGAGTCGATGACCGACTTGCCCGTGGAGCCGATCTTCGTCTCCTGCATTTCGAGCCAGAGGTCGTTGCCCTCTCGGGTACGCTCGCCGACGCCCGCGAACACCGAGAAGCCGCTGTGAACCTTGGCGATGCGGGCGATCAGCTCGGTCAAGATCACGGTCTTGCCGAGTCCGGCGCCACCGAAGAGGCCAATCTTGCCGCCACGGACGAACGGTGTGAGCAGGTCGACGACCTTGATGCCGGTCTCGAAGACTTCCGTCTTGGGCGAGAGCTGATCGAACGGGGGCGGGTCGCGGTGGATCGGCCAGAACTCGGTGGCCGCGACGGGGCCGCGACCGTCAATTGGCTGGCCGAGGAGATTGAACACGCGGCCGAGGGTCTCCTTGCCGACGGGGACATGGACCGGCCCGCCCGTGTCGACGACCTCCATGCCGCGCACCAGGCCATCGGTCGAACCCAGGGCCACGCAACGGACGCGGTTGCCGCCGAGATGCTGCTGGACCTCGCCCGTGAGGTGGATCGTGACGCCCTTCTGCTCGGCGTCGATGGTCAAGGCGTTGTAGATTTCGGGCAGGTGCCCCTCGTCGAACTCGGCGTCGAAGGTCGAGCCGATCACCTGGGCGATTTTGCCGGTCGCTGTTGCGGTAGCCATCGGGATGCTCCGGAAGAATTCATCCGCAGGTGAGGCAGGTGGTCGCAGATGAATTCGAATTGGAAAAAAATCTTGCTGAATTTCCCTTGTCTGTGTCGGTCCGCGTCATCTGCGGATCGAATCTACATCACTTCAACGCCGCGGCCCCGCCGATGATCTCGGCCAGCTCGCGGGTGATCTGTGCCTGTCGGGCGCGGTTGTAGAGCATGGTGAGGGACTTGACCATCTCGTCGGCGTTCTCGGTCGCGCCTCGCATGGCGACCATCCGGGAGATTTGCTCGGATACGGCCGCGTCGAGGAAGCACTTGAAGAGGCGGACCTTGAACGAGACGGGGACGATCTCTTCGAGGATGCTCTCGGCGTCGGGCAAGAATTCGTACGGCACCCGCTCGCCGTGACGCGTGGGGGTTTCCTTTGTCGCGGTGCCGGTTCGATGCCGAGCCGTGGATTCACCCACCTGGGAGGCCGTCATCGGCAGGAGCGTCTGGACCGTGGCCTCCTGGCGAGAGCTGGAGATGAACCGCGTATACGCGACCTCCAACCGGTCGATCTGCCCCGAGGTGTACAGCTGGATGTACTGATTGGCCAGGACTTCGACTTCGGCGAACTGCGGGCGATCCTCAAACGTGGTGTAGGTCGACTCGGGCTTCAGCCCGCGGAACTTGGCGTAGGTGATCCCGCGCTTGCCGACGATGTCGAACGTGACGTTGATCCCGTCGGTCGCGGCCGACTGATACGCCAGGGTCGCCGCGCGGAGGACGTTTCCGTTATAGCCGCCGGCCAGGCCGCGGTTGCTCGTCAGGATCAGCATCCGTTCGGTCTTCACCGGTTCGCGAACGGCGAGCAACGGATGGGAAATCGACGCCCCTGTCGCGCCGAGGTCCGCGACGATCTCGGCGATCTTGCGCGTATACGCTTCGGCCTCAGTGGCGCGGTCGAACGCCTTCTTGAAGCGAGCGGTGGCGATGAGCTCCATCGTCCGGGTGATCTTGCGGATATTCTGCACCGACTTGCGGCGCTTGATGATCGCGCGGGCTTTGGCCATCGATGATCTCGGTTAGAGCGGTCTCGGATGAGAATGCTGCGGATGGCCGTCGGCCGACGCCGGGGGACCGGGGACCCGTCGGGCCCCGGACTCTCCGGGCTTCGGCACGACCTCACTCAGGCCCCGGCGCCAGCCAGGGCGGGCGACGCGACTTTCTGGGCCGCACGGAAACGCGATTTGAACTCGGTCAGTGCGGCCTTCAGCCCGGCGACGATCGGGTCGGTCATCTTCTTCTCTTTAACTAGCTGATCGCGGATCGCCGACTTCTCGTCACGCATGAAGCGGAGGAACTCGGCCTCGAACCGCTGGACCTGATTCCTCGGCACATCGTCGAGGTAGCCCTCGGTGCCGGCGTACAGGCTCATGACCTGGTCGGCGACGTGCAGCGGGCGGTATTGCGGCTGCTTCAGTAGTTCGACCATGCGATAGCCGCGGTCGAGCTGCTGCTGGGTGGCCTTGTCGAGCTCGGTGCCGAGCTGAGCGAACGCCTCCAGCTCGCGGAACGCGGCGAGGTCGAGGCGGAGCCCACCGGCGACCTTCTTCATCGCGGGCGTCTGGGCCTTGCCACCCACGCGAGAGACGCTGATGCCGACGTCAACGGCCGGGCGAACACCCGCGAAGAACAGGTCGGGCTGGAGGTAGATCTGCCCGTCGGTGATCGAAATCACGTTCGTCGGGATATAGGCCGACACCTCGCCTTCCAGCGTCTCGATCAACGGCAGGGCCGTGAGCGAGCCACCCGACCTGGTCGTCTTGACGATCTTATGCCCGGTCGGATAATTCGCCTTCAGGTCGTGCTTGGCCTCTTCCTCGCCCGGGACGCCCAGGTAGACCTTGCCATTGACACCCCAGGACTCGGTCACTTCTTCCTTGTCGACCGGCGCGTGCTCGGGGACGATCACGTACTTGTTCGCCAGCTTCGCCGACCGCTCCAGCAGGCGAGAATGCGCGTAGAACACGTCGCCGGGATAGGCCTCGCGACCGGGCGGACGACGAAGGAGCAACGAGAGCTCGCGATAGGCGACGGCCTGCTTGGAAAGGTCGTCGTACACGCAGAGCGTCGCGCCACCCTTCTCGTACATGAAGTACTCGGCCATCGCCGTGCCGACGTAGGGGGCGAGGTACTGCAACGACGCCGGGTCGCTCGCACCGGCCGCCACGACGATGGTATAATCCATCGCACCGTGCTTGCGGAAGATCTCGACGATCGCGGCGGTGGTCGATTCCTTCTGGGCCACCGCCACGTACACGCAGATGACACCCTGTCCCTTCTGGTTCAGGATGGCATCGACGGCGATGGCCGTCTTGCCGGTCTTGCGGTCGCCGATGATGAGCTGGCGCTGACCGCGGCCGATCGGCGTCATGGCGTCGATGGCCTTGATCCCGGTCTGGAGCGGCTCATCGACCGGTTGCCGGCCGGCGATCCCGGGCGCGGTGGACTCGACCAGGCGGCTATGCGGGGTGACGATCGGACCTTGATTGTCGATTGGCTCGCCCAGAGGGTTCACCACGCGGCCGACCATGGCCTCACCGACCGGCACCCGCAGGAGCTGGCCGGTCGCGGTGACGGTCTCCCCTTCGTGAATCTGGGTGAAATCGCCGAGGATGATCACGCCGACGGATGACTCTTCCAGGTTGAAGGCCAGGCCCTTCGCACCGTTGGGGAAGCTGACCATCTCGCCCGTCATGACGCCCGACAGGCCGTGGACACGGGCGATGCCGTCGCCGACCTCCAGGACCCGGCCGACCTCCGACCGGACGACCTCGGACTGGAACTGCTCGATCTCGCGCTGAAGGACGGACGTGATCTCGTCGGCTCGGAATTTCATATCATCCTCTGTGGGAGGCTCGAAGACGTGACCCTCCGCGTCGCCGCGGGTGATCTGCCTTAATCGATGAGGTTCGTGCTGCTGGCCATTTCTCGGGCTTTGCCCTCGACGAGCCTTCGGCGCATCTGGTCGAGCTTGGTCTTGAGCGAGGTGTCGTAAAGATCATCGCCCACCTGGAGCACGAGGCCGCCGATGAGCGAGGGATCGACCGTATACGAGAGGATCGGGGTCGCGGCGATCATGGCCGCAACCTTGTCGCGGAGGGCGGCTTTCTGCCCCTCATCCAGCTCGATGGCCGAGCGGACCGCGACCGGGCGACGGTTTTGCTTCTTGTCCCACAGGGCACGGGCTTCCCGGGCGACCGGGACGAGCAGCCCGAGCCGGCCGTGGTGGTTCAGGACCTTGAGGAATTGCACGAGGGTCGGCAGCGCGCGGCCTCCAAACGCCTCGTTGATGATCCGGTCCTTATCCTCAGGGGGGACCGAGGACGACGCGAGCAACTCCGCGAACCTGGGGTTGGTCCGGAGGATGTCGCGCTCGAACTCCTCGAGCTCGCCGACGACATCCTCGACCTCGCCGGTCTTCTCCGCGACATTCACGAGTGCCTGAGCGTAGGCCCTCGCAACATGGGCGATCTCTTCATCGTAGACGGTCCCGGAGACGTCCGGCTCGGTGCGGCTCATACCCGGTAACCCCCGTGACCGTTGGCGCCGGCGGGCAGTTCCCCGACGGCCGCGTCAACCAGGCGGCGATGGTCGTCGTGGCTCATCTCTTTCGAGAGCACCTTGCTCGCGACCGAGACGGCCAGGTCGGCGGTCTTGGACCAGATCTCGGAGAGGGCCTGGTTCTTGGCCGTGCCGATTTCGCGCTCGGCCCGTTCGCGAGTCTCCTCGGCGGCGGCTTGAGCCTCCAGGGCGATCCGCTGAGCGAGCTCATCGGCGTGCCGGCGTGCCTCCTCGAGCATCTGCCGCACCTGTTCGGCGGCGGTGTCCATCTGCTTCTTGTGCTCGGCGAGCAGCCGCGCGCTTTCGGACCTCGCCTCCTCGGCATGCTGAAGCGTCTCCTCCTGCTTCCTCTCTCGCTCCGCCAGGGCCTCCGAGAGGGGCCCCCAGGCGAACTTCCAGAGGACGGCGAGGAGGACAAGGAAGACGATCACCGTCGAGACCATCAGCGATGGCTTGAATTCCAGGATGTTTGGCTCGGCATGTCCGGCGGCGTCGTGGGGGGTCTTACCATGGGCTTCGTCGGCGATCACGCCGGCGATGTCGTGAGGGGCCGCGGCCTCCTCGCGAGCGGAGCCCGACTTCGTTTGTGGCTTCCCCTCGTCCGCCCGGGCAAGCCGGGCCGGGAGGACGGCCAGGGCCAGGGCAAGGAGCCCGAGGCTGAGGATCGAGGGCCGGGTCATGAAAGGGGTCCTTGGAGTGTCTGTGAGGAGAAGCCGGCGAGGACGGGCCGAGCCCGCGTCGCCAGCCTCCCCCGTGGGGCCGATTGCAACGTCGGCGGTCAGTACGCCCTGAGGAGGAAGACGATGATGAGCGCGAAGAACGTGACACCCTCGATGAGGGCCGCCGCGATGATCATGGAGGTGTTGATCTGGCCGGCCACCTCGGGCTGGCGGGCCATGCTCTCGACGGCCGCCTTGGCCAGCATGCCGATCCCCATGGCCGCACCGATGATGACCAGGCCGGCGGCGATGCCGCGGGTGTCCGAGAAGGCGGCCTTGGGCGACTTCGCGTAAGCGATCTCGGCGGCCTCGCTGACGTCCTTGGGCACGTAATCCTGGGCCGAAGCCGGGGCGACGGCCGCGAAGAACAACCCGAGCAACAGGGCGGCACTCTTGACGAATTTCATCGGACGGTCAACTCCTGAACTCGCCCCAGCCGGGGCACGGGGGATGTCGGGACGTGGGATCGTCCCGCGAAACTGTCGAAAAAGCCGCGAGACGATCGCGACTCAACTCGGCTCAGTGCGGATGCGCCGCGGAGCCGATGAAGAGCGCGGCGAGAAACGTAAAAATGTAAGCTTGCAAGAACGCAACGAACAGTTCGAGGAGGCTGAGAGCGACGCTCCCGAGGATGCTCGCGGGAGTCACGAGGAACGTCATCATCCCCACCGCCTGGGCCACGAAACCGAGGATGACCGCCAGCACAATATGGCCGGCCAGCATGTTCGCGAAGAGGCGGACCGAGAGCACGATGTGGCGGATGAACAGGCCCATCACCTCGATCACGAACATCAGGCCCCACAGCATCGGCTTGAGCCAGATGGGCACGTCCATCTTGGGGACGATGCTCACCCAGAAGCCGGCCACACCCATGGCCCGCATGCCGGAGATGAAGACCGTGATCAGCGTCAGGGCGGCCAGCATGACGGTCACGTTGATGTTGCCGGTCGCGGACGCGCCGCCGGGGATCATCCCGAGCAAATTGCAGAACAGGATGAAGAAGAACATGGTCCACAGGAACGGCATGAAGACGTCCGAATCGCGCCCCGAGTGACCGGGCGCGTGGGATGTGCCGGGCCCGGCGCCGAGCAAGCCGCCCTCGTCGCCCAGAGGGTCGTGGTGCTCCGGGATATGCTTGTGCTTCCCGTGTCCGTGGTCGTCCCCATGATCGTCGTGCCCGGCGTCGATCGCCGGTCGGGCGATCCCGTCCCGAATGAACAGGATGAATACCTCGAAAATATTCATCAGCCGGCCGCGAGTCACGGGCCGCTTGGCCACATGACGGGCGAACGGGACGATCACTAGGATCACGAGCAACGCCGCCACGACTTCCATCACCATGAAGCGGGTGATCTGGAAGCCGAAAATGTTCGGCAGGTCGATCTCAGGCAATCCCGGAAGCTCCAGGGTATTGTGATCGACCACGTGCGAGAGGGGATTGCTGCTATGTCCTTGGGCCATGAGGAATGCCGTCCGGGATCGTCAGGGTTCGAGGCGAGGGGGAGATGCCGTCAGCCCAACTTCTTGCCGCCGGACTCGTCCCGGGAGATGCTCAGCAGGTGGATCATCCCGAGGATAAACCCGAGGATGGCGCCCGCGATCACGCCGAGCGGACCGAGCGGCCATTTCCGATCGAGCCACATCCCCGCGAGAGGAGGCAGGGCGAACTCCAGCCCCACGGTCGTAATCCGGGAGGCCCAGAGCAGTCCCTGAGACATGGAGTCGCGGGGCTCGGGGCGATTGACCAAGCGAGTCTACTTCCGAGCCAGTTCGACCGGAGGCGATCCGGCCTTCGGCGGGCGTCGCACGAACCCCCGTCTCTTTGAGAAATGAGTTTTATCGCTCGCCGGAGGGGGTTGTCAACACCCCACTCCACCTATTCGAGAAATTTTTCACAAAGTCGGACGGATGAGTGGCACACACATGAATTCGCCGAGTAGCAAAGACATGAATCCGCCGCCCTCGGCCGACCCGCAGCGGCAATGCGATCATGGTGTTACGAGTCGCGTGAATTGTCCGATGGCGAACAATTGATGGTCGATTGAGGGTTGACACCGTCCGGGGGGTTTGGTATTTGTATTCAAGCTGGTTAGTGCGTCCTGGGATGCCCGGTCGTGCTAGTGCGGGGTCGAGCGATGCGAACTGCCGTGGGCTCGGGGACAATGGGAACGATTGTGGGGCGGCGTCTTTCCTTCACACGATGAAGGCAGGGTGGCCGCCCTTGATGTTTCCCGGATCGGCCCTCCCGCTCGCGGCATCACCTCGGAAGCGTGTCGTGGACGGCCTCGCCGGTGAAGGGAACCGGCTCTCGTAGTCCGGAAGACAAGGAGTCTTCCGGATCGGTCCACTCACGGATGAACATCGCGTTCCTTGCACGATCGATTCGCGATGCTGGCGGATCGAGACGGAGTGGCCCCGCATGACCGTCGAAACGCTCAAGGACTGCAATAAGAAGGTTCTGGCGCGGATGGCCAAGGACCAAGGTATTTCCGGCTGGCATGCCATGAGGAAGGATCAATTGATCCGGGCACTCACGCCGCCTCCGGCCGGTGCCCGCAAGGATAAGGGCAAGATCGCCGCGAAGGCTCCCGCGAAACCCGCGGCGGCCCCAACGGTCTCCAAGAAGCCCGTCATTGTCGTCCCGCCCCGGACGCTCGCTCCCTTGCCGAGCCGGCGAGAGCGGTCCCTCGATCACGGATGCGGTAAGGACCGGATCATCACGATGATCCGCGACCCGTACTGGCTCCACGCGTATTGGGAATTGAGCCGCGCGACGCTCGGACGGGCCCAGGCCGCGCTCGGGCAAGACTGGCACACCGCCAAGCCGATCCTCCGACTGATGGATGTTTCCAGCGAGGACACCACCAGCGCCAGCGAGCGTCATGTCCGAGACATCGAAATCCACGGCGGCGTGAACAACTGGTACATCGATGTGAATGCCCCGCCCCGCTCGTTCCGGGTGGATGTCGGCTACCTCTCGCGCCGGGGCAAGTTCTTCGTCCTGGCACGCTCGAACGTGGTCAATACCCCCCGCGCGGGTGCCTCCGACGTGCTGGACGAGAACTGGTCCAGTGTTCAGGATCATTACCAGAAGATCTATCATCAGTCGGGCGGCTCGGGCTCCAGCAGCGGGCCGGCGACCGACCTTCGCGAGATCTTCGAGGAGGTCCTGCGCCGCCCCATGCACAGCCTGTCGCTCCAGAGCCTCGGCACCGGGGCCTTGCCGCTCCTGGGCCGGGGATTCCACTTTGAGATCGATGCGGAGCTGATCGTGTACGGCGCGACCGAGCCCAACGCGAAGGTCACCCTGCAAGGTGAGCCCGTGCAGCTCCGCCCTGACGGCACCTTCACCGTCCGGTTCAGCCTGCCCGACTCCCGGCAGATCATCCCGGCCGTCGCTTCGAGCCCCGACGGCGTCGAGGAACGAACGATCGTGCTGGCCGTCGAGCGGAACACCAAAGAGCTTGAGCCGATGATCCACGACGGCAACGAGCTTTGAGTCGATCGAGTTGAAAAATTCCACGACGCCGCCCCCTCCCGTCTCCGTCTGGGCCGGGGGGAGCGGCGTCTCTCATTGTCCCGGTCGGCCTGGCCGACTAGACTTCTTATGTAAGGGATAGAGGAGTCCAGAGCACGGAAAACGAACCACGTGTTGGAGCCCACTCGTGAGCAAAGATATCGGACCAATCCTGGCCGGATGGGAGCACGACCCGGAGGAGATGCAGGTCCGGATCATCCCCGGAATCGACGGCCGGGAAAAGCTCCAGATGCGGATCGATCTCGGCCTTCTCCAGATGGAGATCTCGGGCCGTCCGGACGGCAAGACGCCGCAGGGGGGCGAATCGCTCCTCGACGTCCTGGAGAGTCAGGCCCGCAAAATGGCCATGGAGGGAGAGGATTTCAGCCTCACGCCTCCCCAGTGCGCGGCACTCATGCGTGAAGGCGTGCAGTACTATCACCGCTACATCGCGTTGTTCCACCTGGAGCGCTACGACCTCGTCGCCCGGGACACGGCCCGGAACCTGCGACTGTTCGCCTTCGTGGTGCGACACGCCTCCCGGCCCCGCGACCGGATCCAGTTCGACCAGTACCGCCCCTACGTCACGATGATGCATGCCCGGGCCCTGGGACTGGAAGCGATGGAACGGGGCGCCCACCGGGAGGCCCTTGAGTACATCGATGAAGGCATCGCCGGTATCCGATCGTTCCTTCGCGACTACGAGCACGAAGAGGGCGAGGGGGACTGCCAGGAGCTGACCTTCCTCCTCGGTTGGCGTACCCAGGTCGAGCAGGACCGACCCGTCGGCCCTGTGGAGCGGCTGGAGCAGCAACTGGAGCTGGCCGTGGCCACCGAGGACTTCGAGGAGGCCGCGCGAATTCGTGACCAGGTCCGCCGCCTTCGTGAAGGCGGCGCGGGTCCGATGGCCAACCCGTCCGATTCGGCCAGTTTCGCTTGAATTCTACGGGTTCCGGGGCTATCCTGAAGGGGTCCGATCTCGGTCGGTCAGCCTCTGCCATGTTCGCGTAGGAGTGATCATTTTGGCGAACCAACGTTAAACCCGTAGGGGGCCGAGTTCGGCCGCTCGGATTCGTCCAGACGGTCTCAGGCTCCCACTTGAACTGCGGGTTCCCAAAGTCGCTCCAGACGGCATTGCGGTGGAGGTTCTTTCGGCCCGCTCCGCCTTCCTCGGCGAGAGCGGGCCGTCCTCGTTTACGGGGCGACCGATCATGACCGTTCGCCAGGTCAAGCGGGCGTTGCGACAGGAAGTCGTCGCTCGGATTCTCGCCATGAGCCCGGCGGACCGCGCGCGACAGCAGGCCGCGCTGCTCAGGGCGTTCGCGACCTTGCCGGGTTACATGGAAGCGAAAACCGTCCTCCTTTACGTCTCGGCGTTTCCGGAAGAATTCGAGACCCTGCCGATGCTTCGCGCTGCGCTGGAGCAGGGCAAGCGTCTCGTCTGCCCGCGCGTGAAACGGGACGAGACGCGTCTCGAATTGTTCGCGATCGAGGATCCTACCGCCGACTTCGAGCCCGGGACGCTCGGGATTTTGGAGCCACGGCTCTCGAATCGACGCGTTGAGCCCGAGCTGATCGATTGGGTCCTCGTCCCGGGCGTCGCCTACGACGATCGTGGTCACAGAATCGGCCGCGGAGCCGGGCATTACGACCGGCTGCTACCGCGTCTTCGCCCGGACACGCCTCGCTGGTCGCTGGCGTTTGATGAACAATGGGTCGAGGCCGTGCCCGTCCAGTCTCACGACCAGCCTCTCGACGGCATCGTCAGCCCCGGCCGGAGATTTCCCGAGTAAGCCACTCGGGAGGAACCGCTATTTGAACTCGACGAGCACGCCATTGGCGTATCCCCCAAAGGCATCTGGCAGCCGTGCCGACTCGGTATCCCCGCGATGGAGGATCACCCGGTAGCGAAACCGGATCGACTCGCCGGCAGGGACGGTGTGGCTGCCCGACTCTTTGAGGCCGAAATCCTTGCCGCCGAAGGGGTTCGCCGCGAACAGGCCATAATCGCGGACGTGCCAGCCCGTCGGATAGCGGAAGCTGTCCGGATGGTTCAGTATGGCCACCCCCAGGGTCTCCGCGCCGACGGGGCCGACATAATCGACCCACGCCGAGGGCTTGCCCCAGGCGGCCAGGTCGGTCAATCCCTCGGCATTTGTGATCTTGCCGCCCATCTTGCGCTTCACGTCCATGGACGAGGCGAGGCGCAGGCCGAACATCCCCTCCTTGGTCTCGCCGAAGGTGACGGGGCCGGTCGAGGCCTTGATGGTCACGTCGTAATCGAACACGCGGGCGCCCTTGGTAGCGAAGACCCGAAGGCATCGTTCGTCCTCGCAGATCTTCGTGCCATCCGGGCCCAGCCAATCGTCGACCGTTCGCAGGGTACCGACGACAAAGCCCGTCCTGACCGTTAATTTCGCCGTCTGTTTGATCGAGCCGTGACCGGGCAGTTCGCTCCAGAAGTCCACGCCGTTGACCTTGCCGTGGGTGAACCAGAAGGAGCGCTGATGGGGGTGGTCGGTGTCCTCTCCCAGGACGGTTTTCATCGGGAAATCGCGGGTGATGGCGACGTCGGTCGGACCCATCAGGGGATACAGGATCGGTTTCGGGCCGAGATCGGTGTGGTGGACCGTGAATGGCTTCTCAAAGATTTCGATGGCGACATTCTCGGCCTCGTCCGTCAGCTTCACGCCGGGAATGCCCTGGATCTTGATCGATCCCGAGAGGTCAAACGTCTGCTCGCCGGCCGCGATCGACGGGAATACGGCGGCGAAATAGCGCTTACCGGCGTCCTCGTAGACCTCCGCCCGCACGATGGTCCCGTCTTTCGTGGATGTGAGATTATAGACTCCCGAACCGAGCGGCTGTTCGAGCCCTATCACGACCGGGGTTTCCCCGAGCGCCGCCCCGCTATTCTTGATGACCAATCGCCTTGGGGCGGTCGCGTACGAGGTCCCGGAGAGCCAGAGGAGAGCGATCGCAACGCAGGTCCGGCGGAGGAGGGCACGCATGCCGAGTCCTTTGGCGAGGGAAGATTGAGGATCACCCATGGTGGCGAAAGTGTGGCGAGCGCTTATCCTATGAGACCGGTGCCCCGGCCGCCAGGTTCCCGACGCCTTCCCCAGAACGAAAGCCCCGCATGATCGAGGAAGACCTGTTCGAGCTGCTCGATTCCGTCCTCTCACCCCTCGGCGCCAGGAGCGAGGACGGGGACGAATCCCGCGATCGTCCGCTCGATGTTCTGCGATATTACGTCCGGCCCGTTCGCCTCTCGGCCCTGCCGATCGTCGGCCGAGGACTGAGCGTGGTGGCCGTATGCCGCCAGCCGATTGACGTGGGGATGGTCGGGGACGGGTATCGAAAGCTCATCGAACGGCTCGCGCGGGTCGTGAATACCAGATTCCCGCCAATCCGGAGGGGGCGGGGCCTGACCTTGGGCATGACGGCCGTGGTCACGACCCCGGAGCCGATCGGACCCGAGGATGACGCGATTCTGGCCCGGATACTCGACCCTGTCTCGCGGGCAAGAGCCGTCCCGCTCGGCGTCCTGCGCGTCAACCTCGGACAGGAGGCCGTCTCGTTCTCCCTGCGACGCGGCCCTCTCGGCGTGTTCCCCGAGCCCGAGGCTGTTGCGGACGCGTTGTCGGCCCGACTGCGACGGTTCGTGCCACTCCTGGAGACCTGAGCGTGGCGCGATGGTTTCCGCGCCGGGCACGACAAAGTCAAGAGCCGCGTGATTGCCGTCAGCCCCCGCGATTGCTGGCCCGATCAGGACGGGGCTCCCCCGAACAGCAGCCAGATCATGTTCGGCAACGCCTTCCGATAAGGAGGGTCCTCCCGCGCCGATTCCAGGGCCGCCGACACACGGTCGGGCACCGTGAACTCGGCAGCCTGGACCATGCGGGGGAGCTGGCAATGACCGGGACAGCTCACCTCGACGCTCACCTGATCGACCAGGCGGACGAGATGGAAGCTCGTGTCGCTCCCCTCGCGGTTGGTCGCGGTGATCGAGACGCTCGATAAGTAGGCCGGAACGGCGCCGGCCTCCGGTTCGGTCAAGATCGTCACCGTGATCTCGCCGCGTGCTCCCACGAACGTCGCCACCGCCTTCACGGGTGCGACCTTCACGATGGACTTGGGCGTCCAACCCAACTGCCCGGCCAACCACGCTGCGAACCAGGCGGAGACGCGAGGGGGCGACCCCGCCCTTGCCGCCTCGGCCACGATGGTAACGGAGCGGATTCCGTCCAGGATCGACTCCTCTCCGACCGGGTCGAAGAACTGTGCCGTCAACTCCCGCCAGCGGGTGATTCCGAACCAGGCGAGGTCGCGGCCGAACGGATTCACGGAAAGATCAAGCGCGGCCAGGACCTCCTCGGGGTCGTCCGACGGGTCCGGCAGGTCGAGCACGGCACGATTGGCCTCGCCCGACAGTTCCCGGAAGAGAGGCAACGCCACGCGCGGGTCGCCCATCCACCAGAGAACCAGCGGCAGGTCGGCTTCGAGCAAAGGGCGTACGGCGCCGGGGATGAGGTCGAACCCCTCGCGTCCGGCCTTCAACAGAATCCGCTCGCTGCACACCTGCGGCATTCCCGGCGCGGGGAGATGGCAGAGTGCCGAGATCTCGGCCGAGACCTTCCGACCGAGGGAATCGTCGCGACGGACCACGATGGCGCGGCAGGGATAGCGCGCGACGACCGTATCCAGGACGTCGTCGGTCTTCGGCGGCGTCTCCCCGAGATCCATGACGAGAAGGTTCGCGAGCGTGACCCGCGTCACGGACGGGTGTTCGAGGTCCGGCCCACCTTCCCGTTCTGCGGCCGGCCCCCACAGAGCGGCCAGGGCCGTCTCGATCTTCGTGAGATCGACGGGGATACCCTGGCCGGACAGAAAGGCATCGGTTGTGGTTGTGTCGGCCATCCGAAGGAACTCCGCTGTCATGCAAGCCGTGGGTCGTATCAGAGACGCCGCCACTTCGCCCCGTCTCTGGCCAGAAGGGCATCGGCCGCTTCAGGCCCCCACGATCCGGCGGGATAGGTCTCGGGCGGGGTGGGGGAGGCGTCCCACGCGTCGATGATCTGCGTGATGAACCGCCAGGCGCTGTCCACTTCGTCGGTTCGGGTGAACAGCGTCGGGTCGCCGAGCATCGTATCGAGCAGGAGCCGTTCGTAGGCCTCTGGCGGGGGCGAGGCGAACGACGTGCCGTATCGAAAATCCATGCGGACCTGCTGCAAACGCCGCCGGGAGCCCGGGATCTTGGCCTGGAAGGCGAGGCTCGCGCCCTCGTTGGGCTGGATGCGCAGCACGAGCAGGTTCGCTTGCTCGGCCTCGGCCTCGAAGAGCGCCGTTGGGGGCTTGCGGAACTGGATGGCGATCTCGGTGGCACGCTTCGGCAGCCTCTTGCCGGTGCGGAGGTAGAACGGGACCCCGGCCCAACGCCAGTTGTCCAGGGTCAGCCGGAGGGCGACGTAGGGGCAGGTTCGCGAGTTGGGCTTCACGCCTTTTTCCTGCAGGTAGCCGGGAACCTCCGCACCCCCGATCGAGCCGGCCGTGTACTGGGCCATGACGGTATTCCGGGCCACATCTTCCGGCGACCACTCCGGCAGGGCCTGAAGAACCTTGACCTTTTCGTTCCGCACGGCATCGGCCGAAAGGTTGACCGGCGGCTCCATCGCGACGAGGCAGAGCAGTTGCATCATGTGATTCTGGACCATGTCGCGGATCGCGCCGGCCGTGTCGTAATAGGCGCCGCGGCCCCCGGACATCCCCACTTCCTCGGCCACCGTGATCTGGACCGATTCGACGTGATCCCGGTTCCAGATCGGCTCGTAGATCGCGTTCGCGAACCGGAGGGCCAGGATGTTCTGGACGGTCTCCTTGCCGAGATAATGGTCGATGCGGTAGGTCTGCGATTCGTCCAGCGACTTGGCCAGCTCCCGGCTCAGCGCCCGGGCGCTCTTGAGGTCGTGACCGAACGGTTTCTCAATCACCACGCGGCTCCACGGCCCATCCTGGTGAGCCGGGTGGATCAATCCCGCGGCGCTGAGGTTATCGACGATCATCCCGAAGAATTCGGGCGCGACGGCCAGGTAGAACAGATAGTTCCCGCGCGTCCCGTGCGTCACGTCGAGTTCTTCGAGCTTGACCTTGAGTTTCTTGTACGCGTCCAGCTCGTGAAACTCGCCGGAGCTGAACGCGATGTGCGCGGCGAACTGGGGCCACGCTTTCTCGAACTCCGGTCCGCCCTCCTTGGCGAGCGTTTTCTTCAACTCCTCGCGAAACACATCGTCCGACCAGTCGCGACGCGCAAACCCGACGATCGCGTACTCGGACGGCAACTGACCCTCAAGGGCGAGTCGATAGAGCGCCGGGGCAAGCTTCCGATGCGTCAGGTCGCCGGTCGCCCCGAAAAGCACCACGGCGCACGGATCGGGGACCCGCGTGCGGGGCAAGAAGGCTCGAAGCGGATTGTGGTCCGGATAGGTCTCGGACTCGGCCATGGGGTCAGGCTCCCGGTCATCACATCGTACGGGCCGGGGCCATTGACCGGCTCGGGCGTAAGTCTACGAGTCCGCCCCACGCCGATCAAGGACGATCAATCGAGGCGACGGCGATTCGGAGCCAGATCACGCTCAATGGGCGTTCCCGGAAGCATGGTCCAATTGGCCGGCGATGCGGAGTGTGCCATCGGAGATTCGAGATTCGAGCCGGGGGATCGTGCGATCAAATTCCGGGCTCCTCGCGATGATATTCTCGGTGGCCGAGGTCTCGATTCTCGATCGACGGCGCGACCAGACACGCCGGGGGAGGAGTTTCGATTCCTCCCGGGGGATTTTAATTACACCGGAACCAGGCTGGGTCGGCCGAGCGTCTGCGACGATTCATCGATCTCCCCTCAACCGGGACGTCGACCGGCCACGTTCACGCCGTTGCCTTGCCCGGCGTGGTAGAAGCTCTGTTGCTTCGACAGATCGACCACATCCACCAGTCCGGCCTGGGCGAACCAGCCCGAGACTTCCTCGAAAGAATGGCGGGAGAGGTACTTCGGCGCGTACCAGTCCAGGGTGTCGCAGACCCGAACCTCGGGGTCCGGATGCATGGAGACGCCGATCGTCATGAGGTTCAGGGCCACGCCCGCACGGGCCACGATGCGGCTCCGGCTGTGCATCATTCTCCGCTTCCAGCCGCCGACCGGCGCCATCATGCGGCTCAGGGTCATCAGGACGCCCAGGGGCAGCCGCGAGGAGACGGCGCGGTGCATGTTCATGATGGCCTCCAGCGCCCGACGCTCCCGGGGATACACCCAGATCACGATGCGTCCGCCCGGCTTCAACAGCCGCGCCAGGGCCAGGAACGCCGCGCGAGGATCGGGCGTGTGGTCCAGCACCCCGAGCGAGTAGACGTGGTCGAATGATCCCAACTGGAACGGAGGGCGGAGCAGGTCGCCCCGCACAGTCGAGACGTTCGGCCGATCCCGGGTGAGATCACGAGCCGCATGCACGGCTCCGCTCAGGTCCATCCCGACCACGTGGGCCATAGCGGCCTCTGCGGCGACTCGCAGGTATCGGCCCATGCCGCAGCCGCCATCGAGCACGCGGGCACCGGCGAGCGAGGCCGGGTCCAGTCCGGTCCGGTTCCGAAACGTCGCGCGATCCTCTTCGGGACGGAGGATGCGAAACCGGTTCCACTGAAGGTCGTAGGCGGTTTTCGTCCGGGTCTGGTCGCTCATCGGCTCTTCTTCGACTCCCACTGGTCCTCGGCCGCACTTCGGCGGACGTAGATCGGCTCCAGGAACCACGGGTCATCGCGGCGGTTCGCGGCGACGGCGTCTTTCAGGAGGTCGAGCAAGAGTCGAGGGTCCGGATCGTGCCGGTCGATCGGCTCCACGCCGGCCGGCCAGGGGGAATCCCACCGCGCGACCCCCGGTCCGACCACGACGAGGGGCGGAACCCACGAGGTCGCCAGGACTTCGAGCGACTCGATACGCGTCGGCCCGGAGCGGAGCAGGGGGGAGCCCGCTTCGATCCTTGCGAAATCGCCGACGTGAAGATCCCCGCGCTGGGCATCGGAAATGGCCGCGACCCGGAGGGCCTCGATCGGGGCCGATCTCGCGAAGAATTCGAGGCTGTCGAGCCCCACCAGCCTGGCTCCCGTGGCGTAGGCCAGGGTCTTCGCGGCGGTGACACCGACCCGAAGCCCGGTGTACGACCCAGGGCCAAGGCCCACGCCGATGGCCCCGAGCTCGCCCGGCCGAATTCCCGCGTCCCGCAGCAGGCCGCGGATCGCGGGCAGGAGTTCGCGGCCGTGGCGACGGCTGGCATCGACCGGAGCGACGAACCGTTCGCCGTCGCCACGTTCCAGGGCGACGGCGGCGCAAAGTGTGGAGGTGTCGAGGGCGAGGAGGTTCACTCAGGGTGTCCGTTGGATGGTGGGAAGCGAAGACACACGTAGGCTTGGACTTGACCCCTGGCGCGATCGCGAATTACATTAGCGTTGGCTATTGGCCGTGTCATGGCCCGTACCCATCCCGCGCCGCCCCTCGCCGCTTGCTCCCTACCGCCCGGAGGTCTCCCAGGTGCGTCGCGCCTTGATTAGCGATATCCACGGGAACCTCGAGGCGCTCGAAGTCGTCCTGGACGACATCAAGGCCCAGGGAATCACCGAGATCTTCTGCCTCGGTGATATCATCGGGTACGGCCCCAATCCCCGAGAATGTATCGACCGGGTGATGGAGCACTGCGCCGTCTCCCTCCTGGGCAACCACGACCAAGGGGCCCTTTTCGACCCCGATGGATTCAACATCGGCGCCGAGCGTGCCATCTTCTGGACCCGCGAGCAGCTCGAAAGCCCCACCGACCGGGACAACAACGAGAAGCGCTGGGAGTTCCTCGGTGAGCTGCCACGCACGCATCGATTCCACCAATTCCTTTTCGTCCACGGCTCGCCGCGAAATCCGCTCTCCGAGTATATCTTCCCCGAGGACATCTACAACCAGCGGAAGATGGAACGGCTGTTCCAGCTCGTCGAGAAATACTGCTTCCAGGGACACACCCACGTCCCCGGCGTGTTCACGGAGAGCTATCAGTTCTTCTCGCCCGAGGAAATCGACCACGAATACACCCTGGGCGAGGGCAAGCTCATGATCAACGTCGGCTCGGTGGGGCAGCCGCGCGACGGCGATCCCCGGGCCTGTTACGTGATCCTGGAAGACGGCCACGTGGAACATAAAGGGGCCATCGAGACCGTTGTCTATAATGTCAATGACGAGCCGCCCCCCTCGGCCGGGCCAATCACGGTGAGGTTTCGTCGACTCCCCTACGATTTCGAGACGACGATCAAGAAGATTTACGCCGTGTCCGAGCTGGAGCCTTTCCTCGGCGACCGTCTTCGCCAGGGGCGCTGAGCGAGCACGCCATCGCGTCTCGCTCAATCCCATCGCACGATCTACCCCTTGAGCCGTCCCTTCCGATGAGCAAAGACACGAAGCGCATCATCCTCTTGGTCTCGGCCTGCCTGGTCTGGATCTGGAGTGCCAATTTCATCATGGATCGCCTGGGGTTCTTCCCCAAGGTGAAGCCCAAGCCCGCGGTTGTCGAGCACGTCCAGGATCCCGCCGCAGACCCCGCGAAAGACGGCCCGGCCGGCGCCGCCCCCAAGGGCGCTCCCGTTCTGGCCGCCCCCGCCGCGCCCGAGGTCCCGATCGTCCCTCCGGACGACCTCGTCCTGGGCAGCCTGGCCGACAAGGCGGGCTATCTGCTCCGCGTCCAGCTCGCGCAGCCCGGTGCGGGCGTGGACATGATCGAGCTGGCCCGGCACGAGGCCGAGCGAGACCGCAACAAGAAAGATCGCAAGCCCTTACGGCTGGTGCAGCCCGATCCCGCCGCCCCCGCCTCGTTTGCCTTGAATATCATCTCGCTCAGGGACGCCGCCCCCGGGGCCGAGGACTCGGGCGCGAAGTTCAAGCTCGACACGCGACGCTGGGAAGTTGTCCGGGACGAGAAAGGACGGACCGTCCGACCCGTCCTGGATCCGAAGACCCAGGCCGAGATTGGCCAGGAGGTGGTGTTCCGCTCCTCCGTCGGCGACCCCGCGGTCACGATTACCAAGACCTTTCGGCTGCGGAAGGGTTCTGACGGCCTGGAGTTGAGCCTCGGGTTCGAAAGCCCCAAGGCTCGCAAGCTGATTTACCGCCTGAACGGTCCGCATGGCCTGCCCGTCGAAGGCGAGTGGTACACCAGCATGTTCCGCGAGGTCTTCTTCGGCCTTGCCAAGGGAGCGACCACGCAGGTCGAGACGCGGCTGGCGACGGACGTCGTGAAGAAGCAAGAGCAGGACGCGCCGGAGATTTTCCAGACCCTCCCGATCAAGTACGCCGGCGTCGAGAATCAGTACTTCGCCGTCTTCTTCGCTCCCGACCCGCCCCCGACGACCGACAAGTCTCGGGTTGATGCCGAAACGATGGCAACCGTCGTCCGGGTCGATCCCAAGGACAAGCAGAAATCCGACATCTCGGTCGCCCTGACGTCGAAGGATGTCGAGGTTGGCCCGAACCATCGCGTTTCCCAGTCGTTCAAAATCTTCGCGGGGCCGAAGACCGCCGATGCCCTTCGTCCCTTCGGCGCGGAGGATCTGGCCGCCTACCGCAAGTCCGGCTGGTTCTCGATTCCTTACGCCTCCACGCTGGCTCAGGGCGTGATCGCTCCGTTGCTCGATCGGATCTACAGCTTCACCACGAGCGTCGCCCATCTCTTCGGCGGGCAGCGGGGCAACTACGGGATTGCGATCATCCTGCTCACGATCACCGTCCGGTTGCTGCTCTTCCCCTTGAGCCGCAAGCAGGCGATCTCGGCCAAGCGAATGCAGGATCTCCAGCCCCTGATGGCCGAGCTGAAGGAGAAGTACAAGGACGACAAGGAGGCCATGACGCGCGAGACCTTCGCGCTCTACAAGACCTATAAAGTCAACCCGTTGGGTGGCTGTTTGCTCGGTCTGATTCAGTTGCCGATCTTCGTCGGACTCTGGCAGGCCCTGAACAACAGCGTCGCCTTGCGGCACGCAAGGTTCCTCTGGATCGACAACCTCGCCGCGCCGGACATGCTGTTCCAGTTTCCGACCGAGCTGCCGATCCTGGGCAACTACTTCAATCTACTGCCGTTCGCGGTCGTGGGCTTGATGCTGGTCCAGATGAAGCTGTTCTCTCCGCCGGCGACGACTCCCGACCAGGAGATGACGCAGAAGATGATGAAGATCATGATGATCTTCATGAGCTTCATGTTCTACAAGGTCCCCTCCGGTCTCGGCATCTACTTCATCACGAGTAGCACCTGGGCCATCTGCGAGCGCCTGCTCCTCCCCAAGATGATCAAGAACAAGCCAATCGCTCCTCAGGAGGAGCTTGGTGACGGCAAGGGTGGCCGAAACCGACCCGGCCCGAATGGCAATGGTAACGGCGGTGGCGGTGGTAATCCCCCCAAGCCGGGCGGGTTCCGCGATCGTTTGAACAAGCTCCTCGCCGAGGCCAGCAACGACCGCACCATCCGCAATAACTCCGACAAGGATCGCGATCGCGACGCCGATAGGGGCGGGAAGCCCCGACCGAAGCCCGGCAAGAGACGGTGAGCGAGCCGACTGGGCCGGGAGCGTTGGACGATTCTTCGATGGATCGGGCGTGTTTCTCGCACCTCATGGCCTTCAACCTCGACGTATCCGCCATCTCGTGATCCTCCTCGACTCGGCCGACACGATCGCCGCCATCGCCAGCCCGCCCGGCCCGGCGGTTCGCGGGATCGTGCGATTGTCTGGGAGCAGGGCGCTGGAGATCGCGCGCGAGGGTTTCCACCCGAGCGATGATCGCCCCTGGAGCCGCGGCGCTGAACGTCGCGAGGGCCGGTTGACCGTCTCTGGTCTTCGATCCAGGGTGCCGGCCGCGTTGATCCTCTGGCCGGGAACGAAGACCTACACGGGCGAGCCCACGGCGGAGATCCACACCATCGGGTGTGCTCCGATTCTCGAACAGATCCTCGCGGACTGTCTGGCACGCGGAGCACGCCTCGCCGAACCGGGAGAATTCACGCTCCGCGCCTTCGTCTCGGGCCGGATCGACCTGACCCGGGCGGAGGCCGTGCTGGGCGTCATCGAGGCAAGCTCCCCCGCTCAGCTCGACGCGGCGCTGGCTCAACTTGCCGGTGGCATCGCCTCGCCGATCGAAGCGCTCCGGGATCGCTTGCTCGATGTGCTCGCACACCTGGAAGCCAACCTCGATTTTGCCGATGAGCCGGACGTCGATCCCCTCGGCCGCGCCTCGCTCGCGCAAGAATTCGCCACCGCGTCCCGCGAGCTTCATGCTCTCGGCGAGCGGCTCCAGGGCCGCGATCGGCCGGAAACCCGGCCCCGCGTCGTCCTCGCCGGGCCGCCCAACGCCGGCAAGAGCCGTCTCTTCAACGCGCTGGCGGGCGAGACCCGGGCCCTGGTTTCGGCGATCGCCGGCACGACCCGTGACTACCTCTGGGCGGAGATCACCTGTGACGGCCTCAGCGTCAGCCTGATCGATACCGCGGGGACCGAGGCTCCCCGCGACGAGATCGAGGTCCAGGCCCAGGGATTTCGCGACGAACAGACCGCGACCGCCGACCTCGTCCTGCGCTGTATCTCCGCCGATGCGCATGGAGAGTATCGCGCCGACGGGCGTGCGGGTCGCTGCCTTCTGGTCGTCACCAAGGCCGACCTCGCCATTCCGCATCGCCCCGGCGCGATCATCACGAGTGCGGCGACCGGTGCCGGGCTCGATGCGTTGAGGACGGCCATCGCGGTTTCCCTGGAGAACGCCGCGTCCGATGCGGTCGCAGGCACGTCGGCCCGATGTAAGGATAGCCTGATTCGTGCCGGCGATGCCTTGCAATCGGCGTCCCTCACGTTGACACTGGGCGGCGGAGATGAGCTCGTCGCGATCGACCTCCGCCAGGCGCTCGATGACCTCGGCCGGGTTGTCGGCGCGGTGGTCACCGACGATATCCTCGACCGCATCTTTCGCCGCTTCTGCATCGGGAAGTAGGTCCACCGCGCGACCATCCGACATTGACGAGAACGCGGAGTAGCTCTCATGGCCAAGGTGGTCGTGCTCGGGTCCAGCGGGTTCGATCTGACCGTGAGGCTGCCCCGCCTGCCAAGACCGGGCGAGACCCTCCTGGGCGGCCAGTTGCATACCGGCCCCGGAGGAAAAGGGGCCAATCAGGCGATCGCGGCCCGTCGCGCGGGTGCCGACGTGATCTTTCTGACGGCGCTGGGCGACGACGATTTCGGCCGCCGGGTCGCCGAGAACGACCGCGCGGAAGGCCTCGATCTCTCGTTCGCGAAGACCGTTCTGCGAGAGGCCAACCAGGTCGCCCTCATCTTCGTCGGCGAGGATGGCCGGAACCTGATCGGCGTGGCCCCGGGGGCAAGCGGCCATCTCTTGCCCGAGGATATCGACGCCCTTCCCGACTCCGTCTTTGCCCCGCCCGGCGTCTTGCTCGCCAGCCTGGAGGTCCCGCCCGCGACCGTGCTCCGTGGGCTGGAACGTGCCCGAAGATCGGGCATGACCACGGTCGTGAACCCCGCGCCGGCCTGTCCGTTTGCCTCCGACCCGGACTTCCTCGCGCTGGTGGATATCCTGACGCCGAACGAAGAAGAAGCCGCGATGCTGACCGGAGTCCCGGCCGACGGGGCGGCCGGGGCGAGACGCGCCGCACGCATTCTACGAGAGTCGGGCGTCCGTGACGTGATCGTCACGTTGGGCGAGGCCGGCTGCCTGATCATCACGGCCCAAGGCGAACGAATCATCGCGGCCCCGAGCGTGACGGTGGTCGACACCGTCGGAGCCGGGGACGCGTTTAGCGGCGCCCTGGCCGTCGCTCTGGCGGAGGATCGAACGCTACATGACGCCGCCGGGTGGGCCTGCGCGGCGGGAGCGATCGCGGTGACAAAAACGGGTGCTCAAGGCGCATTGCCGACGCGAGATCAGATCGATCGACTGACGAGGCACCATGAGCGAATTCCCCTCGTTGTTTGATCGATTCGCCGGTCCCTTTCTGCTCGCACCCGTGGCCACGATCACCGACGATGGGCTTTGTGGAATTCTTCACGACGAAAACGCCTCAACGCAACGATGATATCGATCGGAGGAGGACGCACATGACGCAGAGATTCGGCCGGCGTGAGGTTTTGCTTGGCGCGGCTTCGACCATGCTTCTTTCCCTCCGAGGACTCACGCGAGTGGCTGCCCACGATCGCCCGTCCGGACCTCTTCACAAGACCCGCTCCGCCGTGCTTGCGCGCAACGGTATGGCCGCGACGAGCCAACCCCTGGCGACGGCGGCGGCGATTCGCGTGTTGCAGGATGGCGGAAACGCGATCGATGCGGCGATCGCGGCCAACGCCGTGCTGGGCGTGGTCGAGCCGATGTCGTGCGGGATTGGAGGCGATCTCTTTGCCATCGTCTGGGATGCGAAAGCGAAGAAACTGTTCGGGCTGAACGCGAGCGGGCGCGCTCCGAAAGCCGCGACGATCGAGGCGTTCCAGTCGCGCAACCTCAAGGAGATTCCGGCCACCGGCCCGTTGAGCTGGTCGGTCCCGGGTTGCGTGGACGGCTGGGTGACCTTGCGTGATCGATTCGGCTCAAAGCCCCTCAAAGAACTCCTGGCTCCGGCGATCCGGCACGCGGACGAGGGTTTTCCCGTCAGCGAGATCATCGCCGCGGATTGGGACGCCGCCGCGCCTGGCCTTTCCCGGGTTCCGACTTCGGCCGCCTGTTTCTTGCCGGGCGGGAAGGCCCCCGGGTTCGGTGATCTGTTCAAGAATCCCGGACTCGCGAGATCACTCCGGGGCGTCGCCTCGGAGGGTCGTGACGGCTATTACAAGGGTTCGATCGCCGCGAGCATCGACGCCTATTCCCGCGGGGTTGGTGGATTGCTTCGGGCCGAGGATCTCGCATCGAACACGAGCAACTGGGTCGAACCGGTTTCGACGAATTATCGGGGTTATGACGTCTGGGAACTGCCGCCCAACGGGCAGGGGATCGCGGTCCTGCAGATGCTGAACCTGCTCGAACCGTTCAATCTCAAGTCGATGGGTGCGCAGTCGGCCGAGGCGATCCACCTGATGGTGGAAGCGAAGAAGCTCGCGTATGAAGACCGAGCCCGATATTACGCCGATCCGGAACGGGCCAAAGTTCCCATCGCCGGCCTGATCTCGAAGCGATACGCAAAAACCCGCTCGGCCCTGCTGAAAGCCGACCGGGCCAGTCTCTCGCCGGTGCCTGGCGATCCGCCCGACGCGGACACGATTTACATGACCGTGGTGGACAAGGATCGGAACTGCGTCAGTTTGATTCAGAGCAACTTCAACGGCTTCGGGTCGGGGCACGTCCCGGGCGATCTGGGATTCCCTCTCCAGAACCGAGGTTCCCTGTTCGCGCTCGACCCGAAGCATCCCAACTGCCTGGAGCCGGGAAAGCGGCCGTTTCACACGATCATCCCCGGCTTTGTCACCAAGGACGGATTGCCCTGGCTTGCGTTCGGCGTCATGGGCGGAGATATGCAACCCCAGGGGCATGTGCAGGTTCTGACGAATATGATCGACTTCGGCATGGACGCCCAGTCCGCCGGTGACGCGCCCCGATGGCGACATTCGGGCTCGTCGGAGCCAACGGGCGAGAAAGCCCGGGGAGGCGGCTCGGTCTGGCTGGAATCGGCGATCGACGGGACTGTACGACGGGCGCTGGAAGCCAAGGGACATCAACTCGCCAGCGGGCGAGGCGGATACGGAGGCTATCAGGCCATCCGCATCGACCTCGATCGCGGCACGCTGATGGGTGGTTCCGACCCGAGGAAAGACGGCGGAGCGATGGGTTACTGACCACTATTGCGAGGGGTACACACAGGGAGTAATATCATCCATGCCATCATGTATTTCTTGACAAATTCCGGGGCGCGTGTAGACTCATCGACGGTCAACCCTGCTTCTCCAGGGCCTCGATTCAACCCAGGTACCCCATCCACGGACGGTTGACCCGCCAATCGCGTCGAGAAGACGGGCGGGACCGCATTCCGGAGGCGATATCCATGCGACGACGCCTGTTCGGCCTCGAGTCCGCCGGCCCTCGTGGTCGGCGCAAGTCCGCATCACGGCCTCGGATCGAGGCACTGGAGGATCGTCGCCTCCTGACGACCTTCTTCGTGTTGAACACCAACGACAACGGTGAGGGCTCGCTTCGCAAGGCGATCCTCGATGCCAACGGCAACGTCGGCAGCGACGTCATCAACTTCAATATCAGCGGCACGGGCGTTCACACCATCAGCCTGACGACCGGTGCGCTCCCGACGATCACGGACACGGCTTTGCTCGACGCTTCGAGCCAGCCGACCAACGGTGGCCCGGTCATTTCCACTCCGTTGATTGAGCTTGATGGTTCGACGCTCCCGGCCGGGACCAACGACGGGCTCACGATTAACTTGCCCGTCGGGACGTCTCCCTCGACCATTCGCGGCATCGCGATCGGCGGTTTCACCGGCTCGGGCGTGGTGATTACCGGCGTGGGCGGCAACGCAGTCCAGCAGTCGTTGATTGGCGTGAACGCCGACGGCACGGCCGCCAAGGCCAACGCCATCGGGATCTTGATCAACGGGTCGGCCAACAACTCAATCGGCGGCCTTTCCACCACGTTCCGCAACGTGATCTCCGGCAACACCGGGCCTGGCGTCTCGATCACCGGCGCAACCTCCAGCGGGAATGCGATTCAGGGCAACATCATCGGGACCGACCTGGGCGGCACCGTCGCGATCCGCAACGCCAACGGTATCGTGATCGCCTCCGGAGCTTCCAACAACACGATCGGCGGCGCCATCGTCGCCGCACGCAACGTGATCTCGGGCAACACCGGGGTTGGCGTCCTGGTCACGGATACGGGTTCCGCAGGCAACTCGATGCAGGGTAATTACATCGGGCTGACCTCGTCGGGAACCGCCGGCCTCGGCAACGCCATCGGCGTCGAGCTCGCGAGCGGGGCGACGGGGAACTCGATCGGCGGGTCGAGCGTCAGCAACCGGAACATCATCTCTGGCAACACGACGAGCAACATCCTGATCGTCGGATCGACCAACAACGTCGTCGTTGGCAACACGGTTGGCCTGAACGCCGACGGTTCCACAGCCCTCGGCGGGACTCAGGCCAGCACGGCCGGGATCGAGTTGGAGAACGGCGCGATCGGTAACACGATCGGTGGCGTTGCGGCGACGGCGAACAACGTGATCGCCGGATCGACCGGCCCCGGCATCCAGATCCGTGGCCAGACGGGGGCGACGGGAACGATCTCCGCCAATAATCTCGTCCAGGGCAACTTCGTAGGCACCAACCTCCCCGGTTCCGTCGCCGTGGCCAACGGCGGCGGCATCGTCCTGCGAGATGGCACGACGGGCAATACGGTCGGCGGAACAGCGGGCGGCCTCGCGCGGAACGTGGTCTCCGGGAATACCGGTGCCGGCGTTTCGCTGCTCGGCACGGCGACCACCGGCAACATCATCCAGTCGAACCTCATCGGTCTCCAGTCCGACGGTGTGACTGCGCTGGCCAATACGGGCGATGGCGTCTTCGTGGACGGGGCGACCAATAGCCAGATCGGCGGAACGGTCGCGGGGGCGGCGAACACGATCGCGAACAACGCCGGAGCCGGCGTCTTCGTGAACACCGGGACGGGGATCTCGATCCGTCGTAACTCGATCTTCGGCAACACCGGCCTTGGTATCGACCTGGCGCCCAAGGGCGTCAATCAGAATGTCGCCACCAACCCCGGCGTCGGACCCAACAATCTTCAGAACTACCCGGTGATCACCGGTGTGGTGACGACCAATAACGTCACGACCGTCACCGGCACTCTGCACAGCGCGCCGAGCACCTCCTACAGCATCGAGATCTACTCGAACACGGCGGCCGATCCCTCGGGCAACGGACAGGGCAAGACCTTCGTCGGCTCGACCAATGTCACGACCGACGCGTCGGGTAACGCCACCTTCACCACCCCGACGACCGCAATTCTGACCGTGGGCAGCGTGCTGTCGGCGACGGCGACCGACGGCGGGGGCAACACCTCCGAGTTCTCGGCCGACGTGGCCAACGTCGCACCGACGGCCGACACATCGGTCACCATCACGGCGTCCCCGGCTCCGTTTGCGATTGGCGGGCAGATCACCTATACCATCGTGGTCAGCAACGCCGGCCCGTCCGCCGCGACCAATCTGGTCGTGACCGACACCTTGCCCACGGGCGTCAGTTTCATCGGCGCGACCTCGTCCGCCAATAACGTCTCGCAGTCCGGCTCGACCGTGACGGCGAACATCGGCAGCCTGGCCTCGGGCGCGTCCGCGACGTTGACGATCACCGTCGTCGCGAATACGGGCGGCACGCTCATCGACACGGTGACCACGACCCAGACGGAGAGCGATACGAACCTGGCGAATAACACCGCCTCGGTCGCGACGCTCGTCGCTCAGGGCGTGGACCTCATCCTCACGACCGTCGCCAATCCGAATCCCGTCACCGTCGGATCGCCGGTCGCGATCATGTTCACGGTCACCAACTCGTCGACGACCACGGGCGCTGGCGTCGTGAACTTGACGGCGCCGATTCCGGCCGGCGCGACGATCGTCTCCGCGACCACGACGCAAGGTTCGACCTCGACGGCGAATAATCAACTCACGGCGGCGTTCGGCACGCTGGCCGCGGGCGCCTCGGCGACGGTGACGCTTGTCTTGAACCCCACGACGACGGGAACGCTGACGACCCCGGCGACCGTGACCTCGGCCGTGCCCGACGTGAATCCGGCGACGAACATCGCCGCATCCGTGGTCACCGTCAACGCCGCGCCGACGACACCACCGATCGGCACCGACGGTCCCAGGGTCCTCGGGGTCGATCGCTCCGGTTTCCATGCCCAGACGTCGAACATCCTGGTGACCTTCGACGGACCCTTGGATGTCGCGACCGCCCAGTCCCTGAGCAACTATCAGCTCGTCTTCGCCGGCAAGGACGGGAGGTTCGGCACGAAGGACGACCAGACGATCGCGCTCAGCTCGGCAACCTATGATGCGACGGCACACACCGTCTCGCTCCACACCAGGAAGCCGTATTCGCTTCACAAGAACGTTCAACTCACCGTGAGCGGGACCCCGCCCAACGCCGTGAGAGGTGCCAACGGCCAGCTCCTTGATGGGGAGGACACGGGCACGCCCGGCAGTAACTTCGTCACGGTCTTCAAGGGAGTCGGCCCCGGGCGAATCTCCGTGACTTCCTTCAAGGGCAAGATCCTCGCCGCCGCGTTCCGAAAGCGGACGAAGTGAGATCGCGGCGTTGAAGATTGCACACGCCTGAGGTTCGAGATGATCTGATCTTAACATCAGATCATCTCGAATCGATGGTCACCTTATAGTCAGCGAGCCGGAGTGTCTCACGGAAGGGGCCGATGTTCGTAATACTGGCTGAGCGCCCGCACACGCTTGACCTGGTAGGCCACGATGAGGCCGGAGACGGAGAGCAAGGCCATGAACAGAACGTGCAGGTGCAGGTTCTGGAGCCTGAGTGCGGGTAGTCGGGTGGTTTCCTCTCCGACGAGTAAGCCGTAAGAAATCACGGCCAGGGCCGTCGTGTAGACAACGAGGCGCTCACGAAACCAGAGCCCCGAGGCGGCGACCAGTAGGAAGAAGCCAGCGACGATCGAGGTCTGAAGCCCCTCGATGAGCAGGACCAGCGTGGTGAAGAGGGCGACGTCCGCGGTCGCCCAGGCGTATCGCGCCAGGGTCGACCAGCGTTCGCGCTTGAGCAGGCCCTGGAACGATAGCGACGTGAGCGTGCCGAGCCCCAGCACGATCAGGACGCGGCGGTTGACCGAGCGGTCGAAGTTTTCGCGGAAGAACTGATCGAGCTGGAGCACGGAGACACAGATGGCCATCGCGCTCAGCCGCGTGACGAGCGACGGCTCGCGCCTCGACCACCTCCGCAGCAACGGCCAGACGCCCAGCTTCCGGGCCTCGACGATCTCGCCTGTCAGGAACCGTTCGAGGTCCTTGGCCAACGCTTCGGCCGAGGCGTAGCGCTCTCCGGGCGATTTCTCAAGGCATTTGAGGCAGATCCATTCCAGGGTCTTGGGCAGACCCTGGCGGATTCGCGAGGGCGGAGTCGGCTCGCTCTCCAGGACCTGAACCAGGGTGTCCAGTGGGTTCCTCTCTTCGAATGGAGGGCGCCCGGTCAGGAGTTCATACAAGATCGCACCGAGGCTATAGACATCGCTCAGTGGGCCGACTTCCGTCTTACGCCCGGCGGCCTGCTCGGGGGCCATGTAACTCGGCGTGCCGACGATGGCGTTCGAGTAGGTTTCGGGCCGATCCCCCGAGAACATCTTCGCCAGCCCGAAGTCGGTCACGAAGGGCCGGCCGGTGGTGTCGAGCAAGATGTTCGAGGGCTTCAAATCTCGGTGGACGATCCCCCGAGCGTGCAGTCGATCGACGGCGCGGGCCACGATCGCCACCAACTTCGCGGCGTCTCGCGGGTCAATCGGCCCGGCATTCAGCTTCTGTGCGAGGCTGGGGCCGTCGATGAACTCCATCGCGAAGTAGTGCTGGCCCTGGATCTCGCCCACGTCATGAATCGCCACGACGTGCGGGTCTTGCAGCTTCGCGGCCGCCCGGGCCTCCGCGTAGAAACGCTCGACCTGATCGGCGTTCGCCAGATGGCTTGCCAGGATCATTTTGATGGCGACGAGCCGGTCCAACCCGCGCTGGCGGGCCTTGTAGACGACGCCCATCCCACCTCGTCCGACCTCTCGGAGCAGTTCGTAGTTGCCGAACGCGGCCGGGCTGTCCGGCCCCATCACCGCACGACCGGCCGCGGCTCGCGAGGCCGACGGGTCCGGCCAGATCGCCGTCGTCCTGGCGCTCAGACGCGATGCGCCGAACTCAAGGTCCGGTGAGAATCGCATCCCGAGATCCTCATCGCTCGATGGACTCGAACGACTCAATCCCCCCGGGCCCAGGGTGGGCGGCTCATCCGGATGGGCGAGATCGAGGTCGGGTTCCGGCGCTATGAACCGGGGCGAGCCTTCCGTTTCAGGGGGAGACGGCATCAATCGACCCTCGGTCCGCAACGGCGACGAACGAGACGGGACCATTCTCGGCAATCGTGAGGAAATATGCCACGGCGGATCGTGCTCCGCCGAATTATCCGGCTAATGTTCTCTCCTGATAACGTGTTAAGACGTGGATACGCTTGACCAGCGTGATGATCACGAGGCCGAGGACGCCGAGGGTGACCATGCACATGAAATGGTGCGCGGGATGTTGCAGGGAGCCGTCGCGAGCGAGCGCGGCGAGGACGAGAACCGCGTAACACACCTCGGCCATGGCGGTCGTCGCCCAGACCAGAGGCACCCGAAACCAGAGTCCGGAGCCCGCGACGAGCAGGGGGTAACCGCTGATCAAGGGGCTGATCATGGCATTATCGATGAACAGGACGGCGGTCAATAGCCCCACATCCGTCGCGGCCCAGGCCGTGTGGATGGCATCGGCGTGCCGGCCCTTTCGCAGCCATCGTTGGTAGATCCAGGAGGCGCCCAGCCAGAGGGCGAGCAGGCCCATGATCTCGAGATGAGTCGAGAGCGGGCCGGGATGCATGACCTGGTAATTTACCTGCGCCACCGCAAGACACAGCCCCAGCCCACCCAGGCGCGAGGCCAGGGCCGGCTCCCGCCTCGCCCACCGACGAACGCGTAACCACCATCCCGCGGGGTGAGCGAACACGTCGTCGCCCTTGAGGTGACGCTCCAGGTCGGCGGCGAGAGCCTCGGCCGAATCGTATCGGTCGCCGGGCTTCTTCTCCAGGCACTTCAAGCAGATCAATTCGAGCGCGACCGGGACGCGAGGGTGGATCAGCCGAGGAGGCGTCGGGTCGCGCCCGAGCACCTGGGTAAGTGTTTCCATGGGTGTCGGTTCGGCGAACGGAGGGCGGCCGGTGAGCAGGTCGTACAGGATCGCTCCGAGGCTGTAGACGTCCGACTTCGGGCCGACCTCCTCGGCTCTCCCTTCGGCCTGTTCGGGGGACATGTAACTCGGCGTCCCGAGAATCGTGCCCGCGCACGTGGCCTGACTCGATCCTTCCAGGAGTTTGACCAGGCCGAAATCCGTGACGTAGGGGCGCCTCTCGCCATCGAGCAGGATGTTCGACGGCTTCAGATCCCGATGGATGATTCCGCGAGAGTGGAGCCGGCCGACCGCGCGGGCCACGATCGCGGTCAGGCGCGCCGCCTCGTCGAAGTCGACCGCCTTTTCCCGAATCGCTTGCGCGAGGCTGGGGCCGTCGATGAACTCCATCGCGAAATAGTGTTGACCATCGATCTCGCCGACATCATGGATCGCCACGACATGGGGGTCTTGCAGCGCCGCCGCCGCCCGCGCTTCGACGTAGAACCGCTCCACGTGGTCGGTCTCGGCCAGATGATGACCGAGGATCATCTTGATGGCGACCAGGCGATCCAGCCCCTTCTGTCTCGCCTTGTAGACGACTCCCATCCCTCCACGACCGATCTCGGCCAGGAGTTCATACTTTCCAAAATCCGAACCGATTCCGGTGGTGAGCGAGATTGTGGGAGTGGGCTCCACCTTCGATGCCGGGTGCCAGGGTAGCGTCGACGCATCGAGAGTCCCCGGCGCATGGATGCGCGTGGCGAACGGGTCGAGGCTGGACATGGTGCTGGGTGGAGGCGGATCGGCGGCCTGTCTGGCCGCATTGTCGACCTGAGTCGACACGGGGTCATCCCGTTCCGTGGTGTCGTTCGAGGGAGGGATCATCGCGTGAACCTCGCGTCACCGAGACGGGTTGTGCCGAACGCTTACTGCTCCAGCATCGCTTCCAGGGCCGCCTCGTCAAGGGTCGGGATCCCGAGTTGCTTGGCCTTCTCGAGTTTGCTGCCGGCCTCCTCGCCGACGAGGACATAACTCGTGCTCTTGGACACCGATCCCGTCACCTTCCCTCCCGCGCTCTTGATCAGTGCCTCCGCCTCTGCCCTCGACAGCCTGGGAAGCGTCCCCGTGATGACGAGCGACTTACCTGAGAGGGGGAGATGCCCCGCGCTCGCCGTCGGCTTGGCCGGCGGCTGGGGGTCGACCCCAACTGCCAGCAAATCGTCGATCGCCTTCACGTTGGCAGCGTTGTGGAAGAACTCATACACGCTTTTCGCGACCACCGGGCCGATTTCAGGGACCGACTCCAGCGTTTCCAGCGATGCATTTCGCAGCGAGTCAACTGTGCCGAATCGCGCTGCAAGAACCTCCGAGACGCGGGTGCCGACGTGACGAATCGTCAGTCCCGTCAAGAAACGATCGAGCGTCCGTACCTTGCTTGACGCGATGGCCGCGACCAGGTTCGCGGCGGATTTCTTCCCCATGCGTTCCAGATCGGCCAGCGTGGCTTCATCCAGGCGATAGAGGTCCGCGAGGCCGGTGACCAGCTTTTGTCGCACGAGCTGATGGATGATTTTCTCGCCCAGATTGTCGATGTCCATAGCGTCGCGGTGCGCATACCAGCGGATGATCTCTTCCAACTGAGCCGGGCAATTCCAGGGGGGGCTGGTGCAACGATAATCAACTTCTTCCGGATGACGGACCACCGACGCTCCGCAACTCGGGCAGGTGGAGGGAAACACGTAGGGGCGCTCGTCTCCGGTCCTCGCGTCCACCTCCACGCGGACGACTTGCGGGATGATCTCCCCGGCTTTCTGGATGACGACGGTGTCCCCGATGCGAATATCCTTGCGCGCGATCTCGTCCGCATTATGCAAGGTGGCCCGCTTCACGGTGGTCCCCGCGAGCCGGACGGGCGTCAAATCGGCTACCGGAGTGAGCTTGCCCGTCTTGCCGATCTGCACGGTGATGTCCAGCACTTTTGATACCGCTTGCTCCGCCTCATACTTGAACGCGATGACCCATCTCGGGCTCTTGCTGCGATAGCCCAGGATCTGGCGCTGGCCCAGGTCGTCGACCTTGATGACGAGGCCGTCGGTCTGAAAATCCAGCTTGTTCCGCTCGCTTTCCCATCGCTTCGCATGGGCGATGACTTCCTCGATGCTCCCATAAATGGCCGAATGCGGCGTGACCGGAATGCCCCAGCGCTTGATGCACCCGAGCGTTTCCGAATAGGTCGCGATCTTCACGCCTGAGACTTCACCCAGGCCATGCGCGACGAACTGGAGGCGCCTCTGGGCACAGAGGCGCGGATCGAGCAGCTTCAGCGAACCCGCGGTCGAGTTCCTCGGATTCTCGAACGGCTTCAATTCCTCCGCGACTCTCAACTCATTGAGGCGGATGAGTTCCGCGTTCGTCATGTACACCTCGCCGCGCACTTCCAGCAGCGGCGGCGGGTCATCGGCCAGGGTCAAGGGAATGCCCCTCACCGTCCGGATATTGGCCGTGATGTCGTCGCCCGTCTCGCCGTCGCCCCGCGTCGCGCCGAGCGCGAGTTTCCCCGTCTCGTAACGCAGCGATACGGCCACCCCGTCGACCTTCAACTCGACCACATAACGAACCGCGTCGGTGCTATTCAGCGCCTTGCGGACCCGGATATCCCATTCGCGAATCTCTCCTTCGTTATACGTGTTCTCGATGGAGAGCATCGGCACCGCGTGCCGGACCTGCGTGAATCCCTCGATCGGCTGCCCGCCGACGCGCTGAGTCGGGCTCTCGGGCGTGATGAGTTCCGGATGTTCCGCCTCGATCGCTTCGAGACTCTTCAGGAGCTTGTCATATTCCTTGTCGCTGATCTCGGGCGCGGCATCGACGTAGTAGAGCTGGTTATGCTTGTCAATCTCGGCCCGCAATCGAGCGGCCTCCCGTTCCACGTCCTTGGCGGCCATCGCGGGTCTCTCCGTGACAGGGACAATGCCCAGAACGCCCGATTACGACTCATCGTCCGCCGAACTGATGGCTTTGGTGGCAGCGATTACTTGCACGACGCCCGGAGTCGACGCAGCATCTCTTCATTCTGACCTGCCTGAAAGGGACTGGGCTCAGAGCGTTCTCGGCGGCGAGAAATATCGATCCGTCGCCATCGCCAGCACTCCCAGTACCAGCATGGCGACAAGCTCCATCGCTAACGCAACGACGCCCTTCCGCTCGAACCATGCGGCCAGTGCTCTGGAGAGCGGAGAGGGCCCCGCGCCGGGGCGTTCGAGGGCCTGTCGCTCCACGAACGGACCCACGAGGTAGCCCATCACCGTGATCGCGAACAGGGTGCTCACCAGGATCAGCAGGATGTAGAACGGATTCGGTCGGGGCTTTTTCGACCTCCGGCCGCTCGTCGGGTTCGTCGATCCACTCATCCCACGACCCATTGGCTACCCGCGAGCTCGTAATCGACGATCTCGCCCGGAGTGAACCAGAGAGCGACTTCCCGCGCGGCGGACTCGGGGCTGTCGCTGCCGTGGACGAGATTGTTCTGCTTGCTGCTGGAGAAGTCGCCGCGAATCGTGCCGGGTTCGGCCTCGACGCCGTTGGTCTTGCCCAGCATCTTGCGGACGACCGTCACGGCCTCCGGCCCGGAGACGATGCCGACGAGCACGGGGCCCCCCGTGATGAAATCGATCAGGCCGCCGAAGAAGGGTCGATCCTTGTGCTCCGCGTAGTGCTTTTCAGCCAGGCTGCGATCGACTTGTATGAGCTTCAGAGCCGCCAGGGTCAGGCCCTTGGCCTCGAGTCGCCCCAGGATTTCGCCCACGAGACGACGCTGAACACAGTCCGGCTTCAGGATGATCAGGGTGCGCTGCATCGGTCCACTCGGTCGGGAGTTACGGTGATTCCGTCGAAAGAGACGAGCAGTTTAGCCCGTCCCGGCCGTAGGTTCAACCTGCGTCGGAACAACCGTCACGGGGATTTCCTCGTAGTTCTCGGGATCGAGTCGCCAGGCGCGGACTTCCGGCGTTTCGCCCAGCAGCGAGACGATGATTCGCGGCAAGTCTCCGTAGTGGTTCTCGTTCAGGTCGGTCTGGCTGGGCACGGCTTGCCACTTGGGATGCGAATGATAGATCGCCACAAACTCCGCCCCGCGCCCTCGGAGCTCGACCACGGCGCGGATCACCTCCGTCGCATCCGCTTCATAGCGCGTCTCACTCTGCTTCGCATTGCGGAGCGGGTAGAACGAATCCACGGTTCGCCCGTTGCCGCCGAGGACGCCGCAGCATTCCAGAGGGGCTTCGCGGAGGCAGTGCGCGACCATCGCGGCCTGGATTGGGGCGGGGATGAGCAGCGTCGTCTCGTGCAGCATGGTGAAGATGGAGGATCGCATCGACAAGCGGCCGAGCAAGAGGAGGGGAATTGGAGAGCGACTTGCTTCCGCCCTCTCTCCTTACTCCTCTGGCTAGGCGGTCTTGCTGGCTCGATCTCCAATTACTCCGGATACAGCGGCGTCGACAGATACCTCTCGCCCAGGTCAGGCAGGATGACGACGATCATCTTGCCCGCGTTCTCCGGGCGCTTGGCGACCTGGATCGCCCCCGCCGCCGCGGCTCCGCAGGAGATGCCGCAGAGCATCCCCTCTTCCTTGGCCAGGCGTCGCGACATTTCGAAGGACTCGTCGTCGCGAACCTGGACGACCTCGTCGATGATCGAGACGTTCAGGTTATCGGGGATAAACCCGGCGCCGATGCCCTGGATCTTGTGCGGGCCGGGCTTCAAGGGCTCGCCACTGAGCCTCTGCGTGATCACCGGAGAACTGGTCGGCTCGATGGCGATGATCTTGACCCCGGGTTTGCGCTGCTTGAGAACTTCGCCACAGCCCGTGATCGTGCCCCCGGTGCCCACGCCGGCCACCAGGATGTCGATCTGGCCGTCGGTGTCTCGCCAGATTTCCTCGGCGGTCGTCTTGCGGTGGATGGCGGGATTCGCCGGGTTCTTGAACTGCTGGGGCATGAAGGCGTTGGGCGTGTTCTTGACGATCTCCTCGGCTCGACGGACCGCGCCGGGCATCCCTTCGGCGGCGGGCGTCAGCACGATCTCGGCACCGAATGCCTTCAGAAGACGGCGACGCTCCAGGCTCATGCTCTCGGGCATGGTGACCATGAGCTTGTAGCCCCGGGCGGCGCAGGTGAACGCCAGGGCGATCCCGGTGTTGCCGCTCGTCGGCTCGACAATCACCGTGTCCGGGCCGATCTTGCCCGCCTCTTCGGCCGCGTCGATCATGGCCACGCCGATCCGGTCCTTCACCGACCAGAGCGGGTTGAAATTCTCGAGTTTGGCGACCACCTGGGCGCCGCACCCGGCCGTCACCCGCCGCAAGCGGATCAGCGGCGTGTTGCCGATGGTCTGCGTGATGTCGTCGTAAATCCGCCCGCGAATCCTGTCGGCATTGGCCATGCCTCACACTCCTGATCGATCGAAACGAAAGGAATGCCGGACTTCGGGCCAATGAGCGACCCGAGGTCCGGCCGTCTGATTCCTCGCCAGTGATGTCTTACCCTATCGGCACGGCCCTCACCATCCCTCGACTCAATACCCGTAGCGGTAGACACGCCTCGGGTAGACCACCTTGACGCGCCCGTTCGGCCGGATGATCTCGTATCCAACCGGTGTCAGGGCCGGATCGGTCAGGATCGTCTGCGTCGCGGCCGGAAGATAGGTCGTCGTTGGCACGTACGTCGTGTCCGGGACCACTGTGGTCGTTGTGACCACCTGACGGCCAGGAGCCACGACGTAGTAAGGTGCCGGCGCGACATAAGCCGTCGGTCCGATGGGAGTCCTGGTCACGTACGATCGAGTCACAACGGTCCGCACCGGAACGGAGTAGGCCGTTGGCACCGGAGTCGGTCCATACACGATCACTCCCTGGCCGAAGGCCGCCGGAGTCCCGACCGCCGCCAGCAGACCGAAGGCCGCCAGACTCCAGAAACGAATGCTCTTCAACATAGGTGCCTCTCACGGTGAGCAGGGGAGATGCGTGCTCCCCCGCGGGGTCCATACTGCACTAAAACCGTGAACAACGTCAAGATTCGGGCCGGTTGCCTAACGCATCGCCACCGGACGAAGCGCGAAGCCCGCGGCCGTTCCCTTGATCTTGTTCGTCATGGCCATGTAGCAAAACTCGTACGCCTTCGCCCGGCTGAGCCCCTCAAGATTGTGGAATTCGCCGATATGAACCCCCTGATCGACGAGCAGATAGCGATGCACCGGGATGTGGGACCCGCTTTTCGCAGGGGCAGGATTCACTTCATAACCGCTCGTGTCCGACCCGACCATCATGGCTCCCATTTCCGCGACAAGCCATTTTGTGGCCGCCAGATCCGGGCCCGCGCTGTCGTGCTCTGCAATTTTTTCATGATCCGCGCCCTCCTCACCCCAAAATTGCCCGGTGCCGGTGCGGACGAGCACAACATCCCCAGGGCGGATCGAGACGCCTTCCCACGCGAGGGTGTCCTTGAGATCCTGGGTCGAGATTGCCGTATGTCCCGGTAAGACTACCACTTTTTTGTAAGCGGCGACGTCAATCAGGATGCCCCGAGCGACGATGGGTGGAATGGTGGTTGCATCACACTTACGAGGCCCCCAGTCGCCGCCCCAATCGGCCTCCTTGAAGCCGTTGTACCAGTGATAGTCCTCCCCCGCCGTGATATGGCCCAGGCCGTCAATTTGAGTCGCGACGTTGTCGTTGATGAAGAGTGCCGCCGAATGCCAGAGCACCTTCTCGGGGTTGATCGATTCCGGAGGAGCGTCCTTATCCCTCATCCGGTCGATCCCGTCGGGGCTGCGGAACGTGAGGATTTCCCCGGGGCTATGGCCCGGCCATTTGAACGAGCGACGGGAATAGGTCATCCCCAGGTCGAAGACTTCGCCCTTCTTGGCGATCGAGAGGGCCGCCGACCTTGAGGCGTCGGTCATTGCGTTCAGGCTGCCGATCTCGTCATCCTTGCCCCAGATCCAGCCCCAGCCCTGGCCCTTGGTCCATCCTTTCACGGCCTGGACCGTCGGTCCCGGCTCGGCGGGCGCCCCGCTCAGGCTGAGCAAAACCGCAACGATCGGGATCAGGACGAGACGCGTTCCGCGTTTGTACCATTTCATGGAGAGAACCTCGGGGTCGGGGCCGCCTCGGTGGGTGTCGGGCCGCATTCTAGCGCCGGGTCGTGACCGACGCAATCGCCTCGATCGCCGGTCGATTGTCCCGAGCATGCGACTCGCCTTACAATGGCTCCCGACCCTTTCGAGACTCGACCCGGAGAGCGTTCTCATGTCCCAGGGCCACGAACCCACCACGACCGGTCGCCCACCGGCCGAAGCACAGCATGGCCATCGCCCGTCGGCCGAGGGAGTGATCGCCTCGTTGACGCCGGAAGTCGGCTGGCATTTCCTGCATCTGTACTATCGGATTGACCGCGAGATCCTTGCCAGGCTCTCGGCCGACCAGAGGAAGGCGGGGCGAGATCAGTTGATCGACGCGCTCGATCGCAACGCGAGCGGGGCTCCCGAACAGATTCAGTGCTTCGGCGTCCTCGGCCACAAGGCCGACTTCGGCGTGATGCTGGCCGGCCCCGACCTCCGCAAGCTCCACGACGTCCAGATGCGGATTCAAGGCTCCGCCGTCGGGGCGGCGCTGATTCCGACGTATTCGTTTTATTCGATCACCGAGATTTCCGAATACGTCCCGGACGTCGAAGCCTATGGCAAGATCCTCCGCGATCGCGAAGGGGTCGATCCCGAGAGCACCGCGTATCAGACGAAACTCGCGCAGTACGCGAATCGACTCGGCCCGATGAACAAGCAGAGGCTCTACCCCGAGTTCCCCGACTGGCCGTGCCTGTGCTTCTATCCCATGAGCAAGATGCGGGTCGAGGGACAGAACTGGTACCTGGAGCCGTTCGAGCGCCGGGCCGAGATGATGAGCCAGCACGGCAAGAGCGGCATGCGGTTCGCGGGAAAGGTGACTCAGGTAATCACGGCTTCCACTGGCCTGGATGATTGGGAGTGGGGCGTGACCCTCTGGGCCAAGAATCCGTCGTACCTCAAGGACATCGTGTACACGATGCGGTTCGACGAGAGCTCCGCCCGTTATGCCCTGTTCGGCCCGTTTTATCCGGGTTACATCCTGCCTCCGGCGGAATTGATGGATACGATCAAGCTCTAGAGATCTGTCGCGTGTCGCTCGCTGCCCTTCTTATTGGGCGGGCCCAGGCATGCCCTACTGTTCTCTCGACGCGTCCATTCTTGATCCCCGATCCCGGCGATACCCCCTGTTTCCCTGGAGTCCGAGAGATGTGGACCTGCCCGAATTGCCAGGAGAAGTCGGACCAGGATTTCGACATCTGCTGGAATTGTGGCACGAGCCGGGAAGGAGACGAGGATCCGAACTTCCTCACGGCCGACGAATGCGGACCGATCGACGACCCGGCCGAGGATGGGGGCCTTGAGGCCAAGGAGGAACTCGACGACGAATTTGGCGTGCCGTATCCCGATATCGTCGAGTGCTATTCATCGCAAGATATCATCGAGGCTCGATTCATCGCCGAGCAACTCCGCGCGATCGGGATTCCGGCGGTTTCCGACAAGATTTCCCTGACTCGCGGAGCACTTGGTGGCATGATCCCATCGGCGTCGCCCCACGTCCGCGTGCGCCCGCAAGACCTGACCCGTGCCCGCACCTGGATCGCCGGTTACGAACAACGACTTCGAGATCGCAACGAGGCCCATTCTTAGTTTGACTTCCGTCAACCCGCTCAAGGAATCCGTCCCATGTGGACCTGTCCGAAATGTGGCGCGAAGGTGGACCCCGCGTTCGACGTCTGCTGGAAGTGCGGTACCGCTCGCGACGGCACCGAAGATCCCACCTTCGTCTGCGCCGACGACCTGGGGCCCATACCGCTCGACGCCGACAAGCCCGGCGAACCGACGGGCACAGCGGAGGTTCTCGACGGTCCCGCGGCGGAGCTTGTCCCCTGCTATCAAGCCTACAGCCTGATCGAAGCCCAGTTTCTCGCCAACGAGCTGTCCGAGAACGGGATTCCCGCCGTCTGCGATGAGCAGGACATGCAAGACATGCTCGGCGGTTGGAGCGGCAACCCCCGCGTTTACTGCCACGAGGGCGACCTCGCGCGAGCACGAGCCTTCCTCGCCGAATACGAGAAGAAGAAAGCCGGTCACAATCCGCTCGAACTCTAGGAGCCTCTCCCTTTACCTTCGCGATCGAGGTGGCATGCTTACGTCCCCGTAAGCATGCCATCCATCTATATGCGAGTCAGGGGAAAAGTTCGACGCTAGGCGAGGAGGGCTCGAATTGGCGTCCCCTCGGCGAGGAGGATCGGGCGATCCTGGCGCGGGTCGCGGATCATGGTCAGAGGGGAGATCCCGAGCGCAGCGTAAATCGTCGCGGCGATATCCTGGGGAGTGACAGGATCGCGGGCGGGATGGGCGGCGAACTTATCGCTGGCGCCGTAGATGGCCCCGGGAGGAATGCCGCCTCCGGCGAACAGGACCGAGTAGCAATGCGGCCAATGGTCGCGACCGCCCTTGTCGGCCCCGGCGCTGCTAGTGATCTGTCCGACGCGAGGGGTACGGCCGAATTCGCCCATGGCGACGATCAGGGTATCGTCGAGCAATCCTCGCTGATGCATGTCTTCCAGCAAGGCGGAGAAGCCACGATCGAACATCGGGAGCAGTGATCGCTTCAGGAGCGGGAAATGGTCGCGATGCGTGTCCCACGACTGATCGTAGCGGGCGCCCGTGCAAACCGTGACGGCGCGGACCCCGGCCTCAATCAATCTCCGAGCCAGCAATAGGCATTGGCCCAGATGAGGGAGGCCCCCGAACTTGCGGGCCTCTTTTTCTCGCTTGTTCGTCGGGTCGAGACCATATCGCTCGCGAACGCTCTCCGGCTCGCGAGAGAGGTCGAACGCGCGGCGGGCCTCCGGGCTTGAGATCAGCGAATAGGCCTTCTGATAGTGCGTCTCCAGCCCGTCCACCGCGCGACCGTCGCCGAGGGCATGGTCGACCGCGTCCAGCAACGATCGCCTCGCACGGAACCGTTCGGCGGAGACGCCCGAGGGCAGCGTAAGGCCGGGCACGCGGTATTCCCGCAGGCTCGGGTCTCCGGCCACGAACGGCTCGAACGCGGCGCCGAGGAAACCGGCATCCTGACCGGGTAAGAACGAACCGTTATTGCTCATCCAGTCGGGCACATGCACGTAGTCGGGCAAGGGGCGGCCCGTCGGTTGAAGCTTGGAGACGACGGAACCGATGGTCGGGAAGTTGTCGGGTGACGGAGCGGTGATCAGGCGACCGCCAGCCGACGGATTCTTCCCGGTCATGGCGAAGTAATAGCCGGCGTTGTGGTCGGCGATCGTGTGATGGACCGAGCGGACGACCGCGAGGTGGTGCGCCTGCCGGGCGAGGAGGGGCAGGTGCTCGCAGAAGGAAAGGCCCGGCACGGTCGTCGCGATGGGCTTGAATTCGCCCCGAATCGACTCGGGTGCCTCCGGCTTCATGTCCCAGAGATCTTGGTGGGCCGGGCCGCCCTCCAGCGCGAAAAGGATGATCGACTTTGCGCGAGATCGGCCAATGGCCGCGCGGAGGAGATCCGGCAGGGCCAGACCGATCCCTCCCGCGGCACCGACGCGGAGAAACGCGCGACGATTGACGCCGTCGCACAGTCGCCGGTTGCCCGCGTTCAGGGTCAGCATGCGTCCCCCGCCGGTCATGAGTGCGAACGAGGCCGGCCCAGGCGCGGGCCAGCCTCGTCCAATCTTACACGACAACGCTGGCCAAGATCACCAGATTCGCACCCGCTTCTCCGGCGCGAGCCAGAGCTTGTCCCCTTCCTTGACGCCGAACGCATCGTAGAATTCCGTCAGGTTCCTCACCACGCCATTGCAGCGGAACTCCGTGGGAGAGTGCGAGTCGGTCGCGAGGCGGCGGATCATCTCGGCATCGCGATACTTCGAACGCCAGACCTGCGCCCAGCCGACGAAGAATCGCTGAGGACCGGTCAGGCCGTCGAGGGTTGGGGCCTTGTCACCGTTCAACGACAGGACATAGGCCTTGTGGGCGATCGTCAGGCCGCCGAGGTCGCCGATGTTCTCGCCGATGGTGAGCGCTCCGTTGACGTGCTGGCCGGGCAACTGGACGGGCGTGAAGGCGTTGTACTGCTCGATCAGCATCCTGGATCGCTTGTCGAACTCCTTACGGTCGGAGTCGGTCCACCAGTCCTTGAGATTACCGTCGCCGTCGTACTTTGAACCCTGGTCGTCGAAACCGTGACCGATCTCATGCCCGATCACCGCCCCGATGCCGCCGTAATTCACCGCGTCGTCAGCCTGGAGGTCGAAGAACGGGGCGCGGAGAATTGCGGCAGGAAAGACGATCTCGTTCATGCCCGGGTTGTAGTAGGCGTTGACCGTCTGCGGCGTCATCCGCCACTCGTCGCGATCGACGGGCTTGCCGAGCTTCGCGAGATTGTAGGCCAGTTCGAATTCGGCCGACCGACGCATGTTGCCGACGAGGTCATCGCTGCGGATTTCCAGGCCCGAGTAGTCCCGCCACTTGTCGGGATAGCCGATCTTCGGGTTGAACTTCGCGAGCTTCTCAAGCGCCTTCTTCTTGGTTTCGGCGCTCATCCAATCCAGCGCCTGGATGTCCTGCCGATAGGCTTCGATGAGGTTCTTGACGAGCTGCTGCATCCTTGCCTTGGCGGCGGGCGGGAAATGCTTCTCGACGTAGAGTTTTCCCACCGCCTCGCCCAGCGCCACTTCGACGGTCGCCACGCCCCGCTTCCATCGAGGACGCTGCTCGGGCGAGCCAGTGAGGGTGCGACCGAAGAAATGGAAATTCTCGTCGGCGAAGGCCTTGCTCAAGAACGGCGCGGCATCGCGGATCACGTTCCACTTGAGCCACGTCTTCCAGTCGGAAATCGGGACGCCGTCGATCGCTTCGGCCATCGCCGTGACGTAGCTCGGCTGCCGGACGACGATCTCATCAATCCCCGTCACTCCCATCACCCCGAACCATTTTGCCCAGTCGAGTCCTGGCGCGAGCTTGACCAACTCCTCCATCGAGTGCTTGTTGTAGGTCGTCGTGGCATCACGGCTCCGCACGCGGTCCCAGTGCCCCTTGGCCAGACGGGTCTCCAGCGCCATCACGCGATCGGCCGCGGCCGCGGGCTCGGCCGCTCCGGCCAGTTCCAGCATCTTGCGGATGTGTGCGACGTACGCCTCGCGGATCTTCTGAAACTTGGGGTCGCGATAGTACGATTCATCCGGAAGACCGAGGCCGCCCTGGTTGAGGTAGGTGATATACCGATCCGACTTCTTGGCATCGGTGTTGACGAACACCCCGATCGGGCCGGGCACACCCTGGCGCTGAAGCGAGGCGAGTTCCTGAATCAGTCCTGGCTTGTCCTCGATCTTTTCAATCCTGGCCAGCTCGCCCTTGATCGGTTCGAGGCCAAGTTTCTCGATGCGCTCCTCGTCGATGAAGCTGGCATACAGGTCGCCGACCTTCCTGCCGCCGGACGCGGACTTTTCGTTCGCGAGAACGGCGGTCTCGATAATCGCGCGAAGCTCGGCCTCCGCCTGATCACGGAGCGACACGAACGCGCCATCGAAGGGGCGATCGGGCGGGATCTTGGCCTCGGCCAGCCACTTGCCGTTGACGTGGCGGAACAGGTCGTCCTGCGCCCGGACCGAAGAGTCGATGTGCGTTTTCTCGATCCCCGACTTCTCGGCCGGGGAATTCGAGACGGCGACCTTCACGCCCAGGCCCGCCGAGAACAGGACGGCGCCCGCGACAAACAGGGAGACTCGTTGCATCCGACAGGACTCCTCGTAGGAACTCATGGTGCCGCGCAACCGATCTCCGCGCCGAGGAGTCGGCGACGGCCGGCGGCGAGCGATCCCGCGCCGGGACCCGACCATCGTTAGGCCCATTGCAGCCGATCTTGCGCCCGCTTTCCAGGCCAAGTCCGGATCAGGGGAAGGACCTGGACGATTTTGCAAACCCTTCGATCCCGCCGGCCCTGGTTCTGGCGTCGCGCAGGCCCCTATGGTACGGTTCGTCCCGGATCGCGATTACGACCGCGGTGGGCGAATCTTCGCGCAAGCAGGTGCATATCTGATGGCGACCGCGACGCAGGCGACGGAACTCGGGCGTGACAGACTCCTTGCCCTCTATCGCCGGATGCAGGTGATTCGTCGTTGCGAGGAGCACCTGGCCCGCGCCCATCAGCGCGGCCTGATCCACGGGGCCTGTCATACCTACGTCGGGCAGGAGGCCATCGCAACCGGCATCTGTGCGCACCTGACGGCCGAGGACGTCGTATTCAGCACGCACCGGGGTCACGGGCACGCGCTGGCCAAGGGCGTCTCGCCCGCCTCGCTGGCCGCCGAACTCTTCGGGCGCTCGACGGGATGCTCGCGGGGCCGGGGCGGCAGCATGCATCTGTTCGCGCCCGAGGTCGGCATGATGGGGACGAGCGGCATCGTCGGTCCCTGCATCCTCCAGGCGGCGGGGGCGGGATATAGCTTCATGCTGAGGGAAACGGACAACGTCGCCATCGCGTTCTTCGGCGACGGCGCGGTCAATAACGGCGCCTTCCACGAGGGCCTCAACATGGCCTCGATCTGGAAGCTGCCCGTGCTGTTCGTCTGCGAAAACAATGAATTCGCAACCGAGGTCCCGTTCCGGTATGCGGCCGGGAATCCGAGCGTCGCCACCCGCGCCGCAAGTTACGGGCTGCCGGGGTATGAAGTGGACGGCAACGACATCCTCGCCGTTTCCGAGGTCGCCGCGGAGGCCGTCGCCCGCGCAAGGAACGGCGAGGGCGCGACCCTGATCGAGTGCAAGACCTACCGGACCCGTCCCCACGCCGAAGGGATGGGCGATTATTCCTATCGGACTCGCGAGGATGTGGACCTCTGGAAGACCCGATGCCCGATCATCCGGCTGAGGACCCACCTGGTCGAGGAAGAATTCGCCGACGCCGAAGCTCTCCAATCCATCGACGATGAGGTGGAGTCGGAAATCCTCGACGCGCTCCGGCATGCCGAGGAAAGTCCCTGGCCCGACGGCTCGACGGCGAGCAACCACATCTTCGCGGTGTCTTCCGCATTCCCCCCGCGAAGCCCGATCCGCAACGATTCGCCGGGTCCCGGCGGGCGCGAAATCACGTTCATGAAGGCCACGCTGGAGGCCCTCTCCGAGGAGATGGAGGCGAACCCCGGGATCTTCGTCATGGGCGAGGGGATCGGTCAGCGCGGCGGCAACTTCGCCTCGACCCTCGGCCTGTTCGAGAAGTATGGACCGCTGCGCCTGCGCGATACGCCGATCTGCGAGCGCGGATTCGTGGGACTCGCGGGCGGGGCGGCGATGACCGGGACTCGGCCGGTCGTCGACTTCATGTTCGCCGACTTCGTGCTCGACTCCGTCGGCGAGATCCTCAACCAGATCGCCAAGATCCAATACATGAGCAGCGGCCGGTTGACGATGCCCGTCCTGCTCCGGGGGTGCATCGGCATCGGCCACTCCGCCGCGACGCACCACTCGGGCAATTACTATCCGATGTACGGCCATTTCCCCGGGCTCCGCGTGGTTGTCCCGTCGTCGGCCTACGATGCGAAGGGCCTCCTGAAGCACGCTCTCAATTGTGGCGACCCGGTCCTCTTCCTCGAACACCGCGAAGTCCTCTCGATCAAGGGACCGGTTCCGGAGGACGAGTACGAGATTGAATTCGGTCGCGCGGCGATTGTTCGCGAGGGGATCGATGTCACGGTCGTCGCGCTCGCGCTCATGGTTCATCACGTCATGAAGGCCAGTGACCTCCTCGAACGTGAGGGGATCTCCGTGGAGTTGATCGACCCCCGGACGGTCGCCCCGCTGGACTTCGAGACGATCCTGACCTCGGTCCGCAAGACGGGGCGACTGCTGATCGTCGATGAAGCCTTCGCCCCGTTCGGCCTCGGAGCCGAGATCGCGGCCCGGATGGCGGACGAGGGGTTCGACGACCTCGATGCCCCGATCCGTCGCCTGAACGGGGTCCATACGCCGACGCCCTACAGCCCGCCCCTGGAAAAGGCCGTCGTCCCGAATCCGGAGACGATCGCTCACGCCATCCGCGCCCTGATTCAGGAGTGAGCCGCAACCTCATGGCCATCGCAATCACCATCCCCCGCCTCGGCTGGAACATGGACGAAGGCGTTTTCGTCGGCTGGCTCAAGCACGACGGCGACCCCATCCGCGCCGGCGATCCCCTGTTCAGCCTCGAAGGCGAGAAGGCCACGCAGGACGTCGAGTCGATCGACGCCGGGATCCTGAAAATCCCTCCGACTGCCCCCCGGGCCGGTGAGACCGTGGCCGTCGGCGCCGTCGTCGGTTACCTGCTCCAGTCGGCCGAGGACGTGCCCGAACCCCCCGCGAACCCCGCGACGCCCGAGAAGGCGAGTCCGATCAGGGAAAATGGTCCGGCGCCGACACCCGCCATCCGCAACGACCACCCGATCCCGATCGCGAACTCGCCGCGCATTTCTCCACTCGCCCGCCGCATCGCCAAGCAGCTTGGCGTGGACTGGTCCCGCCTGCGGGGAAGCGGTTCGTCGGGCCGGATCCGCAAGGTGGACATCCTGGCGGCCTCCCAATCCGGAACCGGCGAGAGCCCTCCGTATCGAGCCGTCCCGCTCAGCCCGATCCGCCGCACGATCGCGTCTCGGATGATCGAAAGCCACCTCTCCGCCGCGCCCGTCACGCTCACGACGACCGTCGATGCCACGAATCTCGTCAATCTTCGCCAGCAGTTTCGGGCGACCGATGCGGACGGCCGCGAGGTGCCGAGCTATACGGATTTCGTCGTCAAGCTATGTTCCTTCGCACTCAAGGAATACCCCGCCCTGAACTCGCGCTGGGGCGAGACCGAGATTCGAATCTACGAAGCCATCCACATCGGAATCGCCGTTGATACCGATTCCGGTCTGCTCGTGCCCGTGATCCGCGACGCGGCGGACCTGTCCCTTCGCCAGACGGCCGCACGATCCCGGGACCTGATCGCGAGGGCGAGGGCGCACACGTTGCGACCCTCGGAGATGCGGGACGGGACCTTCACCGTGACGAATCTCGGGGCCTTCGGGATTGAGGCGTTCACGCCGATCCTCAATGCACCGGAGTGCGCGATCCTCGGGATGGGGCGGATCCAGCGGCAACCGGTCATGCTCGGCGATCAAGTCGTCGCGAGGGAACGGATGAGCCTGAGCCTGACGTTCGACCATCGCCTCGTGGACGGCGCACCCGCCGCGCGTTTCTTGCAGAGGCTCGGCCAGCTTATCGAGAACCCCGGGCCGTGGTTCATGGCATAAGGATCAAGACCCATGCAGTGCGATCTCGCGGGCAAGGTGAGCCTCGTCACGGGAGCCGCTCGTGGCATCGGCCAGGCGATTGCCGAGGCGCTGGCCGCCAACGGTAGCACGGTGGTATTCACCGATGTCGAGGAGTCCAGCGTTCGCGAGGCCTCCGACCGCGTTCCGGGCTCGTACGGCAAAGTGATGGACGTGACCAAGGTCAATCAGATTGAGAGCGTCCTGGGCTGGATCAAATCGACCCTGGGTCGCCTCGATATCGTGGTCAATAATGCCGGGATCAACACCCTTGCTCACCGGGTCACGATCGACGAGTTCCCTCGCTCGGAATGGGATCGCATCCTGGCCGTCGATCTGACAGGGTTGTATGAGGTGAGTCGCGCGTCGGCCAGCCTCATGAAGTCCCAGGGATCGGGCCGGATCATCAACATCGCGTCGATCGCCGGACTGGTCCCCCTGCGGCTCCAGTGCGCCTTCGTGGCCGCCAAGGCGGGGGTCGTGAATCTGACGAAAGCGATGGCCCTGGAACTCGGCCCGCATGGCATCCTGGTGAATGGGATCGCGCCGGGCTCGACGCTCACCGAGGGGACTCGCAAGTTATTTTATGGCGAGGATGGTTCGTTCCGGTCCTCCGTCGCCCAGATGCTGGCCCATATCCCGCTCGGCCGCCCGGGCGAGACGCGAGAGATTGCGGTCGCCGCCCTCTTCCTCGCCGACCCCGAGAATAGCTACATGAACGGGCACATCCTGACCGTCGATGGCGGCTGGACGGCGGGCTACGCGCGGGAGTTTTGAGCCGATCGTGCTATGATCTGTCTCGCCGCCGGCCGGATCCTCCAGAAGGGCCCGGCCGCGACTGTCTCACGAACCGGAAATCCGAGGATCTGTCCCGATGAGCATCGCCACCGACGCCCGCGTCCCGGTCACGGTCTTGACCGGATTCCTCGGTGCCGGCAAGACCACGCTCCTGAACCACATCCTCACCGCCGAGCACGGCAAGCGGATCGCCGTCATCGAGAACGAGTTCGGCGAGGTCGGCGTCGATCAGGAGCTGGTGATCCGGGCGGACGAAGAGATCTTCGAGATGAACAACGGGTGCATTTGCTGCACGGTGCGGGGCGACCTGATCCGCATCCTCGGCAACCTGATGAAGCGGCGGGACAAGTTCGACGCCATCCTGATCGAGACCACCGGCATGGCCGATCCCGGCCCGGTCGCGCAGACATTTTTCGTCGATGACGAGATGCAGGCGAAGCTGCGGCTCGACGGAATCGTGACCCTGGTCGATGCGAAACACGTCTGGAACCACATCGACGACTCCGACGAGGTGAAGGAGCAGATCGCCTTCGCCGACGTGATCCTGCTGAACAAGACGGACCTCGTAAGCTCCGACGAACTCGCGAAGCTGGAGAGCCGCATCAAGTCGATGAACCCCGTGGCGAAGCTTCACCGCACCACGAACGCGCTGGTGAACATGGACGCGATCCTCAATGTCGGCGGGTTCAATCTGGATCGGGCGCTGGAGGTCGATCCGAAGTTCATGGAGCCGGAATATCCGTTCGAGTGGGGCGGAGTCTACTCACTCGTGCCCGGCACCTATCAATGGGTGATGAACCCCGGCCCCGACCCCTCGATGGGAGTGGCGGCGTTCCCCCTCGCCGAGGCGACCGAACTGGCCCGGGACACCGCCGTGATGGACGCCGTGCTCGCCTTCTCGGGCGAGGCGTTGGCGCTCGACCCTGGGGGAAATCTGGAGCCCGGCGAGCAGATGATGACGCTCGGCCTCGAAGACGGAGGGATGATGTCCTTCCCCTTCGAGGTCACATCGCCGGGCCACTTCGCCCTGTTCACCGAGCATCATCCCGACGAATTTTCCGCATCGCTGCAGGACCCCGAGGGCCGGCCGATCGAGCCACGGCACACGCACGAGTACAAGCCCGACCACGAGCACGACGAGGAGGTCACATCCGTCGGCATCGAGCTCGTCGGAGACCTTGATGGCAAGAGAATCAATACCTGGATGGGCAAGCTGCTCCAGGAAAAGGGCGTGGACATCTTCCGCATGAAGGGCGTTCTCTCGATCCGCGACGACCCGGATCGTTATGTCTTTCAAGGCGTTCACATGCTGATGGACGGACGTCCGGACCGGCCCTGGGGCAGCGAAGCCAGGCACAATCGTCTCATCTTCATCGGGAGGAACCTCGATCGCGATGCGCTCGTCGAAGGTTTCCGATCATGTCTGGCTTGAATCCGAACCTGACCGAATCCTGGCGGGCCGAGGTCGCCGGCCACGCGATCGACCTGGCCTGGTCGCCCGACGGGGAAACCCTCGCTGTGGCCTCGATCGAAGGTCCGGTCTCGATCTTTTCGCGCTCGGGGGTTCTCCTGCAAGAACTCCCGGGCCACAGGTTCGGGACCTGCACGATCTCCTGGAACGGTGATGGTTCACTCCTCGCCAGCGCAGGTCAGGACGGCAAGTCACGGGTCTGGGAGCCGCACTCGGGTCAGGAGCGATTCGCGGTCGAGGCGGGTTCGGCGTGGGTCGAGCACGTCGCGTGGTCGCGGGTCGGCCCGTACCTCGCCACGGGCGCGGGCCGCAAGCTCAACCTCTGGGACGCCGATGGAGGCCTCGTTCAGGCTTATCCCGATCAACCAGGCACAATCACCGGTCTGGCCTGGAAGCCGGGGCAGAAGGAACTGGCCTCCGCGAGCTACGGTTGCCTCGCCATCTGGTCGCCAGAGGTGAGGGAACCTCTGCGCTCGTTCTCGTGGAAGGGCGCGATGCTGGCGCTCGCATGGAGCCGTGATGGCCGCACCATCGCCACCGGAGACCAGGACGCCACGGTTCATCTCTGGGACGTGAGGACCGGCAAGGACCTGATGATGTGGGGCTATCGCACCAAGGTCCGCGAGCTTTCCTGGGACGCCACGGGCCGGTATCTGGCGACCGGGGGCGGGCCGTCCGCCACGGTGTGGGACTGCTCCGGTCGCGGCCCCGAGGGCTCGGAACCGGCCATTCTCGGTGATCCCGGCGAGACGCAGATCTCCGCGGTCGCTTTCCGATCGTCGGGTCCGATCCTGGCGACCGCCGACCTTTCGGGTCGCCTCCGCGTCTGGCGCTTGACCGGTATTCGGGGCGACCGTCTCGGCAAGCTCAACCTCGAAGACGAGATCACCCAGATCGCCTGGCACCCGTCCGGGCGATCCCTGGCCGCGGGCACCGCGATCGGAACGGTGGTCCTCGTCGAGACGCCGTGGCTTTGATCGCGGCGCGAGATGGTGGCGGTGGCCTCACCGGATGCGGTAAAACGGGTCTCGATCCGAGGCGCGGCGCGGGACGGCGCTCGCGGACGTGCGCCCGGCCCAAGTTCACCGGATGCGAGCAGAGCCATCATGAATCGCACAGCCTACTTGACCGCTCTGACGGCGCTGCTCTCGGCAGCCGTGGCCCAGGCCGAGCCGGATATCCACGACACGAGGTTCCTCGGCCAGCCCACGATCTCGGCCGAGCGGATCGCCTTCACGTACGCCGACGACCTGTGGACAGCGCGTCCCGACGGCTCGGATGTGAAGCGGCTGACCAGCCACCCGGGCATCGAGACGAACCCGTATTTCTCGCCCGATGGGAAGACCATCGCCTTCACGGGCCAGTACGACGGCAATGTCGATGTCTTCATCGTCCCGACCGAAGGCGGCACGCCGAAGCGGCTGACCTGGCATCCGGGCCCCGACCTCGTTCGCGGCTGGACGCCCGACGGGAAAGCCGTCCTGTTCGCCTCGCCGCGATCGACGTTCTCGAATCGATACATGCAGTTCTACGCCGTCCCCATCGCCGGCGGCTCTCCTTCGCGATTGAAGGTGCCGAACGGTTTCAAGGGCGCCCTCTCGCCCGACGGCAAATCCCTGGCGTACACCCCGCTCTCCGAGCCGTTTCGACAGTGGAAACACTATCGTGGGGGGACCACGTCGCGGATCTGGATCATGAACCTCGACGATCTCTCCGTGGCCCAGGTCCCGCAGCCCGAGGGGCGATGCAACGACACCGATCCGATGTGGATCGGCTCGACGGTGTATTTCCTCTCCGATCGTGACGGAGAGTTCAATCTCTACTCGTTCGACCGCGGGGGAAAGGCCGTCGTGAAATTGTCGGATCACACCGCCTTCCCGATCGAGGAGGCGTCGGCTGGCGCGGACAAGGTCATTTACGAGCAGGCGGGATATCTCCATATATACGACCCAAAATCTCCTGCCAAGTCGGCCTTGCGGCTCAACGTGGGCGTGGCGGCCGACCTTGTCGAGACGAGGCCGAGGCTGGCGAGCGGCGAGAAGTTCATCCGCCACGCGGCGATCTCTCCTTCCGGCAAGCGCGCGGCATTCGAGTTTCGAGGCGAGGTCGTCACCGTCCCGGCGAAGAAGGGAGATATCCGCAACCTCACTCAGTCGCCCGGCGTCCACGAACGCTCACCGGCCTGGTCGCCCGACGGAAAATCGATCGCGTACTTCTCCGATGAGGGCGGTGAATACACTTTGCACGTCCGGCCGCAGGATGGCTCGGGCGAGGCCAAGTCGCTCGCGCTGAGCGGGTCGGGCTTCTACGAGCGAGCGACGTGGTCGCCGGACTCGAAAAAGATTGCGTATATCGACAATGGCCGGACGCTCTACCTCGTCGATATCACGTCGGGCGCAGTCAAGAGGATCGCCTCGGAGCGGGTCTACGGGCCGGTCAACACCATGAAATTCGCCTGGTCGCCGGACTCCCGGTGGCTCGCGTACACTCTGACGAACTCGGCCTATTTCCAGACCTTGCGAATTTATTCACTGGAGAAGGACAAGTCCGAGAGCCTCAATGATGGCCTCGCTGAGACGTCCGATCCCAGGTTCGACGCAAGCGGGAAATATCTCTATTTCCTCGCCTCGACCGACTCCGGCCCCGTGAAGCAGTGGTTCGATCAGTCGAACGCGGACATGAGGGCGACGCACTCGATCTATGTCGCGGTTTTGAAGAAGGATCTGCCATCGCCGCTCAAGAAGCTGAGCGATGAGGAAGGGCAGACAGAGAAGGTGGAAGTGCCGGAGGTTCTCGAACAAGAGATTACTCAGGCCGACGGAAAAGTTGTGAAGGTTGCCGGTGGTGAACCGACGCTGATTGGCGAGGGAGGGAAAACCCAGACGGTTCGTTTCATCGAGCAGACCCCTCGAACGCGGATCGACTTCGACGGCCTCTCCGACCGCGTCCTCGCGCTTCCGGTCCCGGCCGGCGAGATCGGCAACCTTGCCGTCGGCACTGAGGGCCAGATCTATTACACCCGATCCGAGATGATCCCGCCCGGCGCGGGTTCGCCGGACGGGTCGAAGCCGAAATCCACGCTTCATCACTACGACATGAAGAAGCTGGAAGGCGAGATCCTCGCCGAGGGCGTCGACGGGTTCACGATCTCCTCCGACCACAAGAAGATCCTTTACCACGCGGGCGAGACCTCTGGCATCACCGACCTTGGCAAGTTCAAGTCCGGCGACGGGGCACTGAACGTCGCGGGGATCTCGGTGAAGATCGACCCGAGGGCCGAGTGGGCACAGATCTTTCGCGAGGCGTGGCGGATCAACCGCGACTACTTCTACGCGCGGAACATGCACGGCAATGATTGGGATGCAATCTACAAGAAGTACGAGCCTCTCCTGCCCCATGTCGCGACCCGGGGCGACCTGAACCGTGTGATTCGCATGATGTGCAGCGAGCTGGCGGTCGGCCACAGTTACCTGACGGGCGGCGACCGGTTGTACGATCCCAAGCCGGTCGGCATCGGCCTGCTCGGCGCGGACTTTGAGGTGAGGGACGGCCGATACCGGATCGCGAAGGTGTTCGGCGGCCTGAACTGGGACCCGAGGCTGCGCGCTCCGCTCAAGGCGCCGGGAGTGGATGTCAAGGCGGGCGAATTCCTGCTGGCCGTGGACGGAAAGGACCTGAAAGCGGATGAAGATCTCTTCAGCCGATTCGAGGACAAGGTCGGCAAATTGGTCGCCCTGAGGGTCGGACCGAACGCGGACGGCCAGGGGGCTCGCACGGTCACGGTCGAGCCGATCGCCAACGAGTTGGCCCTGCGAAATCGGGACTGGGTCGAGGGGAACCTCAAGAAGGTCCACGACCGGACCGGCGGCCGCGCGGCCTACGTCTATGTGCCGAACACGGCCGACCTCGGGCATGCCTACTTCAAGCGCTACTTCTTCCCGCAGGCCGACAAGCAGGCCATCATCGTCGACGAGCGCTTCAACGGCGGCGGCAGCGTGGCGGATTACTACATCGACATGCTTCGCCGCCCATATGTGAGCAGTTGGGCCATGCGGTATGGGGCCGATATACGGACGCCCGGCGCGGCCATTCTCGGGCCGAAGGTGATGCTGATCGACGAGACTGCCGGCTCGGGCGGCGACCTCCTGCCCTGGATGTTCCGCAAGTTTGCGCTCGGCACGCTCGTCGGCAAGCGCACCTGGGGCGGGCTGGTCGGCATCCTTGGCTTTCCGGTACTCATGGATGGCGGCGCGGTGACCGCTCCCGACCTGGCGTTCTACACCGACGAGGGATACCTCGTGGAGAATGTGGGCGTACCGCCCGATGTCGAGGTCGAACAGACACCCGCCGATGTCGAATCGGGCAAGGACCCGCAGCTTGACCGGGCGATCGAGATCATCCTGGACGAGTTGAAGAAAAGCCCGCCCAAAGACATCAAGCGACCCAAGGACCCGGTGAAGGTGAGGTAGGAGCGAACACCGGTGGTGTCCTCGGATTTGAGATTCGAGATCCGAGAGTAATGCGGATCTCGAATCCTCGAATCTCAAATCCGTTTGGGTTGCTCGGCGTCGCCGTCAACGCTTGAGTTCGACGGGTGCCTCTTGCCGCGTCCCCGGCGGGTGGTCGCTCATGGGCCCTTCCTGGAGGGCCGTGGCACCGAGGCGGGACTGGCGGATCAGTTCGGCAACCAGGGCCGTCCAGCCCGTCTGGTGGCTGGCGCCGAGCCCGGCGCCATCGTCGCCGTGGAAGTATTCGTGAAACGGAATCTCGTCGCGCCAGTGGGGATCGGTCTGGAAGAACGCATTGTCCCCGAACACCGCGCGGCGGCCGGTCGTGGGGTCGCGGAGGAAGATCGTCGTGAGGCGGCGGGCGATCTCGTCGGCGGCCTCCTTGAGCGTGGCGAGGTGGCCGGAGCCGACGGGCAACTCGACGAGCTGTGTCTCGCCGTAGTAGCTGTAATAGGCGTTCAGGGACTCGACCATCAGGAAATTCATCGGAAACCAGATCGGCCCGCGCCAGTTGGAGTTTCCTCCGTAGATCGGGCTGGCGGACTCCGCGGGCTCGTACCGCACCTGCTGACCGTGGCAGGTGAAGGGGTTCGTCGCGTGTTCCTTGGAGAGCGAGCGGAGGCCGAAATCGGAGAGAAACTGTTCGGGATCGAGCATCCGGTCGAGCACGGCGACCAGCTTGGGCCGATCCACGAGTGAGAGCATCCGCATCCCATTCGGTCCCGGCTCGGTCAGGAGCGTGGCGTTCCCGGCGAGCACCGGCCGGTATTTCAGATACCACTGGACCCGTCTCCAGAACTGCGGCAGACGCGTCGGCACATCGGGCGCGAGCGTGAGGACGGCAAAGAGCGGGATCAACCCAACGAACGTTCGGACCCGGACATGCTCCGGCGTGCCATCGTGATTCCGGATCACATCATAATAAAACCTGTCCTCGGCATTCCACATGCCGACCTGGCCGCCTATGCCATTCAGGGCGTGGGCGATGGCGACGAAGTGCTCGAAAAACTTCGTCGCCGTGGCCTCATACGCGGGCCGCGTTTTCGAGAGTTCGAGCGCGATCGCGAGCATCTCCAGGCAATACAGGCCCATCCAGGCCGTACCGTCGGCCTGCTCCAGGCGCGACCCCTCGGGGAGGCCCTCCGGCTTGCTGCGATCGAATACGCCGATGTTGTCCAGGCCGAGAAACCCGCCCTGGAAGGCGTTGCGGCCGTCCAGATCCTTGCGATTCACCCACCAGGTGAAATTCAAGAGGAGCTTATGAAAGACCTCTTCGAGGAAGTCGACGTCGCCGGTGCCGTTCGCGTCACGGGTCAGCTCATAAACGCGGCGCGCGGCCAGCGCATGGACGGGCGGGTTGACGTCGGAGAAGTCCCACTCATAGGCCGCGAGCTGGCCGTTCGGATGCATGTACCACTCGCGGAGCGGCAAGATCAACTGCCGCTTGGCCCATTCGGGATCGATGAGGGCCAAGGGGATGCAGTGGAAGGCCGTGTCCCAGGCGGCGAACCAGGGATATTCCCACTTGTCGGGCACGCTCAACACGTCGAGCGCGTAAAAATGGCCCCAGTTGCCGTTGCGACGCGTGCCACGATCGGGCGGAGGCGGCGGGAACGCCGGATCACCGGCGAGCCAAAGCTCGGCGCTGTAGTGGTAGAACTGCTTCGACCACAGCAGGCCGGCCAGCGCCTGCCGCTGAATGCGACGCTCGTCCTCGCTGAAGATCGGTCCCTGCAAAGCCTCGTGGAACTGGTCGGCCTCCAAGCATCGCAGGTCGAAGACCGCGTCGAAATCGCTGAACGGCTGAGACAGGGGAACATTGCTGAACCGGGTGCGGACGACGAACGAGCCGCCGGGCTCGACGCGTGATCGGAAATGAGCCGCCGCCTTGGTCCCCGTGCGATCGGGGTTCACACGCTCCATTCGCCTCTGGATGACTGCGTCATGGAACGCATCTTTCACATGGGGGACCTCGTTTGGAGAGCCGAACAGGCGTTCGTTGTTCGTCTCATTCTCGGTGAAAAGCCACTCGTCGGGATGGCCGTCGGCATACCACCAGCGCTCGCCGAGATGACGATGTGTCACGCGGACGCTGTTCTTGCCCATCGCCCTGGCCTCGGGCCGCCTCGCGTCGTGTCCCCACGACCAGGTATTGCGAAACCAGAGGTGGGGCAGGACGTGGATCGGCGCGGCCTCGTTACCCCGGTTCACCGCCGTGATCCGGCACAGAATGTCCTCGGGGCCGGACTTGGCATACTCGACGTAAACGTCGAAATACTTGCCAGCACGGAATGCGCCGCCGATCGCGTCGAAGAGCTCATATTCGCGATCCGCCCGCGACCGTCTCGCATTCTCCTGGAGCAGCTTCGCGTAGGGAAACTCGACCTGCGGATACTTGTACAGCATTTTCATGTACGAGTGCGTCGGGGTCGCGTCGAGATATCGGTAATACTCCTTGACGTCTTCGCCGTGGTTACCTTCATGGCCGTTGAGCCCGAAGAGACGCTCCTTGAGGATCGGGTCGTGTTCGTTCCAGAGGGCGAGCCCGAGGCAGACATTCTGGAACCGATTGCAGAACCCGGCCAGGCCGTCCTCGTTCCAGCGATAGGCGCGGCTGCGAGCCTGGGCGTGCGGGAAGAAGCTCCAGGCGTCGCCGTCGGCCGAATAATCCTCGCGCACGGTCCCCCAGGCGCGTTCGCTCACATACGGGCCGAAGTGCTTCCAGTCCATCACACGGGCCTCGGCCTCGGCCAGGCGGCGTCCCTCGGCGGTTACTCGTGTCGGCACGGTGAATCATCCAGGTTCAGGCAATCGAGGCGCAGTCGTCTTCTTCCGTTATGACGGATGAGCGGGTGATGCACAACGGAGGACCCTCACGACGTCGCCGTCCCGGATGGGAGTCAGGGCAAAATCCGGGCTCCGACGGCCGTGTTGAGGTCGAGCATGCTCCGGCGGTGGCGGATCAGGGCGTCGCGGTGGAGCCGGGCGACGTCGTCGTCATCGTCGAGGTGATCGATGAAGTCATTGACGCTAATTGAGCCCTGCGCAAAGCTTGCGGCGACCTTGGCACGAGCGAGTTGAGCATTGGGCAGGGTGGTCGTCTCGATGCGCGCGAGGACCTGCTTGGAGTTACGATACTCTCGCTCGGCCAGCCGCACCTCGGAAATCACGCGGCGCTCCAGCGCGGCCAGCTCCACCTGCGATTGGGTGGCGTTGGATCGTGCCCGGGCGATGTTCCCCTGGTTGCGGTTGTAAAGCGGGACAGGGATCGTGATCCCCACGGCCCAGGAACGTCCACTGGGCGTATGCGAGTTCCGATTGTCTTGATAGCTGAACGGGTCGTAGAAGAGGAAGACGTCGTCGAGACGGTTCGCCCGCGCCAGGTCCACCTCGGACTCTGCGCGACCCAGCCCTCGACGGAGGGCGAGCAGATCAGGCCGGCTCGAGATCGCGACCCGAGTCAATTCGTCGAGCGGAGGCGCCGGCGGCGCGAGGTCTCGAAGGGTGCCCCGGGGCTGGATTCGCGAGGTCTCGTCCGGCGACAGGTTCATGAGCAGGGCGATGGCCTCCCGGGCATCATCGAGGGCGTCGCGGGCGTCGTTCAAGGCGTCTTTAGCCTTCGCGAGCTGGGTGCTCAGCCGCCCGAAGTCATCGTCCGCCTTTCGCCTCTGCCGGGCGCGATCCACGATCCGCTGATGTTCGCGAACGGCCGCCTCACTGGAAAGCACATTTACACGGGCGGACTGAAGGTCGAGGAAGGCGCGGTACAGGTTCCCGATCTGACGGCGAATCACGTCCTGGAACTGAGCCTCCAGTGCCGATTTCGCCGCTCGGGCCACTTTGACCCGCGCCTTCCTCTTGTGCGAGACGTCGACCGGTTGCGTGATGATGATGTCATATTCCGTCGGCCCGACGGGTCTCGACGCGTTGTATTGGCCGTAGGGGATCAACTGGGAGTCGAAGTAGATGAGAGGGTTGGCGCGGAGGCCCGCGGTCAAGATGTCGGCATCGGCTTGCGGGATCTCGAACTTGAGGGCGATCAGATCCAGGTTGGCGGCCAGCATCCGTTCGATGGCCGCGTCGAGGGTCAGTCCGTCCGCGGGTCCTTCATCCTCGATCAGGAGATGCTGGTCGAGCGAAGCCCCCCCGTCCGGAATGCTCGTCGGCCGCTCGTCCGGCAGCGCGGAGGGTAAGCTCATCGCGCCCGAACCCCGCGAAAGGGTCGTGGCCGGCGGACCCTGATTCGCCTTGATAAGTTTGCGAGGGATACGGCCCAGGCCACCTCGCGCACGGCCGCCGATTGAGCCCCCTTCCGGGGGGGCGAATGCACTCGGCTCAAGCGCGCCGGGCGCCGATCCAAGGCTTGGTCGCCCGTTGATCACTCCCAGGGCAGGCGTCTCGGGGAGAGTCCCTCGCGGCGATTGCTGTGCAGTCGCCGCCGCCGGAACGAAGACGACTGTCCCGCCGATGGAGAACCATGGCGTGACGGCCAGGGCGACTTTGCGGATCTTCCTGATCACGCCGATTCTGCCCCGCTTGGTGGGTCTCAGGCCCGATCGTATCCTACGTACCTCGATATCGGGCGTCCGAGCTGTCGGAGTGGAGAGAAAGCGTCGCGGTGCTCGTCTCAGGTTGCGATTAGCGGTTGCGAGGCTACCTGTCTCGTCTCGTCCGGGACCGCTCGCCAGGGGCGGCCGACCAGCCGGTCGAAGTGGGCAAAGGCGTAGCGCCAGGCCCGCTGGCCTGCGAGTGCCGGGCCGACGATCGCAAGGAGGCACACCATCGCGACCCGGAGCGGCCCCTCGCCCGTGTGGAGCCCGATCCACTCCAGGTAGGGATAGGCCGGGTAGCGACTTGCTGCTCGAATCTCTCGATAAGAGACGAGGGACAGGGAGACGTCGAAGGGCAACGATAGGACGCCCAGAATGACCGTGCTGAAGCGTGAGGGAATCAGGAACGGCAGGGCCGCCGTCCAGGAGAGTAGCATGAACAGCCCGAGCGATGGGTTGCTCCCCGGTATCACGTCTTTGGCCCGAATCGCGCTGAGCATGCCATAGGTCATCAGGAACCATGTCATCGAGGCGAGGATCAGGATTGAGACCACGAATCCCAGGGGATGAATCGAGCCGGCAGCCACGCCGAGGGTCCAGAGGACGAACAGGAGAAGCAGGGACGAGCGAGACCGCCAGAGCGCGACTCGCATCTTGGACCGGAGGATTTCACCTGAGGTCAGCGGCGTGGTGATCAGCCCCGTCCATGTCTCCCTGGTCCGCTCACTCATGATCTCCTCGGCCGCGATGCCGGGGAAAATCATCGCCATGAACATCAGGATCCCAGCCGTGAGGAGGCGGAGGAGGATGTTGAAGTCCACACGCGCCTGATCCGCCGGCGGACTGAAGACGCTCCCCGGAGTGAGATATCGAACGAGCAGGTTGAACTCGGGCCGCTGATCCGTGGTCGGCCCCGAGCTGTAGCCATGCGCCCACACCTCCAGGAACGCTTCGCGGGCGAAATGGCTCGTGCAGACCACGACCGTCCCCAAGATCGCCAGAGAGACCAGTCCATTGAACAGGCGACGGACTCCCCGGGGCCTCGCGGTGTAGCGTTCCCGCCAGAAAATCGGGTCGTCACCGACACTCGGACGTCGGGGTGATCGCCTCGCGAATCCTGAGAAGGCACGGCTCGGGCCGCGCCCGTCGCCGCCCGTATCCACCCGATACCACGACCGTAATTGAGCGATCGCGACGATCACGAAGACGGTGCCCCAAAGCACTTGCCATCCGCACCACCAGACGACCGCGTCGGTCAATGACGTAAGAGGAATCCCGGGCATCACCTTCATCAACAAGGAGAAGGGACTGCCGGCCAGAATCCAGCTATTCACGGTCGTTGCCCACCGCGGCAGATGAATGCCAATTCGAGGCAAGAACGTCGCCACGAGGAGGGGCGTAGTCCACCAGGCCATCGCCGCCCCCACCGCGGTATTCACCGCGGCGCCGGCCGAGGACACGCAGGTCGAGATGCAGATTCCCACCGAACACACGAAGAACAGGCCGGATGCCAGCGCCAGGTAGGTGAGGAAAATCAATCGAAGATCGACACCCATCAAGAGCATCAGCAACATCACGGGAAGTCCGGCGGCGATGACCCCGAGGCATGCAGCCAGGGACGCCGCGAGCTTCCCGAGCACGATCTCGCTGTTGCTCAATCGAGTCGCCAGCAGGAAATCCAGAGTCCGGCGATCCTTCTCGCCCGCGATTCCCAACGCCGCGGCGCCCGCGGCCCCAAAGACCAGGACCCCGTGAAATCCAACGATCACGAGAAAGGCATGTCGAGCAACGAGATTAATCAGCGTATGCGAAATGATACGACCGGACTCGAAATATCGAACCGAGAAGACGCCCACCACGATCGCCACCAGAACGCCCGCAAACGAGGAGCGATTCCAGTGCAGACGCCCTTTTCGCGCGACGGCGACCAGCTCTCGCGTGAAGACCGGGTTGATCGACATCTGGACGTCCTCGTCTTGAGACAGAATGGGCTCTCATTCTCGACGATTGAGGGACGATAAGACAATCTCCCGAGCATGCCGATCGACGACGATTGGGGGGGCACGGCCCGACCTTCAGCCGAAACCCGATTCTACGGGAGGAGCTGAAACTCATTTTTCCTTCGTCGGGCCGCGAAGAACGCATCGAGACCGGACGTCCGAATGAATCATCGCGACGAGCCGGAGTCTCGACCACGAAATCCAATGCGGGGGATTGATGCGAAGTCGTGGTTCCGACCCACGATCTGAGGGATGCCTGATCGCCTTGTGGCCGGGGTCTGTACTGAGACCCCGGAATCGGCCCGTACGCCCGAAGATTCCGGGGGCTGGCTACAATCCCGACTTGGCAATCCTCCTGAATCCAATGCCAGATCTTGCCGGCAACGCTCCTTGCTCACTCGGCCTCAAGGCGCTGGCGGGCGGCCTCGATCGCCTGGCGCTGCTCTTCCGTTAGTTCGGGATATTTGAGGTCGAGCGAGCGGATAGCCGTGACGACCAGATCGGCGACGATGATCCGAGCGATCGATTTATGATCGGCCGGGATCACGTACCAGGGAGCACACTCGGTGCTCGTGGCCGAGAGAGCCGCACTGTAAGCCTTCATGTACTGATCCCAGTAAGCGCGTTCGGCGACATCCGCCTCCGAAAATTTCCAGTGCTTCTCCGGTTTCTCGAGCCGTTCGAGGAATCTGCGTTTCTGTTCCTCCTTGGAGATATTCAGGAACAACTTCAGGATCGTCGTTCCATTGCGCGTGAGGTGTTCTTCGAAGTGGTTGATCGACTCATAGCGCCGCTTCCAGAATTTTTTCCCCAGCTCACTCGGCGGGAGCTTTTGTTGCGCGAGCAGTTCGGGATGAACTCTCGCGATGAGCACGTCTTCATAATGGGACCGGTTGAAAATTCCGATCCGGCCTCGCTCGGGCAGGCAACGGGCGTATCGCCACAGGAAGTCGTGTTCGAGCTCCTCCGTCGACGGCTGCTTGAAGCTGAAGACCTGGCACCCCTGCGGGTTCACACCCGACATCACGTGCTTGATCGTGCCGTCCTTCCCCGAGGCGTCCATCCCCTGAAGGATGATCAGCAAGGAGAAACGATTGTCGGCGTACAGGAGGTTCTGCGCCTTGGACATCTCCTTGCGATTTGCCTCCAGGACGATCTTCGCTCGCTGTTTGACAGCGTCCCTACCCAGGTCCTTCAATTCCTCGATCTCCGCCCAGCCGGGGTCATAGTCCGAGACCCGGATCGTCTTGCCGACAGGAACACGAAGCCGATTTATGGTATTATCATCAATCATGGATGGAGCCTGCTGTCCCAGTGTATCAAGGCATCAACCGAGTCATACTTCGGCCCGAACGGGGAGGGGACGTCTGGAGAGCAAGAACGCCACGATCAGGAGAGCGGCGCCGACGAGATAAATGGCCCCGCAATAGGCGATCGCGACGCTCATGTTCTCAACTTCCGTCGCCCGGCTCCCATGCGTGGCGACCCAGCCGACGATCAGCGGACCGAGGGCGCCGCCGCCCCAGCCGATGGTATTCATGAGGCCCGCCGCCGTCGCCCGGGCGCGCGGTTCGACCCGGTCGTAGAGAGACGCGAAGATATTCGCGTCGTACAACCCCTTGCAGAGCCCGAAGAGCGTCATCGCCAGGAGGAGCGTGGTGACGTGGGCCGTGCTTCCGATCAGGAACACCGGGATGCTGCCGGCCAGCAGGCCAATCGCCTGGACCAGGATCCGGCCGCCCGTCATCCTTCGCGCGAGGTAGTCCGCGAGGATGCCGCCGAAGGGTACGCTCACCGCGCTGGCGAGGTGGATGTAGACGGTCCCGGAGAGCCCGGCGGTCGTGAGCTTGAAATGGAACTTCTCGACGAGGAAGGTCGCCGTCCAGGTCAAGAAAATCGTCGCCACCAGATTGGCCGCGAGGAAGGCCGCCATCAGGAACGGGACGGCCGGCGAGCGGAAGATGGCCCGACCCACCTCGGCAAGCGGAAGCGGCGCCGAGGGCAACTCCTCCTCCGTCTTCTCGGAACTACCGCGCAGGGGTTCCCGCAGGAAGGCGTAAAGGACCGCGGCGAGGACGATTCCCGACGCCCCGAAGAACGTGAAGCCCTGTCGCCAGCCTCGGTGCTCCGCGAACCACGCGCCGACCCAGCTCCCCGCGATGGTTCCGATATAGACGCTCGATTGATGCAGGCTCAGGGCACGCGATCGGGTCTCCGGCCCGTGATAGTCGCTCGTCAACGACATGGACGCCGGGAAATAGAACGTCTCGCCGAAGCCCTCCAGGGCGCGGACGGCGACGAATTGCCACAACTTTCCGCACCACCCGGTCATCATCGTGACCCCGCTCCAGAACACGCAGCCGCCCAGAATCAGGTCTTTCCGCCGCACGCGGTCACCGATGACGCCCGCGATCGGTGCCCCGAACGCATAGACCCACATGAACGCGGATCCGATCAGTCCGAGCTGCACCTTATCGAACTTGAACTCCTTTTCCAGGGTCGGAAACACCGAGAAGATCGCCTGCCGATCCGCATAATTGAAAAAGCAGACGAACCAGAGCATGAACACGACCCACCACTTGTAGGAGGAGGCCGGGACTCGCGGAAATTCGCTCGGGGTAGAGAGACTCATGGGTTCGATGCTCGTTCCGGGTGTTCGCGACTCCGAGGAGAGTATCGTGCATCCGATCCCCGCACTCAATCGCCGTGAATCGACGACCCGCGGCCGCCCGGACTTCCCACTCCTCTCGACGCGCGATCCGGGCTATGCTGATCCGCCGCACCCCGGCTCGGAGCACTTCCTCCATGATTCCTCCCCCGGCACGCATCGGGACTCTGATCGACGAGGTCGAGACACCGGCCCTGCTCATCGATCTCGATGCCTACGAACGAAATCTCGACCGGATGGCCGCGTCCGTTGCGGCGTTTCCCGTCCGTCTCCGTCCTCACGCGAAGACCCATAAGTGCCCGATCATCGCGCAGCACCAGGTCGCACGGGGCGCGGTCGGCGTCTGCTGCCAGACCCTGGGCGAGGCCGAGGCGATGGTCCTCGGCGGCGTGCGGAACATCCTGATCACGAATCAGGTGGTCTCGCCCGGGAAGATCCGGCGGCTGGTGGCGCTGGTGAAGCAGGCCGAGGTCATGGTGTGCGTCGACGACGTGGCCAATGTCCTCCAGCTCGATGCCGCGGCCCGGTCGATCGGTGTCCGCCTCCCCGTCCTGGTGGAGGTCGATATCGGCCAGCATCGTTGCGGCGTCGAGCCGGGCGTACCGACCTTCGAACTCGCCAGGCAGGTGGCCGATCGGCCGGGCCTCCGGTTCGCCGGCCTGCATGCGTATCACGGGATCGCCCAGCATGTCTACGGACTCTCGGCCCGAGTCGAGTTGATGGAACATGCTCTCGGCGCGCTCGACGAGACGGTGGCGCTGCTCCTGTCGCGAGGACTGGTATGCGGCCTCGTCACCGGAGGGGGCACGGGCACCTATCCGATCGAGGCGGCCAGCGGCGTGTACACCGAGGTCCAGCCGGGTTCTTACATTTTCATGGACGCCGATTACCGTCGGGTCGAGGGCGCCCCGGCTCTGTTCGAGAGCGCCTTGTTCGTCCTCACGACCGTCCTCAGCCGGACGGGTAGCCGTGCCGTCTGCGATGCCGGCCTCAAGGCCAGCTCGATCGATTCCGGCTTGCCGCAAGTGAAAGATCGGCCCGAGATCCGCTACGTCGGGGCCTCGGACGAGCACGGGACCCTGGAGGATGGCTCCGGCTCGGTCCGCGTCGGCGATCCGCTCTGGCTGATCCCCGGACACTGTGACCCGACCGTCAACCTCTACGACTGGTACGTGGGCATCCGCGACGATCGTGTCGAGGCCCTCTGGCCGATCTCGGCGCGGGGCGCGAACGCCTGAGATCGTCCGGAAGCCGGGTCTCGTCCCGCAATCTCGAAAAAGCTCTCGCCATCGGGGGCGGGATCGTTTAACAATAGTTAGAGACTTCACCGATAAAGTGAGGTAGTGACGGCCGTCCACGATTGCCCGAACGCCGCCATCGAGTGTTCGTCCCGAGGAATCGCGATGCGAACGCCGCTCCATGCTCTCTTGGGAATCGTGATCCTGGCGACGGGGGCTCGCGCGACGCCGGCCGATGAACTGCTGCCGGCCGACCGACCGATCGAAGCGGCCGTCGACCATTATGTGGATGCGAAACTGACGAAAGAGGGCGTTCACGCCGCCGCCGATGCCGACGACGCCACGCTGGTTCGTCGCCTGACCCTCGACCTGCAAGGCCGCATTCCCACCGACGCCGAGGTGCGGGCGTTTGTCCTTTCGACCGAGGCCGACAAGCGGGCCCGTCTCGTGGATCGCCTGATGGCCTCTCCCGGATTCGTTCGCCACCAGGTCGACACGACCGACGCGATGCTGATGGCGGGTTCTCGCGGCAGCCTGAACGACTACCTGTCCCGGGCCGTTCGCGAGAACCGTCCGTGGGACCAGGTCTTTCGCGAGGTGATGCAGGGGAATGATTCGGACCCGGCCCGGAAGGGGTCGTCCGACTTCTTGAAGGCGAGAGCGAGGGACACGGACCGGCTGACCAGCGACGTCAGCTCGGTCTTTTTCGGCGTCAACATCAGTTGCGCGAAATGCCACGATCATCCCAAGGTCAGGGATTGGAAGCAGGAACATTACTACGGGATGAAGTCGTTCCTCGACCGGACGTTTGACAGCGACAACTTCGTGGCCGAGAGGGATTTCGGGGCGGTCAAGTTCAAGACGACCGAGGGCGAGGAGCGCAAGGCCCGATTCATGTTTCTGACGGGCCGTGTGGTTGACGTCCCCGGCATCGAGGAGCCGTCGAAAGAGGCGAAGCAAGAGGAGAAGAAGCGCCTGGAGGAGGCGCGGAAGAAGAAGGAACCGCCGGCGCCCCCGAAGTTCAGCGCGCGGGGCAAACTCGTCGAGATCGCGCTGGAGCCGACCGAGCGGGCATTCTTCGCCAAGGCGATCGTAAATCGACTCTGGAACCGCGTTTTCGGTGTGGGTCTGGTGATGCCCCTGGATCAGATGCACTCGGAGAATCCGCCGAGTCATCCGGAGCTTCTCCAGTGGCTGGCCCGCGACACGATTGACCATCAGTACGACCTCCATCGCCTGATCCGAGGGCTCGTCCTGAGCCGGGCCTACGCGCGGACAAGCCGATGGGAATCGGCGGAACGTCCCGACCCACGGCTGTTCGCGACGGCTTCGGTCCGCCCGCTGACCCCATTTCAGCTCGCCGCTTCCATGTGGGTGGCGAGCACCGATCCGGCGAGTCTGCCCGAAGTCGCCAAACGCGACGAACTTGACAGGAAGCTTGAAGAGTTCGCTGGACGCGGCCGTTCGCTCGCCTCCACGATCGCGAGGCCGGGCGAGGACTACCAGATCGGCGCGTCCGAGGCGCTCCTGATGAGCAACAGCGACCGTCTCAAGGACATGCTGGCCGACGGCGGCGATCGTCTGGTGGCGAGGATGGCCAAGATGTCGGACCGCCGGGAGAAGATCGAACTGGCCGTCCGCAATGTCCTGTCGCGGGCGCCCGATGAGGAAGAGATTTCCCTGTTCGGCGAGTACCTCGCGAGATACGAGGATCGGCCGGCCGAAGGTTGCCGACAGCTTGTGTGGGCCTTGCTGACGAGCGCCGAGTTCCGATTCAACTACTGATCGCGATCATCACGGGGGTGTCCCGATGTCGGAGACGCGGCGCGAGAGATTTTGCGGATCGCCAGAACATGCCCTCGACCGTCGGCGGTTCCTGGGGACGCTGGCCGCCGGGGCCGCGGCGTTCGCGGCCGACATGACGGTGCTGGAGGTCTTGAAGCAGCCGGTCATCGCCCAGGAGTTGAAATCGCAGCAGAAGCGCGTGATCTTGCTCTGGCTGGCGGGCGGATCGAGCCAACTGGAGACGTGGGACCCCAAGCCGGGCGCCTCCACGGGCGGCCCGTTCCGCGCGATCCCGACCTCGGTCCCGGGCATCCATATCTCCGAGCTGATGCCCAAGATGGCCCAGAGGATGGAACACACCACCATCATCCGGTCGCTGAACACCAAGAATGGCGACCACGGCGGTGGTGCCCGATTGATGATGCGGGGTCGGATGGACGACCCGAGCCTGCGCTATCCCGACCTCGGCGCGGTACTGGCTCGCGAGCTTGGCCAGGCCCACAGCGCGGTGCCCGATTACGTCTCCTTCTACTCGGCGACGGAGGGGCGAGACTTCGCCCCGGACACGGCCGGCTTCCTCGGATCGCGATACGCTCCGATGGAGTTGACCAAGACGCTCATGCCAGAGAACATCCGCCGGCCAGAAGGGCTTTCCGAGCTCGACCACGCGCAGCGCGCTGAATTGCGCGAGCTCATGAGCAAGCGATTCGCCCGGGGCCGCGTCTCGACCGATCTGGGCGCCCACAACGAAGCCTATCAGCGCGTTCGCGGACTCATGGCCAGCGAAAAGCTGTTTGATCTGGCCCAGGAACCCCAGAAAATCCGCGACGAATACGGCCCAACCCAGTTCGGCGAGCAGGCCCTGATTGCCCGACGGTTGGCCGAGGCCGGCGTGCCATTCGTCCGCGTCGGCCGGGCGTGGTGGGACAGCCACGGGCAGAATTTCGAGACGCATCAGGAGATGGTCCCGGAACTCGATCACGTGATGGCCACGCTCCTGGACGATCTGAAGCGGCGCGGGATGCTGGATAGCACGCTCGTGATCACGCTCGCCGAGTTCGGGCGGACGCCCTCGATCAACCCGAGTCTGGGCCGCGACCATTTCGCTTCGGCCTGGAGCGCGACCCTCTCGGGCTGCGGGATCAAGGGCGGTTCGGTATACGGCAAGACCGACGCCCTGGGGCAGTCCGTGGTCGATGGCGAGGTCGGTGCCGCCGAGCTGTTCGCCACCATCTACAAGGCCCTGGGGATCAACCCCCAGAAAAATTACCGGGTCGGCTCCCGCCCGGTGCCCCTGACCGAACCGGGCACCGAACCGATCGAAACCGTCCTCGCCTGACCGCAAGCCCTCTCATCGCCTCCACCCGAGACCACGTCCATGGCCGACACTCGCGAGACGCTGAAGCTGGTCAAAGACCTCTCGCGAAAGGAGATCGTCTTCGCGCTGGCCCATTTGCCCGGCTCGTCGCGATTCGTCTTCGGCGGCTCCGATTCCATGGTCTACGACGTGGACCTCGCGTCGGCAAAGCCGGAACCCCGTTCGCTCGGGAGTCACGACAGCTACGTGACCGGACTGGCCATCGCCCAGCGTCGCGCGATCTCGGGCAGTTACGACGGGCGATTGATCTGGTGGGACCTTGATTACCAGGAGCGTCTTTTCACGGTCGAGGCCCACGCGAGATGGATTCGCGACGTGGCCGCGTCCTCCGATGGCAAGACGGTTGCCAGCGTCGCCGATGACATGGTCTGCCGCGTCTGGGACGCCGAGACCGGCGAAAAACGCTTCGAGCTTCGCGGCCACGAGGCCGTCACGCCGCACCATTTCCCCTCGATGCTCTATGCGTGCGCGTTCTCCCCGGACGGACGATACCTCGCCTCGGGCGACAAGGTGGGACACGTCGTCATCTGGGACCTGACCACCGGCCAGGCCGCGGGCACTCTCGAAGTCCCCACGATGTATACCTGGGACCCGAGTCAGCGACGTCACTCGATCGGCGGTATCCGTTCGCTGGCCTTCTCTCCGGATGGCAACCGGCTTGCGATCGGCGGGATGGGCAAAGTCGGCAACATCGATCATCTCGAAGGCCTGGCCCGCGTCGAGATCTTCGACTGGCGCAAGGCCGAGCGCTCTCACGAATACGCGGGAGACACGTTCAAGGGACTCGTTGAGCGTCTGGTCTTCCTCGCCAGCGGCGACCGACTTCTCGCCGTCGGCGGGACGAATGATGGATTCCTGATGTTATTCGATCTCTCGCAGAAGTCCGCGAAACTCCAGGAAAAGATCGGATTTCACGTCCACGACGCGGTCGTCGGCGACGCGTCCAACTCGATCTTCCTGGCAGGACACGGGAAGCTGGCGGAATACGAGTTGAAGGTCTGAGCGTCGCCACGGGAATAGCCTCTCCAACTCACGGCAACGACCCCGAACGGACCGCGAATCGCAACTTCGCCGAGGAGGATCGCGGATTCGCGTGCCGCTCTTCGGCCGAGGCCCGGATGGCGTCTTCGGACACCGAGGCGTACGTCCCGTCGCGAAGGCCGTCGCGGAATGCGAGCTTCACGCGGCGGTCCTCGCCGGAGTGGAAGGACAGAATGGCCGCGCGACCTCCGGGTTTGAGGCAGGAGGGGATGCTACGGAGCAGCGACGTGAGCGCACCGAACTCGTCGTTCACCGCGATTCTCAGGGCCTGGAACACACGGCGGACCACGTCGTCCGGGTCCACTTCCGTGCGCCGAGAAAATCGCGTATAGGCCGCGGTCACGACCTTGGCCAGCGATCGGGTGGTCGTGATTGGCGTCCGCGCATGGGCGCGCTGGATGGCGGCCGCGAGGACCGATGCGTGGGGCTCGTCGGAGTTCTCGACGAGCAGTTGAGCAAGCGCGAATTCGTCCAGATTCGAGAGCAACTCCGCGGCCGTCCCGCCCCGAGAGGGGTTCATTCGCATGTCGAGCGGGCCATCGACCTTGAACGTGAAACCCCGTGCGGGGTCGTCCATCTGCATCGAGGAGAGACCGAGATCCGCGAGCAAGACGTCCACTCCACCGGGGGCCAGCTCGGCGAGTGCGGACGCGATCCCGGCGTGGTTCATGCGGCGAACGGTGAGCGATTCCTCGGGAAATCCCAGGGCTCGCAACCGCGTCTCGGTCTTGGGTAGCTCGATCGGATCGGAATCAATACCGATTAACCGCCCGCCAGGCTGCACGGCAATGAGAAGCTCGCGAGCGTGTCCGCCGTAACCCAGGGTGCAATCTGCCGCGACCTCTCCCGGGCGGGGCGCGAGAACCTCGAGGATCTTTTCCACCATGATCGGTCGATGCGTACCCGCCGGAGTCTTGCCACCGGCAAGCACCTTCGCCACGTCGTCGGCGTAACGCTCGGGCTGGTGTTCCTTGTACTTTTCATGGAAATGCCGGGGATTCGTGCCGCGGTATCGCGGACGACGCGGCGGCTTTTCAGGATCGGCCATGCGAGTAAGATTCCGTCAAAGTTTGGGCGACGATGATGAATCCTACGCGCAAGGAAAAGGGCCGGATCGCTCCGGCCCCGAATTCCGGGTCAATGGCGTGTCGCCGTTCCGATCGAATCGAGAACCGCGTCAGCTCTTCTTGGCTTCCCAATCGCGGGATTGCTTCTCGCCGTTGCGCTCGAACTCGATCTTGCCCTTGATGGTCTCGCCGCTGAGCTTGCCGTTATACTTCTGGACGAACTTGTTGCCGTTGAACTCGCGAGTGACTGTGAACGAGACGTCGTCGCCATCGACCTTGCCGTCTTCGATGGCCGTCTCCGTGTTGTTGCGCCCCGAGATCGTGCCGGTCAGCGCCTTGCCATCCTGCTTCAACTTCAGGGTCGTCTCCGTCTTCTGACCGTTCCGCTCGGTGGTCCATTTCCAGGTTCCGGTCGGGTCGGCCGCCAGCGCCGGGACCGCCACACAAACGAACGCCACCGCCAGCAGTCCGCAGAATCGTCGACGCATGGGAACCTCCGGGAAAGAGAGGGATCGCGACTTCCCTGGACAACAATTCGCCAGAAAAAAGTCGGCTGACATTCGACCGGCCCCGAAGTATCGAGTCAACCCCGGACTGAGCAGGTCGCGTGACGGCGAAACGTCAGGAGCAGGTTCCTCCGTCCCGTCAAGTGGACTTCCATTGCCGGTTGCAGGCGTCATTGAATCTCCGGGATCGTGCCCCGCGACGGATTTCGCGATCGCAACTCCGGCTCGGTTCGATGATGTCCATGAAGAATTCGGCATGTGGTCGCGTCATACACGGCAGAAGGAGTTTCGATTCCTCCCCGGGGATTTTTATTCGGTTCGATGGACGTTGAGGCCCCCAGGCCGGTGAACGGGAATCCTTTTCGCGTGGGTCAGTCCGCCCGGCGGGCGGCGCAACCCACACGACGAATTCATCGCGTCTAACCTTCCCGGGCTCGCATGTCTCCCAGTTCGAGATGCCGAGGGTCATGTGAGATGCTCCTGATGCGCCGAACACAACAACAGGCGAGCCCGGTCGCGTCAGAGAAAGCGAGACGCCCGCGGGGGTGATTCGGGGCCGTCGCACGAGGGTCGCAGTTGAGGCCGCGACGCCCCGGCACGACGGCTCATCTACGTTCAGTCCGAAGGAATTCGGGTTTCCCATTGGCGGCGATGCTTCGCGCGGGTATTGTTGAAGAGATCAGGGGAAATCTCTCGGCGGAGGATTGAGCTATGACCGTCGCCACGCGAATTCGGCCCGGAGGAGTCCTGCTTGCGCCGCTCCGATGGCTGGAGCGGACTCGGGGCTGGAGGCGACGGTTGTTGATCGTGCTGTACCTGTTCGTCGGCATGATTCTCGGAGTCCTGATCTGGCGTTCGACGAGTCTGAACAACTTACCCGATGTGGGCGACCCATTCGACGTGGAGGCATTCGTTCTGGCGTCGCGAGTGCCGGAGTCCGAGGATGCGTTCGTCCTTTACCGCAAGGCGGGGGAGTCGATGAAGATTGCGAGCGTCACGAACGATTGGAGCGGGCTGTGGAAGGCCGTGCAAGGCGGCTGGGCGAAGGCGTCTCCCGAGGTGAAAGCATGGGTCGCTGACAATCGAGCTCCCCTGGACCTGTGGCGCAGGGGAACTTTGAGGCGCAGCGGCATCGCGGAAAATCCGGCAACGATTCGTCGCTTCGACGACACCTCCTTGAGCCTCCAGCTTCACTTCATGGGCCAGGCCGCGCTCCTGGAAGGCTCCCGGCTCGAATCGGAAGGAGATCGCAGGGGGGCTCTGGACTGGTATCTCGCCGTCGCGAGATCGTGCCATCACCTGACGATCAACAGTCGCATCCCATGGCATGACTCCGCCACAAGCCTGGGCCAGCAGACGCGAGATCGGATGATTGCCTGGGCGCGAGATCCGAAAACCGATGCCGCCTCGTTGCGGTCGGCGATCGACGTGATCCAGGCACTCGACGCGAAGACATCGCCGACGTCCGACATGCTCAAGGTGGAATACCTATCGCTCGTCCACTCGCTTGGCGACCCGGCCGGGATGGCCAGGGCGTCCGGATCGGCCGGGGAACTCGGGCTCAATTACCAGGCGATGCGTCGCTGGTATGAGGCGTACTGGTTCCTGCGTCGCGAGCCCGAGCGCGGTCGCCGTGTGGTTCAGCTTTTCTTCGCCAACTGGCTGGCGCACTGCGATAAGCCGGTCGCCGACCGACCTCGGATCGTCAGCGATCAGGCAACGTATCCGTCTATGGGCATGTACAAGGCCGACCCCACCGCGCCCTTCGCGGCAAGGGCGATCGAGCCGGATCGGCTGTTTGGCTGGCTCGATTCCACTAACGTCACGTGCCGTTTTCTCACGATGTATCCCAACTATGTCCCCGACGCGATTCAGGAGCACCAGAGTCGCGGGGTGCTCCTGGTCACCCTGGCCGAGCAACTCTATCTTCGAGAAAACGGCAAGGAATCGCCGTCCGTTCAGGCGCTGACGCCAAAATACCTGAAGACAATTCCCGACGGCTACAAGTAAGGAGCGCGAATTCCTCCGCGCATCCACATGTCGATGCGAATCGCCAGCTCCTCGCCGCCTCGCTCGAACACGTCGCCGTGCTTCGCGCCGACGATTTCCAAGACCTCCACTGCGCCTCCAAACGCATTGGCAAGACGGCGGGCGTCCGCGACGGGGACGACCGGATCCTCGGTGCCGTGGAGGATCATCACGGGCACCGTCACAGCCGGCGCGACCTCGATCGGCCTGGGTTCGTGAAGCGAGACGCCGGCGAGTTGTCGGGCTCGAAGCAGGATCGGTACGGCGAAGAAAGCGGGCAAGTGCATCCGTCCGATCCATGAGGCCACGGCGTCGCGGAGGTCGGCGTATGGGGCTTCGAGGATCACGGCCGCGATCCGGGAATCCTCGACGGCCGCGCGAGCGGCAATCGCCGCACCCATCGATCGGCCCCAGGCGACAACGGGCGTGCCGTCGGGGCTGAATACGTCAAGCCAGGCGTGAAGATCCTCCGCCTCGCGGCCACCGAAGGCGGTGCGGTCCCCCTCGCTGCGTCCCCGGCCTCGGGTGTCCAGAACGGCGACATTCCAGCCGCGTCTTGCCAGAGATTCGGCCCTTCCTAGCATCGCGCCACGGTCTTCGCCGAACCCATGCAGCAGGATAGCGGTCCCCGCCGCGCTGGGATCGATCCCGAGCCTCGCGCCGTGAAGACGGACGCCATCCTTCGCCCGGACCTCAATCGGCACCCACGGCGGCGGCTCGGGCACCGAACCGGCAAGCCTTCGGCCGGGCATCACGAGCGTCCACGCACCCCATTCGACGATCGCCATCGCGACGACGACACCGAGCCCCAGCGCCACGCCGAGGATGGTCACCGTCGCCCTCATCCCCAGCGGAACCTGCGAGGCCGCGACGACCGGCGGCTCAGGCGTGAGGAACGCATGCACATCCAGCGAGGCCTTGCCAAACCGCAAACTCAAGGCGCCGCTGTTCCAGGTCCGATCGACGATGATGCCCCGATCCGGCAGGATGGCCACCGGGTCTCGCGCCGCGTGCGATGGCCGCTTCTGGCTCACGATCACGCGCTTCGGCTCGGCCCAGCGATAGAACCAATCGGGATTGGCCGTCCTTCCGCCGTGGTGGGGCGAGAGCATGGCGAGCATCGCGGGCCTGGGATGCGAGGCCAGCTCCGCGAGGCCAACCCCGTCGAGGTCGCCCGTCAACAGAAGCCCGGGACCACCTCCTCGGCCGGACACCGCCACCACCACGCTCCGAGCGTTGTCCGCGGCCCCGGGCAACCAATTGCGGGGCGGATGCAGGACCCGGCTCTGGCCACCGGCAAGATCAAGCTGATCTCCGGCCACGATCTGGCGCACCGGCACGCCTCGCGCTCGCACGGTCTTCAGAAGACTCGTCGCCTCCGGATTCTTCCCTCCTCCGAAGCCGGGAGGGACGAGGACTTCGCCCACGGTGAAGCGGTCGAGCAGGTCGGGCAAGCCGTTAAAATGATCCGAATCCGCATGCGAGAGTACGATGGAATCGATCCTCCTCACGCCCCGCGACCACAGCGCCGGGGCGATGACTCGTCGGCCGACGCGAGGGTCACGCATCTTGCCGCAGTCATAAACGATCGTCCGCCCATCCTCGCCCTGGATCACGACGGCCAGCCCGTGATCGACGGCCAGGACATCGGCCTCCAGCGTCTCTGGCGGGGCGGGGCAGAGCACGACCACGATCGCGAGAACTGCTTCGAGGGCAAGTGTAGCCCAGAGCAGCCGCCTTCCCTTCCAGAGTCGAAAGCTCGACCAACCGGCCAGCGCGAGCAGTGCATAGAAACTCAGCGTCCATCCCGGTGATGGACCGGCTGTGAAAACGTGCCCCATGGGCCGCGCCGATCCCCAGGCGACGATCTCGTTCGTCCATCGCAGGAGAACTCCGCACGCCCAAGCGGATGGGGACCCCAGCGGCGCCCAGACCAGTGACGCCATGAGCGTCAGCCCCGCGAAGAATAGTGCAAACGACGTGATCGGTATCAACGGTATGTTCAAGAGCACGCCCACCGGCGCGATCACATGAAATCGCAAGGCGACCAGTGGCACCGTGATCAGCCAGGCGACAAGCGAGGCAAGGATGCCCTTGAGGAACCACCGGACGACGCGGCGACGGCGGCGCTTCCATCGCGGTTCCAGGCGACGTTCCAGCGCGTCCAGTCGTGACATCGGCGTCGGCTCGTCGTCGGGATCGCCGCGAGGCTCGGGCAACAGAGGAGGTACGGCCCAGAACAACCCCATCACGCACAGGAACGACAACTGGCAGCCCGCATCGAAGAGGTACGAGGGGTTCAACGCCATCGTGCCGATCGCCGCGAATCCCAGCGCGTTGGCCGGTTCCGAGCATCGATCGCAAAGCCCCGCCATGCAGACCAACACCGTCATCGCCGCCGACCGCACGACCGAGGGCGTCAACCCGACCAGAAGGGCGTAGCCTACCGTCGCGAGCAGCACACCGATAAACGCCCGCTTTCGCGCGATCCCGAACAGGCGAAAGATCAGGAACAACAGACCCGCCAGCGCTTGCAGGTGTAACCCGGAGATCGCGAGCAAGTGCGTGGTGCCCGTTCGAGCGAACGCGTCGTTGACATCGGGATCGACGGCTTCACGACGCCCCAGGAGCAGCGCTGCGGCCAGCGCCGAGACATCGGCGTCGAGCTTTGAGACGAGCAGCCGGTAGCTCGCCTCCCGCGCCCGGCCGATCCAATGCTTCTCTCGTCGCGTCTTCCCCTCGGGGTCGGGCCAGACGCTGAAGGAATCGCCAACGGACATGCGCAGACGGATGCCCTCGGCCCGTGCCCGATCGCGGCGATCGGCCTCGCCCGGATTCATCGGGCCGGGGATCGAGCCCAGTGAACCGGCAGCGAAGATGGGGGAACCGCAGGCCAGATCCCTCCGATCTCCCGTGATGGAAAGCAGGACAAGGCCCGACGCGGCGTGCCAGTCTCGGCCATTGGAAATGGCAGTGACATCGAGCACGGCGCGGGTTGACCCGTCCTGGACCGGCCGATCACCGGGGTGAAATTCCGGCCCCTCGATGATCGCTCCTCGAATCCACGCAGGCCGTGGTGTCGACCAGTCTTCCCGGGCGAGATGGTCCGGTTCCAGATCCGACCAGGACCCATGGTGCCGCGCACCGCCCAGAGCGAGGAAGCCGATGATGACCAGGACACAACCTGGCCGGGCCATGGCGACGAGCCCCGCGATGACCGCGATCCCGGCCCATATCCATGTGCTTGGACCAGGACCGAATCGATCCGCGACGATGCCCACGGCAAATGCGATCGCCAGAGGCGCGAGTGGTGCGATCAGACGCCTCGGGCGTTGCGTCGTCGCGGCTCTGTTCATGTCTTGACCGAGGGCCGAATCGCGCCGGCGCACCTTCACGCCGAGGCCAGGTCAGCGTAGCAGGTTGGAGCGGGTGGACGTAGAGGGGTGTCAGGGAACCCGAGAGATTGCAGAGGCTGGGAGTGGCATCTTGATCTTGGTATCGGCGGGCGTCCCTGCCCGCCGATACCGTGGATTTTGATTCGAGTAGGCGGGCAGAGACGCCCGCCCCACTTCGGGGAGGCGGAATCCACGCATTAGATCGAGCACCTTGCGGCGTTAGCGATCCTTCGGCATCGAACGTGTAACCGCGTTCCTATAGTCACGACTGGCCCTATTGCGGAGGGGCGGATCTGGAGTCGAATCGCGGCCCGGCCGGAGACTCGAATCTCGCCGCGGACGGTTTCTCCGCCTTCTCCTTCCGAATCGCCTCAAGCTCCTTCAGCACCCGGTCGAGCTTCGATTCCAGCTCGTCGAGCCTCTTGTCCGCGTCGCGATTCACGTTCGGGCGAACCGAGCCCCGATCGACGGCAATGGGTGAAGGACTGGTCGCCTCGGCCCCGACTTTGTTCTGAGAGACGATCCGTGCAAGTCGTTCGGCGCGCTCCATCGCTTGCTTGAGCTTCAGCTCGTACTCGCCGACTTCGGCCTGGGCCACGGCGATCTGGGCGTCGGCGATCCCGAGTTCTGCCACGGCCTTATCCCTCTCCTCTCGCGAGACGAGACCAGGGCTGCTCTTTGATAAGCGGTCCAATCGTGCAAGGTCCGCCAGCACCGGGTTGCGTTGGGCCCTGGCCTTGGCAACCTCCGCCCGCTTGGTCTGAACCTGGGTTTTGAGGATCTCGACTTCCTCGGATGCCTGCCTGGCCGCCTGCTCGCGTTCCTCGGCCTCAACACGCTCTCGGCCTTTGAGACGCGCGAGCCGTTCCTGAAGTTCGAGGACGTCCGCCCGTGCCTTGTCCACCTCTTCGTTGCTGATCGCACCCTGCTTCTGGAGCGCCTTGACTCGCTCTTCCTGCGATTGCGCGGTTTTCAACCGCTTGCGCAGCGCGGTGTACGAGTCTGTATATTGCTTCGTGTCATCGTCCAGAACATCCTGAACGCCCTTGCTCCTGGCGATGTTCGGATTGATCTCATGGCCCTTCGCGATCTCGCCACGCTTGAGCGTCTTCTGGGCGCGGAGCAGGGCGGCCTCTTCGGCAAGCACTTGGTCCTTCGAGACGTATCCCTTCTTGAGCATCTCTTTCGACCACTCCAGCCGGTACTTCGCTCGCTCCAGTTCCTTCTTTGCGATGAGCGAATCCACGTCGTCTAGCACGCCAGCCGCATTGGGCTTGCTGTCCACCGGCTTCAGGGGTTCCTGCTGCGCGATCGTGGGCCGCCATGGCAGGAGGAGCACGGCCAGCCCAATGGCCGCCAGGAGCCCGGTGCGCGTCAGGCCGCGCGGGGTGTCGCCTCGCATGATCATGCCAATTCTCCGGGAAAGATCCTCGACCTGGCCCATCCCGCTGGCCCCGATGGGCAGCCTCCGGGGCCGGGTCTCGCTCAAGAATTCGACCGCCTCAACCAGGGCCGTCGCATAGGTGCGCTTCGCGTCGGGCAGCGCCCACACGACCCAGAGGTCGCAGCATTCTTCCTCCGCGCGGTGCAGCCCTTTGCGAGCCCACCACAACGCCGGATGCCACCAGTACAGGCCCGTCGCGATCAACTCCAGCAGGCGGACCCAATGGTCCCGCCTCTTGAGGTGCGCGAGTTCATGGACCAGGAGCGCGGACCGTTGCCCCTGATCGAGCCGCTTCCACAACGATTCGGGCACGACCAGCCGCGGCCGACCGCCCAGCGCCCAGACCATCGGCGCGAGCCGGCCCGGCGACAGGATCACGATCGGGGCGCGAGCCAGGCCGAGCCGCGATGACAGCGATTCGACCCAAGCCGTCAACTCCTCGGGGGCCTCCTCCGCGCGCCGCATCACCCGCGTGAAACGGCCGATCCTCCAGGCCGCCAGGATTAACCACGCCGCCGATCCGCCCAGCCAGAGCGTTCCCAATACGCGGGGGCACGACACCTCGGGTAGCCTCCAGCCTCGGGTTGGCACACGGGCCTTGATGGGTGCTCGTACAACTGGCGCATACGTCTTGATCTCATCGTGCGCGACGGCCGGCGCGATCGCGACGGGCTCCACCTTGACCGAGGCGTTCTCGATCGTGCGCGGCGTCGCGGCGGCCATCGAGGCCGTCCCGATCGACACGCCCGCGAGAGGTGGCGTGACGAGTTTCAACAGGACGATCACCCAGAGCGCATGGGACCACGCCGGCCGCTTCGCAATTCTGCCCAGGACTGCCGCCACCGGCACGACCGCCGCGACCACCAAGGCGTTTGCCAGCCCCATGTCCCACAGCGTTTCCAATGGTGGCTCCCGTTCGTCAAAGTGGGTCGATCCCGCCGGTATGTTGGCGAGCAACTCCAGGTGTGATTCAACCGCCCTTCACGTCCAGATCCATTCGTTCGATCATTCCCCGCAGCGCCTTCCGGTCCGCGTCCGAAAGTCCCTCGGCCCGAACCAGGTGCGAGAGCAAGGGGGTGAGCGAGCCGCCGCAAAGCGTCTCCGCGACGTCTTGCAGCCTCTTCCCGATCAGGTCATCGCGTCCGATCGCCGCCGCGAATTTGTGGACGGATTCGGACCGATCCCTGGTCACGCACCCCTTGGCCTCCAGCCTCTCCAGCAGCTTTTGCACGGTCGCGTACCGCGAGATCCCTCCTGCGGGATAGATCGCGTCGCTGATCCGACGGATCGCCTGCGCCCCCCGGTCCCACAAGACCTGGAGCACCGCCAATTCCGCCTCCGTCACATCCTGGGATGGCCTCGCCACCTCGATCCCTCCTCGAACCCAGACGAGTTGTCTGAGATGATCGTAAGACGGGATGTCTGAGATGTCAAGCGGGAATTTTCTTCGACGAGACTTTCGAGCCGTGAGGACCCGGACTTGGGGAGGGGCGTCGGGTTCGGCGCGAGATTGGACTTACGAAAACAGGGGTGTCAGCGCCGTGCC
>JAQGHR010000159.1 GCA_028291545.1 Planctomycetota bacterium | reverse complement strand
GGGTGAGTCCGGGGCGAGGGGTACGCATCGGGGGCCGCCTCGAGAAGTCGGGTGGTGAAATCCGCCGTTCCCATCAGTGGCCCCTGTTGTACGGAATTTCCCACCTACTTTCGAGACGCTTACCCCCGGATCGCGCGGCTGGTGTGAATTCGAGCCCAACGCCATTTCCGCACGTGGTAGAATAATACGGGCAGGAACAAATCGATAACCTCGTCCGCCGCCAGGATTCCTCCGAGGACGGGCGCCACCATCGGGCGGATCACCTCGGAACCAGGCCCATCGGCCCAGAGCATGGGAACAAGGCCGAGGATGACCGTCCCCTCCGTGAGCAATTTCGGACGCAAACGGTGAACGGCCCCGTCGAGCACCGCCGAACGAAGTTGGTCGAGACTGATCGCACCCAGGCCCCCCACCCGCGCAACTGCCTCGCGCAAGTAGACGAGCATGATGATACCTGTGGAAGTTGCCATCCCAAAGCAGGCGACATAGCCGACCCAGACCGTCACCGTAAAGGGAAACCCGAAGAGCCACTGAAATGTGATTCCGCCCGCAATCGCGCCCGGAACCGCCATCAGCATCAGGAGGGCATCGGCAAGGTCATGATAGGTCCAGTAAAGAATCCCGAAGATTAACACGACGACGACCGGGATCAAGATCGTCAGTCTCCCCCTCGCTCTGGCCTCGTGTTCGAATTGACCGGTCCATTCGACGTGAACGCCGGAGTGATGACCGAGGATGCCAGCGACCATCCGGCTTCCATCGGCGACAACGTCGCTCGCCGAGCGGCCTCGAACGTTGAGGCGGACGTAATTTCGAAGCATGCCGTTCTCACTCTTGATTGTCGCCGGGCCTTCCACGATCCGCACATCCGCCACGTCACCGAGCCGGACAAAGGTCGGCTGACCGCTCGCGTCGCGGGCAACCGAAGGCACGAGTAAGTCTCGGGCATTCTCCTCGTCGGCTCGGAAGTCGCGCGCGTAACGGACGCGGACGGCCTGGCGTTGGCGCCCGAGCACGGCCATCGTGGCAACCCGACCACCAATCGCGATCTCGATCACGTCGTTCGCGTCGCCGACGCTGACGCCGAGTTTCGCGGCACGACTGCGATCGACGTGGATCTCCAGATAGCCCTTACCTCGTATCGGATCCGCCACAACGTCGGTCGCGCCCGGCACTTTTTTCATTGCCTGAGCAATCGATTCGGACGCGGCGACCACCTCGTCCAGTGATCGGCCCAGCACGCGGATTCCAATGGACGTATTGACCCCGGTGGCCAGCATATCGACGCGGTTCTGGATGGGCATGGTCCAGATATTTGACCATCCTGGCATGTTCACGGCGCGGTCAATCTCTCCGCCCGCTCCGAGCAACTGCGACCGTTCGGAACGCCACAAGACGAGCCCTCGAGCGAAGGACCTCCCGAGGTCCTCCTGCAAGGATTCGACCTGGGGGATGACGGGAAGCGCCTGTTGTTCGGCAAGAGATGGACCGTGATGACCTGCGGTCATCCTCCGAGAACGGGGCGCAGGATTGCTTCGAAGAGTGCGAATCCTATCAATCGCGGAGGAGACATCGCGGTCGTGGGCTCCGCATCGGGCGATCCAGTCTTCGATGCAGAGCCTCGCGAGAAGCCGCGCCCCGCGCTCGATCAGTTCGGCATCGACCTGACGAACATGCTCGGTCCAGAGAGAGCTTTCAACGGAATCCAGGCCACCGTGAATGCTACTGGTGAGTTGCGCGGGTCGCTCTCGCTGAAACTCTGCATTTCGCTGATAGGCATACTCGCGCATTTGTGCATTAAAAACCGGCAACACGGATGCGAGGCAATCGCCAAGCTGCTTCGACCTCGCCGCCTCGCTCCGTTCGAGCTGAAGCAATCCCGAAGACTCCATCGATCGCCTGGTAACCTCGACCACCCGGGCTGCGTCCGCTTCGGTGATCCTTCTCCGAGGCCAGAGGGATCGCGGGCGAAGGTTCACCATCGTCTCGATCATGTCCATCGGGGCAGGATCGGTGGGAGTGTCCGCGCGACCGGCCTTGCCGACGACCATGTCCACTTCGGGAAATCGACAAAGCACCATATCGCGAGCCTTGAGATCGTCGGCGGATTGGGTGATAGAGGCTCGTGGAACGGTTATCGGCATGTCCATGATCATGCCTTCGTCCAGAGGCGTGATGAAATCCCGACCGAGAGGCGTCATGGAATGTTCCGCGATCAGCGCGATGGCAATCAGTGAAGTCATCGAGACAAATCGCGTTGCATTCGATCGAAACGTCCAACCGCATGCGACGAGCGACAGGAAAACGGCGATAAGTAAGATCCTGCGATCCCCGATCGGTGCAAGGCCGACGACGAAGGTGACGCCGAGAAACCAGATCAACGGCGAGGGACGATCCAGGAGCGAATTAAGCACCGGGCGATAGATTTCGATCATCCCGCGGACGACGGCGCTCTCGTCCTCCCGTCGGAGCCGGCCTCGAATGAAGATCGTACAGAGCGCTGGAACGAGCGTGATCGATAAGGCCGCGACCGAGACGAGCGCGAAGGTCTTCGTGAACGCGAGCGGTCGGAACATCTTTCCTTCCATGCCGCCAAGTGCGAACACGGGCAGGAAGGAGAGGATCATGATGAAGACCGAGAACACAATCGGGCGGCCGACGGCCCGGCACGCGGGCAAGATGATCCCGCGCAGGTCGCCCGTAGCGGGGCGGTCGCCGAAATGTTCTTTGAGTCGGTGCATCACATTTTCCGCCATCACAATCGACGAGTCGACGAGCACCCCGATTGATATGGCAATCCCGGAGAGCGACATGATGTTGGTCTGGATGTCCACGATATTCAGGGCTCGGAGTATCCACATCAACAGGAACGAGCCCAGCGCCGCCAGGGGAAGTGTAATGGCGATGATGAACGACGTACGCAGATGCATCAGGACGAGGAGGATGCAAAGGGTGGCCGTAATGATTGCTTCGAGCACGGTTGAAGTGACGGTCCCGATTGCTCCCACGATCAAGGGCGTCCGGTCGTAAAACGGCCTGATGACGACACCCGCGGGCAGCGCAGTCGCGAGCGCGTGGATCTCGGCTCGGATGCGGCGAGTCACCTCAAGCGGGTTCTCGCCCGAAGCCATCAAGATCACCCCGCCGACTGCCTCATTCCCGTCCTTTTCTAGCACCCCGCGACGAGGACCAGGGGCGAGAGCAACGCGGGCGAGGTCCGAGACGAGCACGGCGTTTCCGTCGCCTCCGCGCAGAGGGACGTGTTCCAGGTCGGAGCAGATTTGCGCGGAGGTCGATTCGCCATGGGTCGAGGAACCGAGCCACCCTACTCCGCGAACGAGGTACTCGGCCTTCGCTTTCTGAATGGCGTGCCCGCCGACGGAGGAGTTCGAGTTCGCGATGGCGTGCACAAGCTCCGCGAGCGTTACACCATGCCGTCTCAACTTCACCGGATCGACGGCGACCTCATATTCGATGGGAAACCCGCCGACGCTGGCGACTTCGGCCACTCCCGGAACGGAAGAAAGTTGAGGCTTGATCGTCCAGTCCTGAATCGCCCGGAGTTGACCGAGGTCCAGCCCCTTGCCTTCGACGGTGTACCAGTAGATCTGCCCTGTCGGTGCCGCGTCAGGCCCGAGCCTGGGGACGACCCCGGAGGGAAGGTTGGATGCAGAGTTCACCAATCGCTCGGCCACGCGGCGGCGGCCTTCAAGAGTGCTCGTGCCTTCAGCAAGGATGACGTTGAGCATCGCGAAGTTAAAATCGCTCGACGCGCGAACCACCCTCACACCGCGAATCCCTTGCAGTTCAAGCGAGAGCGGATACGCAACCTGCTCCTCGACCTCGCGGGGGCTGTGACCGGGCCAGTCCGCGAAGACGATGACCTGCTCTTCGGAGACGTCCGGAATCGCATCCATCGGAGTGTCACGCGCCGCCAGAAGGCCGGCCACACCTAGCAGGAACCCCGTGACAATGACCGCCCAGCGTCGTCGAATGGCGAATCCGATGATCGCGTCGATCATGGTTGGGCCTTCGACATCGGTGGAAGCTTTGACCAGTACTTGTCCGGTTTGTCCCGCAGCGCGTCTTCGCACCCTTCGCAGCAAAGAAAGACCGTCCTGCCTCGGAGCAAGCTTCGCGGTGGCGAACCCATCGACCCAAGCAGCTTACCCGTCACCGGACAGGTCCTCTGGACCAAGACGGCGCTACGATCGACGGGGCTGAGTCCTGAAAAATCGAGCGATTTCGGGCCGGAGACGGTCGCCGGGGTCGAGGGCTCTACCGAGGTCCGCTTCGCCCCAAAGTAGCCGGCGGCAAGGCTGGGATTCAGTCGCGTCTCCGCGTCGATCAAGAAGGCTCCCGCGGAGGCGATCCTTTGACCCTGGGAAAGGCCGGAAATGACGGAATAGCTGCCTTCTGATCTTGGCCCGAGCCTGACTTCGACGCCGTCAAACACGCCAGGCATCGTCTCGACGAAAACCACCTGATGCAGGCCCGTGTCGATGACGGCGGTCTCAGGGATCGCGAGGACCTCGCCCGTGGGTCGGTAGGTGACGATCCTCGGTATCAACTCCATACCGCCGCACTCTCCGCAGGTCTGTCCGGCATGATCCGCGATGACCGTCGGGTGCATCGGGCACCACCAATCAAGGCGCTGATTTTCAGCAAGCGACACGCGCTCCAGGGCATCCTTGCCCTTGGGACAGAGGGCGGCGGCCGTGCGGATCACGTCGGGGTGATCCGGGCAGACGAAGGCTACCCTTGGCTCGTCCTTTCGTGGTGCCGGCTTGCCCGAAGGCAAAGATCGGAATGGTTCCGTGTCGGCGAGCGGAACGCGAATCCGGGCGATAACCGTTTGTCCGGCGCGATAACTGCTCCCGTTTGGCAGTACGAGCGTTACGCGAGACGGCCCCGTTATTGAGCCATTCACATCTCGTACCTTGGCCGTTGCCGAAGACGAAAGCTCGGATATGCCGTCGAACAGGTCCGCGGTAAGGCCGGGTCTCATGACGCTTGCAGCATCCGCGGCGACGTTTTGACTGAGGGTCTTCGTCCCGGACTCATCCTCAAGCACCCCTGCCAGTTCGATCGTGCGAGACAACGGGAGGAACTCGATGGGCGATGTGCGAATTCCCGCGAGCATGATCCTTTCGGGCGAGAACTGCACCCGGGCGACCACGCCGTTGGGCAAGGGGCTCATGTCCCCCTTGACCCGCTTGACGAGCGCCATGTTGCAGATGGAGCACTTCCCCGGCCACATCGAAAGGACACCGGGGTCCATCGGACAGAAGAACTCGGTGTTGTCCGCGACGACCCCTACCATGGCATCGCGTGGGGACGGTGATGTCCAGCGATCCCAGTGCGTACGAATCACGTCCCACTTGCCTACGACGAGAAACGCGATAACGATCACGATGAGGAATCTGAGCCGGACCTGGACCGCCCGCGTTAGCCACAAGATGTTCCTGAAGCAATCGAGCCTGGACGCGAACGATCGAACTTTCACGAAGAAATGTTGCGCCACGCGGCAATCCTCGGAGTTGGGTTACTTCCTGGCGGTTGGATGTGGGAGTTCCGAGGGCGGCGTCTCATCGGTCATTTTATGCTCCCAATGGGACATGAGTTGATAGTCCTCCTCGCGGATCACATGCACGGGATCGATGCCGATCACGCGGTATCGGATCACCGCGATGGTCTCGGGATTGGAGCAGAAGGCTCTGACCGTCACGTCGCGGCTCTTGTCGGCTTGTGCTTCACCCAGGATTTCGTAGCGTTCCAGGCGTTGACCGGGCTGACGGAATGAGTCGGCCACCTGTATCCGTGGCGATCCCGATTCGATCACGCCGGTTGGCTTGCCCGCTTTCCAGCTCGCCATGGCCAGCTCAATGGCCTTTCTCGCTGTCCCGACGTCCGGAACCATGGATCCGCCCGGCTTCGTGGGCCCGGTGCATCCGAAACACGAAACCGCGACCAAGATCGCCAGGACCCGCGAACCAAAGGACAGATCAGACCGGAGTCCACCGAGTCTCATGGATCGAGTCGCCTCGGAGGAACCGTGGTTGCTCGGCTCGCGCATGGAAGGCAGATCAAGCTCGAACTTCGGAAGTTAACACCTCAAGATAATGCTTGTCTCGTCACGGGGTCCAGGTTAAATTTGATGGTTGATTCCGGGTGAGGTCTGATTGCCATCGTCGGTTGGGTCCGCCCGGAATGATCCGACGAGGCTGATGTGGGGATGAAGCCCTTCATCCGAACGAGATCGGTAGAGAGACTCCGGCACGGGTTATGGCTCGTCGTCCTTGGCGTCTTCACGCCTACGTCGACTGCGACCGCCGACTGCTCTCGCTACAGATCACACCGCCCAAGCGATGTCAGCTATTTCGACCGTTTGGTTGAGAGTGGGGCACTCGCGAGTATCCCGAGTCGGTCGATCCCGCCCGCACCCTGCGAAGGGGCGTTCTGTACAAGGTCAACGCAGTCTCCCTCGGCGCTTGCGCCTCACGAGGGGAACCGGCCAGATCCTCTCGTTGGAATGGGATTCCATGTCGGGGAGGTTACAACCGAATTCCGCACGACGGATACCACCGAGGATTCCTGGCCGATCGGTGGGACGACTCTCCTCGAACGCCCCCCTCGTCCGATGTAAGTCCGACCCGGGTCGGCCTATCATCCGTATCGATCCGAAGGATTGAGAGCGCCGGACGGTCGCCCCGATCCTCGGTAATTGGCATAATGCGCATATCTTGCGGTCTCGTATAAAATGCGCGTCGAGTCTCCCGAGTCGGGCGGACACGGCGATCGATCGTTCATCTCCATCATTCATTCTCCTTTCTTTCTGCTGGGGGTGCTGTCATGAGGAACCGTCGTCGAGGATTTACGTTGATCGAGCTTCTGGTGGTGATTGCCATCATTGGCGTGCTGATCGGGCTCCTGCTGCCGGCCGTTCAGGCAGCGCGTGAGGCGGCTCGTCGAGCACAATGCACCAATCACCTGAAGCAGATCGGCCTGGCGATTCACAATTACGAGAGCACGTTCAAGGTCTTTCCGTTCGGGAAGGGCGCGAACTACAAGAATATCTCCGCGAGCGCACCGGCCTACGCGAGGTGGTCGGCCCAGAGCCAGCTCCTCATGTTCATCGAGCAAGGTAATATCTTCAACGCGATCAATTTCCATCTCCCTCCTTGCACCCCGGGAATGCAAGGAGACGTCGTCTTCATGCCACCAACGGCTTGGCCGAACGGCGAGAACCTGACCGGCAGCCTCGCTCAGGTCTCGATCTTTCTCTGCCCCTCCGACGCCCAGGGTCAGCCTCTTAGCGAGTGGCCTGGCGGGCTCAACTATCTTGGAAATCTGTATACCTGGGCATGCGACTCGAGCGAGACAAACCCGGTGACCGTCTCCACTCAGGCCGAGACCCCTCAGGGAATCTTTTACTACCTGAGCAGCGTCCGGCCCGCAGACATCCGTGACGGCCTGAGCTCGACCGCTTTCTTTAGCGAAAAGATTCGTGGCACGGGGCAGCGAGACGGCGACGCCCGTTCCGATCAGATGATCATGCCCAAGGCCACCAGCATGGATCAGACGTACCAGAACTGTCAGAACATGAACCCGCTCACGGCCACCCGGCTCACGAGTCGCCAGGGGATGAGTTGGGTGATGGGGGAAATGTGCTGCTCCATGTACAACCATGTTGCGACCCCCAACAGCAGAACATGCGCGAGCACGGCCTTCGACGTCGGGATGCAGAACATGGCCATGCAGATTCCGCCTTCCAGCCGCCATCCCGGCGGTGTCAATGTGTTGCTCGGTGACGGCTCGGTGAAGTTTGTCAAGGATGGCGTCTCGATCGGAACGTGGCGGGCGCTGGGGACGCGCAACGGAAGCGAAATCCTTAGTGGCTCGGATTACTGAGAAGGACGGAGGCCCCGAAATGCGAGTGCAAGCCTCTGCCCTTTTTGCCTTGGTCATCCTCGCCGGTTGCGGCGGGGGCGGCGGGATCGCGCCTGTCCCGTCGAGTGACGAGGCACGGAAGTCCTTGCAGATCACCTTGGATGCCTGGAAAGCTGGCAAGCCCGCTTCCTCCTTGGAAGAAGGCGCTCCCAAGATCGAGGCGGTGGACTTCGATTGGAAGGCGGGCAAGACGATGACTGACTACGTGATCGGGGACGAGTCACCCGGAGAAGGGACAAAGACCTTCGGTGTCACGCTCACGTTGGCACCCGGGGGCACGAAGGACGTGAAGTTCATGGTACTGGGGAAAGAGCCCGTCCGGGTCTATCGCGACGAAGATTTCCAGAGGATGCTGAACATGGAGGATGATCCGGCCGCACTCAAGGTGAAAACGAAGCGGCGGTAGAAAGGCGGATCGTGGTTGTGCGATATCGCTTGACTGGATACCGGCGCCTGGGGCCCTGTCTCGAATTGCCTCCGCTCGCCCGCCGGACCGGAGATGTCCTCTTTTCTTGATCGACGAGGCCGAAGATGTCGCACCCGGAAATTCCTCTCAAGCGCATCGACCATCTCCGCCTGGTTGTCGGCAATGCGAGGCAATCCGCGTATTTCTATCGGAACGCCTTCGGGTTCCATGTGATCGCGTACGCAGGTCTGGAGACGGGCGTCAAGACTGAGGCGAGTTATGTCTTGCGACAGGGCGACATCACGTTCGTTCTCGCCTCACCTCTGACGGCGGAGCATCCCGAAAACGCCCGATTGATCGCACATGGTGACGGCGTTGAATCGATCGCCCTCGAAGTCTCCGATGTGAACGTTGCGTACGACGCCGCGGTCGCGCGAGGAGCGTTGGGATTGCTTCCCCCGACCTTTCAGGAGGATGAAAACGGAGTCTACGGCTTCGCGGAAATCGCCACCTACGGTGACACGAAGCACGTCTTCGTCGATCGGTCCCGGTATCGCGGTGTCTTTGCTCCGGGTTTCAAGACGATCGACCCCGAGCGCTATCATCCTCGCTCATTCCGTCCGGTCGGGCTGAAGTCCATCGACCACGTCGTCGCGAATGTGGAAGAGGGCAAGATGAATGAGTGGGTCCGCTTCTATGCGGACGTGATGGGATTCTCTCTGCTGGCCGAGTTCGACGACAAGGCCATCAGCACGGAGTATTCGGCCCTCATGTCCAAGGTCGTCTCCGACGGCCAGGGTCGGATCAAGTTCCCGATCAACGAGCCGGCCAGAGGGCGTAAGCGTTCGCAGATCGAGGAGTACCTCCGATTTCACAACGGGCCCGGGGTTCAGCATATCGCGATGGCGACGGATGATATCGTGACGACCGTGCGCGCCATGCAGGCGAACGACGTCTCCTTCCTCCGCGTGCCGAAAGCCTATTACGACATGCTTCCCGACCGCGTCGGCCCGATCGACGAAAACGTGGCCGAGCTTGCAGAACTGGGGATTCTGGTGGATCGGGACGACGAGGGTTACCTGCTCCAGATCTTCACGAAGCCCGTCGAGGATCGGCCGACGCTCTTCTTCGAGGTCATTGAACGGCACGGGGCGACGAGCTTCGGCAAGGGCAACTTCAAGGCACTCTTCGAGGCGATTGAACGGGAACAGGCGATTCGCGGGACTTTGTGACGTCCATCAGATCTCGATCCTATCCGCCCTTTGCGCCGCGAGAAATCCGATGCGAACGCCGCTGCCGGCCGTCACGAGTCTGCGGGATTTCTATGCGTTCGAACAGCACGTCAAGACCTGCCGGGCTCAGCGTGGTCTGGACGTCGCTCCCGAATGGTATCGAGTCCCGGCCTTCTATTTCTCCAATCCGGCGAGCGTCATCGGTGACGGAGTCGCCGTCTGGGCACCGCAGGGCTCCTCTGCACTCGATTACGAGCTCGAGCTGGCTTGTGTGATCGGACGAGAGTGTCGCGACCTGCCCGGCGACGATCGTGCGATGGAGGCCATCTCCGGGTTCACCATCATGAACGACTGGAGCGCCCGCGATCTGCAGAAGGAGGAGATGGCGATTGGCCTCGGGCCGAGCAAGGGCAAGGATTTCGCCACGACACTCGGGCCGGAGGTGGTGCCGATGGACGAACTCGAAGATCGCTATCGCGATGGTCGCCTCCATCTTGGGATGACCGCCCGAGTCAACGGCCGGGTCTATTCGCAAGGCAATTCCGGCACGATGCACTGGACCTGGCCGCAGATCCTGGCTCATGCCAGCCGCGACGCGACCTTGCGGGTGGGTGACGTGATCGGCTCCGGCACGGTCGGCACCGGTTGCATCCTGGAATTGACGCCCGCGGCGGTCGGGGGTTGGCTCAAGCCCGGGGACGTGGTGGAATTGGAAATAGAGCGGCTCGGGATTCTCCGCAACCCTGTCGTCTCGCATCCCTAGCCGCCAGGTCGCGACGCGAGGTGTTACCATGCCTCCCTATCGATCACTCGGCTCCGTACCTCCGAAGCGGCACATCGCGCACCGCCGTGAAGGAGGATATTGCGGTGAGGGTATCTATTACGAAGAGGTCATCACGACCGGCGGTTTCGGTCGCGCTTACAGCATCGTCTACCATCTTCGGCCTCCCACGCGCGTTCTGCGAGTCGAATCGGCAGGGTCCGTCGAGATCGACGACTCGGATCAAGCCGAGTTGCGTCATCATCACCTGAAGACCGCGACGATCCCTCGTTCGGGAGACATCATCTCCGGCCGAATCCCAATTCTGACAAACAAGGACGTCACGATCTCTCGCTGCCGCCCGGCGACGAATCAATCGGAGCTCTATCGAAACGCCGCAGCCGATGAGGTGTTTTTCGTGCATCGTGGGCGCGGGACGCTGCATACCATGTTCGGCCCTCTGGCGATTCGCCCGTACGATTACGTCGTCATCCCGACATGCACGACGTACCGGATCGAATTCGATCCCGCGGACGAGGCTGATCTGCTGGTCCTGGAATCCGCCGGGAGCGTGACGGTACCGTCCAGATATCTGAATCCGGACGGCCAACTCAAGCTCGGCTCACCATACTACGAGCGAGACATTCACGGACCGGGGTCTCTCGACACGATCGACCGCGACGAGGAAACGCCGGTCTTGATCCGGGACGATCGCCGGCTCACCCGCTACGTCCTGGCGAACCACCCGTTTGACGTCGTCGGCTGGGACGGGATGGCCTATCCGTTCACGTTCAACGCCGATGATTTCGAGCCGATCACCGGGACGATTCATCAGCCTCCTCCCGTACAGCAGACTTTCGAAGCACCTGGCTTCGTCATCTGCACGTTCGCTCCCCGACTCCTGGACACACATCCAGAGGCAATCAAGGTCCCCTACGCGCATTCCAACGTCCAGGCCGATGAGGTTTTGTATTATGTCCGCGGAAGGTTCGGCAGCCGACGAGGGATCGAGGAGTCCTCTATCACACTTCATCCGCGAGGTATTCCCCATGGCCCCCATCCGGGAACCATCGTCGCCAGCCGAACGATGACCCGGACCGACGAACTTGCGGTGATGGTGGACACGATTGGACCGCTACGGCTTACCCGTCAGGCCATGGCGATGGACGATCCGGGCTATCCCCTGAGTTGGATTGATTGATTTGCGATTCAAGCGACGATCGCTGACCTCTAACGGCTCAACTTCGTTCCCCTGCGCACTTTCCAACGCCCACGAGGCCGCATGTTCATCGACGTCGCAGGTTCGTCTCCGATTGAGGTCTACCAGTTTCTCGTCGGGATCGTCACGCCTCGGCCGATCGGCTGGGTGACGACTATCGATGCGGAAGGACAGGTCAACCTCGCCCCATTCAGTTTCTATAACGTCTTCGGCGCAAATCCTCCGGTCGCGGTTTTTTCACCCACGCTCCGGCGGGATGGCACCCGAAAAGACACCCTCTTGAATGTGGAGGCGACTGGTGAGTTCGTCCTGAACGCCGCGGTCGAATCGCTGACCCAGGCCGTGGTGCTCTCCTCGGCCGAACTGCCTCGCGGTGAAAGCGAAGTCGAACTCGCCGGGTTGACTCTCCTCCCCTCGGTCATGGTCCGACCCCCTCGCATTGCGGAATCGCCGGCCCATTTCGAATGCCGTCTCCGTCAAGTCGTCCCGATTGGTGATGGCCCAACGGCGGCGAATCTCGTTATCGGCGAGATCATCGCGATTCATGTCGATGACTCGATTCTTGATGATCTCGGTCGAGTCGATCCCCACAAGCTCAAGTCGATCGGGAGGCTCGGCGGCGATTGGTATTGTCGAACTTCCGACCTCTTCACCGTCAAACGACCTGTGTGAGAAGAGTTTTTCGCATGACCGCCTCCCGCGCCTGGCTCCCTCCCTCGGACCTCGCCCAAGACAGCAACATCGCACGGTTCGCGAACCGTCTCGGCCTGGCGAATGCCGGGGAACTCGTTCAGAAGTCGATCGACGACATCGCCTGGTTCTGGGACGCCGTCGTCAAAGATCTGGGGATTGAGTTCTTCGAACCTTACCAACAGGTCCTCGACACCTCCCGTGGCATCCCCTGGACACGATGGTTCGTCGGCGGAACGCTGAATGTTGCCTATAACTGCCTGGATCGCCACGCTAGCTCATCGCGCAGTGAAAAGGTCGCGATCCTCTGGGAAGGCGAGGATGGGGCCGTCCGATCCTTCACCTACCGTGAGCTTCATGCGGATACCAACCGACTCGCTAACGCCCTCCGAAGGTTGGGCGTGGCAAAGGGCGATCGCGTCGCCGTGATGCTGCCGATGATCCCGGAAGCCGTGATGTCGCTCCTGGCGATCGCGAAGATCGGCGCGATCGCACTCCCGATCTTCTCCGGTTTCGGCTCCTCCGCCGTCGCCGATCGTCTGACCGACGCCGAGGCAAAGCTCCTGATCACGAGCGACGGCTTCCTGCGGAAAGGTCGGCGGATCGCCCTCAAGGAGGTTGCCGATGAGGCCGTTTCGCTTGCGCCTTCGGTTGAGACGGTTTTGGTCGTACGTCGCCTGAATTGCGACGTTCCTTGGCATCCATCCCGCGACGTTTGGTTCGATGTCGCCATTGCGACCGAGTCCCCGGAATGTGCGTCGGAACCGATGGACTCCGAGGCCCCATTCCTGATTGTCTACACGTCTGGCACGACGGGCCGACCCAAGGGGGCAGTCCATGTCCACGGTGGATTCCTGGTCAAGATCGCCCAGGAAGTCGCACATCAGGGAGACCTGAGAGACGACGACCGGCTGTACTGGTTCACGGACATGGGCTGGATCATGGGGCCCTGGGAGGTCATCGGCGGGCTGGCGCTCGGCGGCTCGTTGTTCCTTTATGAGGGCTCGCCGGACTTCCCGGACGTGGATCGTCTCTGGTCGCAGGTTGAGCGACATCGCGTCACGATTCTCGGCCTCTCACCAACCCTGATCCGATCGCTCATGAAACATGGCGAGGGGCCGGTCGCAAAGCATGATCTTTCGAGCCTGCGAATCCTGGGCTCGACCGGTGAGCCCTGGAATCCCGATCCCTGGCGATGGTATCTCGACAACGTTGGAGGCGGCCGGTGTCCGGTCGTGAATTTTTCGGGGGGGACCGAGGTCGGGGCCTGTCTCCTGTCCGTGCGTCCTGGCGAACTGATCAAGCCGTGCTCCCTGGGTGGTCCCTCGCTTGGAATGGCGATGGACGTCGTCGATTCCGAGGGACGATCCATACGAGGCGAGGTCGGCGAACTGGTCTGCCGAAAGCCTTGGCCGGGCATGACGCGGGGACTCTGGCGCGATCCCGAACGCTATCTGAGTACCTACTGGTCGCGATGGCCCGACGTCTGGGTTCACGGCGACTGGGCTTCCGTCGACGAGGATGGCGAGTGGTTCCTGCACGGGCGGAGCGACGACACAATCAAGATCGCGGGAAAACGGATCGGCCCGGCCGAGATTGAATCGGTCCTCGTGGGCCATCCCCTCGTGACAGAGGCTGCGGCCATCGGCGTGCCGGATATGGTCAAAGGCGAAGTCATCTGGGCCTTCGTGGTCGTCCGACTTGGAGTGCCGGGCGATGACGTTCTCATCGCACAACTCCGAACCCTTGTCGCCGAATCGCTCGGAAAATCCTTCGCGCCGGAAACGATTCGATTCGTCGCGGAGTTGCCCCGGACCCGGAGCGCGAAAATCCTCCGACGGGCGATCCGCGCCGCAGCCGTCGGCGGCGACGCGGGCGACCTGTCGAGCCTGGAAAACCCGGCCGCCCTGGAGGCAATTCGAGACGTCGTGCCTGCTCAGGAATGAGCTCGCGAGGCTGAGTGAAGTTCGCCACGGCGCTTGTTTGGTCGATTTCAAGCAATGCTTCGATGCGTTCGAGAACGAGGAGCCTCATTCCGCACGTCCCAGCGAGAGCGCGTCCTTTACTTCGTCCATTTTCGCCGCTAGGCTGGTGAGGGGATAGGTGTTTCTTACCTCAATTCCGGGGCCTCCCCATGTCCCAGGCCAATGTTGATCCCAGCGAATTGCGCCGATTCGCCAACAACCTCAAGCAATTTAACATGGGCCTGCACGAGCAGTTGAGCGCCCTTCACAGCCAGTTGCTCGGCCTGGGCCAGAGTTGGCGAGACCGCGAGCACGACAAGTTTGCCGAAGAGTTCGAATCGACGATGCAGGTTCTCTCCCGTTTCATCGAGGTCGCCGACGAGCACGTTCCCTTCCTGATTCGCAAGGCTGACCGCGCGGAAGAGTATCTCCGTCAACGCTAACGGAGCCGCCCGATGGCCTCACCAGTCGATGTCTCATCGATCGACGTCCTCCGCGCCGTGCGCGAGGCGTTCCTCCTGTTCGCGGATGACTCTCGAAATGCGCTCGGCTCGATGGAGTCCGAGATCCGTCGCGCGATCGACTGGCTTACGCATGACCAGCGGCTCTACTGGCAGGCTGAGGTGAAACGCCGAACGGAAAAACTGTCTTCGGCGAAAGCGGAACTCAGCCGAAAGCAACTCGGCATCGCCCCCGGCCAGCAGGCCCACGATTCCGAGCAGCGCGAGGCCGTGAGAGAGGCGAAGCACCGGTTGGAGGAGGCCCAGGAGAAAGTCGAGAACGTCAACCGTTGGCTCCCGGTTGTCGAGCGTGCGGTGATGGAGTACGAGAGTCAGGCCAGGCCGTTCTCGGACATGATCGAGTTCGACGTCGAGCGATCGGTGGAGATGCTCGATCGCATGATCGTCGCGCTTGACGAATACCTCAGGCTAACGCCGCCCGAGACGGCCGCTCCGCAACCGTCGCTCGTTTCATCAACCGTGGCGGTTTCGAGCTCACCACCCGATCGGGTCGCGGTCGCCAAGACGGAAGACACACCGACAGCCGAGGACGACACCAAGCTACAAGCGGAGCAATCCTGATGTATGTCGGGTCGGGCACCAGCAAGCTTCGTCACGCGATCAAGACGCTTCGATCGCATTGGGACGAGAGCGAGGAAGGTTGGAGAGACACGATCCGGCAAGACTTCGAACGGAAGCGATTTGAGCCGATCGACTCTCAGGCCACGTCCACTCTCCGCGCCATGCAGACCATTTGCGACGTCCTGTCGCGAGCCTATCGAGAATGCTCCTGAGCCATGACCGCCACGAACACCTCGCTCGCCGAACCAATCCCCACTCCCACGAATCGCAGTGACGGAGATGGTGTTGCCGAATCGGGTGATCTCTACCGGACTTGGACGGAGATCCCCGGCGAATTAGCTCGGTTCGCTGCCGAGAGATCGACGGCGGAGGATGCGTGCCGGACGATTCACGCGGCCGCCGTCCGCCGCGCGAGTCTTGCTCATCGTGAAGCCATCGAGTTGGCGGAACAGAAACGCCGCACCGAGACCGTCGAGTTGGCGCAGACGTGCGCCGAGGCCCGTGAACAGTCGGCAACGCAATTTACCAGCGAGATACAATCCGCCGAAAGCGAGCGACTCACCCTACGAAAGACGGCCAATGCCCGCTATCGCCGCACCATCGATGAGGCGCAAACCGCCCACGAGGCTGCGAAGTGGGAAGCGGGGACCATGTTCGAAACCTCGGAAAAGGGATCGAACGAGTGGCGTAAGGAGATGTCAAGCGTACTTGCCAACGAACGCGAATCGATATCCGTCCTCAAGACCGAGACGGAGTTGGTATTCCACGCCTATCGAGGCTTCGTTGTCTCTCGGGTTGGCGATTCGACCCAGCAAGCGATCGAATTCGACGAGTCTGACGACCCGTTCCCCGCTCTCCATACCACTCTAGAAGAGGCGGACGCGCTGCTCGTCAGGCTCGAAGCACTGCGCCTTCCCAATGCATTTCGAGGCCCGCGAATGGCCTGGGTCTTTCTCCTGCCGATCCTCCTCCTTGCGTATCCCTCCTGGTATCTTCTCGGACTGAAGGCGGGGGCGGCTGTCTGCATCGTGGTCGCGGTTGCGATCGGATTCGTCTTGAGAGGGTGGATCGTCAGGACGTCACGCTCCAAGATCGACGAGGTACAGATACCCCTTCTCACGGCCCTGTCGCGGTCAGAGGCACTGGCTGTCCGTGCCCAGAGCTATGTGGCAAATACCTTTGAGCAGCGGATCCAGGCGGCAACCAGGCGAAGAGATACCGATCTTACACGAGCCGAGCAGACACGAATTTCCGTGATCGAGAAGGCAACGCGGATGCGCGATGATAAGATCCGCGACGCGGACGAGGCGGCGTCTCGTCGAGCCGAAGAGGCGACCAGCATTAAGGATCGTATCGTCCGAGAGGTTGCCGAGACCGAATCAAGGCGAAAGGCAGAGATCTCCGTCAAGCATGCCGCCGCCCTCGCATCCGCCGACGCGAGACACCGGCAGGCGATCGAGAGTGCCGAGGCGCGGCAACGAGCCGACTGGCAATCGCTCGCGGATTCCTGGTCCACTGTGACCCGGAAGCTCCTGTCGGACACGTCGGCGATTCATGACACGTTGGCGGCCCGGTTCCCCGACTGGGCGGGATTTTCCGAGTCGTCCTGGCGGCCGATCAGCACGATCCCTCAGGCAATCAAATTCGGTGACGTGACGATCCCGCTCGACCGGATCCCTGGGGGGATCTCGGAGGATCCTCGTCTGCGTGCGATGGCTCCCGACGCGATCCATTTGCCGGCATTGCTAAGTTTCCCCGAGCGTGCCTCGGTCACATTCGAATTCGCGGGCGAGGCAGGACGCAAACGCTCCATCGAGGCGATGCAGGCGCTCATGCTTCGCTTCCTTACCGCGTTGCCACCGGGCAAAATTCGATTCACGATTCTTGACCCTCTCGGCCTGGGTCGAAATTTTGCCGCGTTTATGCACCTTGCGGATTACGCCGAGGCACTGGTCAACACGCGGATCTGGACGGAGCCGCAACAGATCGACCAGAGGCTTTCGGAGCTGAATCTTCACATCGAGACAGTTATTCAGAATTACCTTCGGAACGAATTCCCGACCATCGAAGCGTACAACGAGCAAGCCGCGGAAGTCGCGGAACCCTATCGCGTCCTGGTCGTGGCGGACTTTCCCGCCGGCTTCTCCGAGCCGACGGCGAAGCGCCTCGCGGCAATCGCCAGGAGTGGGCCGAGGTGCGGGCTGTACCTGATTCTTGGTCTCGACACGAGCCAGGCGTTGCCGCCCAGCATCACGAAGGACGAAATCGTCAAGTCGTCCGTCCGCATCTCCTGGCGAGACGGCCGATTCTTGCTCCGTAACCCGGTGTTCGAGCCATTCCCGCTGATCCTGGATGAACCGCCACCTCCAGAGCCAATGACCCGACTGTTGCATCGATTGGGCGAGGCGGCTCGTGATGCCAACAGGGTCGAGGTCCCGTTCGAGGTGATCGCACCGAAGCCCGAAGACTACTGGAAGGGCGACAGTGGCTCCAGCATCTCCGTCCCGCTGGGACGATCGGGCGCGACCAAGTTGCAGGCGCTCAAGCTCGGTAGAGGAACCTCACAGCACGTTCTGACGGCCGGACGAACGGGCTCGGGCAAATCCACGTTGCTGCACGCTCTGATCACCAACTCGGCCCTGATTTATGGCCCGGATGAAATCGAATTATATCTCATCGATTTTAAGAAAGGCGTAGAGTTCAAGACGTATGCGACCCACGCCTTACCTCACGCCCGGGTCATCGCCGTCGAGAGCGAGCGTGAGTTCGGGCTCAGCGTGCTCCAACGGCTCGATTCCGAACTCAAGAACCGGGGTGATACCTTTCGCGACCTCGGGGTTCAAGATCTCGCGGGTTACCGCGCAACGGGTTCAGGAACGCCGCTGCCCCGCGTGTTGCTGATCGTCGACGAGTTTCAAGAATTTTTCGTCGAGGATGACAAACTCGCCCAGGAAACCGCCCTTCTGCTCGACCGTCTCGTCAGGCAAGGCCGCGCGTTCGGCATTCACGTCATTCTCGGATCTCAGACCCTCAGCGGTGCGTACTCGCTCGCCCGCAGCACGCTCGGTCAGATGGCCGTTCGAATCGCTCTCCAGTGCAGCGAGGCCGACGCCCACCTGATTCTGAACGAAGAAAATGCCGCGGCGAGACTTCTGTCTCGTCCGGGTGAGGCAATCTACAACGACGCGAACGGGCAGGTCGAAGGGAACCACGTCTTCCAGGTTGTCTGGCTCACCGACGCCAAGCGGGAGGCCTACCTCAAGGCACTCGCTCAACTCGCCCGAGACCGACATATCACGCCACGACCTCAGATCGTCTTCGAGGGAAATAAGCCCTCGGATCTCACCCAACACCCCGTGTTTTCACAGCCGCGATCGGAAGATCCGACTCAGCGGTTCGGCATCGTCCACGCCTGGTTGGGCGAAGCCGTGGCCATCAAGGATCCGACCTCCGCGCCCTTCCGCGCCCAAGGCGGGAGTAATCTGCTTGTGATCGGACAGAATGATGAGATGGCGATCGGTATCGCCGTGGCAGGTTTGCTTGGGCTTGCGGCACAACTTCCCCGTTCGGCGCGGTTCTACGCACTCGACGGCACACCCGAAGACTCGCCCTTCTCGGGACGGATCAAGAGTCTTGTCGAGATTCTTCCCCAGTCTCTCCAGTTGGGAGGGACTCGTGATACGGCGGCAATTCTTGCCGACGTTACGGCGGAAGTTGAGCGCCGGCAGGCGAACTCAGGTGAAACCATCCCGATGTTCTTGTTCATCCACGACCTACCTCGCTTCCGGGACTTGCGCAAGCAGGATGACGATTTCAGCTATGGCCGGAGGGGTGAAGAGAAAGCTGTCAGTCCCGCGAAGCTATTCAGCACGATCCTGAGAGAAGGTCCAGCGCTGGGCGTTCACACGATCATCTGGTGCGACTCATTGAACAACGCCAACCGCGCCTTCGATCGTCAGGCGCTCCGTGAATTCGAGATGCGCGTCCTGTTCCAGATGAGTCCAGCCGATTCCAGCAACCTCATCGATTCCCCTGTGGCCAACCGTCTCGGCGAGAATCGCGCCTTTTTCTCCAGCGAGGAGGCCGGAAAGCTTGAGAAGTTCCGGCCCTACGGATTGCCCCCGGCGGATTGGCTCGATGCGCTCCGTGCGAAGTGGAATCCCGCCGGCTGATAGTCGATCGTGTTAATTCCCGATCGGCACCAATAGAAAACGCCGCCTCCCCATCGGGAGCACGGCGTTTTCGTATGGTTTTCCTTGGATCGTCTACTTCCCAAGTAACTCCAGCTTGATGTCCTTGAATCGGACCTCGGTCGGTCCGCCGGAATGGAGCTGGAACGCGAAGATTCCTCGTCTTGCCCCGCTAGGATCATCGAGATCGACGCAGAGCTTGCCGTTGATCTTGGTCGTGATCTTTGAGCCGGCGGCGACGACCTCGTAGGTGTTCCACTCACCCGGCTTGACGTGAGCTTCGCCGGACTCCTTCCAGAGGAGACCCCGGCCATTCTCCTCGTAGAGTTTTCCCCACCACCCGGCTCCGACATCGGCTTGATCGCCTTTCATTTCACCGTCGGGTAGGGCGACGCTGCGGAACTGGATTCCACTGTTCCCCTCGTTCTTGAGCAGCTTGACCCGGACCGTCAGTTTGAAGTCCGTGGCGGCCAGATCCGATCGGAGGAATTCGTTCCGTTTGAGGCCAGCCGTCTTGCCGACAATCTCGCCGTTCTCGACCGTCCAGAGCTTCGGATCGCCCTGCCAGCCTGTCAGGTCGCGGCCATTGAAGAAAGTGGATGCAGTTTCGGGCGTGGCGAGCGCCGGCACCTGAGAAGGGCTGGCGAGATAGGCGATCAGGGACCGCACCTCAAAATCCGTGAGAGGTGTCCACAGATCGTCCGGCATCATCGATTTTTCGCTCGGTTTGCGCTCCTGAACATCGCCCAGAGGAACGGTGAGCGTTTCATTGGCCGTGAGCAAGGTGATGGCATCCTTGTCCTCATTCTTGATGATACCCGTGAGGACGCGGCCATCCTTGGTTGCGATCACATGCGCGAGGTAATCCTTACCGATCAGGGCATTGGGATCGAGCACATTCGAGAGGATGTAGTCCAGGTCGGCCCGGTTCGAGCCTGTCAATTCCGGGCCAACCTTGCCGCCGGTGGCGAAAAGCGTGTGGCATTGGGCACACGTTTTCACGAACATGGCCCGGCCGAGCATGGGGTCGGGGTTCTGTTGATATCCGGCTTTGACGCGAGCCTTGAAGTCCGCGATCAGCCGGGCCTTGTTCGAATCGGTCTCTCGAACGGTGCCCCAAACCTTGGCGATCTGGTCGTTGATCGATGCATCCTTGAGGTTGCGAAGCTGCCGGATGAGGTCGGCGGAGAGGTCCGCCGCGGCAATCCTTTTCTCGCCAACGGCCGTCAGTAGAGCCGTCGCGAACGAGACCCGGGACGCCATGGTGTTCAGGGCGTCTCGCTTCTCGGTCGAGGGCAGTTTGGCATAGATCGCCAGGAGCGCCTTCGACGTGCTCGAATCCTCGTACGACGCCAGGCCGCGGATTGCCGCGGCGCGAAGAGTTGAATCCGACTGAATCAAGGGCAACAGGGTCGCGGGCAATTGGGGGTCGCGTGCCTTGAGGAGCGCGGCGAGCGCCTCCTGACGTTGCGATGCCCCCGCCTTCTCGGAAGTGAGTACGTTGCGAAGAGACTTCATTGCGGAGGAGTCGCCAAACGTGACCCCAAGGGCCGTGGCTCGGGAACGAAGTGATGCATCGGAATCCGCCGCAAGGGCCTCGAAGACCTTGGGCCACACTTGCGGCATCGCGACCTGGCGCCGGCCCTTGAGCGACAATTCCAACCCTTCCAGGATGGCCAACTTCTGGGCGCTCGGTTTGACGCGACCCAGCTCCTCGACGAGGAGCCTGATCGCCTGATCCGAGCCGATCGCGGCGATCCGTCGGGTCATGAATGGCAAGATCGGCGAAAGCTTCGAAGAAACCGCGAGTTGTAACGCCCGCGAGGCATCGACCACTGCCAGCGGCTCGGCCGCGTACCAGACCATGAATGGGAGATTGGGGTCGGTCTCGTCCTCATCGTGCGAGACGAGGCCTTCAAGGATCACCCAGCGAGACGCCGGCGGCATGCGCTGGAGGGCGGAGGCGAGGTAGAGGCGAACCACGGGGGATGGGTCCGACTTCGCCATCCGGGCGAACGTGGCTAGCGTCTCGCCCGAGGGAGTTTCGTCCTCCATGGCAAGTTGGATCGTCCAGGCGCGGAGATGGGCGTCGTCGCTTGCGAGGGAATGCTTGATCACTTCCTCGTTCAGGCCACTCATGGCGTGCAAGGCCCAGAGCAATCGTAGCCTGATCGGGGGCTTGAGACCTGAGCTTGGGCTAGTCAGCAACGTTTCGAACATGCGCTTTGCCAAAGGGCTTCCGCCACTCTCTTGCAGATGCTTGCGGGCGTGTCGCGAGACCCATTCGTTGGGCGAGCTCACGGATTTGACGAAGGAAAGCTCCGGCAGCTTTCGCGGGTCATTGAGGAAGAACTTCTTTTTCGGATCGGCGCCAGGAATCGACACCTTGAATATGCGGCCGTTCGTGCGGTCGTGGGCTCCATCCTCGACGCGATGGCACTGGTTCTTGTCGTACCAGTCGATCATGAATATCGAGCCGTCCGGTCCCTGTTTCAAGCTCACGATTTGCGACCACGAATCGTTCGCCATGAGGAAATCGGGCGCGTGCGAGCCGACGAACCCCGAGCCCTTTGGCGAGAACGTGTCTCGGTTGAGCCTCGCTCCGTGGATGTTATTCATCAGGATCGACCCGCGATATTCCTCGGGCCATCCTTCGCCCTGGCAGATCATCGCGCCGGAATGAGCGTGGCCGCCACCCATCGAATCGGACCGACCGTTTCCGGCGTGGGGATTGCCGCCAACGTAGTGACGGTGATCCGCGACAGTCTTGATATCGTCATACGTGTAAGGATTATAATGCCCGCCCGCCTGGCGTTCGTATCGACCACCCTGGATGACATGATAGAGGTGCGGGATGACGCATGAGGTGAGGAAGGCCTGGCCGCGTTCGTCCCAGTCAACGCCCCAGGGATTCGAGGTCCCGTGAGCAAAGACTTCGAACTTGTGTTTCTTGGGGTGATAACGCCAGATCCCCGCATTGATCGGTGTTCGGTCTTTCGCGGGCGTACCAGGTTTGCCGACATTGGAAAACGTGAACACCCCATGGCAGCCGTAGAGCCACCCATCCGGCCCCCAGGCGAACGAATTCAAGGTCTCATGCGTATCGTGCTGGCCCCACCCATCGAGCAGCACGACGGGCGGTCCGTCCGGCTTGTCGTCCCCGTCCTTGTCGGGGATGAAGAGAAATTCGGGGGCCGCGCCGACGAAAACGCCGCCGAATCCGACTTCTAGGCCGCTGACGAGATTGAGTTTGTCGGCAAACACGGTTCGCTTGTCGAACTTACCGTCACCATCGGCATCCTCGAAAATCAAGATCCGATCGCGAGCCTTCTCCGGTGCCACGCGATGAGGATACGAGTAGGCCTCGGCCACCCAGACCCGACCCCGGTCGTCGATGGCCATCGCGATGGGCTGGACCACATCGGGCTCACCTGCAAAAAGCGTGATCTTGAATCCGGGCGGGGCGGTCATCGCCTTGGCCGCGTCGGTCGGCGAAAGCCCGGAGTTCGCGTAGTCGTCGGCAGTCGAAACGCGCGGTCGCTCGGGCATGCTGGGTTTCTGATCGTGGAGGCGAAAATTGTCGAAATTGACGTGCCCCCAGGGTCCGGAATCGTTGTCCACCACTCGAATGACGATCTCCAGATTCTGAAACTTAGCCAGATCGACCATGACCGGCTTGAGATTCTCGGTGTCGTCACCCCTCGCTTCAAAAATCACGGCCTTCGAATCGTTGCGTATGAGTTCGACGCGAGTCCCAGGATGTGATCCGCCGCCCATCTGGAAGCTCGCCCACGGCTTCGTCACCTTGAATGTCGCCGATGTGAGCGTTCCTTGGGCAACATCTCCGGTTCGTTCATAGGAGCCGACCCAGAATTTGCCCTGGTGTTCGCTCTTCATGTCCGATCGTCGGCTTCCGACGGCGTCTCCCTCGATCAGAGCGTCCTTGAACGCGGCCCCGTCGACCGTCCAGTCTTTGAGGGAGCCCAGCTCGAAATCCAGATTGAGCGGTTTGCCGGCTTGATCCGTGGGTAACGTCCCCCCGGCCGGGTTCTGGGTGTTGGCGAACGATCGGGACGTTGACCCTGTGTCGGAGAGCGCAATCAGGGCAATCAGGAGAGAAGAAAGCCTGAACATGGATTCGTTCCGAGGGAGAAATGAAGCGGGCGTCCGTGAGCGTGTCCATCAGGAGTTGATCTTGCCCGATACGTGACCGTTTCGAAAGCCCCCAACGGATAGGTCGGCGAGAAGGGCCTAATCCATGTTCGCAATCGCTAGGGCCGCGATCGATTATCGGGTAGATTGGTCGGCTGAGACGTCGCGGAGTCCAGAAGCAGTCCGAGGATCGACGATCATGGGCTCGGAGACGGTGGAAACGCTCGAAAAGGCCCTTCGGTCCGTGGATCCTCGCGTCCGTCTCGTGTCGTCTCGGACTCTCCGAAGGGTCATCAAGTACGAACAAGAATCCACCGTCCTCGGGCTTCATCATGCGCATCATACGAGTTTGACTGTCAGCGCATCCGTCGCGTTACAGGCCGTGGGACCAGACGAACTCGGCCTCGACCCGGCCTCGCCACTGCCGGACCTGCTCCTGCTGATCGAGTACCCCGAGCTCGAGGGGAACGAGGACTGGGCCTCACTTCTGCTCTGGGGATGGCGACGGCTCTTCCACGCGAGCGTCCACGCGGTATTCGCAACGAAGTTCGAATCTGGAATGCTGGATTCCGCGGCTGTTTCGGCGAAGATCGGACGGATCGACCGCGTCACATTTCAAGAGATTCGAGGCGTACTCGACCAGGAGGGTTGGCTACTGAACCCGGAGGACGAGGTCGCAACCTACGAGGAATTCGCAGCCGTTTACCTGGAATTCCGGCACTTTTCACGCATCCTTCTCGGTGCGTATTTCCCTGGCATCGAGGACTTCTCGGCGATCGACGCGATCCTCTCCGAGGACATCGAGGGCGACGCTTTATTCCAGACGACCCGACCCGATGGAGCCCCGGATCCGCCTCCACCGAGAGCCTTCGAGGATAAGCCGCCTCCGGCGCCTGACTTATCCCCCGATGACGTCGCTCCTCCCAAATCAGAGGCGCGATACCGCCTCCTGTTGAAGCTGGCCGATCGGGCGCGACGGATGGGGAACGTAGTCCGTTCAGCAATCCTCCGGACAAGAGCCGCCACTCTCGTTGGGCCAGCACGAGCCGGGCAGGCGAGAGGTGGCGCAGAAGACGACCTCGACCGCCTGGCAAGCCGGATCGTCAAGGCTCTCGGGCTCGAGGAATCCGCTCTGCCGCGCTGGAGGCCCGCCCTTTCGGCTCTTCTCCAACTCACACGACGCGGGACCTGGACGGCCGAGGCACGCATCCTCTACGACCTCCAGAGTCTATGTGTCGAGCAAGAGCGCGAGGTTTTCGAGGTCAACCTCGTCGGCTGGCTGATTTCGTTCGGGAAGAGACCGCTGAAGCGACCCTTGCCAAATCTCAAGCTGATCCGGATCAGCACTCACCTGCGGAGGGCTCTCGCCCGCCTGCCACGATCTCGAATTGGCGAACCTGAGAGATCCATCCTCACCGCGTTCCTAGTGAGCGCCTCCGATGCCGCGGAAGAGACCACTCGCGAGCGGTTTCGGCCACTCATCGGCCGAGCACTCGAACGAGCCGATTTCCGACCGGCCAATCTCCCGGAACGCGTATCCTTCGAACGAATGACCGAAGAGCTGCTCGACGAGGTCGTGGATCGTAGCTACCTCAGCATGGGGGACGTTCGCGATGCGATCTCGCGGAGCGACCTGCGACAACCGGATCTGGCCGGCCCGCTCGACCTTTGGAGGGGCGACCGGGTCCTCAAGGCGAACCGAAAGTTCGCCGTTTCGCTCGAAGGCGTCTATCACCGCGGAGAAATTTACCTACGTCTCCTGCAACGCTTCAGCCAGCTTGCGTTCGGAACACGAATCGGCAGGTGGTTGACGCTCTATGTGGTACTTCCCTACGGCGGTGCCTTTGGCGCACTGGTGACGGTCGAGGAATTGCTCGGTTTGTTGCATTTTCACCGGGACTTCAAGCATTACCAGAATGTCCTGGCGCTCGGGACGCTGATCCTATTCGCCATCCACTCGGCGAGATTTCGTGATCTCCTCTCTTTGTTGCTACATCGCGCCTGGCGGATACTCCGCGCGGTGCTGATCGACACCCCAGCTTGGCTGCTGAAACGCCCGGCGGTCCGCGCATTGCTCGCGAGCCCGGCATTCGACTTGATTCAACGCTTGGTCCTCCGACCGTTGCCGTTCGCGGCGGCGGCGTTCGCGACCGTCTTCATACTCAATCATGACCGGCGGATCGCGGCGGGATTTGCAGCGACATCATATGCGGTGCTCTCGCTTTTCCTCGGCACCCGCATCGGTCGTCTGACCGAAGAAATCGTCTGGGATGCCGGGATCAAGGCATGGAAACGACTGAGCGTTGACTTCTTGCCCGGCTTGCTCCGATTCATCCTCGACCTCTTTGACGCGATCCTCGAAACCGTGGAGCGCATCCTCTACATGGTCGACGAAAAGCTCCGCTTCCGATCTGGACAGGGACGTGTGATTTTCTGGATAAAGGCGGTATTCGGGGTCATTTGGAAGATAATAACTTATGTTATTCGCATATTCATCAACTTGATGGTCGAGCCGACGATCAATCCCGTCAAGCATTTCCCGACCGTGACCGTTGCGGCCAAGATGATCCTTCCCGAATGGCTACACATCGCCAACGCAATCTCGCGACCGTTTGCGTTTCTCGGCCCTGTGCCGTCCACGGCCATCGGATGGACGCTCGTGGTTTTCCTCCCGGGCCTAGCGGGTTTTTTCGTCTGGGAACTCAAGGAAAATTGGCGATTGTTCGAGGCTAATCGTCCGATGTTCCTCCGTCCGACCATGATCGGCCATCACGGGGAAACAATGCGGCGGCTCGTACTTCCGGGGTTCCACTCCGGCACGATTCCCAAACTTTTCACGAAGCTGCGACGCGGTGTTCGTTTCGCGTGCCTCAAGGGTGACCCACGACTTGAGAGGAAGGCGAGGGAAGGATTGCACCACGTGGAAATACCCATCCAGCACTTTATCAACCGAGGATTGCTCGCGTTCTTGATCGACTGTCATCGATTCGCAGAGGGCGAAATCCGTGTTTGTGAGGTGAAATTGGCGACGAATCGCGTGAAGGTAATCTTGGACACCGCGGGCCAGGGAGGCGACCGGGTTGCCATCTCGTTCGAGAACGACAATGGATTCCTTATCGGTAAAGTGATGGAAACCGAGTGGGTGCGGAGATTGTCCGAAGACCGTCGTCGTACTCTCGATGCCTCGCTGGCCGGCAGCATGGTTCGCGCCGGCGTGGATCGTGTGGTGGGGCTGAGTGCGACCGGTACGCAGCTCATTCACGGCTCGATGGGTTCAATCAACCCGGAATTGAGCCGGTCAACTCCTCGGCCGAGGATCGCGTGGATGGACTGGGTGGACTTCTGGGCACGTGAGTGCCCTCTGGCCCCGGAATTCTCGTCAGAACCACAGCCGGTGTCCGCAACTTGATTGAACTGCGTTGGTTTGTGCGCTCCGCACTCCCGAACTCCTTTGGTATCGTCGCCACGAGATTTGGCGGCCTGGCTTCAAGGTGGAGGATTCTTCGATGTTCAACCTTTCGACGACTCAGGACGCGCTTCGCGAGTTTGGATTTGATGGATGGCTCCTCCAGGATTTCCGGGGCAGCAACATGCTCGCGCGGAGGATTCTGGACCTCGACGGCAAGCCGATAACCTCGCGACGATTCTATTACTTTGTCCCCGCTGAGGGTGAGCCCATCAAGCTCGTCCACCGCATCGAGACGGGTGTGCTAGACCACCTGCCCGGCACGAAGCGAGTGTATCTCCGCTGGCAGGATCTTGAGGCGGGGATTGCAGGAATCGTCACCGGTCACCCTCGGGTCGCGATGGAATATTCTCCTCGAAACAACATCCCCTACATCAGTCGCGTGGACGCCGGAACCATCGAAGTTGTCCGTGGGGCGGGGATTGAGGTCGAGTCGTCGGGCGACCTGATCCAGCGTTTCGAAGCGACATGGGATGACGATCAGTGGGCCATGCACTCGGAGGCAGAGCGCGGCACGACGTCCGCTTACGACCTGGCCTGGGGCTTCATCCGAGACCGGGTTCGAAATGGCGGAGTGACGTCGGAATTCGAAGTCCAGTCTCTCATCATGGATCACTTCGCTCGAAATAATCTGACGACGTACAGCCCGCCCATTGTGGGTGTCGGTTCCCACAGCGGCGACCCGCATTTCGAGACCACCTCCGAGCGCGATACCCCGATCAAGGCCGGTGACTTCGTCCTGATCGACCTCTGGGCCAAGGTCGATCGACCACGTGCCGTGTATAGCGATCTAACGCGCGTGGGCTTCGTGGGAAAATCCGTTCCCGCGAAATACGAGGACGTTTTCGCGATAGTGGCTCGGGCGAGGGATGCGGCAATTTCGATCGTGCGAGACGCCTATGCCGAGGGGCGACCTCTGCAGGGCTGGGAGGTCGATGATGCATGTCGCGCGGTCATCGAGGCCACGCCGTATGGGCCGAACTTCGTGCATCGTACCGGGCACAATATTGGCCAGGAAGTGCATGGGAATGGTGCGAATATGGACAACCTCGAGACGCGAGAAGACCGGCTTGTGATGCGTCGAACCTGCTTCTCGGTCGAGCCTGGAATCTATCTGGACGAGTTTGGTGTCCGCAGCGAAGTCAACGTCTTCATCGATGCGGACGGACACGTCCATGTCACCGGCGGACCGCTCCAGCGGCAGGTCGTTCCCGTTCTCGCATGATCGCAGTTGACTTCGCGGGCGCGACCGACAAGACCTCGGGCGTTGCCACGGCCGAGATCGCGGCCTGGTGGGAGGCATTGACGAGCGGTGCGGTGATCAGTCCCAGGCCGAGCGACAAGGAGGCGCACGCCCCAACGGCCAGGATCGCCGCCCAGGACGGCCGAGGCATGAGTGGTCGCGCAGGCGCGGGTGAGAACGTCATCTTCATGAGGATTCGGAGATAGTAATATGCGCCGATCGCGGCATTTAAGACGCCGATGATCGTGAGGAGTTGGAATCCTCTTGCATCCGGCCCTTTGGCAACGGCCAGGGCGGATCCGAAGATCCAGAACTTCCCGTAGAATCCAGCCATGGGGGGGACTCCCGCCAGACTAAAGAGACACAGGCCCATCGCCAAGGCGGCGGTGGGATGCGTCCAGGCCAGGCCCGAGAGATCATCAACGGTTTCAACCGGCCGATCCCGAGTGCTGAGAGCAATGATCACACCGAGCGCGCCAAGTGTCATCAAGGCATACGTTGCCAGGTAGAGCAAGATCCCTTCGGTACCGAGAAAACCCCCGCTGGTGGTCGGTGAGTTGCGAAATGCGGCGGCCAGCCCAACCATCATGTATCCGGCATGAGCGATCGACGAGTAGGCAAACAGTCGTTTCAGGTTGTCCTGTCGCAGGGCGACGGTATTTCCCAAAGTCATCGTGATGATCGCGATCAGGCCGGCGAGGAAGGCCGCCTTGTCGGAAACCTGTGAGAGGTTCGACATCTCGCTCGCGTGCAGGTCGCCTCGCTCCCAGCCGAAGACGGCCGAGAGAACGCGGATCAAGGCCAGGAATCCCACCCCCTTGGGCACCCAGGCAAGGAGTGCGGCCATGACCGTGGGAGAGCCTTCATAGACGTCCGGCGCGTACCAATGGAAGGGGACTGCGGCCACGCGGAACCCGAGCCCCGCCATGACGAACACGAGGGCGATGACTGCCAGTTGCGGTTCTGGGAGCGGCAAGGAATTCGAAAACCAGTGGATCAAATACGAGAGGGCCTTCAAATTGCTGACGCCGGCCAGACCATAAAGATAGGCCAGACCGAAAAGCAGGAGGCCCGAGGAAAAAATGCTGAGGAAGAAATACTTCGTAGCCGCTTCCTGGGTCGTCGCGTTTCGGCGCGGCAGGTAGAGGAGCAAGTAAGTCGGGATGCTCACGAGCTCGAGGCCGACGAAAAGAAACACCAGCTCATTCGAGGCCGCGACCAGCATCGCCCCCGCGTGTATCATCAGGAACGCCCCGAAGAACTCGGCGGCCCGGGAATCATCGACCTGATCGTGAGCCAGGCCGAGCAGTATCAAACCGGTTAGCAAGAACGCGAATCTGGCGTATCCTGAAAGCGCGTCGTTGAGCGCAACGGAAGAATACGGGTCGGTCGTCTCGTTTCGCAGCATGAATAATGCGACCATCGCGGCGACGAGGGCTCCCGCCGTAGCGCCGGCCCATACGCGACGAGGGAGGGTCACGAACGCCCCGGCCGTCATCATCACGGTCGCGACCAGGAGGAGTAGCAACTCGGGCGAGAGCACGAGCAGCGTTTGCTTGGCGACCACTAAGGCGTCGGGCGGAGTCATCGGGCGCGGTCCTGCGGCAGGTTTGCGAGGGACTTCACAGGGGCCGGATCAACGTGAGCGACCTTCACGGCGACACCGCGATCCGGCTCGGGCGGATAGTGTCTGGCAATGATGCCAACGGCCGGGGAGATCCGGTCGAATAACGGCTTGGGATAGATGCCGATCAAGATGATGAGCGCCATCAGCGGCGTGAGGCCGGCGATTTCATGCCATCCGATCGGGCGGATTGACTCTGCGTGGGACGCAGGCCCATGACCATGTCCGTCTTGAGCACCCGGTTCACGGAGCGGCCCGAAGATGACGCGCTGGAGCATGATCAGAAGATAATACGCGCCGATGACCATTCCCACGGCGGCGAGAATGCCGAACGTCGCATTTCTTGAGAACATCCCAAGCAGGATCGGAAACTCGCCGACAAACCCGTTCAGGCCGGGCACGGCGGCCGACCCCAGCGACGCAAGGATCAGGAAGAATGCCAGAATCGGCAGCCGCTCCCACAGCCCGCTCAGCTCACTCATCTCGCGAGTGTGATATCGCTCGTAGAAGATGCCGACGCAGGCGAAAAGCGCGCCGGTCGTCAGCCCGTGGTTGACCATCTGGATCACCGCGCCGTCGGTCCCCGTCTTCGTCATGGAAAAGAGGCCGAGGGCGATGAAACCCATGTGGCTGACCGAGCTGTATGCGACGAGCCGTTTGACATCGGTCTGAGCCAACGCCGTCAGCGCCCCGTAAAGGATGCCGAGCACGGCGATCGTGCCGAGGAACGGCAAGAGTGCCTGTGCTCCGAGAGGCACCATGGCCATATTGAAGCGGAGAAATCCATACGCGCCGACTTTCAGGAGGACACCCGCGAGCAGGATGGATCCAGCGGTTGGCGCCTCGACGTGAGCGAGCGGCAGCCAGGTATGGAACGGAAAGAGGGGAACCTTGATCGCGAACCCCGCGAACAGGAGCATGAAAATCATCACTTGCGGACTGAGCCAGAAACCCCAGACCTTATCCCACCACTCCGCCGAGAAAAGGTGACGCGGCCCCCACTCGCCCCATGTATGGACCACGTGCCAGTCGCCCCAGTTCAGGTTGGGCAGGCTCTTAGTCAGCTCGGGGATCGAAAAGGTGAGGACATGATCCGCGCTATAGCTCTGGTTGATCATCACGAGGCTGACGACGCCAATGAGAGTGAGCAGGCTCCCCGCCAGTGTATAGAGGAAGAACGTGATCGCCGCTCGCCTTCGTTCCGGTCCCCCATAGAGCCCGATCAGGAAGAACAACGGGATCAGGGTGAATTCGAAGAAGATGTAAAACAGGACCACGTCGAGGCTCGCGAACAGCCCGAGCAGCCCCGTTTCGAGCGCCAGAATCAACCCATAATGGGCGGCGGCCCGCTCCTTGACCGATTCCCAGGACGAGAAAATCGATGGGATGACCAGGAGCGTCGAGAGTGCGAATAAGCAGAGACTGATTCCATCGAGGCCGAGAGCGAATTTGATCGCTGAGTTTCCGACTGTCAGCCAATCGGTGGATGTCGAGAATTGGGGCAAGTCGGGACGCGTCGTACCGACCTGGAACCCGATCAGGAGGAACAGACTGAGCACGAATGTGATCAACGACGTCGCAAGCGCAAACTGGCGAGCGGTCTTATAGGACCACATCGGCATGAGGAAGAGGATCAGGCTGCCAATCAGTGGCAGGAAGACCGTGATCGTCAACAGCATCGGCATCGCGGAGCCCTCTCCCTCAAAACAGCAGCAGGATCAGGAGCAAGCAGGCCACGCCGAGGGCCGTGGCAGCCGCATAATATTGCATCAGGCCGTTCTGGAGCGGCCCCAACACGCGACGCCCCACGAATCGAGGCAACCAGGCGACCGACAGTACCAGGTTGTGGACCACGTATTCGTCGACGGCACGACTGATCGCCGCGGCCAGCCAGGTGAATCGAACGACCGTCGCGTCATAAAACTCGTCGATATAGAACTTGTTGAGCGAAGCTCGATACAGACCGCCGAGGTTCGCCGCGATTCTGGCAGGCAGCGGACTCGGACTCGCGTAGAAAAGGTACGCCAGACCGAGGCCGAGCACGCCTGCGGCGCTCCCTAGTAGCACGCTCGCCCAGTCGAACGCATGCGCAACAGCATGCCCGCCCATCTCTTCAAAACCCGGTGTACGGACGAGATGTTTCTCGAAGATCCCGGTCGGCCCGAAGGCCAAGCCCGCCAGCAATGCGAACCCCGCGAGGATCGCAAGCGGGACCCACATGATGGGCGGAGACTCCTGCCCGAAGTGGCTATCATGGTCGCCGTGACCGTGATCGTCGGCATGCGCGACCGGCTCTTCGCTGATGCCATGCGCCGCCTGAGCGTCCGCCGAGGGAAGTTCGGTCGAAACATGATGGGCAACCGTGGATGACTGAACCTGAGTCTCCGAGGGAGTCGCCTCCGGATCATCCGGACCTGGCAGCCGTTCCGGCCCCCAGAACGTCCAGAAATAGGCTCGCCCGGTGTAGAACGCGGTAAGGAGCGCGGTGAACAGGGCGGTCCAGTAGACCAAGCCATAGATCCAGCCGGGAATGCCGACACGAGGAGCTTCGTGGGCGGCCATGTTGAGGGCGGCGAGGATTTCGTCCTTGCTAAAGAACCCGGCCGTGATGGGAATACCCGACAGAGCCAGGCCGCCGCAAAGAAAAGTCAGGTGTGTGTACGGGAGGCGATGTCGGAGTCCACGGAATCGCCTCATATCAATCACGCCGCCCATGGCGTGCATGACGCTTCCCGAAGCGAGAAAGAGCAACGCTTTGAAGAACGCATGGGTGAACAGGTGAAACATCGCCGCGACCACCGCGAACTTCGCAACCGAGCCGACGCCGGCTCCCAAGGCCATGAACATGTACCCGAGCTGGCTGACCGTCGAGTACGCCATGACCCGTTTCAGGTCGGTTTGCGTCAGAGCAATCAGCGCCGCGAGGAGGGCCGTGAGGCAACCGACGACCGCGATGGTCGCCTGAGCACCCGGGACGGTGACGAAAAGGAGGCTTGAGCGCGCGATCAGGTAGACGCCCGCAGTCACCATGGTCGCGGCATGGATCAGGGCCGAGACGGGTGTCGGGCCTTCCATCGCATCCGGTAGCCAGACATAGAGCGGTATCTGCGCGCTCTTGGCGGTGGCAGCCCAGAAGAGGAGCAGGGCGATGCCGAGACGAGTCCCATGCGGTATCGTTTCCAACGTTCGTTCATTCAAGACGTCGTCGTAGCTCAGGCTATGGCCGAAGATCGTCCACATCCAGAAAATGGCGATGGCGAAACCGAAGTCACCCACCCGGTTGACCAGGAAGGCCTTCTTGGCCGCCGCGGCCGCCGCGGGCTTCGCATGCCAGAAACCGACGAGCAGATAGGAACAAACTCCGACGCCCTCCCAGAAGGCGTATGTAAGTACGTAGTTATTCGAGAGCACCAGTCCCGTCATCGAAAAAACGAAGAGACCGACGAGTGCGAAAAATCTCGGATACGCCGGGTCTCCGTGCATGTAGCCGGAGGCGAAGATCGCGACGAGCGTGGCCACGAAGGTGACCATCGTCAGCATCATCGTCGTCAGGCCGTCGATCCGGAACTGGAACGGTACGTGTAGGTCGCCCGCGTCGATCCAGTTGAAAATGACGACCCGGGAATCGCCCAGGCGATCGACGGAATTGTAAAGCAGAAGCGACACGAAGAAGGCCGCGCCAATTCCCACGATGACCGGCCAGTGCGAGAGGCCTTTCAGCCACTTTCCACCGATGGCCGCCACCAATGCACCGAGGAGTGGGAACAGGGGGACGAGTACGGCGAGACTAATCACGAGGGCGCTCCCAAGGCTGGCGCGGATGCGGCGGCTCAATGCCGGCAACGGTCAAATGCGGATAACTCTCGGGACCAGGAACAATCTCGGGCGCCTCGGCCTCGTCGGGATTCTCCACGGATAGAGGTAGACCCGGTTCGCGGAGGTCGTTCCAGAGACTCACGTCGAGGGAGCTGCGCCTCTTGAACAGCACCAACACCAGGGCCAGAGCAATCGCCGCCTCGCTTGCCGCGACGGTGAGGATGATGATCGTGAAGACCTGGCCCGTCCAGTTCCCATGAAACCGCCCGAATCCCACGAGGGTGACGGCGACGCCCTGAAGCATCATCTCGGCCGAGAGAAACATCACGATCAGGTTCCTCCGTGCGAGAAACCCGACCATGCCGATCGCCATGAGCGCGGCACCGACGATCAGGTAATTGGCCAGGAGGTCGAAGGGGAACATAAAGGGCTCACACGGACATGGTTAGGCGCATCACGCGAAACTGTGCGGGATCAGTTTGTCATATTCGCCAGAGCCCGGGCCTGGGCGGGGTCGCCGGCCGAAATGGCCTCGCGATCCACGGGACGTATGGGGGTGCGTGGTGTCGCCATCGAAATCGCGCCGACTAGGGCGATAAATAGTAGCGTCCCGGCAACTTCCACGGCGATCAGATGGTCGGTGAACAACGTCGCCCCCAGCGCGGCAACGTGCGGAACGGACTTTTTCGGCGCCGGCGCTCGGTCGTCCGCAAGCAATGCGGTCGGGCGGATCGCGCTGGCGAGGACAAAGGCAGGCCCGGATCCCGGCAAGACCGGACCCGAATTCTTGAAATTGCCCGGCAACGTGGGCTTCACAAACTCCGACGCCGAAGTCAGGCGCGGGACAACGGGCTTGAAGTCTCCACCAGGCGATCTGACCATGAGGAGGGCATAGAAGACGGCCCAAAGAAGCGCGAAACCGCTCAGTGTCGCCGCTCCCGGGGCACGCGCCATCCGGTCGTAGAGTGCCTGACCCTCCGACTGAGCGAGCATGATCACGAACAGGAAGGTGACGATAATCGCCCCGGCATACACGATGATCGTCCCGGCCGCCAGGAAGGACGCCCCGGCCAGCAAGAACAGCCCAGATGTGGAAAGGACGACGGACGCGAACCAGAGCGCACTGTAGACCGGGTTCCGGCTCGTGATCGTCAAGATCCCACTGCCCACGGCGGACGTGGCGAACACCCAGAAGAAGACATTCGGGAGGAACGGGCCGGGAGAGGTATAGAACGCCGACAATAGCAGTAGCGCAAGGATCGAGAGCGCCGCGCCACAGCCCTGGGTCAGGCGAGCCTTGATCTTCCCGTGCTTGTGGGGCAGGAGCAGCCAGGTGCCTAAACCCCCGAGGAAGATCACGCAGGTCGCGAGCCATTGGTCCCGATTCATGAGTGCGCCCTCATGCTCGGTCCGTCGGTTGGTTTCGTGACAAGCTCGTGAGTCGAGGACGATTCGCCAGGTGTCGCCGAAGTCCTCGCGGTCTTCATCGGCTCGACGCTCTTGGTCAGGTCGAATACGGACAGGAGCTTCGTCTTGTCGAAGATCATCTCCTCCCGAGACAGGCCAGTCAGATCGTACAGGCCGGTGAGCTCGATCGCATCCACGGGACAGGCTTCCTCACACATGCCGCAGTAGATGCATCGCAGCTCGTCGATCACGAAGTTTTCGGGGTACTTCTCGCGATCGTCCCAGGTGTCGGGAGCCGTCGCGCCGACGATATCAATGCAGTGGGCGGGACAGGCGGTGGCGCAAAGCATGCAGGCGACGCACTTGATGCGACCGTTCTCGTCCTTGTTCAGGCGGTGGACGCCGCGATAGTTCGCCGAGGGGATGTGCTGTTCCTCGGGATATTGCTCAGTGAAAGTCTTTCCGCCAATCGCAGCCCCAAAGATGTGGCGACCCGTGACCGCCAGACCGCCGAGGATCTGCGGTAGGTAGGTTTTTTCCAGGATGTTCAGCTTCGGCGGGGTCATCCGCTTCAAGCTGGGGTCGTCGGGTTGCACGGAAGGACTCCTCGGACGCGTATCGATCCGAATCAATTCGATCTGGAGTAGGAGAATAGAAACTGGCAAACCGTGGCCGTCACAACAAGGTTCGCGATGGAGATCGGGATCAAGCGCTTCCACGCGAGATCCATCAGCGTGTCGTAGCGAAACCTCGGCAGGGTCCATCGAATCCACATGATGAACACGATCATCCCCGAGACCTTGGCGAGCATCACGGCGATCTTGAACATGGCCCAGAACCAGCCGGTTTGCGACTGATCCGTGACGAAGGGGAAATCCCATCCGCCGAGAAAGAGGACGACCGTCAGGTACGAGACGGTGATGATGTGCAGATACTCACCCAGGAAGAACATCCCGAACTTCATGGCCGAGTACTCGGTATGAAATCCGCCGACGAGTTCCTGTTCGGACTCCGGCAGGTCGAACGGCAACCGATTTGTCTCGGCGAAGGCACTGATGAGGAAGAGAAGGAAGCCGAACGGCTGGACAACGATCCCCCAGAAATGTCGATCTTGCCAGTTAATGATCGCGTTCAGGTCGAGTGATCCGGTAATCAGCACCATTCCGAGGATCGACATTCCGAGCGGAACTTCGTAGCTGATGAGCTGCGCACTCGACCTCAACCCACCGAGGAACGAATACTTATTATTCGACGACCAGCCCGCCAGGATCACGGCATAGACGCCGAGGCTACCGACCGCGAAAACGTAGACGATCCCGATATCCACCCCGGGGGCGATCTGGAACTGGATGTCTCCGTTGCCGAGTCGAACACCCGTGTTCCCCACCGGCCCGAAGGGAATGACCGCGAATGCGATCATCGCGGCGATGATGGCGATGATTGGCGCGAGGATGTAAAGGGGCTTGGTCACGTACGTCGGGATGACATCCTCTTTGAGGAGCATCTTCGCGCCATCGGCGAGTGGTTGGAGGAGGCCGAATGGGCCTGCGCGATTCGGGCCGATGCGGTCTTGGGACCACGCGGCGATCTTGCGTTCGACGAGGATCAAGTACGCGACCGCGCCCTGGGTAATCCCCACGACGATGCCGATCTTGACCACGATGCCCAGAAGGTCCCAACCGTTCATGACGCCCAATCACCTCGTTGGCAAGAGTCCTACGCGCTGGCTGGCAATGGAGGCTCGAAGAGCCGGGGTCGATTCGCGGAACAACCCCATCACGGTTGCTTCCGACCGTTCGGTCCAGATTCGGTCGGGTGGTCGCCCCGAGGGGTGAGCCAGGGATCGGTATAAGGAAAGGCGCCGACGGTTGCAGGCTCAGGAGTACCGCCGATGATGACCCCGAACTCGGGGACCTTTCCCTCGGTCACGATGGAAAAAGCCGGAACCACCGTGGCCACCTCGGCAAGGATCGTTCGAGAATGGATCGGGGCCGTGCCCTTGCCCGAGAGGATCGCGAGGAGGTCCAGGTCCGGCAGACTGCCGTCGCGAGGCGGCAGGGCGGCTTCGGAATATTGCAACCGGCCCTGGAAATTAACGTAACTTCCGGCTTTCTCGGCGAAAGTAGCCCCCGCCAGCACGACATCTGCAAGCCGGGCCAGCGGTGTGACTGTCGTATCCATTACAACGAGGAAATCCGACCTGCGCAGCTTAGCGGCATCGTCTTCCATGTACGCCGGGTCGATCGCATCCGAGGCGACGAATAGGGCACGGAACTCGCCGGAGGCCACGCGAGCGGAAATCGCCGCATAGTCGATCACCTCCCCCTGAAAGTGCGAGAGGATCGCCTCGACTCCCATTCGATTCGGGCATTTCTCCGCGTGGATCGTGAACGGCCTGGGCACGAGAAAGCTCGTATCCCCATTCCGCCCCGCGATTTTGTCCGGTGTGAACGTCTGGTCCGAACCCATCGAGGGAATTGGTCCCAGCGCGAGAACCGCGGACGATGAAATCCCCTTCAAATAGGCGGACATGACATAGGCTTCTTCGACCGTGAGAAACGGTGAAAGGATGCCGGCGATCGCGCCACCTTCGCGGGCCATCCGTTGCAATCCCTCTCGAGCCAGAGTCGTCGCCTGCTCCACGCCGACCTGAGTAAGGCCGCCCCCCGCCACTCCCCTGGCGAACATCGCCGAAAGAAGGTTGGGCTCATTGGCCGACTTGTAGCTGGATCGGCCCTCGTCACAGATCCAGTAGTCGTTGACCTTCGGATTGTATCGGGCCCTGAATCGCCAGAGCTGGCCGCGATTCTCTTCCGCGGCGATGTTGCAGCCGGTCGAGCATCGGGTGCAGATTGAGTCGTGCTTCGACAGGAACCAGAAACGCTGCTTATGAAGAAAATCCTTGTCGAGCAGGGCGCCGACAGGGCAGAGATCGACGACGTTCCCAGCCAGGGGGTTATCCAGCGGTTGACCCGGGAAAATGTCGATCTCGGCGTGATTGCCGCGATTGATCACATTCAGTTCGCCAGAACCGGTGATCTCCCTCGTGAAGCGGACGCACCGCGTACACATGATGCAGCGGTCTTGATTCAGCTGGATGGCATCGGAGACGTCCTTGCGAGGATTGACAATCCTCTCTTCGACGAACCTGTGGGCGGCTTGGCCGTATTCATAGCTGTAATCTTGCAGGCCGCACTGACCGGCCTGATCGCACACGGGGCAATCGAGAGGGTGGTTGATCAGGAGGTACTCCATGATCATTTTCTGATGTACGCTGACCTTTTCGCTATCGGTGACCAGGACGGTCCCATCCTTGGCCGGGGTCTGGCAACCCGGGACCAGTTTGGGGACCATCTTGATCTCGCCCGTTTTCGGATCCTTGCTGCCGACCTCGATCTCGCACATTCGGCAATTTGCGACGACAGACAGCGCCGGGTGCCAGCAGTAATACGGGATCTCGTGACCGAACAGCTTCGCCGCCTGGATGGCGTTGAGCTTTTCTCCCTCGGGGAGGGTGTGTTCGGTGCCGTTGATGATGATCGTCGCCATCGGTTCCTCGGAATATCCAGCGCGGAGATCGCAGAGCGGGAAAGGAGCCCCGTCGAGATTGCCGATCGGTTCTCTGCGGTCTTTTCCGTGGTCACTCTTGATTGTTCATGCGTGCGCCGTGGCGCGTGTGCTCAGGTCGGGGCCAGGCAGTCGACGCGTCGGGTCGGGCATCGGCGTGTCCGATCCAACCGGCGATTGCCCGTGGGCGATGGCTTGCTGAAGCGGGGTGACCTGATATCGAGGAGCCTGATGCGTCTTGATATAGTCCTCGATCTCGCCACGGAATTTGGCGAGGGCATTTCGGACCGGCCAGGCGGCGCCGTCCGCGAGGCCGCAGATCGTGGTCCCGGGCATGATTCCCATGTTCTTGGCTAGATTGTCCATGATGTCGAGGTCTTCAAGTCGACCTCCGCCCGCCTTGATACGTTTCATCATCTTGTACAGCCACCCGGTGCCCTCGCGGCACGGAGTACACTGGCCGCAACTCTCGTGAGCGAAGAAGCGGCAGCTATTGTACAGGTAGTCGACCATGCTCGTCGTCTCGTCCATGACGGTGACGGCGGCCGTCCCCAACCCGAGACAGCCTGGCTTACGGATTTCCTCGAAATCCAGGGGCACGTCAAATTCGGCGGCCGACAGGAGCCCCATGCTGATCCCACCCGGGACCGCCGCCTTGGCCTTACGGCCTTTCCAGACCCCGCCGGCGTGTTCCTCGATGAGTTGGTTGGTCGTCACCCCGAGAGGAAGTTCCACACAAACCTGCTTGTTGACGTGGCCGGAGATGCAGTAGAGCTTCGGCCCGTAGCTCTTGGGCGTGCCAATCGATTTGAACCAGTCCGCTCCCCGCTCGATGATGTGCGGCACACAAGCGAGGGTCTCGACGTTATTGACGACCGTTGGCTTGCGGAACGCGCCCTCGATCGCCGGGAATGGTGGCTTGATACGAGGCCAGCCACGCTTCCCTTCCAGACTCTCGATCAAGCCGGTTTCTTCCCCGCAGATATACGCCCCCGCACCGCGGTGGCAGTAGACCTCCAGATCGAATCCGGAACCATAAATATCCTTACCCAAATGCCCTTTTTCGCGGGCGTCGGCGATCGCGCGTTCCATGATGCGGAACGCATGGATGTATTCAAACCGAAGGTAGACATAAGCCGTGGCCGCCTTGGTGGCGAAGCACGCGATAAGGATTCCTTCGATGAATTGGTGCGGATCTCTCTCGATCAAGAGTCGATTATTGAATGTCGCCGGTTCGGATTCGTCGCCATTCACGCACATGAATGTCTGAGTGCGATCTTTCGGCAAGAAACTCCACTTCAATCCGGTGGGGAAACCCGCTCCACCTCGGCCACGCAATTCCGAGTCTTTGACGACCTGAACAACTTTGTCCGGGTCCATCTCGGTTAGTGCTTTGCGTGACGCCTTGTAGCCGCCGCGCGATTCGTAAACCGGCAGCGTATGGCTGTCGGGCACGTTCCAATTGCGGCTCAGGACGGGTTCGAAAGCGGCCACGAAGAAAACTCCCGGGCAAGAAAGCGATGAGAATGAAAGCGGTCAGTGTCCGAACAGAACACGCGTCAGGGATGGAATCGCAAGATCACCGGATCTGCGACGGCAGGACCATTCCCCGCATCATTGTCGTCCGATGACAGGCGTGATGGGCGAATCGGCTACCGGCCCTTGCTTGAGCACCTCGATCATGTCATCCGTCGTGGCCGGTGTGAGCGGCCCGAAAATGCGCCCGTCGTCCGAGAGTGCGGCGGGTGCGAAGTCGCAGATCCCCAGGCACTCTGCAAATTCGAGGGTGATCTTCCCGTCGGGTGTGGTCTGCCCCGAGGTCACGCCCAGCTTCTTGCATGCGTGGGCGAGCATCTCTTCGCCTCCGGTGAGCATGCAGGAGATCGAGCGGCAGATCCAGACACGGACATCGCCGATCGGTGCCTGCGGGAAGAACCCATAAAAACTCATCGTATCGTGGACTTCGGCCGGGGCGATCTCCAGGATCTCCGCGATTTCTTTCATCGCACCGAAGGGGACGCAACGGAAATGCTCATGCACGATGTGCAACGCCGGGAGCGTAACAGCGCGCTTGTTCGGGTAACGAGGAATGAAGGCGCGAATCTTCTCCCTGATCGGTTCCGACAGGTATGGCGTCGAGTTTGTCGCGGTAGCGTCGGCGGCCATCAGAACCTCATGGAAGATCGGCGGCAGTATGTCAGGACCGGTTGAGCAAAACGGGGGTCAGAGATCCACGCTCGGATCTCGTCGTACGGGAAGACGCGCTATCTATCCAGTTCCGCAGCGATGATGTTGAGGCTGCCCAGAACCGCCACAATATCGGCGAGCAGGTGATCTTTGATAATGTGGGGAAATACAGCGAAGTGGATGAAAGACGGCGGCCTCGTACGTGTCCGCCAGGCGATCTGGGAGCCGTCCGTTACGAGGTAGTAACCGAGTTCGCCGTTGGGTGCCTCGACGGCCGCATAGATTTCGTTCTTCGGAGATTCCATCCCACGGTTGGGCATGATCAGTTCGAAGTGTTGGATCAACCCTTCCATGCTGTTGTAGGCCGTGCCCTTGTCCGGCAGTGGATACTTCTCGGAGATCGGCACGTTCACGGGACCGCCCGGTAGCTTCCGGATAGCCTGCTCGATGATGCGGAGGCTCTGCCGGATCTCTTCAAAGCGAACTTGAAAACGAGCGTAGCAGTCACCTTCCGTGGCGAACGGAACATCGAACTCGAACTCGGGATAAGCGAGATAAGGCTCATCTTTGCGAATGTCGTACGTAACCCCGCTGGCGCGGGCGAGGGGACCGGTCACCGAGAAGTCGATTGCTTCCGCTCTCGTCAAGACGCCGACGCCACGGGTCCGGTCAAGAAAGATCTTGTTGCGGAAGAGGAGTTTCTCCACGTCACGGAGCGCCGGCGGAAGGCTCTTCATGACCTTGGCGATTCGGTCGAGCACCTTGTCGTTGAAGTCGTAGAGGACGCCGCCAACCCGCGTGTAGCCTGGATGAAAACGGTAGCCGGACATCTCCTCATAGACGTCGTAAATCAGCTCTCGCTGATTGAATGCATACAGGAAGGCCGTGAACCCACCCAGATCCAGGGCCGCGGCGCCCGTGCAGAGGAGGTGGTCACTGATCCGAGAGAGTTCTCCGATGATGACGCGAATGTACTTGCACCGTTCGGTCAGTTCGATATCAAGGATCTTTTCGACCGCATTATGCCAGGCGATCTCGTTGTAGGGCGGACTGATATAGTTCTTGCGGTCCGCGATCGTGACGTACTGGTTGAAGTTCAAATGCTCGCCGAGCTTTTCAAACCCGGAATGCAAGTACCCGATGTGCGGAGTCGCCTTGACGATGCGCTCACCGTCCAGCTCCAAGACGATACGCAGCGTCGTATGGGTGGCCGGATGTTGTGGGCCGAAATTAAGCGTCCAGTGATATTCTTCCGCGCTCGTCCCGGCATCAAGTTCGGGCTCGTCGAGCAGATTCACGGGCATCGGGAAAGCCTCGGACCGGGTGCGTACGGGGACTGGACGACGGTGATCAGGAAAAAAGCAGGATCAGGATTCGCCGCGGGTTAGTCTGGGGAAATTGTGTCTCTCCCCCCGACCACGAAGAGGATAGTCCTTGCGGAGCGGATACGCGGCGAATTCGTCGGGCATCAGAATCCGGCGAAGATCGGGATGCCCCTGGAAGCGTATCCCATACATGTCAAAGACCTCACGCTCCATCCAGTCTGCGCCTCTCCAGAGCTGTACCGCCGAGGGCAGGGTCGGTTCAGGGTCATCCACTCCGGTCTTCACCACGACCCGCTCGCGGCGGTTCATGTTGAGCAGGCAATAGTGGACCTCGAATCTAGGACCGGTCCGGCCGGGATACTTCAGATAATCGGTCGCGCCCAGCTCGGAAAGCTGCGAGAAGCCGCAAATCGACTTCAAGACTTGCAGGGCCTCAAATACCTTATCGGAAGAGACATAGATGCGAAAATTATCACGAAATCGGACTGTCTCGTAACCGGTGTCACCAAGTGCGGAAGTGAGGGCCTTCAATGTCTCGGAATGGTGATCCGTCTCAGCCGCGGTGCTCATCGTCTGCTCTGCCTCGTTTCGCCGGAATTATTTGGTGTCACCCGCGCCGAGACTCGCCACGCCACCAGGAAGCGGGTAGCCAAAGCGATCCTCGTCGGCGCGTTCCGAGGCCAGGGCAAAGCCGGCCGGTGCCTGGCGTTGCTCGAGCAACATTTTTTCGCGCTCAGCCGACTCCGGCAGGCCCGTACCCGCGAGCCTGCCACCAGCCTGAATCTTGGCCTGCATGTCCATCAGGGCCCGAAGGATCTGTTCCGGGCGGGGTGGGCAACCCGGGATATAAACGTCGACAGGAATGAAGCGATCAACTCCCTGAACCACGGCGTAGGTGTCGAACACCCCGCCGGTGCAGGCACAGGCACCCATGCTGATGCACCACTTCGGCTCGGGCATCTGGAGCCAGATGCGCTGGAGGACGGGCATCATTTTCATCACGACGCGTCCGGCAACAATCAGGAGGTCACACTGGCGTGGGCTGAATCGCATGACCTCGGCACCGAACCTCGCGATATCGAATCGGCTCGCTCCAACGGCCATCAATTCAATGCCGCAGCAAGCGGTTGCGAAGGGCATGGGCCAGAGGCTAAATTTGCGGCCCGCGTTGACGAGAGGGTTCCCGCCGACCTTCTCGACCAGATTATTGATGGCCGATGAGAGATTCGTGATGATCGTGTTCTCCGGCACCTCAATTCCGCCGGTCTTACGGACCACCGTCGGATTATTCGACAGGATCGTCGGCCCGCCCGGCTTCGAATTCATCGCCATTCGAAGACCCCCTTCTTCCAAGCGTAGGCGAACGCGGCAGTAAGGACCGCGATAAACACCATGATCTCGGCGAAGACCAGGTTGCGAAAATCGGCAGGAATGCCGGCCGCACCTACGTCCGCGGCGCCCCAGTGAGCGACCGCCCACGGGTAGAGAAAGAGTAATTCAACGTCGAAGAGTAAGAACACGATCGCGACCAGGTAGTAACGAACATCGAAGCGTTGCCGCGCGTCCCCGATCGGGTCCATCCCGGACTCGTACGGCATCTGCTTGACCACGGTCGTTTTTTTCGGACCGAGCAACGCCGTGGCGATCATCCCCCCGGCGGTCAGCAATGCGACCAGGAAAAGCAAGAAGACGGGGGTATACTCAATGCCCATACTGTCTCATCCACAGAGCGTTCTGGGGGGCTTTGTGAAGTGTTTCACAAAGTGTTCCCAAAAAAAAGCCCGCAGCCTGCCGCCGGGGTCACACATCGGACGTCAGAATAGCCGCGAGCGTACGTGTAAATCAAGGGAGTGACGGGATTGGCTCGCGAATTGCGCCGCGGAGTCAATCCCGACCCGAGCCGAAAGGCAGCCGCGACAACCGGTCAGGAGCGCGGAGCGGACGACGGCGGAGTGGATGTTCGGCGAGGAGACGTAATGGGCGCCCGAGCCCGATCGATTCTCTGGTTTCGCTCCAGTACGTCACTCGGCCGCGCGTCCTCGAGTTCCCGGGCCTTTCGTCCCGAGGGAGGCGCCGGCGGAACCGTCGCAGCTGCACGCTTCGGAACATCCGCCGAAGCGCGGGACCGACTGGTCGCCGAACCAGGTGCGCGTGTAGGTGGCGCAGCGGCGCCGGCGGCAGGAACGGCTCGACGACTCGGGGCGCGAGAGATCGGGCCAGTGGCCGCGCCTCGACGGACCGACACGCCCAGGTCGCTCTCGACTCGCTTCGACTCGGCATTCACGTCCTTGAGAATATCCGCCCGCCTCTTCGGATCTCGTTCGCGCATGGCGCGGATCATATCTTGCTCACGCTTCTCACGATCCTTGATGTACTGCGCGTCGGCCTGTTCGTTGGGCACGTAATTGCGACCGAACTCCTCGTCGAATCGACGGTATGCACCGTCGTAACGTCCCCCTCGACTCCCACCCGAAAAAACGAGGTCATCGCCGAGACGGTCAAATTGATTCGGTGCGGTCGCCCGACGTACAGGGCCAGCCCCTGGGCCGTATGGCCCATCGCTAGCGCCAGGGTAAACGAAGGACCGAAACGGACGGCCGTAGGGGTCGTAGGGGTCGGTCGAATAAAGTTGGGCGTTCGCGGACTTCGTAGCGAAGGCGGAAGCGAGACCGACCAGGCTCGCGATCGCGATCGAATACGTCCATCTCGGCGTGAACTTGGACATTCGAGACTCCCCGACCCTCAGGATCGTTGAAACCCTGCGCAACGCAATAGCTTCGGGCTGCGTGTCATTACCTAATGATACCGCGCATCTTCCAAATTCTGCCAGCGAATTCGATACCCGTCTCACCCCTCCGTCAATTTCTGGGATCGCCAAGCGCGATTTTGCTCTGTAGGGAGGATGAAACCGCAACGGGATGCATGCTTGGCCTCATCTCCAGGTGGATCCTCAGTAAGGTTGGCGAGACTTCCCGGATACTCGTGGCCGGTAATACATCATGCCCACCAAATCGGTCTGGAATCTCGAACTGGGTCGTGGCGATTGCCGCGTGATGGGATATGATGAGGGGAATCGTCTCTGGCCCGCGAGAATCTATCGCGCGGACATGACCCAAACCCGGGTCGATGATCGGGATCGATTGCCTCGCGAGGGGTGCGCACGATGATCACCGTCCGTCTGGCCGTCGTACTGGCGATCATCAGCTTCGCAGAAGCGGATCCATCGGTGCTCGTCCATCGCCTCGGTGCGCCCAAGTATGCGGATCGCGAGGCCGCCTCATCTCGGCTCCAGAAGCTGGGATCGGAAGCGCTGCCGGCCCTCCGGGCGGCGCGTACCGTTCGCGATGCCGAGATCCGGACGCGGGCCGAGGTACTTGTCGAGCGGATCGAGAGCGATCTCTTGGTCAGTCCAAGTTTGGTGACGTTGGACTTTCGTGATCGCCCGATAGCCGAGGTTCTTCGAGAACTGGGGATGCGGGGTCATGCCACGTTCTCTTTGATCCCGGGCGATGCGGGTGTGACATCGCGACGGATCACGCTGACGAGTCCTGGTCCTGTACCCTTCTGGTCGGCCGTCGAGGAGTTGTCCCGGGTCGGTGGATTCGAGCTTGTCGCCGGGATGCCAATGGCCGCGCCGGGCCAGGCCGGTGGGACTCACCCGTTGCTTCAGATGATCGGCCTGCCCGAAGGTACAAAGCCGGCGCCAACATCTGTCTCCGGGCCATTTCGTGTGAGCTTGCTGAACCTGAACTATCACAAGGAACGGAATTTCGGCCCGAGCGGCAACGGTAATAACGGAATGGTTGGGTTCCCCGCCGGGATGGTCCCGCACGGGGGAATGGCCCCGATGCCCGTGCAGATGGGCGGACTCCCCTCCGTGGAGCAATTCCAGGCCAGTTTGCAGATTCTCGCCGAGCCAAGAATGACGGTCACCATGAGCGGACCGGTTCGGCTGTCCGAAGCGGTCGATGATCGTGGCAATTCACTTCTCCCTCAGGCGCCCTCGGGCGTCACGTTTCAGCATAATTCCGGTTACAACCGATTTGAGACGGCCGGGAATATCGCCTTGCAAACGGCGATCGGGTTGAAATATCCGGATCGGGCCGGGAGAACGATCAAAAAGCTTCGAGGTACAATCCCTGTGACGGTGTCGGCTCGTAAAGAGGAACCCCTGCTGATCGCACTGGCGGATGCGAAGGGAAAGACCTATCACAACTCGGAAATTAGCCTCACGGTCCACGAGATCCGCACCGACCCCAATTTCGACCAGACGACGCTCGAGATCACGGTCCGTTCGCTTGACGCGTCGTCCTCACCGAATGGCGGAATGTTCGGGCCCGAGTTCATGGCGATCCGCGCGCCCGGCTCCTCGCAGAACCAACTCGAAATCGCCGATTCTCAGGGACGGGCGTTCAAGACCTGGAACCTCATGAGTCAAATGCAGGGTCCGGATGGAGTGCGGATGACGCTGAGAGTCGCATCCCAGGATGGGACGGGCCCGCCATCTCAACTTCGCTATTATGAGATGGCACGAATCAACACCGACGCCGAGTTCGAGTTCACCGACGTCGACATGCCCTGAGGCCGTCAAACCTCGTCCCTTCACCTTCGATGTGGCACCCGTCCGAGAGGCAACCCTATGGTCTTCCACTCCAGCGCAATCGGCGGGGTTCTTCTGGTGGGCCTCCTTGCCGGCACAGACCCGGGGGAACTTGTGGCCCGCCTCGGCTCGCCCAAGTATGCGGATCGCGAAGCCGCCTCGAGTGCGCTGGAAAAGCTCGGCCAATCCGCATTTCCCGCGCTCAAGGTCGCCCGGAACGATCATGACCCGGAGGTGAAGAGTCGCGCGGAACTGTTGCTCGATTCGATCGAACGGTCGATGCTCAATCGGCCAGCGACTTTGCGTCTCGAGGCTCGCCGCTACACGCTCCCCGAACTGGCCGAGCGTCTGGGAAAATCGCAGGGAGTTCCCTTGCCCCTCGGCGAGGTTGGCGGTCGTGAGGGTCGGGCTCGCTCGTTTGTCGAATTGCAATCGCCGGAAACCCTCGCTTTCTGGGACATCCTGGATCGTGTCGGACTTGTCCCTCAGTGGGAATTCGAGCAAGAGTTCGGGCGGCCGACGTTTCGCAAGGCGTCAAGCGTCAAATTGGTGCCACGGAATGAGTTGAAGTTACCGTCGATCACACACGGGCCGTTTCGGCTCACAGCCAATCCCCTGACGTTCGAAGAAGAACCGAGTCCCGTAGACCTCATGGCTCGGCGGGGATTATTCCAACAGCCGCCGCGACTGCCGAGGCCTCAGACACCACGCGAGACGGATCTTGTCGTCTCGATCGGGGCGATGGTCGAGCCACGACTGGCGGTTCGTTCGTTCGGCTCGGTCCGCCTACTTGAATGCGTCGATGACAACGGTCAGGCAATCGCCCCGGTAAGTCGCCCAGCTCTCGACCCGGTGGCTAGTTTCGGGATTCAGGACCGGGGCCAGCCGCCCGCTTCGTTCCAGATCCGGTTGCGCCCTCCGACGACCCCGGCCAAAGCGATCCAGACACTGAGAGGAGTGGTGTCCGTCGAGATCGAGGCCAGGAAGATCGAGCCCACAGTGATCTCATTGAATGCACAGTCGCTTTCCGAGCGTCGTCCGATCGACTGTGGCGGCATGAGGTTACAGGTGCAAGGGCTGACGCCGAAGAGCCCTGCCTTTCGAGCCGGTTATACCTTGGATCTGGCCATTCAGCCCGAGGGATGGGTCGCTCCTGTTCTCCCTCGTCGCATGGGAGGTAATCGCCGCGGTCCGTGGGATGCACCCAAGTTCGATCCCGAGTTTCTGCTCCAGAATCTCGAGGTCGTGGATGCGCAAGGTCAGCCGTTCACCGGGGGGAGGACGATCGAGGACGGGTTCGATGCGGAAGGAGTTCGCATCCGCCTTTTCCTTCCGGCTCGTGACGGCGTGGATGCTCCGCCGACCGGCCTGCGCGTTCATGGTCATATCCGGGCTGCAGTCGAGATTCCGTTCGAATTCAAGGATCTCAAGTTGCCCGGTGGGGAATGATGGCCCACGATCAAGCGACTCCTGAGTGCCGGTCCTAACCGAGGACAACCAGGTTATCCTTGTGGATCACTTCGGCGTAAGGCACTTCGCCCAGGGCTTGTAGGACTTGATCCGTTCTCAATCCCCGGATCCTGCGAGACTCGACCGCCGAGTAGTTGATCAGGCCACGAGCGAATTCGTGCCCGTCCGCATCGCGAATGGCGACGATGTCCCCCTTTTCGAACTCACCCAGAATCTCGGTGATCCCGATCGCAAGCAGGCTCCTGTTCCCGGTCTCGAGCGCCAGACGGGCCCCTCGATCGATGATCAATTGCCCCTTGGGACGCGCAGTGAGCCCGATCCAGCGTTTCCTCGCGCCCTGCGATTGTCCCTTCGCCAGGAAGAGCGTCCCCACGGATTCGCCGGCCAAGATCCGGGTCAAGGGTCGGTCCGCCTTACCCGAAGTGATGATGACCGAACCGCCTGCGTGGGTGACCAATCGGGCGGATTGAAGCTTGCTTCGCATCCCTCCCGTCCCGAGCGCGCTCTTGCTTTGGCCCGCCAGTCCCAGAGCCGCATCGTCCAGGTTCTTCACCAGAGGGATGACGTCTCCGTGTCCCGAAGATCCCGGGTCCGTCCGGCAGAGTCCGGCCGCGACACTCAGGATGACGAGGAGCGGAGCTTGAAGGAGGTTTGCAACCATGGCCGCGAGTCGATCGTTGTCTCCGAACTTGATCTCATCCACGCTGATAGTATCGTTTTCGTTGATGACGGGCACGGCGCGATATTCGAAGAGGGCGGCGAGCGTGTTCCGCATGTTCAAGTAGCGAGGCCGACTGTCGAAATCTTCATGCGTGAGCAGAAGTTGCGCCGCGTTCCGGCCGTGGCGGCGAAACCCTTCGTCGTAGGCACGAATCAAATAGGACTGCCCGACTGCGGCAGCCGCCTGAAGCTCTGGCAGGTTATCCGGACGCTTCGTGAGCCCTAGACGGCCCAAGCCAGCACCCACGGCCCCCGAACTGACGAGTGCTACGCGTCGACCGGTCTCAGCGACGGCGCAGATTTGCTCGGCCAGGTGATGAATCCGCTCAAGGTCAAGGGTTCCATCCGCCGAGGCGAGGACGCTTGTGCCAACCTTGACGACCCAGGTGCGGGATGAGAGGACGACATCGTCTCGAACCAGGTCGCGGGTCATCCAGCTTCGTCCTCGGTCATGGTTCAAGAGCATGCGAAACGCACCTCTATGGCTCCCGCAGCCATGTCAAAGGTTGTTAGGCAGTCTGGCCGACATTATAATAGATCTTTCGATGCGGCCTAGTGGAAGACGTGCGTCCAGATTCCCGCCGCCCCCCCGGCGGACCTCCTCCTCCTCCCAGGGTCGATAACGCCGATGCACGGTGAACTTCACCACGAATGCGGCGTGGCCGCCGTCTACCATGCCGCCGGACAGCCTGTGTCGCGGATGGCGCCGATCCAAGGCAACATCAACAGCGTCGCTCGCCTGATCCCCAGAATGCTGCTGGACATGCAGAATCGCGGCCAGCTCGCCGCGGGCATGACCAGCTTTCATCCGGGGCGTCAAGCTCTCCTGGAAACGCACAAGGAATTGGGCACGGTGGCCGAGGCGTTTCGCCTGAATCACCGAGCCAAATTCGAAGCCATCATGAAGAAGCATGATGGCCTGGCCGCGATCGGGCACGTGCGATACGCGACCTGCGGGGCCGAGGATCGCTCGTATGCCCAACCGTTCGAGCGAGCCCACGGCCGGAAGGCCAAGTGGTTCGCCTTCGCCTTCAACGGGCAGCTCGCGAATTATCAGGAACTTCGGCAGGAACTTCTCGACAAGGGCGATTATCACCTGAAGCGAGATACGGATACCGAGATCCTGATGCATGCGATCTCCTACGAGATCCAGGACGAGGGGACGCATCCGGACTGGGCCGCGGTTTTCGGACGGCTCGCCGCGAAGTTCGATGGCGCGTACAACGTCGTGCTCCTATCCGCGACCGGTGAAATGGTCGTCGCTCGCGACCCCCTGGGCATCCGACCGCTCTGCATCGCGGAGAACGGGCCCTTGTTTGCCGCCGCGAGCGAGAGTGTGCCTCTCTCGAACCTCGGCTTCACGGGTGTCCGCTCGCTGGATCCGGGCACCCTGGCGGTTGTTGATGCAAAGGGGGTGCGAATCGAGCGATTCGCCGAAGCGAGGAAGCCCGCGCACTGCTTCTTTGAATGGATCTACTTCGCCAACGTCGCTAGCACACTCGACGATCGTTCCGTTTATCTGAGCCGGACCAGTCTTGGGAAAGAGCTGGCCAGGCTCGAGGATGTCCCCCTCGACCCCGACACGATCGTTGTGCCCGTCCCCGACACCGCGAAGGCTGCCGCCGATGCGATGGCGTTCGCCTTGGGTCTGCCCTCGGTCGAGGGATTGATGAGAAATCGGTATGTGGGCCGTACCTTTATCGAAGGTACGGCGGACCGTGCCGCAAAGGTGCGGATGAAATACACGCCCCTGCCAGAGGTGCTCTCGGGGAAGCGGGTCCTTCTGGTGGAGGATAGCATCGTCCGATCGACCACGATGCGAGCCCTGGTCAGCGAGATTCGCAATCGAGGTGGAGCGCGAGAAATCCACCTTCGGGTCGCTTGCCCGCCGATCATCGCCCCCTGCTACTACGGCATCGATATGTCCACCCGAGACGAGCTCGTCGCTCCCCGATTCGCGGATCTCCCGGACGGACAGCTTTCCGACCTCGCTCAGCAACGCCTCGCCCACGAACTCGGTGCGGACAGCCTGCGCTATCTACCCATTGAGTCGCTATCCCGTTCTGTCGGCCTGGCCCCCGATCGCCTGTGCCGTGCGTGCGTAACCGGTCACTATCCCACGCCAACCGGGCAAAGGCTTTACGAAATCGACGCGATCGAGAGCTACCATGCCAACGGTGCCGGCGGCGTTCGAGCTTATGAGCGTCTGTGACCGGTTTGGCTACGCAGTCGTTTTCTTGTAGTGGGCGCGATGGATGGGTCGCCCCTCGATGCGGTACTTGCGCTCGAAGTTTGTCAAATAGTCATGCTCGTGCTCGGGCGTCTTCGGTTCCGGCCTGGCCTGTTCGGTAAATTCTTCGTGGCGGTCCATCAACTCCATCATGACGCCAAAGTATTCCTCGACATCCGTTGCGATCAAGAAGTCCCCGCCAGGCGTCAGTGATTTGGCGACATCGACCACGAAGTCCTCGCAAAACACCCGACGCTTCCGATGCCGCGTCTTCCACCAGGGATCCGGAAAATAAATGTGAACGGCGGAAACGCTGGCCGCCGGCACGAACAGATGCAGAAATCGCCGGGCGTCTCCGGGAAGGATCTTGACGTTGGATAAGTTCGCCTTGGCGAGGCGTTCGGCCGCCTTGTAGGCGTATTTTTTCGCCATCTCGACGCCGAGAAAATCGTGAGAGGGATTCCCCCTCGCCGCGTTCGCGAGAAACAACCCCTTGCCGGAGCCGATCTCCAGTTCAACAGGCCGATCGCGACCGAAGATCTCGGGCCAGGAAACCGGAGCCTCCGGCATTTCAAGCGTGTAAGGCGTCGTGTCGATCGGCGAGCGCCGGGCGTTATCGGTCATCCGTCGCGATTGCTCAAGGGGACGCCGATGATCTTGCCGTGAAACACCATGTTCGAGCCGACGAACCCCTGCGTTTCGAAGACGGTCTGTCTTCGATGCACCCGGCTGGCCTTCGCAAGGATCAGCAGACGGTCGCCCGGCTTGACCTGGCCCCGAAAGCGGACGTCCTCCATCCCGCCGAACCCAATGAAGCCATTCTCCAGGATCTGGATCACATGGCAGTAAAAACTGCAAAGTTGGGCCGCCGCCTCGCACATCAGAACACCCGGCATGAGCGGATAGTCGGGCATATGCCCCCGCACCCAGAACTCCTCGGGTGTGACGTCCTTGAAGCCAATGATCGTGTGTTCGTCGCGGTCGAGATACACGATCGCCGTGAGTTGCTCCATCTCGAACCGTTGCGGATTTCCCCGACGGATCGCCTCCAAGTCATACAGAATTTTTGAGGTGTCGATCGTTGCGGGATCGACCAAGGCGACGGGCGGCATGCGGAGAGATCCTTTTCCGCGCAGGCACGCTTGCCGGGCGCGGGGCACATTCATCGACGACGCGGACAAAGAGGATGTGGCCGCTACGGCCATCGACCGAATATCATGACTTGCCACGACACGAACGACAAGAGGGTTGCCCCCTGCCGATGTACGGCAACGCGTGAGAAACCGGCATGAACGACTCGACAAACGAGCCAGCCCGTCCGCTCGGAACGATGGTCGCCTATGGCTTTGAACGAGGTTTGATAGCCGTCGATCTGGAAGTCGCCCGCCAGATCGGGGCCACCTGCGTCGAGGTCCTCCCCGATTGGCCCAATCTACCCGACCCGATAGCTCTGAGGACCCTGATCGCCGATGGCGGGTTTACGGTCCATAGCGCTCATGCATGCTGGGGAGGACGATCCATCCTCGCGCCGCGGGTCGATCTGGGGTCGATCGAGCCCCCCACCTGGGAAGCCAGCCTTGAAGACTTGAAGCGCTGCCTGGACTGGCTGCGCGATGCGGGAGGAACGCATCTTATCATCCACCCCGGCGGCCTTTCCGATCCCGAACAGACTGCCGGACGTCGAGACGCGTTGACTCGCGGCCTGACCTCGCTGGCGAAGCATATCGGTCGTTCGGGCCTGGTCGTTTGTGTCGAGAATATGCCGCCTGGCGTCCATCCGGGAAGCCGGATGGACGAGCTTGTCGAGATCGTGACGGACGTTGCGGACCCGGCAGTCGGCCTGGCGATTGATACCGGCCACGCCAACATGGTCGCGACCGCCGGCAGCGAGACCAGGATCGCCGGCCGATGGTTGCGGTCGACCCATGTCCATGACAACAACGGCCGCCAGGATGTCCATGAGCCACCCGGCCATGGGACCATCGACTGGCCGGCCTGGATCGAGGCGCTCGACGCGATCTCGTATTCGGGGCCGATCATGCTCGAGTGTATTCGATACTTGAGGCAGAGGCCGGCGACGATCGACGGGGCGTTCCTTGAACGACTCGCAGAACTGAGAGGTCACCGCCGCAACACGCCATGAGCGACTTTGATCGTCGCGCAGGACAACCGGATTCGCCCGTGACTTCGTTCCGACTTCTCGTCCGGTGAGTTGTCCCGAAGGAATCGATCCTGCGGGCCAAACCAGTGACGCGGGGTGTCTCGGCATCAACGCCCGAGTCTTTCCCTGCCGATGAATCCGAGGACCGGACGGCGGTGTCGTCAGGACCGACGGCGAGCCGACGACTTCGATGTTAACTTCGGCTGTTGCAGTCCATTGCAAACGGACCGATGCACCGATCGCCCAGGGAGGGGCACCCTCGTGAACGTGAACCGGCGAACCGCTCTGGGCGTACTCGGCGCTGTCGGGGCCGGCGCGCTCGCGTCCAACGAGGCACGAGCCCAGGAACTCCCTCCGCCCCTGATCTTGCCGCCGGCCCCCTACGGCGAAGGCGCCCGTGGCCGGATGACCGGCGCGAAGGCCGCGGTCGCGGCATTGCGAGCTGAGGCGAACCGATGTGTCTATGGTGTACCAGGGGCACAAAATAACGAGTTCTGGGACGCGATGAAGGGCGAAGGATTGCCCTACCTGCTCGTGACGAACGAATCCTCCGCAAGCGTCATGGCCGACGCAGCCGCACGGGTCACGGGGGAAGTCGGCGTATTCTGTGTCGTCCCCGGTCCAGGACTCACCAATGCCATGACCGGAATTGGCGAGGCGCTCCACGATAGCATCCCGATTGTCGGGATTGTCACGGATGTCCTTCGCGGTCCCCACGCCAAGATCGGCCAGGTCCACGGATTGCCCAATGCCGCGATCCTTCGACCAATCTGCAAGACCGTGCTGGAGGTCCAGCACCAGGCCCAGATCCCGTCGGCGATCCATCACGCGTTCCGGCTCTCGGTTTGCGGTGAGCCCGGTCCGGTGACCGTCGTCATCCCGTTCAATTTCCTGACCGAGACGTGGAACTACGATTGCCCCGTCCCGCCCCCCCTGCCCGCTTCATTCGACGAAGGCGGATACCGCCGCGCCTTGGCCGTCCTGAGCGATCGTCGTTTACGCGTGGGGATTTATGCCGGACTCGGTTGCGTTCACGCGACCCAGGCACTCGCGGCCGTCGCGGAGACGTTACAGGCCCCTGTCGCGACCTCGGTCAGTGGCAAGGGCGTCATCTCCGATGCCCACCCCCTCGCCGTAGGATGGGGTTATGGCCCCCAGGGGACACGAGCGGCGGAAAAAGTCTTCAAGGATGTCGATGCCGTGCTCGCGGTCGGGGTCAAATACAGCGAAGTTTCGACCGCGAACTACTCGATCCCCGAGCACAAGGTCATTCACGTCGACGCGAATCCGAATAATCTGGGACGCAACGTCCCGACGTGCGTGGAAGTTGCGGCCGATTCCCGCAATTTCCTCGATCGGCTGATGTCCGACGCAAACGCGATCCGCCGTACGCCGAGCCCTCCGCTCTGGTCGAATATCAAGACCCAACGCGATCGTGACCGCCGCGAATACGCTCGCGTGAGGATCACGGCGGGCGTCGATCCCATGGTTTTCCTCTACAACCTGAGGCGTGCGCTCCGATGTGACGCCCTCATGTTCATCGACGTGACGGCCTCAACCCACTGGGCGTCGGAAGTGATGGAAGTCAACGGCCCGCGACTCTACTTCACGCCCGCCAACAACCAGAGCATGGGCTGGGCCGTCCCCGCGGCCGTCGGGGCCCAGCGCCTCGACCCGAGTCGGCAGGTCGCTTCTGTTGTGGGCGATGGATGCTTCCTGATGAGCGGGCTTGAAGCCTCGACGGCGGCGCGATCGGCCCTGCCGGTGAAGTTCTTCATCCTCGACGACGGCGCCTACCACTACATGCAGATGCTCCAGGAACCGACCTTCCGGCGAACGACCGCGACCGAGATCGCCCGGCTCGACTTCGCCGCCCTCGCCAAGGGGCTGAATCTCGCCTACAACTGCATCGGGCACAACGATGACATCGCGGCCGGAATTGCTCGCTCCCTGGCCTGCCCCACGGCAGTTCTGACCCGGGTCGTCGTCAGCTATGACGGTCGGGAGATTCGGTGGCTCAATGCGCTGAAGAAATCCTATATCGACAACCTCTCAAACAAACAGAAAGTCCGGATGGCCTCCCGCATCGTCACTCGATCGATGAATCCCAGGCCGAACAGCGACTGAGCCTTCTGGAAGGACTCACCGCAGAGTCCGGAGGAAGCAACAGTGTCAATCCAATGAAGACCTCCTCAATTGCAGTCTGCCCCTGGGTTTGCCGATAAAGGGGTGGGTGCCCGAGCACTCCGTCGAGTTGACCTTGCCCGAAATGACCGCGGGACGTATCGTGCCCGCCCGGCGGGGACTCCTCGGTACGCGGAGATGTCGCAGGTTCTCGTCGAGGGATCGATCAGGGACGATCGGCCCTCAAGCGGAACTTTCACGGATGATGCGAGTTCCATGAACACACGGACAACATCCTCTCCCCCGCACGCCGAGTTCTTCCCGGCGCCAAGATCTCCGGCTGCGCCCGCTCGCATCCTCGCGACCATCGTCGAGGATGCCGAGCAACTCCGCCGGTTCTGGCCCGTGGTCCAGAACATGGTGGCCCAGGAGTTGCGCGTCCGCTACCAGCGGTCCGTACTCGGGTTCTTCTGGACCCTGCTCAACCCGATCCTGATGATGGCCACGCTTACCGTCGTGTTCTCTCAGTTACTGGGGGACGACCCGAAGAAGTACGCCATTACCCTGTTCTCGGGAATTGTGCCCTGGGGGCTCCTGAGTGGGTGCCTCACCGAGTGTGCGTTCTGCATCATCCAGAACGAGGGTTTGATTCGGAAAATCTTCCTTCCGAAACTCATTTTTCCGCTCACTCGCGTGCTCATCAACCTTGTGACGATGGTGCTCTCGTTCGCAGCCTTGTTTCTCCTGCTCGCGCCGCTCGGGGCCAGCTTCAAAGCTCAGATGCTCTTACTGCCCTTGATCATCGCCCTGTTTACCGTATTCTCGCTCGGCCTGGGGCTGATCGTCGCGACCATGAACACGTTCTATCGCGATTGCAGCCACCTGGTGACGGTTTTCTTGCAGGCGTGGTACTTCGCGACGCCGATCCTCTATCCGGCGACTCGGTTCCAAAATGTTCCCTGGATGCTCGCGTTGAACCCGGCGTATCCGTTCATTCGGCTCTTCCAGAACGTGATCAGCGACGGTGTCTGGCCGAGTCTGACCCTCTTCCTGGCGGCCGCCGGCATCGCGACGGTGAGCCTCGGAGTCGGCTATGCAGCCTTCAAGTCGAACGAAGCCAAGCTCATCTTCCGCCTCTAAGACACAGCGGCGCGTCGATGCGTCCGGGGGAAACCCGGTCGAGCTTCAGGACGTGTCGTTGAAGTTCGTGAGCTATCACGACAAGCAGTACTCGCTCAAGCGAGCGGCCCTCGATCTCGTGTTGCGCAGGGTGAACCCCATGCCCGCGTCCGATTTCTGGGCGTTGAGCCACATCAATCTCACGATCGCGAAGGGCGATCGCGTCGGGATCGTCGGCCACAACGGCGCGGGCAAGAGCACGCTCCTGCGTCTGCTGGCCCGGATCTATCCGCCCACGTCGGGACTGGTCAAGATCCGGGGGAATGTCGCACCTCTCATCGAGATGGGCGCGGGTTTCAACCCGGAGCTGTCGGGCCTAGATAATATCATGCTCAACGGGGCCATGCTCGGCCTAGCGCGGAAGCAGATGGCGGAAAAAGTCGAGGGAATCTTCGGATTCACCGGCCTCCAGGAGTTCGCCGACCTTCCGCTGAAGTATTACTCCAGCGGCATGTATACCCGGCTTGCGTTCGCCATCGCCACCGAGATCGATCCCGACATCCTCCTGATCGACGAGTCTCTTGGCGCCGGCGACGCCGCATTCGTGGAGAAGGCCAAGGCCCGTATCCGCGGCCTGCTCGACCGCTCGAACGTGGTTGTGATCGTCTCGCACGACATGACCTCGCTCCGTGAAATGTGTACGAGAGGCCTCTGGATGAACAAGGGCCAGGTCGTCGCCGACGGCCCGATGGGAGAGATCATCGACGGCTATCTCGCCAGTTCGGCCGCCCAGGCGGGTTGAACGGGATTTCGTCCGGAGTCAGGTCGATAACCGTCCGGTCCGCCGAGTGGCTCGATTCGCGCGTGAGGGCATCTACCGGAGGCGTCATCTCGTGCGGATCGGCATCGATATGCTTGCCGTTCAGTCTCCCGGAAGTCGCCTTCGGGGTGTCGGGCGGTACGGTCTTCAGCTTGTCTCCGCGATGCTCGCACACGGGGACACACACGACTTTGTCCTCTATGCTCACGAGGGGCTGCCCCAGGACCACCTCCCTGAGTCTCCGCGAGCGACGACACAGGTTCTCCGTGTCGAAGCGGCCCGCGATGAGCGGTTCTTACGAGACGCGATGAATCGGCTCGCTCGCGAGAATTCCGACGATCTCGACGTACTCCTGATCTTGAACCCCTTCGAGCTTTGCCCGGGATACGACCCGCCTGCCCGGCCCCTCGGCGGCCTCCGGATGGCCGCTGTAGTTTACGACTTCATCCCGTTCCTCGATCAAGAGCACTACCTTGATCAGCCGGGAAATGCCGACTGGTTCTATCGCCGCCTCCACTCGATCTCGCGCTATGACCATCTCCTGGCGATCTCCGATGCGACGCGAGACGACGCGAGACGACTGCTTGCCCTCGAAGAGCACCGAATCGCGAATATTTCCGGGGCGAGTAACGCCTCCTACTTTTTCCCAAACCGAACGCTTCCGCCGAGCCGTCGCGATCGAAGCGCGATTCGTGGGCTCGGAATCCGCCGCCCATTCGTGTTTTGCGTGGCGGGTGCGGACGAGCGGAAAAACGTTCGCGGGTTGATCGACGCATTCCGCCGGCTGCCCGACGCACTACGCTGCCAGCACCAACTCGTCATCACCTGCCATCTGAAGCCGGAGGATCGCGCGAAGATCTTGTCTCTTGGCGACCAGCACGGTCTCGGCGATGCCCTGATTCTTACCGGGGAGGTTTCCGACGAGACGCTGCGCACTCTCTATCAGCGGTGCGCCGCGTTCGCATTTCCTTCGCTGTACGAGGGATTGGGGTTGCCGCTGCTCGAAGCCATGCATTGTGGTGCAGCCGTCCTGGCGGGGAACAATTCGTCCCAGATCGAGGTCGTCGGAGATGCGGGGCTCCTGGTCAACGCGACCGATCCCGCCGACATCGCCTCCGGCCTGACGCAGTTGCTCATGGATCACCAGCTTGCAAGCCGGCTGTCACGCAGGGCGATCACGCGGGCGAGCGAATTCACGTGGGATCGCTCAGCGTGTCGGGTGTTGGAGGCTCTATGTCCGGATGGGTTTCCGAAGCGCAAGCTACGTGTGGACCGCGCCCACGACCGTAGGCCCCGGCTGGCTCTGGTTTCGCCCTGGAGACCGAAAAAGTCGGGGATCTCCACGTACGCCGCGTGGCTCGCCGGAGAGCTGTCGCGGCATTACCGGATCGACCTTTATCACGACGAGGGATACGTCCCCGACCTGGGGCTCTCTCAAAACGGATTCTCGACGTTCGACTACCGGCTGTTCGACCGCATGGCGAAGGCTCGCGACTATCGCGGCGTGCTCTACCAGATGGGCAATTCACCGTATCACGGGTTCATGATCGATATGATGGCAGCCCATCCGGGAATCGTCACGTTGCACGATTTCAGCCTGGGGGGCTTCCAGTACTGGAATGCCCATCGATCGAGCGATCCGGTCTCCGCCTTTCGCCGTGAAGTCCTGTTCGCCGAGCCCGATCGCGCGCCCGAGATCCTGGAGAACCTCGAACACTGGCGAACCGAACGAGGGGGAGTTCAGGACGCACTCACCCGGCGGGGAATCCACCTCAACCGTCGGGTCTTCGAATCGTCTTCCACGGTCATCGTGCATTCTCCCTGGTGCGTGAAGCAGGTGGATTCGGATTACTCCCAGAAAATACGAGTGATACCGCACGGGGCCTGGCCGGCAAGGGTCTCCAGAGACATTCGCCGGCAAACTCGCGCACGATTCGGCCTCGATCAGGAGTCGCTGATCTTCGCCAGCTTCGGCTTCCTGTCTCACGGCAAGATGAATCTCGAAGCGATTCGAGCCTTTTCGCAGATTGCGACCGAGTTCCCGCAGGCGATGTACCTGTTCGTTGGGCAGGACTACGAGGATGGCGAAGCACGCCGCGAGGTCGAACGGCTCGGGCTCGCATCACGAGTCCGTTTCGTGGGACACCAAACGGACAAAGAGTTCGAGGCGCTGATCGCCTCGGTGGATATTGGCGTCTCGCTCCGACGCCCCCCCACCTATGGCGAGACCTCGGGTGCCTTGCTCAATCTCTTGCGGCATGGCGTTGCGACCATCATCACGGATGTCGCGACCTTCGCGGATTATCCGAATGATGTGGTGGCGAAGGTCCGATGGCATCACGAGGGAATGCCGTCGCTCACCGCCATGATGCGTGAGCTCGCGGCGGACAGCAGGCGTCGGGAGGCTCTGGGTTATGCCGCCCACCATTACGTCGAGAACAACCATTCCTGGCCTCTCGTCGCGGCAAAATATCGCGAGGTCATCGAGAGTCAGGCCACTTTGCGGCAGGGTTCCATCTCGGGTTCGGATCGTGGGGTCGATTTCAGCAAGCGATCTGTCCGCATGGAGGCGATGTCGTGAAACGGTTCCTCAAATCCCTCGCGCGAACAGGTTGGCGAATGACGGGTCCGATCCGTCGCCCGATCGCTCGAAAAATCGCGGCCGAGGGAAAATCGTTCACCGCGGCCGCAATCCGCGAGGATATACAACCGCGATTGGATCAGGTGATCCTGGGAATCAGCCACACCCGAACCGAGGTAGGCACTTATCGCAATGAGACCAACCTGCTGCTCGACGGCCTCGTACGAGAGCTGACTCGGCTTCAGGACCAGGTCGAGATTCTCCAGCAGCTTGTCGTTCAGTCGGCCCAGGTTCGCGACGGTCTGGAGTTGGTGGGAAGCCGCGATGACGAGACGTCCTCGGCGGCGTGACCGCACGATGAGTCGGCTTGACCGATGATAAGAGAGCCGTATGATACCGTGTCCAATCTCGGTTCGGCGCACGGATCGCGTCGAGCGGGGGTCGAGGGAGTGACCCGTCCATGAACTGCGCTTTGCTCGGTCTCGTCGCGTCGACGCTCGTGGGATGGGCCGACATCGCGGTTCTGCCAAGCAAAGGGGATCGTACCCTGGCCGCCTGGCAGCAGAGCATCGCCGGCCTCGATCGGCCGAGCGAACGGACGCTTGAGAGCCTCAAGCGGTACGATCTTGTCACCCGCTATCGGCGAGATCCGGAGGGGACGCTCGCCAGCCTCGAACGGATCGCCCAGCAAGGCCCCGAAGCCGAACTAGTCTACGCGCTGGCCGAATTGTCGTGGATCGAGGGCCGACGGGCCGAGGGGCATCGATTCGGCGCGAAACGGGGTCAGGGCGCCCTGCATCATTTTGTCGACACCGTCGCCTACTCGTACGACTACTTGTTCGACCCGGAGCTGGCCGCGGGCCGTCGCACGATCGACCCCCGCTATCGGTTGGCATGCGACCTTTATAACGGTGCACTCGACCGCCTGCTGCGGGCCGCGAAGGCGCAGGACAAGTTGCAGCCGGGAGGGTCGATCATTCTCAAGATCGGCGGCACCGACCACGTCTTCAAGCTTGCCCTGGAATCGGATTCCCCGTGGCAGCCCGACGACGTCCACGAGCTGCTGCTGGCCTCGGACTTCGAGGTCACCGGCCTGGACAGTCGTAGCCGCCAGTATGGCCTGGGAGTCCCGATGATCGGGGTCCGCCGGGCCGACCAGTCCAACACGAAACAAGCCAGGGAACTCGACAAATTCTATCCGCCCGAGATGGCGTTTCCCCTCACGGCGGTGCTGCGTCCGAACAAGAAACTCCGCGAAGAGACCGACCCCGATGCCGTGCGAAGCTGCACGATCGTGCTGCGAGATCCCGTCCAGTCCCGCATGGTGGGTTCCGGCGCGGAAGCCATCGGTCTTGAGGTCGATCTCACGACTCCGTTGGCCTACATGTGGTCGCGCACCGATCTGAGCCGGTATCGCTGGAGCGGCCTCTTTCGCCCCGGTGAGGCCACGGGCCGCGCCGGCCTGATGTTGCTCAGGCCGTACGAGCCGGACAAGATCCCGATCGTGATGGTCCACGGACTCGCGTCCAGTCCTCTCGCGTGGATCCCGATGCTCAACGAGTTGTTGCGTGATCCGAGAATCCACGACAGGTATCAGTTTCTCCTGTACGTCTATCCCACCGGCGTCCCTGTCCCGATCGCGGCATCGGGGCTTCGCGACGCGCTCCGGGACGCGCAAAAAAACTTCGATGTCCAGGGCCAAACTCCGGAGCATGAGTTCCAGAGCATGGTACTCCTTGGGCACAGCATGGGCGGTTTGCTCAGCCACTTCATGTCCGTCGGGAGCGGCACGAGGCTCTGGGAACTGAGCACGGACAAGAACTTTGACGAGATTGTCGGGCCGCCCGACGTGCTGGCCGCCCTCAAGCGATTCTGCTTCTTCGAGCCGCTGCCATTCGTCAAACGCGTCGTGTTCCTCGCCACGCCACACCGAGGGTCCGACTTCAGCAGCCGGCTGGTGGGACGGGTCGTTTCCCGGCAAATCTCCGAGCCGGACGACATTCATAAGCTCCTGGCGCAGCTCGTGAAGGACAATCCGGACGCGTTCAATGCCCGCAAGTTCCGCCACATGCCGACCTCGATCGACACGCTCGACCCGCACTCCGACGTCTTGCAGGCGCTGCTTGCCATGAAGCCGAAGGAAGACGTCGCGTTCCATTCGATCATCGGCTCCCTCGGCCCGGACGGCGTTCGGAAGACCACAGACGGAATCGTTCCGTATCAGAGCGCGCACATCGAAGGGGTCAGGTCCGAAAAGGTGGTCCGCTCCGATCACGGCGTGCAGAAAGACCCGGCGGCCATTCTCGAGGTTCGCCGGATCTTGCTCGAGCATCTGAATCCTAACGCGACGGCGGCCTCGGCGAACGAACCGCCGATGAGGGCGCGCTGAGGACCCGTTTCGTCGCTCATCCGAGCGATCGGCGGACGCAGGTACCTTGATCGAGAGTTTGCGCGGCCATGTCCCGCGTACCGGGGCAAGGCCTGCGCCGTCCGCATCTGATGGATGACATCGCTGAACCGGGTAACCGCATCAGGCGACTGACACCCGATTTCCCTTGATCGGGAGCCGAAGATCAGTCGGCCTGCTGGTTCGTTGCGTTCGCCTTCAACACGCGGCCGGTCGATCCTTGAGATTGACCTCGTTCTGATTTGCCATGCCAGGGCCGAGCCGATAGGATGACCGCTCCCCCAGCAACCACGAGGTCTCCATGCTCGAAACGCTCGCCGATCGCCTGGCCGGCTTCGCCCTCACGACGCGATTTGAAGACCTCCCTGATCAGGTCGTGATCGAGGCTCGCAGGCGTCTGATCGATGCCTTTGCGTGTGCCGCGGGCGCCCTTCGTGAGCCCGCGCCGGGCATCGCCCGCCGCGTGGCGTCTCGCATGCACGGACAGCCCGGCGCATCCTTGATCGGCGGGGGCCGGTCGTCGGCCGACTGGGCGGCATTCGCCAACGGCGTCCATATCCGCTACCTGGATTGCAACGACACGTACCTCTCTTTGGAGCCTGCCCACCCCAGCGACAACTGGGCCGCAACCTTCGCGGCGGGCGAGCATGTCGGGGCCGACGGGAGGAGCCTGATCACGGCGGCGGCCGTCGCCTACGAGGTCCAGTGCAGACTCTGCGACGCCGCGAGTATCCGTGCGCGAGGCTGGGACCACGTGACCTACGGATGCCTGTCTTCGACCCTCGCGGCCGCGAAACTGCTGGATCTCGACCACGCCCGGACCGTCCACGCGCTCGGGATCGCCGGCACGACGGGCACCGCGCTCAGGCTGACGCGAGCCGGCGAGCTCTCGATGTGGAAAGGCTGCGCCTTCGCCCATGCGGCACGTAACGGTGTATTCGCCGCGCTCCTGGCCGCCGAGGGGATGACCGGGCCGGCGCCGCTGTTCGAGGGCGACATGGGGTTCTTCCAGCAGGTCTCCGGTCCCTTCGTCCTCGGCCAGCTCGGCGGGCCGAACGCCGAGGATTGGATGCTACCGAAGACGTCGATCAAATTCGTTCCGGCCGAATATCACAGCCAGTCCGCGATTGCGGCGGCGTTCGTGCTGAGGCCCAAAATCGGTGACCCGTCGAGGATCAGGGCGATCGAGATCGCCACCTTTCGCACCGCCGTCGAGATCATCGGACAGGACCCCGAGAAGTGGCGTCCCAGGACTCGCGAGACGGCCGACCACAGTCTGCCGTACTGCACGGCAGTCGCGCTCGTCGATGGCGAAATCACGGCGTCGCAGTTCACGGACGAGCGATTGAACGATCCCGCGCTGATCGATCTCGTCTCACGCACCACCGTCATCGAAGACCCCGATTTGACCGCGGGATACCCGTCGGGGATTCCGAATCGGATCACGGTGACGCTCGACGACGGCTCGACGCTCGTCGAGACCAATCGCTTCCCGCCGGGTCACGACAAGAACCCGCTCACCGACGACCAGTTGCGCGTCAAGTTCGATGGCCTGGCGATCCCCGCGATCGGTCGGGTCAACTCCGCCGCATTGTGGGATCGCGTCATGCGGCTCGATACCGACGCAAATCCTTACGAGGCGATCTCACTGATCCGTCCGGAGTGAGCGTTCGGGGTTCAGTCTCTCGCCGTCGAGATCCCTTTTTGCAGGAGGCGCGAGATCGTCGGATGGTTCTGCGAGAATGTGTGGATCTTGCGCGCAACGCGGACGGAGCGGGGGCCGAGGCCCGCGAAATACGCCAATTCCTGTCGGAGGGCGTGCTCCCTGGCCCTGGCTTCGCTCAGCTCGCGCTGGGTCTGGGCGAGGACCAGTTCGAGGCGATCTCGTTCGAGCGAGTCCTCTCCGTCTTCAGTCTCGGCGCCGAAGGATCGGACCGTCTCGGCAAGTTGCTCTCGCGTGAACCAGCCTTCGGCGTAGGTGAATCCATCCTCCCAGAAGAGCCAGCTCACGAGCCGGTCCGGCGGCAAGGACCCTCCGAACTTCGCGGGCAAGCTGAGATGGCGCTCGCCGTGGACGAAGTGCAACTTGGGGATAAATGTCACGCCCGAGCCGGTCACATCCACGATCCATTTGTGATGCGAGAGGCCGACCGGAACGCCGGGCTCGCGCCCGCGAGAGAGTTCGAAGGCCATCGAGGGGACCTCGATATATCCACGCTTCGCGACCCGGATCATCTCGTGGCAGAGCCAGAGAGGGTCGCGAAGATCCTCAAGGGTGTGCGAGCAGGTGCAAAAATCGATCGATTTATCCGCGAATGGCCAGGGCGTGTGATCGCAGAGGTCGCGACAGATCCAGGTCTCGGCCGAGAAGTGCTCGACCGGGCCGCCTTGCGGACCGAGATCCATCGCGTCTTTGTAGCAGCGGCCTCGCGTCTCGTAGGGAAACAGGTCGAGGACGTAGTTCGCGCGATTGAAGCAACGCGCCCAACCGCCGATGTCCAGAACCACATCACCCGGCCGGATTCGCGCCAGGACGTCCTGCTCGTTCGCGTCGAGCACGTGATCTCCCTCCAGCCGCGCCGCCAGGAATCGTAACCTGGACCCCGTATCCGCCAGGATTCCGCGCGAACCTTAACCGCCGACCGGCGACCCGTCAACGGCAGACCTGTTCCGTCTGCCCGGTCGGACCGTTACCATCGAGGCAACCCTGGAGACTCGCATGACCAGCCCCGGCTCTCGACTGAAAGCGGCGTGGACCGCTCACCCGATCATGATCCCGGGTGCGTTCAACGCATTGACCGGGAAGATGGCCGAGCGGCTGGGATTCTCGGCCGTCTACCTTTCGGGCGGCGCGCTTTCTGCCGGTTGGGCCGGATTGCCGGACATCGGGCTCCTGACCCTGCCGGAGTTCGTCGATGCGACGGCAGCTCTGACCCGAGCCACGGCGTTGCCGCTGCTTTGCGACGCCGATACGGGCTTCGGCGAGGCAATCAACGTGGAACGGACCGTCCGACTTTTCGAAGAGGCCGGGGCCGCCGGCTTGCACATCGAGGACCAGGTGCTTCCCAAGCGGTGCGGGCACCTCACGGGTAAGACCCTGGTGGATGTCGCCGCGATGTCCGCCAAGGTTCGGGCGGCTGTCGCGGCTCGTCGTGACCCGGATTTTGTGATCGTCGCACGCACCGACGCTCGGTCCGTGGAAGGTTACGACGCGGCCGTTCAACGTGCACGAGCCTACCTCCAGGCGGGTGCCGACGCGATCTTTCCGGAAGCGCTGGAATCGGCCGAGGAATTCGCCCGGTTCGCGAGGGACGTGCCGGCGCCTTTGATCGCGAATATGACGGAATTCGGACGCTCACCGTTGCTGCCGTTCGATGAACTCGCCGCCATGGGATACCGCGCGGTCCTCTATCCTCTCACGGCGTTCCGTTCGGCCATGAAGGCGGCCGCGGAGACTCTGGAGGAATTGCTTCGACTCGGCTCGCAGCGAGGTCGCCTGGATCGGATGCAGACCAGGTCCGAACTGTACGAGTTGCTCGGCTATCAGGATTGGGAGGCCCGAGACAAAGCCTACTTCGGTGGCTGATCGCGTCAGGGTTCGAAGGGGAGAGACGCAGGTTTTCAGCCACTCATAAACTCTTGCCATTGCAACGCGCGGCGGCTGATCTTGATCCAGGCTGCCTCATACGCGAGTTGTCCGGCCGAGTCATGTCTCCGCACTCCCCGGCCTGGTTACGCGAGCAATAAAAATCCCCAGAGAGGAATCGAAATTACTTTTCCGGCATGGTTCGCCGCCGATCGGGAGTCAATAACTCGACTGCCGAGGAGATCATCGCGTCAGACCCGAAATTCGATCGTGGAATCGGCGTGACCTTGTCCGCATCCGGCGGTCGGCGGCCCGGCCTGCGTGTGGCGATGCGAGGATCGCCTGGGTGGCTTGGGTCCAGCCACCCAGGCGCGTCGCTCGGAGATGCGGGGGAACGGTCGGTCGGTCCGATTCGCAAAGAATGTCAATAATGGTAAACTCAGGAGGAGAGTTCACGCCGTTCTGACGGACGAGTTGCCCCATGCTCGCGATGGAATTCCTGAGGACCGCCGGGACCGCGGCAACGAAACGGATCTTCGCCGTTGTCGGTGACGATGCCTATCTCCGTCGCGAAGCGATCACAGCCATCGTTCGGACCTGGCTCGGAGCGGATGGCGATGAGTTCGCGGTTTCGCGGTTTCCGGGCGAATCGGCGGGACTCTCGGACGTCCTGGACGAATTGAGGACGCTGCCGTTCCTGGCGAAAGCACGGGTGGTGATCGTCGAGAACGCCGACCCATTCGTGACGGCGCATCGCCGCGCCCTGGAGGCGTTTACCGAACGACCGTCGTCCGCGGGGGTGCTCGTTCTCTCGGTGAAATCGTGGCCCGCGACGACGAAGCTGGCGAAACAGGTCGAAAAGGTGGGGCTTGCGATTGACTGCAAGACACCGAGCGAGAAGGAATTGCCGCGATGGCTCGTGAGCCTGGCCAAGACTCGATCCGGTGCCGTCCTCGAACAGGATGCCTCCGAATTGCTCGTCGAGTTGGTCGGGGCCGAGATCGGGCTGCTCGCGATGGAGGTTGAGAAGCTGTCGACGTATGTTGGTGAACGAAAGCGCATCACACGCGAGGACGTGGCCACGATGGTCGATGCGGGGAGAGTCCAGAAAATCTGGTCGGTGATCAATGCGGCCACCACCGGTCGAGGTGAGAACGCGATCGTCGCCCTCGATGCCCTGATCGCGGCCAATGAGTCGCCGCACGAGATGCTTGGGGCGTTGCGAAGCACGCTCCTGAAGACCTATCACGCCGGCATGCTGCGAACGGCTGGCATGGACGCGAGGCAGGCTTGCGTGGAGGCGGGCATCTATCCCGGCGGAATCGACACGACGCTCAAGCAGCACACCCATCTGGGTCCGTCGCGGGTCTCCCGCTTGCCGGAGATCCTGCTCCGGGCCGACATGGACCTGAAGGGTGCGTCCCAATTGCCGCCCCAGACCGTGATGGAACGGCTCTTCGTCGAATTGTCTCGCCCTCGGCGAGATTGATCGCCGACTCTCCGGCTCGATCACGCCGTTCGTTGCAAATCATCCACCTCCCAAGGGCGGACGCATGAGACACTGTGTCGCGAAAATTGAGTCGATCATCCTGAAGGGCCACGACGATCGCCGCTCCCTCCTCCAACTCGGCTACAATTTGGGCCGACTGAGCGAATTGACCGGCCTCGGACGCGAGCCGTTCTGGGATCGTTGGAAGGACGCCGTCGCGGCCTGGGACCTACCGTCGTTGCGAGTTCTCGCGGACGAGTTGCGAGAAGCCGCGGAAGCCTGGCCGGAGTCTGCCGGATCATGACACCCGAGGTCGCCAACTTCTCTCCAGGACGACGAGCCGCGTTGCTATCCCTGGTCGTCGGACTGGCCATGCTGGGCGGGAAGTGGGCCGCGTACTTGATGACGGGCTCGCACGCAATCCTGTCGGACGCCCTGGAGTCGATCGTCCATATCGCGGCCACCGGCTTCGCCCTGCTGAGCGTCATCCTGAGCGAGCGTCCGCCTGACCCGAAATATCCGTACGGGTATGGAAAGATCACCTACTTTTCGGCCGGATTCGAGGGCGGTCTGATCGCTCTGGCCGCGTTGGCGATCTTCTACGAAGCCGTGCAAGGGTTAATCCTCCACGAACCGTTGAAGCGTCTGGGCGTGGGGTTCGTGATCATCCTCACGGCGAGCGTGGTCAACCTCATCCTGGGGCTCTGGCTGATCCGCCTCGGTAAGAAAACGCGGTCTCTGATCCTGGAGGCCGACGGGAAGCACGTCCTGGCCGACTCCTATACGAGCTTCGGCGTCGTTCTGGGCGTGGCGCTGGTCGGGATGACACGGATTCGCTGGCTCGATCCCCTGATCGCCATCCTGGTGGGTGTGAATATCTTGCGAACCGGGTATGTGCTGGTCCAGGAATCGATCCGGGGGCTGATGGATCGGGCCGATCCCCAGCTCCTCCAACAGATCGTCGCCGCGCTCCAGGGGGTTCGGCATGAGGGCTGGCTCGACGTTCACCAGCTTCGCGCGTGGCGGGCCGGCGACCGGACCTTCGTCGATTTCCACCTGGTCGTCCCGGGCGATTGGAGCGTCGTCCGACTTCACGAAGCCCACGACCGCGCCCGGAATATTCTCCGCGAGACTCTTGGCGAGCCGACCGACATCATCATCCATTTCGACCCGGAACAAGCCCGGCCGCCATCGAAGCCGCCGGGCAGTCCCTGGTCCCTCGCGGAGGCCGTCCGGGTCCCGAAACGAGATGACAGCAAACACACGGACGTAGGAGTTCAGACCGATTCGAGGAAATCCTCGCTCCCATCGGCAAATCTTTGAACCAGGTACGGATGAAGCGAATTGGAGGTGAACGCGGCATCGCGACGAGAATGTGTTCTAACCTGAAATAGCTAAGACCGTCCGAACCTCCCGATTTTTTTCCTTGCGTCCCGGGCGAGACTCGGCCAACAATGTCCGTCGGCCAATTCAAGGATGCCGTCTTGCCCTGACTTGCGGATGTTGGACGTCCGATGTGCATTGAAGCACGTTTCAGGAGTTATCCCTCATGAGGACGCACCCCACGGAAGGCGGATCGAGCCTGATCCAAGAGATAACCGACAGAGTCCGTGAGACAACGCATGGACGGATTCGCGGTCTCGCGGTGGAGGAAGTGCAGGGGCGGGTCGTGATTCGCGGCCAGGTGCCCTCGCATCACACCCGTCAACTCGCCTTGCATGCCGCGCTCCAGTTCCTCTCGGGGGATGAGTGCCGCTCGTTCATCACGGTCGGTTGACCCGCGGGTATTCCGGAAAGGCCGCTCGGCCTGGCCGTGCGCCTCGCGCTCTTGAACTTGAGCGCGGAGGCGTATTCGGCCATACTGGGGGGAGAAACTCGCCGGACCGGTGGCTCATCGACGTTACCGGGGATCGCCCGCGTCTACCTGGAAAGGCGAGGCCCGACCCGCGTCTTCTCGCGAGGCCCGGACCCTCCGTCTCCCCGTAGGAGTCTTTGATGAATCTCTTCGCTCGACGCGGATGGCCGTGCGGAATCTGCCTGGCCCTGATCCTGGCCTCGACTCCGGCCTTCGGCCAGGAATCGTGGGACGCGATTTACGTCGGGTCCGCGAAAGTCGGCCACATGCGTGTGCGGGTCGAACCGCTCAAGGACCGGGCCGGCCGCGATCTGGTGCGAGTGAGAGTCGATTGGGACCTGACGTTCGATCGCGGCAACAATCGCGCACACATGCGGCAGCTTTACGGGACGATCGAGACTCCGGAAGGTTCCGTCCTTCGGCTCGACACCCGTACTCAGGCCTCCAACGACGACATCCGCACGTTCGGCGACGTGAAAGATGGCCGGATGAATCTCACGATCGAATCCGGCGGCAAGGCCCAGGCCAAGGAGATTGCGTGGGACCCCGACGTTCGGGGACCCTACGCGGCCGAATTGAGCCTCTCCCGCAAGCCGCTCAAGCCGGGTGAAGCTCGCGACGTGAAGACGTATATGCCCGACCTGAACAAGATTTGCATCACGAAGCTCGTCGCCAAGGGACCGGAAAAGGTCGAGATCGGCGGCGCCGGTCAGACCCGCGAATTGCTCCGCGTCGAGCAGGTCGTGACCGACGACGCCGGAACGGCCCTGCCGGGCATGAAGACGACCCTCTGGGTGGATGGAACGGGCCAGATCCTCAGGAGCCACACCGACCTGCTGGGCGGCATGGACACGTTTCGCACCACCGAGGCCGGCGCCCTGGGCGATCCGGGAGGCGGGAAATTCGATCTCCTGACGTCGTCGATCATCAAGTGCCGAAAAATTGCTGGCTCGGAAGCGACCCGCAATGTCGCCTACCGGATCACGATGCCGGAGGACGAGCCGGGCCAGGTCTTCCCCAGGGATCGCCGTCAGACTCCGACCGCCGGCAACGAAAAGACGATCGCGACCCTGGTCGTGAAGACCTTCGGTCCGAAGGACGGCGCGCCCGAGGAGGAACCGGGACCGGAATACAGCCGAGCGAACCCTCTCATTGATAGCGAAGACCTGAAGGTGATTGAACTTACGCGCAGGGCTGTCGGCAAACTCACCGACCCCTGGGCCAAGGCAGTCGCGATTCAGAAGTGGGTATCAGTTAATCTTACCGACAAGAACTTTTCCACCGCCTTTGCCACGGCGGCCGCAGTTGCCAGGAACTTGAAGGCCGGTGGTGATTGCAGCGAGCACAGCGTCCTGGTGGCCGCAATGTGCCGGGCGGCGGGCGTGCCGTCCCGATGCGCGATCGGGCTGGTCTACGCCGACAACATCGGCGGCACCACGATCAGCGGATTCGGGCCACACATGTGGAACGAGGTTTATGTCAACCGCCGCTGGGTCGCGATCGACGCCGCCTACAACCAGTCCGACGTCGACGCCACCCACCTGAAACTGGCCGCGTCGAGCCTGGATGGGACCTCCCCCTTCGAGGTCTTCCTTCCCGTGCTCAAAGTCTTCAACAAGATCACGATCGAGCCGGTCGAAGTGCGCTGAGGATTGAGACGGAATACGGCTCGTTTACGGTTGCCTGTAAGGTGGGGACGGTTCGTTCTTCGGGAGTGCCGTGGACGGGCCGTCCTCACCTCAGACGAATTTTGCAGTCGGATTGACATCTTGATCGATGGTTCACGTGGTCGCACCCACGAGAAGGCGGTCCGGACCATGTCGCTTTCGCCGCAACGAGGGATCGTGATCGGGCTCGCCGTACTCAGCGTCCTCAGCCACGCGGCACGAGCCCAGGTGGGTTCCGGAGCTGCCCCCAGGGCTGCGGCACAAGCTGACTCGTCGTCCGTCGAGATCGCGATTCTCAATGCCCTGAGAACCCATCCCATCACGTCGGGTTATGCCTTCCGAACTGGTCGGAAGGACGGACGGATCGTCCTGTCCGGCCGTGTGGGGACGAAGGAAATCCATGATGTCGCGATCCGGTTGGCGCTCTCGCTGACCTCCGCGATCGATGACCGGATCATCATCGACACGGCCGAAGCCAATCGTGTCGCGGGCGTGCCTCTCGCGCGAACCACAGTGATGGGAACGGCAACGCCACTCTTCGGCAACGCAGGGTCGGCCTACCTCTCCGGCATCCCCCCTCTGGTTTACCCGCCTCCGTTGTTCGGACGGATCGACGACCCGTTCTATGGGTTCGAGCCGCCTCTCATCAGCTACCCCCCCTGGTGGGGTGCCGTCGCGGGACGCCGCGCCGATCCTTACGCGGCGCCGGCGCTGGATCCCGACTCGCCGATTGGACCCGACCCGGGCGCGGACCGGTCCACGCCGCCGCCCCCTCCCTCGCCGGCTCCGATGACCTCCGCGCCAAGGGCGGTAGAGATGACACTCGATCCCCGAGGTGTCGCCGTGCTCCGGGGCTCCGTCCCCAGGATGAGCGATCGGATCGGCATCGGGCAGAAAGTCGCCAGGATGGAGGGAGTGAAGGAGGTCATCAACCTCCTCGACGTTCAAGATGACGCCGATCTCCCGATCGTCCCCCGCCGAGCCGCCGATACCCCCCCTCCTCCGCCAACGCCCGCGAACGAACCCCAGGGGCCGGCGCGAATCGCCCCGGCCCAGACTCGCGTTCCCGCGCGTGAGAATCCGAATCCTCCCGATCGTCCCGGCGATGATGCGGCCGTGAGCCGACGGCTGGCGACAAACCTGGAACGTCGCCCCCTGCTGGCGGGGACGGCCGTCCAATCGTCGGTCCGGGATGGCGTGGCCTACCTTTCGGGAAAAGTTCCCTCGGCGCTGGAAGCCATGATTGCCTTCCGCGCGGCACAACAGACCGTGGGGGTTCACGACATCGACGACCGCCTGGCGTTCACGGTGCCGGACGGGCAATCGCAGAACCCCTTGATCGCCCGGGGTCGGCCCGAGGATGTCGAGCCGTACCTGGAGGCCCAGGTGCGTCGCCAGCTCGGCGACAAGGCGCATCTCGATCGGGTCCGCGTCACCGGCGATCGCATCGAGATCAAAGGAACGGTGGTCAACCCGGCCGATCGGGCTCGGATCGAGGCCATCTTGCGGTCCATGCCGCTGTTGCGTGGGTACACGCTCGACGCGACGTTAGTCCCCGAATGAAAAAGGGTAACGAATTCCTCCGGACGGCTCGGGATTGCGGATTTTGCAAAAGAATTGACCTTGATTGAAAATCCGTCCTGAACGTAGGATGTCGCCGCAACGGCGGAGCCGTGCGGATGATGCTTCACCGCGGCGGGCCATGACTGCTCGTTGACTTCGACACGACGACCTCAGGGAAGGGGACGTGGATCGCATGATCGCCCACATGGATGGTGGCGTCCACAGACGGAGCGCATCCTCCCGACTCGACCGGGGGGATCCGGATTCGTCCGATCTCTCGCTCGATGTCCTTGAGCGAGCCCTCACACGGTGTCAGGATCAGCTTCTCTCGATCCAGCACGCCGATGGCTACTGGTGCGGCGAGCTTGAGGGAGACTCGATCCTCGAATCCGAATACATCCTCCTGATGGCGTTCCTGGGTCGGGAGCGAGACGACGTCTGCATCAAGGCCGCCAAGTACCTCCACGAGCATCAACTGCCCGACGGCGGGTGGACGATGTATCCCGGCGGGCCCGTGGATCTGAGTGCGTCAGTCAAGGCGTACTTCGCCCTGAAGCTCGTCGGACTGGCCGTGACGCACCCGGCGATGGTCAAGGCGCGTGAGGTCATCCTTACCCACGGCGGCGCGCAGGCCTGCAACAGCTTCACCCGTTTCTATCTGGCGTTACTCGGTCAGATCTCGTACGACGACACGCCGACGGTCCCGGTTGAGTTGATGCACCTGCCGAAGTCGACGCCCTTCGGCCTCTACGCGATGTCCTCGTGGACGCGCAAGATGGTCGTCACGCTCTCGATCATCTCCGCCAAGAAGCCGGTGCGGCATGTCCCCGAAAACCTCGGGATCGCCGAACTGTTCCGCGAGGATCTCCCGCGTCAGATGTCCCGCTGGAAGAGGCCGTTCGTCTGCTGGTCGAACTTCTTCCTGGGCGTGGACAAGGTCCTCAAGCTCTACGAGAAGGTCGTCCCCACCTCCTGGCGCGAGCCGGCCATCAAGAAGGCGCATCGTTGGATTCTCGATCACTGCGAGAACTCCGACGGTCTCGGGGCCATCTTCCCGCCGATGATCTACACCGTCATCGTGCTGAAGGCGCTCGGTTACGACGACCACTCGACCATGATGCGCTGGGCGCTGGATCAGCTCGAAGACTTCATCATCGAGGAGGACGGTACGGTCCGGCTCCAGCCGTGCGTCTCGCCGGTGTGGGACACGGCGATCGGGGCCATCGCGATGGCCGATTCGGGCCTTCCCGATTTCCACCCGGCCCTGATGCGCTCGGTCCGCTGGCTCTTGACCAAGGAAGTCCGGCGGCCCGGCGACTGGAGCGTGCGGTTGCCGCACATCGAGCCCAGCGGCTGGTACTTCGAGTTCAATAACGAACGGTTCCCCGACATCGACGACACCGCGATGGTCCTGCTCGCCCTCCAGAAGTCGGCGCTGGCCGACGACCCGGTGGTTCGCGCGGCGACGGATCGCGCCGTGAACTGGATGCTCGCCTTCCAGAACCGCGATGGCGGTTTCGCGGCCTTCGACGTCAATATCGACAACGAAATCCTGACGAAGGTGCCATTCGCCGACCACAATGCGATGCTCGACCCGAGCTGCGCGGATATCACCGCGCGAGTGATCGAGTCCCTGGGTACCCTGGGCTACCGCGGCAGTCATCCGGCGATCGCCAAGGCGCTCCAGTTCCTCTGGAAAACGCAAGAGCCCGAAGGGTGCTGGTACGGCCGTTGGGGCGTGAATTACATTTACGGCACCTGGCAGGTCTTGCTGGGATTGCAGGCGATCGATTTCTCGATGACGCATCCCGCCGTGACTCGCGCGGCCGATTGGCTGGAGTCGGTTCAGCAGTCCTGCGGCGGCTGGGGCGAGAGCTGCCACAGCTATGACGATCCGAGCACGAAGGGCCAGGGCACTCCCACCGCTTCCCAGACCGCCTGGGCCGTCCTGGGCCTGATCGCGGCCGGGCGGGCCGATTCCAGCTCCGTTCACCGTGGCATTCGATACCTGGTCGACACCCAGAACGCCGACGGCACCTGGAGCGAGGCCGAGTTCACCGGCACCGGGTTCCCGAGCGTCTTCTACCTGCGTTATCACCTCTACTGCATCTTCTTCCCGCTCATGGCGCTCGGCCGTTACAAGAGTGCGACCGCCCGTCTCGGACGGCCAATTAGCGCACCCGCGATCGCCACACGCGTTCCGGCCCTGCCACTCTGGCGGGACATCTGATCGTAACGGCCGGTCGCGTCTCGAACTCGCTTCTATGTGCCCCCCCACGATTCTTCGGATCTCCCACCGTTCGCAGCCGGAGACGCCATGATGGCGCTCCCATCTTTCAAGGAGGATCGATGCGTTTTCCCCTGGGCATGACCTTATCGATCGCGGGTTACATGGCGAAGAAGAAGATCACTCGCGCCAAGAAGTTCCCGATGGTCTTGATGCTCGAGCCGCTCCACGCCTGCAACCTGACCTGCACGGGGTGCGGTCGAATCCGCGAGTACGAGTCCACCATCAAGCAAAAGCTCTCGATCCAGGAATGCCTCGACGCCGTCGACGAGTGCGGCGCCCCCGTCGTGTCGATCTGCGGCGGCGAGCCGATGATTTATCCCGGCATGGGCGAGCTCGTGGCCAAGATCCTGGAGCGGAAGAAGAGCATCATCCTCTGCACCAACGGCATGTTCATCAAGAAGAAGATCGCCGAGTACACCAAGAGCAACCGGTTCTTCTTCAACGTCCACCTCGACGGCATGCGCGCCTCGCACGATGTCGCCGTCGAGCGCGAAGGCGTGTTCGACTCCGCGATCGAGGGCATCAAGGCCGCCAAGGAGGCCGGTTTCCTGGTCTGCACGAACACGACCGTGTTCAAGGAGACCGACATGACGGAGCTGGATGAACTGTTCGGCTATCTCACGTCGCTGGACGTCGACGGCTTCATGATCTCCCCCGGCTACAGCTATGCGGCCGTGGATTCGAAAGAGATTTTCATGACTCGCGACGACATCCGCGCCAAGTTCCGTGCGGCCGACGCTATGTTCAAGAAATACTCATTCAACACCTCGCCGATTTACCTTGAATTCCTCCAGGGCAAGCGCGAGATGTCCTGCACTGCCTACGCTAGCCCGACCCGCAACGTCAAGGGATGGAAGGGACCGTGCTACCTCATCACGGACATCCATCACAAGACGTTCAATGACTACATCGAGAAGACGCCCTGGGACAAGTACGGCTACGGCAAGGACCCTCGGTGCGAGAACTGCATGGTCCACTCGGGGTACGAGACTGCCGCTTCCCTGGGCGTCAACGGCAAACTCGGCGATACACTGAAGATGATCAAGTGGCAGTTCAGTTGATTCCTTGATCCAGAACCGCTGCGTGGGGGCCACGGTGCCAGGCCCCACGCAACGGCGGCCGATCATGGCAGCATCCCACTTCGCCGCGAGTACCCATGAACGCCGGACCTGCCGCTCCGCCGATTGCACCGCCGCCGGTCCCGGCCGACGTGGGGATCGTGGCGGCGCTTTCGATCGAGATTAACCCGTTGATCGCGCGCTTGAGTAATGTCCGCAAGTATTCCAGCGAACGGCACACCATCGTCGAGGGCGAGCTATCGGGCAAGATCGTCGCCGTCATCATCGCTGGGCCGGGTCGCAAGGCCGCGCGTCGGGGGACGCAATTGTTGCTGGGCGGACATCGTCCGCAATGGATTCTTTCGGCCGGTTTTGGCGGCGCACTCAACCCGGATCTCCATCGCAATGACCTCGTCTTCGGCACCGAGGTCATCGACCCCGAGGGAAACCGGCTCACGATCGACCTGACCCTGCACGATCAGGAATCGACGTCACGCGTCGTCACGGGTGCCATCGTGACCAGCGACGCCATCGTCCGGACAGCCGCCGAAAAGGCCGCCCTCCGCGCCCGGACCGGGGCCGACGTCGTCGACATGGAATCGTCGGCCGTCGCGGCCGTCTGTTCCGAGCGGAACGTCCGGTTCCTCGCGATCCGCGTGATCAGCGATGAGGCCGGGACGGATCTCCCGGCCGAGATCGCGACGATCCTCGGCCGGTCGGGGGGCTATCGCGTCGGTGCGGCGCTCGGGGCCATCTGGCGGCGGCCCTCAAGCCTGAAAGACATGTGGGCTCTCCGCGAACACGCCGTCGCCGCCGCCGATCGCATCTCTCGATTCGTCCCAGGGGTTCTCAAAGAACTTTCCTGAGCCCAGCGACGAGCGCTGAATCTGGAACTGGCAAAACACGTGCCCGCATTCTCTTGTCGGGTAGGTTCGACGCCGGAGGCGGCGCAACCCACCGGATTTCGCTTTGCCGTAACCCGTTGGGTTGCGCCGCCTCCGGCGTCGAACACGCCTAATCAAGAAGTGAACATACTTAACAAAATCCTTGGATTCCGGGCGATCCGTGTCGCGGTCATTGAATCGGCGCGATCCTCCGCATAACATGCGGCTTCACGGTCGGCTCACTCCGCCTGGAACGGTCGAGAGCCGATCGGGGACGACGTGTGCCACAACCCACAAGATTCCGACGACCCTGAATCCGTGGCGGGGAACTCCAGTGACGAGCCAAAGTGGCTCGTTCAGGGCCTGAGACTTTCCATGATCCACACGAAATAACCGGAACCCAGTTGCGAGCCGATGCGATGACACACGCTCTCGAAACGCCTCCCGCCCGCTCCCGCCGCGACTTTTTTCGTCAGGCTGGGCAGGCGGCCCTGGCCGGATTCGCCTTTCCGACGATCATCCCCGGTTCGGCGCTGGGCCTCTCCGGAAAGGTCGCGGCCAGCAATCGGATCAGTCTGGGCGTGGTCGGGACGGGTAATCAAGGGTTCAACGATATCCGCTCGTTCCTCGGCGATGAGCGCGTCCAGATTGTCGCTGTGTGCGATGTCAATCGCGAAAGCCCCGGCTACTGGGACGGCAAGGTCGGTGGCCGCGAGCCGGCGCGGCGCTTGGTGGAGGCCCATTATGCCAAGGAAAAATCGTCGGGGACATATCGCGGCTGTGATGCCCTGGTGGACTACCGCGAAATCCTCGGCCGGAAAGACATCGACGCAGTCGAGGTCTGCACGCCGGACCATTGGCACGCGATCCCGGTGATTGAGGCGTGCAAGGCGAAGAAGGACATCTACTGTCAGAAGCCGCTGTCGCTGACCATCGCCGAGGGCCGCGCGATGAGCTTCGCGGTCAGCAAGCATGGCGTGGTCTTCCAGACCGGAAGTCAGCAGCGGTCCGACCCGCAATTCCGTCGAGCCTGCGAGTTAGTTCGCAACGGCCGGATCGGGACGCTCCGATCCGTTCTCGTCGGGCTACCCGCGGGGCGACAGGATTATGCCAGGACGGGTGATCGCAAAGGGGCGGAGCCTGTGCCCGAAGGCTTCGAGTACGACCGCTGGCTCGGCCCCGCTCCCGCCGCGCCTTACGCCCCGGCGCGGTGCCACGTCAATTTCCGCTGGATACTCGACTACTCGGGCGGCCAGGTGACCGACTGGGGTGGCCACCATCCCGACTGCGCCCAGTGGGGAATGGGCACCGAGATGACCGGCCCGGTCGAGATCCGTCGTGTGAAGGGTGTTTTCCCGCCGGACACCATCTGGAACACAGCGACCGAATATTCGTTCGAATCGGTCTACGAAAATGGCGTGACGATGACCATCTCCAACAAAGAGCGCATGGGCGTGACGTTCGTGGGCAGCGAGGGGAACATCCACGCGGATCGGGGCAGGATCGAGACGAATCCGGCGACGCTCAAGGACTCGAAGATCGGTCCCGATGAGGTCCACCTCTACAAGAGTGACGATCACTTCCGCAATTTCATCGATTGCGTCATCTCGCGAGGCCCGACGGCGGCACCCGTCGAGGTCGCTCACCGATCGATCACGATCTGCCACCTGGGGAATATCGCCATGCGACTGGGCCGTGAAAAGCTCCGCTGGGATCCTCGTACGGAGCGGATCATCGGCGACGACGAGGCCTCCGCGATGCTCAGCCGCCCGTACCGAGATCCCTGGAAGTTGCCCGAGGCGTGAACCAGGTGGCAGGGAAGTCGCTCGGCGAGCGTCGTCCCGCGATCGAGAATCCGATATCGACCCAATGCCTTTCGCACAAGATTTTCCACGGGTTCATCAAACATGCTGATTCGCAATCATTCGGGGCGATTGATCCTGGTTGTCGCGGTCCTTGCGGGCCTGGCGTCCTTCGTGATGGGACTTCATGCCGAGAATGCGAGCTCCGACAGGTTGGCCAGCGATGCGTTCGAGACGGCCGACCTGGAGTTCCGTTCGTTCTACGCGGGAGGCCGGGCCGAGACCCTGGCGAAGCTCGGCCCGGTGATCGTGGTCGAGCTAGATCGTCTTATCCTGATCCGTGATGGGAATCGCATCGAGGCTCCCGTGATCCCTCCGCTGTATCATCGCCTGAAGGCCATCTCGCACGTCCCACTCGCCATCTATGTCTCGCTGGCTCCGTACGGTAGGACACCCCTGGACCAGGCGCGATTGACCCGGTTGCGGGCGTTCCGAGCCAGCGTGACCGCCCTCTCGGACTCCCTGGACAACTCCGGTTTCAGCGCCGAGCAACTCGATCGGTCGAGATTGCTATTGCAACGGTGCATGGAGTTCCTCGATGGAGTCCTGAAGAACGCCCGGTACGAGGACGCCGAGCTGAGGTTGTTGACGAAGGCCGCAGGGCCGCTCGTTCTCGCCAGCGCGGGCGATGCCGCGAAGTCCCAGATCGATGCGTACCAGGCCCAGGTCACATCGTGGCGGCGCGATCTGCCGGCCGAGGAGTGGTCGAGGCTTCGCGTCCTCGTCCTGGGTTCCCAGATGCCCCGCAAGCACAACGTGGCCGTTCAATACTTCGCCAAGGTGCTCGGCGTGCCGGGCGAGTCGCGGCGATTGGTTTTCGCCGAGGAGTTGAGCGGCGAAAAACAGGGGTTGAACCTGCTGGCGACCCATCAGCTCGACAGCGAGCTGGCCGTGGCATTTTTCGGCGATCCGAACCGGATGGAAATCGACCTTCTCGGCAACGCGGCGTCCGTTTACCTCGATAGTCTCGACCTGTCTCGATGACCGGCATTCGCCCGATGCCGCCTATCGATCGCGTTGGTGATGATCCCCGAGACTGCACCGAGTGGAGGGGTTCGCGGTCAGGCGCCTTCGACGTCGACTCGGGGTGTGCCGAGGATTGTGTCGACGGATTTCACGAGCTTTTCCAGAGCGAACGGCTTGCGGATGTAGTCCTTGACCCCGAGGAATTCCGCATAGGCCCGGTGCCGGCTGCCCTCATTGCCGGTGATCATGATGGTCGGGATCAGGCCGCCGGCGCGACCCTTCAGTTTCTCCAGGACGAGGAACCCGCTCTTCTTGGGCATCATCATGTCGAGGACGATCAGGTCCGGGTTCTCGCGCTCGGCGGCGGTGAGTCCGGCATTGCCGTCGCGAGCGATCATGATGCGGTATCCCCGCCCTTCCAGGACGGTTCGCATGGATTCGACGATGTCATTATCATCATCGACCAGTAGGATCGTTTTCTGCGAAGACATCGGCTGGACTCCGTCGCCGGGCGCGGTTCATTCGGCCTCGAAACGCCATCATAGTCCCCCTCATGGAGCCGGGCAAGCGACGTACCTTCCGGAGAAAGTCAAGACCACCCCTTTTCTGCCGGAAGAAGATACGCCATACTCAATCCATCGTTGGAGTCATAGTCCCGTCGCGGTCGGGGCGAAGCCGCCCTGGTGATCGCCGCGCCCTTTTGCCTGGGGGATCGTGAACGATGAAACGGCCGAACACATGGTGGGCCTTGATCGCGGTGGCGATCTTGGGGATGGTGACTTCCGGTTGTGGCAAAGGCGCGGCCAAGGACGAGCCAAAGGCCGAATCAGAGGCGGAAGCGTCTAACGATGCGGCGCCAGCCGCCGAGGCCGCGCCGGCGCCCGTAGCGGCACCGGTCGCCGTCGCACCGGCGGTCCCAGCCCCGGCGGCACCCGCAGCTCCGAAATCGGACACGGAAGAGTTGCTCGCACTCGCCGGCGGCTCCGCTCCCGCTAATGGCGCGGCTCCCGCGGCCGCACCGATTCCGGGCAGCCGCGCTGGAGCGGCGGCGGCCATCCAAGCGCCAACATTGGGTGCTGCCGGGGGCGGCAGCGGGCAGAACATCGGCGGCAACTCGCCCATGCCGCCGGGGGGCTACGGTGGAACAGCCGTCGCCGGGGGCGGCTCGGGCCAGAATATCGGAGGTAACTCGCCCATGCCGCCAGGCGGTTATGGTGGGTCAGCGGTGGCGGGTGGTGAGGCCGCGCTTGGCGCCCCTCCCGGAGGAGCTGGCGGGGGACCTGGAAAGAGCCTCAGTCTCCCAGGACGATCCGGACAAGGGATGACCGGCCAAAATCCCGGGGCACCCCAGGGACCTCGCCCGCCCGGCGGTCCCGGCGGTGAAATGGGTCCCGCCGGCGGCGGCCCGGGTGGAGGCGGAGCCCTGGCCTCAAGCGATTTCTCGACCCCGATCAAGGGTGCCGAGAGCTTCCTGAGCGCCCTCGAGTCTCACGATCCCGTGCGTATCAAAGAAGCGTCCGCCAAGCATGCCGAGAACGACGCTGGCAAAGACCATATCGCCTTCTTCAAGGCAGTACTCAGCGAGTCAGCCTCGACCGAGGACGTTCAGGGCGTCGCCAATGAACTAGCTGGCATGAAAGTGATGGGTACCAATACCCGGAAGAGTTCCGGAATGTTGGGGGTGATCGTCGGCAAGCAAGAGGATAACAAGCGCACCACCCGTACTCTCCAGCTCCGCCAGGAAAAAGAGGGTTGGAAGGTGCAAGACATTGGTGCCGCGAAGGTCCTGAAGACGCAAAACGCTGGCGGCACGGGGAAACGACGCTGAGGCTTCCAACTTTTGCAAGGTTTACCGATACCTGATTGTAAACATTACGGACACAGGCCCAAAATAAATCGGCCTGTGTCCGTTTTTCTTCAAGTTCTCGGGTTGATTGGCCGGAGCATGACCGATTTTCCCGGATCGCGGCGTGCTTGGCCCCGTAGCTGCTTCTGGGATCTTTCGAATCTCGCGACGGACTGCGAGACTATTGCCCGACCTGATCCCCTTACAGCGCCCAAGGAGGGAGCCTGTATGGAGTTGTCCATCCTGCCGTCCTGTGTTGTGCTCGAGAGCCTTGTCCTGTTGTTTCAGATCATCGGGATCGGGGCTCTGTGCCTCACTCGCCTGATGCCTCGCACACGATGGGCTGAGCGTGGTCGCTGGATTTTCGTGATCGCGCTATTCGGACTGGGTCTGGCGGGAGCTTTGTGTGGACGACATGACTCACAATTTGCCCTCTTTGCCGGTGTGACCATGACGGTCTTGCTGATCGGTATGATCGCTGGCGGTGGTTCGATCCCTTTGACCGCTTCAAAGGACCGAACGACCTCGGCCGAGGCGGCCTTGCTGAGTTGATTTTTTTTCAGCGCTAAGTCATGAGCCTGAATGAACCTGGAAGATCGGGGCGATTCTGCCTCGATCTTTTTTTGCGCGCCGATTTGACCCGCCCGTTTCGGCGCGCCATAGTTCGACCGTCGGCCCAAGGACGAGGCCGATCGGAACGAGTCGACCCCTTGATCCACCTCCGCCGATCGCCGTCGATCCCGGCCCGCGTTTCTCCGACCCGGTCGGCGCGACCCGCTCGCCGTCCGGCCCCGGTTCCGTCGGCCATTGGCGGGAGCAAGGATAGGCCCATGATTGCTCTGAAACGGATTTCGGCCGCCCTCGGCCTCCTGGCCGCGACCGCCACCCTTCCGGCGATGGCGCAGGACGCAGCCTTCAGCCCAAACCAGCGCACCGCCGACGCGATCGCCGCGTCCCTCCGGTCGCATTCCGAACTGAACAAGTCACGCATCGCGATTGAAACTCGCGAGGGCACGGTTCTGCTCGTCGGGACCGTCTCGAACCCCGCCTTGAAGGCCGAAGCGGTTCGTCGTGCCGGTCTGGCTCCCGGCGTCATCAATGTTGTGGATCGGCTTCAGGTCACGGGCGATACCCGCGTGCGAACTGTCCAGTACCAGCCCGGCCAGCCGGCCCAGGTCGCGATGGGTGGTCTGCATCATCGCGGCGGTGCAGTCGATGGCGGGATGGTCGGCGGACCGGTCGAAGGTGGAATGGTTGAGGGTGGAATGGTCGCCGGGCCTGCCACAACCGGACCGGCCTATGACGGTCCGCTACCTGAGGGCGCGGCCGGTATGACTGGACCGGCCCAGGCCTACCAGTCGGGCCAGCCCAACTATGCATGGCCCAGCTACGCCCCTCCGGGCAACTTCTCGGCCGTCGGCTACCCCACGGCCTACCCCTGGCAGGCCTGGCCGAATATCGGACCCTTCTATCCCTACCCCGAGGTTCCTCTCGACTGGCGTGCCGTCACGCTGCGATGGGATGACGGGATCTGGTGGCTGGACTTCCGTAAGCACTACACCCGGCCGTTCTTCACGCCATATCCGTTCGGTCTGTTCGCCTATTAAGACGATCAGCCTGACGACGTGAGGCTGCCGAGACGCGTGCAGGCGCCGCCGCGAAGGGTCATGGGGAATCGCTCCCCGTGGCCCTCGCGGCTTTCTTGTTGGGTCCCATCAATTTCGCAGAGGAATTTCACCTTCCCCTGGTGGATTGCGGCAATTCGTTATCAATTGTCGCGAAATGGCGTACCAATTGACGGTTCACACGCAGGGTGCCGGCAGGATTCCGGAGAAATCAATCCCTCGTCTCCGGGGAATTCCTCACATGCGGAGCCTTGCTCGTTCGATATAGACAGCCAGAAACCACACGACGCAACGTGTATTGTGAGGCGTCGTGTGTAGCCCGAACGAGCCATTCGGCGCGGATTCGCGGAGACGTCGGAGGGGCCGGAGTGCCCCCCGCCCGGTACGCGCTCATCCCATGGAGGGGAAACGATCATGACCCGTTCCGCGCGGCATCGCGGCCCGCTGACCCCACGCTGGGTTCGCGGCCTCCTGTCGGGGGTCCTGCTGGCGGCCGTCTCCACCGGGGCGACCGGCTGCGGACTCTCGTACGTTTTTCGAAGCATCTCGCCGCTCCACGTGACCGGCTGGTCGTTCGCCTGGCCCATCCTGCCGTCGCAGCAGCAGCGGCTGGAAGAGGACATTGAGCGAGAGAAACGAGATCGAGTACCCATCCTCGATCCCATTCCCGGTGAATTCGCGCCGCCGACGTGCCTGGATCCGCCCAGCGAAGCCGAGGTCTGGGCCAAGGTGCCCAAGTTCCGCAACGGTTGTCCGCCGTTCTATGAGGTCCAGCGCAACAACGCGCGGTTCCTCATCGAGAAGATCGGCGACAAGGTCGATCCGGTCAAGATTTATCCCCTTGCCGGCTCCTGTCAGCTCGTCCACTGCCACTATAAGTGCACGATCTATTACGACGAGCTGTACTGGTCCGACTACCCGATCCCATTCAATCACGTGGATCATCGGGTTGAGGTCGTCTACTTCGACAAAGACCACCTCCGCCGTGCGGGCGGACCTCCGATCGCGACCACGCAATAACGATCTGGCAATTTCCGGGATGGGGTCTCGGTGCGAGGACGACCTCTAGCCAATTCCCAATCAAATTCCGGACGCCGTCGAGCCACGCGAGTCCCACCCGGGATTCGTGTGGCTCTTCTCGTTTCCATCCCGAAAATTGGGGAAGGGTTCTTGATCGAATCCAGTCCTTATCGCGATGCTAGGTGAGGTAGACATCGACTCCAGTCGGCGATCCCAAGAGGGGAGATCAATCGTGGACAACCTTCCCAGGCTTCGGCGGCTCTTATTCCTCGCCCTGGCGGCGAGCGTCCTCGACCTCGCGGGCGAGCCTGCGATGGCCCAGAAGGTGCCCGCGGCGGGCGAAAAACGCGTGGAGACCGCCGAGCTCCCGGATGGTAGGCGGATCGCGGGCAGGATTGTCGAGGCGACGGCGGGCTCGTTCCGCTTCCAGACCGACCAGGGCGAAGCGATCCCCCTGGACAAGATTGGTGAGATCACTGTCGACGGTCCCGGCCCGGAACCGTCTACCGGGCCACCGCCGTTCCAGATCCAATTAGGGTCCTGGAGCCGCCTCTCGGGCCGTTTACTCTCGATCGATGGGTCGACGATCCGAGTTGATCCAGGATCGGATCATCCTCCGCTCCAGGTCGACCGTCATGGTGTCACGTCGGTCATTCAGCGTCCGGGCGAGGTGCAGTCCCTCAAGGACGGTTTCGAGACCCTGGATTTTAACCGCTGGTCTCCTGGGGGAGATGCCGACCTGGTCGCAATACCCCACCTCGTCGGAGATCGTGCCGCGAGGCTCCCCGCGGGCGGTTCGTCGTTGACCATGAGACTCGTCGAACCGCTCGGCTCGGGTCGCCTTGAGCTTGCCTATTTCGACGAGGGCGAGCGCGTGCCCGGTCAACGCTGGTTCGTGGACTTGACCTTTCGCCGAGGAAACTCCGAGAGCACCACCGTTCGGGTCGTGCTGGGCTGGGCGGAGGAGACCCTCGCGGTCGAAACACCGGGCGGACCGGCGCTGAACGTCCAGCGCCTGGTCCGAAAGCCGGGCTGGCATCGTCTGGCGGTGAAATTTGAACCGGAGAGGGCTGCCCTGTCCGTTGATGGAGATGAGCTCGCGCATGGTCATGGATTCGGTGGGCCGCTGTTCGAGATCCGGATGGCGACCGAAACTCTGGGTGTCGTCCAACCTCTCAAGACTCTGGGAGCGGTCGTAGACGATCTCAGCCTGGTCCGTTTCACGCAGCCGACCGGTCGATTTGAAGTTGAGCCGGCCCAGGATGAAGTGCGCCTGCTCTCCGGCGACCAGCTCTTCGGGCGATTTCTCGGTGCCGACGGTGATCGGCTGAGCTTTCAACTCGACGGCAAGACCATTCGGCCCTCCTGGGCCGACGTCTCGGGCATTCATTTTCGCCGCGCCGCGGCCTCGGCCGATCCGATCAGCGGGCTTTGGGTCCGGGTCGAGTGGCGGACCGCGCCTGGGAACGATATTCGGGATCTGGATCGAATCGAGGCCGCACTGGTCGCAATCGATGAGGCCAACCTGACCCTCGACGCACCCTACGTCGGGCGCTTCGCGGTCCCCAGGGACCGGGTGCGTAAAATCTCGACCCTCGCGCCTGCCACGCGGATCGTCGTCGATCCCAACAGTCATCATTTGGGCGATCGCGTCACGCCGGATCTCGATCCGCCACAGCCGGAAATTGCTCCGGTCGAGGTGACCTTTGAACTTCGTCAGGTTCCTTTGCAGCCGTCGTCGCTGGTCATGGATGTCGTCAAGGTCATCGGCCTGGAAGGAACTCCCGAGTTCTCGGAGATGGTCAAGATGGGACAATTGCGCACTCGATTGTCGCTCAATGGCGTGCGCCTGGATGATCTGAACGTCCACGTCCCGTCGCAAAATGAAACCCCGCAACGAGTCCGCGTGCCGATCCCGGCGATGGGGCTCTCGGTCGGGAAGAACGTCCTCCGAATCGAACAGACAGAGTCGAAGGACGCACGGAAACAGCGAGACAATCTGGGCATTCTGAGCATTGCCATCGAATCGGCGCCCATCAAGGCGACCGGAGCCGCGAAGCCGTGAAAATTCTCACGCGAAGCCTGGTTCGACACGCTCACGCAATTGCTCGCGAAGTCGCGGCGCGTGTCGTCATGCTTCACGCGGACGTGGTGGAAGAGGACGCGGACCTCGCGGACCTGATTCAGGATGTGGACTTCCGGGTGATTCTGGTCTCCAGGCGGGCCACATTCCAGGCGCCGGAGGGCTGGGGCGACCTCTGCGCCGTGGTTCGCGTGCCGGATATCCCGATGACGCGGATCGGTCAGGTGAAGGTGGGCATCCTCGTCGCGGGGGCCGAGCAACTCGTGTGCAGCGGCGATCGCGTGGTCTGCCTGACGGGTCTGGACGGCTCCGGCACGATCGACACCGTGCTCGTGCTCGACCTCGGTACGGAGGTCGAGATGTTCGCCGGATCGGCGGCCGATCTTCTCCCGCCTGACGTCAAGCCGACGGTCTTTGAACGGCTCTTGACCCTGGCGAGCGAGCTGGGGCTGGAAGGACGCGAAGGCAAGCCGGTCGGGACTCTGTTCATCCTGGGCGATTCCGACCGCGTCTTGACGCAGAGCCGGCAACTCGTGATGAACCCATTTCACGGCTACCCGGAAGAGGAGCGCAACGTCCTTGATCCGCGCCTGGAGGAAACGATCAAGGAATTCTCCGCCATTGATGGCGCATTCCTCGTCCGAGGGGACGGTGTGCTCCTCAGCGCGGGCCGCTACCTGAACCCACAGTCCTACCCTGCGGAGCCACTTCCGCAAGGTCTAGGTGCCCGCCACGAGGCGGCGGCCGGGATTACCGTGGTGACGGACGCGATCGCCCTCAGCGTTTCCCAGTCCACCGGGACGGTCTCGATCTTCAAATCGGGCAAGCTCGTCACCGATATCCAGAAGCCGAGGAGCCGGGGATCGGGCGATCTGTGAAGGAAGCGAGATGAACCGCCGAGAAGGCAGAGAGCGCGGAGTGAAGGGTGGAATTGCGAAGGATCCCACCCTTCACTCCGCGCTCTCTGCGTTTTATCTCGGTCCTCACTGACCCTTACGGATCATGTCGAAGTAGTTGATCGCGTGCTTCTTGACCGACTTGGGGATCTTCTGATTCGAGATTGCCTCGGCCTGCTCGGCGGCCGAAGCCTCGACCGTGCCCTGAATTTCCTCGAAGGTCGCGCCCTTCATCTGCTTGCCGGGTTGGGCGAGGCCTTCAACGATCGCCTTGCCCTTGCCTAATTGACCTTTGGTCTTCGTGTTATAGGAGGCCGTCTTGTCCTCCGCCTCCGGCCGGTCGCCCTGCCCACGGCCGCGACCGAGGCCCTGGCCACCATTGCCGGGGCGGTTGCCCTGGCCGAGACCGTTCATGCCGTCCATCCGGTCGCCGAGCTGGTTCATGCCGTCGTTCGCCATGCCGTTCTTGGCGTCCTGTAGATCGGCCATGGCCGAATCCAGCGACTCCAGCTCCTGGGCCTGCTTGGCCAGTTCGGCGACTTGTTGCTCGGTCATTCCCAGGGCGTCGGCCGCCTTCTTCGTGTCGCCCTGGGCCAGGGCGTCCGCGGCCTTCTGAAGCTGCTGGGCCATCTGCGCCATCTTCTGGAGATCCTTGGACTGCTCGGTGAGCTTGTCCATCTGCTGCTGGAATTGCTCCTTGCTGATGGCACCGGACTTGAGCGCTTCCTCTAGCTGTTTCTTGCGCTGCTCCTGGTTGGCGAGCTTCTGCATTTGCTGCTTCATCTCGTTGAGTTGTTCCTTGAGCGCCTTCTTCTCGGCCTCGCTCATCTTGCCGTCCTTGAGCTTCTCGGCAAGTTGCTTGATCTCCTTGGCCGCCTTCTCGAAGTCACCCTTGGCCATGTCCTTGGCGAATTCGTCGGCCGGGCCTTCGTTTGACATGTTCTTCATCTGCTGCAACTGCTTGGAGATCTGCTCGGCCGTGCCGAGTTGCTTCTGACGCTCCTTGAGCGTGTCTTGCAGCTTGTTCATCTCGACCATGGCCTTATCCTTCTCGGTCGGAGGGCTCTTGGCGAGCTTCTCCGTCGCTTTCTGGATCTCGGCCATGATCTTCTGGGTCTCGGCCGAGAGCTGCTGCGCTTCGGCCTCTTTCTTCTTCTCGGCGAACGACTTGGCGATCGTCTTCATCTGCTTCGCGGCGACTTCCTTATCAATCATCTCACTCTTCTTGCTCAGCATGCCCGCCTGCGTCTTGGTCCAATCGGGACCGAACATCAGGCCGACGGCAAGGAGAGCCGGGACGAGCGGAATCCAGGCTCTTCGGGGCAAGGCCAGGCCGAATTTCGAGCCGATATCAAGATCGCCGACATGCCTCAGCGTGTCCGCAATCAACGCCCGGCCGGCCTGCGTTTCGCGGAGTTCGAGCGGCAGCGTCAAGGTCGTCGCGAGGCGGTCATTCAGGCCGAACAGCCGATCGATCGCCACCGCGGCATCGACGCGGCTGGGACCGCTGAAAATTGCGATCAACAACGCCGTCAGAAGGCCGATGCCTCCGGCAACCGCGAACGGTATCCAGTCAGCGCCGGGCAGGTTCCGGTCGGCGATCTTCTCGTAGGCGATGATCCCGGCGACGACGGCCAGACCCGCTCCCCAGCACCAGACGAGCGCGGAGAGGAACCGTTGAAACCGCATCCGTCGCCACGCCCGCCCAATCGGCTTGTCGAACTCGCGCACGGTAGGTCTCCCCTCGTTCTGGGCCGCTTGCTCCGATCCCATCAATACAGGGAAGTTTAATCGGCATCCGGATGCCGATCAAGTCCCTTCTCCGAAAAGATTCGGATTGGGGACGACTCGGCCCTTTCGCCATCAGCACTTGGGTCCGGTTCAAGCCTGGACCGTGGCATCATTCGCCGCATAGGCTTGGGCCGCCGCGGCCAGAGCCGCGCCGGGGGCGATCGCGGCACTCAGTTCACGCAAACAGGTCTCGAGCGCCGCCAGAAACAGGGTGACATTGACTCGCCGCGAACCATGACCCATCAAGCCGATCCGCCACGCCTGGCCCTTGAGCGAGCCGAGGCCGCCGCCGATCTCGATCCCCCAGTCTTTGAGGAGTCGCTTGCGTACGGTCAAGTCGTCGATTCCCTCGGGGATGCGCACACAATTCAACTGCGGCAACTGGTGTCCTTCGGTCGTGATATACGAGATCCCCATCGCACCCAGACCCGCCTTGAGAGCGAGGTGGTTGGTCATATGACGCTGCCACCGAGCCTCCAGCCCTTCCTCAACGACCAGGGCGAGGGCCTCGCGGAGCGCGTAGTTCATGCTGATGGGTGCCGTGTGGTGATAGAAGCGGTCCGAGCCCCAGTAGCGACTGATCATTGTCATATCCAGGTACCAGCTCTGGATTTTCGACTTCCTGGCATGGATGGACTCGACCGCGCGTGGGCTGAACGAGACCGGGGCAAGACCGGGCGGGCAGCTCAGGCATTTCTGAGTACCCGAGTACACGGCATCGATCGCCCAGCCGTCGATTTCCACCGGCACGCCGCCAAGGCTGGTCACGGTGTCGATCGCAATCATGGCACCGGCCTCATGGGCGGACCTGGCGATCTCCTCGACCGGCTGCCAGGCCCCGGTGGACGTCTCGGCGTGGACGATTCCCACGACTTTGGGACCAACCTTGCGGATGGCGTCGCGGACTTCCTGAGGGTCGAAGACCTCGCCGTAGGGGCGTTCGATGGCCGTGACCTCGGCCCCGGCGCGCAGGGCGACATCCACCATCCGCCCGCCGAATACACCGTTGACGCAGACGAGCATCTTGTCGCCGGGCTCGATCAGGTTCACGACCACGGCCTCCATGCCGGCGGAGCCCGTTCCCGAGACGGCCATCGTCAGCCGGTTCTCGGTGCGGAACGCGTAGCGCAGGAGATCTTGGGTCTCATCCATCAGCGCGACGAACTCGGGATCCAGGTGTCCCAGCAGCGGCATGCCCATCGCGGACAGGACGCGAGGAGAGACCTCGCTAGGCCCCGGTCCGAGAAGGACGCGTGCCGAGGGGTTCAGCGGAGCGGGCGAGCCGGGACGGGGCGAGATCGGCACGGTCGGATCCTCGATCGAGGGACGAATTGGAGAGGGTGTTCACGCGGGTGAAGGAGGCACGAAGTCTTTAACGAGCGCGCTGATCGCTTTGAACTCGGGGTGATCGGACCGCTCGGTCCACTCGAACAAAACCGCCTCCGAAGTGGTGACCGTCACGCCCGAATGCTCAAGGCGGCGAAGGGCGAATTCCCAGTCCATCCTGGCGCGCGACGCGACCGCATCGGCGGGTATCTGAACGCGGAACCCGAGCTTGAGCAGTTCCAGCGCGGTCTGCAAGACACAAACGTGGGCTTCGATTCCAACAAGCGTGACATGGCGAACGTTCGCGTCGGCAAGGCTCGCAAGCAGTCCCGGGGCTCCCGCGCAATGAAACGTCGTCTTGGCCGGCCGTTCGGGGATCAATTCGGCCAGGGAATCGATCGTGGGACCCAGCCCCTTCGGATACTGCTCCGTCGCGAATACGGGGATTTGGAGGACCCGCGCGGCAACGACGAGCCGATGAGAATTCGCAATCACAAGCGGCCCGAACCGGAGTCGATGGACCAGCTTTTCCTGGACATCCACGACCAGCAGAGCCGCGCCTTCGGACGTCAATCGATCAGGCGGCACCATGAGCCGGGTCCTTTCAGGGCGCGGGGCCGGAGCAGACGCGATGGTATGACGGCTTCAAAGGAAGTGTCAAGGATAGGCGGCCACCGGTACTTCCGTAATCTTTCCAGCGTCGCCAGGGTGGGTCTGTGAGAGTGACACTTGCCCGCAGGGCCGAGCTAGGGTTACCATGACTTGGAATTAGTCACGAGGCGAAGGCCCAATCCGACGGCAGGGCCAGCCGATGCGCCCCGGCGGAGCCCCCCTCGCGTGGCCGACAAGCCCCGACTGCTCGTCATTGAACGCGATCCCGGCGCCACCGCCGATGTCCGACAGCTCCTGTCGCTGTCGTTTGACGTCGTCGTGGCCAGGACGATGGCGCGGGCTCTCGTGCTCTTGCGGCAACATTCGTTCGCGGGCGTCTATGTCGACGCTGCGCAGCTCGCGTCCGTGCGATGGGCCGGCGTGGCGATCCAGGCGGATGAGATCCTCGATGCAATCGCCGACGGCGTGGCCGTCGTTGACCCGGAGCTCAAGATCATCTGGGCGAACCCGGAATTCCAGAAACTCGTCGTGTCCGAAGTGGGCCCGGTGGGCAACACGTTCTATCGTGCCCTGGGGTCACCGGAGATCCTCGGGCCCGATCCCTGCCCATTCACCTCGTCGCTCGGGACCAGAGAGCCTTCCTCGACCTTGATTCGCGTGGGCGCGAACAACTACCTGAGGGTGCTCGTAACACCGGTCTTCGACCACGATGGCCGCCCTTCTCATCTGATCGTGTTGACGCGCGACGTCACCGTGGAGATGCAGCAGGAACAGAAGATCAACGCGATCCATAAGGCCGGCGAGGAGCTTGCGGACCTCACGCCCGACGAGCTCGCGGAGATGGGGGTCGAGGAACGGACCGATCTGCTGAAATACAATATCGCACGCCACATGAAAGACCTGCTCGGGCTCGACTTCATCGAGATCCGCTTGCTCGACCGTCCTACAAGCCGCCTAGTGCCGCTCTTGACGGAAGGGATGACCCCCCTGGCGGCGAATCGTGAGCTGTTCGCGAGGAAAGAAGGGAACGGCGTCACGGGATTCGTCGCGGCGACGGGTCAGAGCTACCTTTGCCCCGATACGACCAACGATCCGCTCTACCTGGAAGGCGCCGCCGGCGCTCGCAGCTCGCTCACGGTCCCCCTGCTCTACCACGCGACGGTCATCGGAACCCTGAACGTTGAGAACGCTCAGCCGGGTGCCTTTGATGATCGTGATCGTCAGTTCCTGGAGATCTATGCCAGGAATGTCGCCTCGGCGCTCAACACCCTGGAATTGCTCCAGGCGGAAAAGCTGAGTACCGCCACGGCCTCGGTCGAGGCCATCAGCCGCGAGCTGGCCCTGCCCCTCGACGACATCCTGAGCGACGCCACCACCGTCCTCGACCGCTATGCGGGGCATGACGACGAGGTGATCAATCGTCTGAAGCACTTGCTCTTCCGCGCCAGAGAGATCCGCAGCCTGATCCAGAAGGTCGGGTCGACCATCGCCCCGGAACCGCGAGGGGATGGGATCAAACCCGCGCAACAGCTCGCCAACGCCCGATTGCTGGTCGTGGACGCGGATGAATCCGTCCGCAAGTCGGCCCATCATCTGCTGGGGCGGCTTGGGGCGACGGTCGAGACCGCGCGCGACGGCCACGAAGCGATCGCGATGGCGCGGCAATCGCCCTATTCCTTGGTGATGGTCGACATCCGGTTGCCCGACCTGGATGGTTACGAGGTTTTTCGACGATTGCGAGCCGATCAGCCCGGCATGCCGGTCATCCTCATGACGGGTTTCGGCTACGACCCGACCCACTCGATCGTCAAGGCGAGGCAGGAAGGCCTGCAAACGGTCCTCTACAAGCCGTTTCGGGCCGACCGACTTACGGAAGCGGTCGAACAGTCTCTGCGACAGGCTCACCCTCCCTCCGACAGCACGGATTGCACTCCCGCCCCGACCGCCGCTACCGACTAAACATGAGCCAACCCTCGCCCCTGAGGCCAGTTCCTGAATGACGGCCACCTACTTGCTGCTGACCGCATTCGCGATCGGTCATGTGACCCACACGATCCTGCTATTAAACGTTGCGCATGGCCACGGCATGAATCTGCCCTGGATGGACCGCGCCGTCTTCGCAGGGGTCGCACTCTTCGGACTGACTGGGGTGGTCGCGGGCTGGTCGCTCTCGAACACGGCCTGGACGGAATGGCCCACGGTCGTACGCGCCTATTCGGTCGTTTGCATCGGCACTGTGATCGTCGCTCTACCTACGATAACCTTCGCGCGTTCCCTGCGTTGCAGGCCCCCCGGTGCAAACCGACTTCGGTCTCGGATTATTGACCTTGCGTCACGGCATGGGCTCGGGTCTCTCATCGGGCCGTCCGGCAGGGCGTGGCTCCTTCGAATCCCCGGGAACGACGCATTTCGGCTGCAACTCAACGAGTGGGAATTGACGATTGACAGCCTCCCGGAATCGTTGGACGGATTAACCATCCTCCATCTGACCGACCTCCATTTCGCGCCGACCTACTCGCGGCGATTCTTCGACGAGGTGATCGAGGCCGCGATTGGTGATGGTGCCGAGCCGGACCTCGTGATGATCACGGGCGACTTCCTGGATCACGACGGCGCGATCGATTGGGTGGTCCCGGTCCTCTCACGCTTGCGAGGCCGACTGGGGCAGTTTGCGATTCTCGGGAATCATGATTACCGCCACGATTTTCGCAACCTCCGCCGCGCCCTTCGATCGGCCGGATTCAGGACCCTCGAAGGTCGCTGGACCGTGCTCGAGATTGGTGAAAATCGCGTTGCCCTCGGCGGTACGTCCTATCCATGGGGCAAGGATCTGGGCCTTCGGGACCTCCCGGCGACGGAAATTCGCATTGTCCTCAGCCACTCGCCGGACGAGGTGTACAAGGCCTCGAAGTGGGGCGTCGATCTGATGTTGTGTGGCCACAACCACGGCGGTCAGGTTCGATTGCCTGGATTTGGTCCCGTTCTGACTCCGAGCCGCTTCAGCCGCCGGTTTGATCGAGGGTTCTTCCGCGTCGGAGAGACCCTGATGTTCGTCAGCCAGGGCATCGGAGCGAAGGACCCGATCCGGATCGGGTGCATTCCGGAGGTCACGCGTCTTGTCTTGAAATCGCGAGCGACCTCGCTCGGTCTCATCGACGCGAGTCGCGATGATTCCCTATCGAATGCCGGGATATCCTGAGCGATTCACCGTGAGGTTGACGCGTTTCGAAACATGCGGAGTCCCGGAAAAGTCTCGGGCGTGGCTTGTCGCCACGTACCTCATTCCTCGATAAGCTGGGAAGGCCGATCTACGGGATTGATCCACCTTCCCCTCTCGGTGTAGGCTCGGGAACCACGGTCCGGAGGAATGCCATGCATTCACTCGCGCCCCTCATCTGGCCAGGACGAGACTTCGCATGATCGACGTGGCCTTGGGCGCCCATCATCACGGCGCGGCGATCAAACTCGGCGTCGTTGACAACGCGATCTCCGGCCCCGACCGACAGATCGCCGACCGAACCTCCTATCCCGAGTTATCGGGAATGTGTCGCGGCATGATCGCAACGATTTTCGCGATCGGAGTCCTCATGGTGACCTCCTCCCGGGCAGCGGACGAGCCGGTCCCGCGCCGGGCGCGGATCCGAGCGGTTGACGTCGCAACCTTGCCCCACCCCGGGACCGTCGTCCCCGGTGCAATCAGCTTTGCGAGGGATGGCAAGGTTGTCACCTATCTGAAATCGGAATCGAATAGCCTGGCACGGGCGCTCTGGAGTGTGGAGCTCGGAGCCGATCCGCTCGCGCGGGTCATCGCAAGGGCACCCGATGGGGGGGATACCGACGCGACCGTCTCCAAGGAAGAACAGCTTCGTCGAGAGCGCCAAAGGCTCCGCGAGACCGGCATCACCCAGGTCGTGCGTGCGTCCGGATCGGATCTGATCGTCGTGCCGATCGGCGGGGATCTCTTCCTTTATCGTCCGGGCGGGGAACTCAAGCGATTCACGGAGACACCTTCCCCCGAGATCGATCCGAAACCGTCGGCGGACGGTTCCGCCGTGGCGTTCGTCCGCGACGGGGAACTGTTCACGAAAGACGTCGAATCGGGGCGGGAGATTCAGCTCTCCAAGGGGGCCGCCGATGGAATCTCCAACGGGTTGGCGGAGTTCATCGCCCAGGAGGAATTCGGCCGTTTCACGGGGTACTGGTGGTCGCCGGACGGATCAAAAATCGCCTATCAACAGACCGATGAGCGAAACATTCCTCTGTATACGATCGCGCACCAGGACGGCCCGAATTATTCGGCCGAGACCCACCGATATCCGTTCGCGGGCGCGGAGAACGCCCTGGTTCGCCTCGGTGTTGTCCCCGCGTCCGGGGGTGCGACGACCTGGCTGAACCTTGCTGAGCCCGCCGAGGATTTCTATCTGGCTCGCGTCGATTGGGATGGGCCGGGCGATCTCCTGGTCCAGATCCTTTCCCGCGATCAGAAAACGCTCAGGCTGCTACGCGTGAATGTCGGGACCGGCGAGCGGACGCTGGTCGTCGAAGATCGCGCCGAGACGTATGTCAACCTTCACAACGATCTCCGGATCATACCCGGCACCGGCGAAATCCTCTGGTCGAGCGAGCGGACGGGCTTTCGCCACCTGGAACTTCGCGATCGAGATGGAAAGTTAGTACGAACGATCACCTCGGGCGATTGGCCGGTCGACGCGGTCGTCGGCCTCGACGCGAAGAGACGCGAAGTTTGGTTCACGGCCGGCAAGGACGGAGCCCTTGAGGCGAACCTCTACCGGGTGTCGCTCGAAGGCGGGACGATCGTCCGTGCGACCCCCGAATCAGGAACTCATCGCATCGTGGTCGCTGAGGACGCCAACCATTTCGTTGATACCTTCTCCGATCTCAAGACGCCTCCGGTCACGACGATTCGCGACCGCGACGGCAAGATCCTGGCGACTCTCGACGACGCGGCGGCCGACCCTCGGGTGGAGACGATGGACCTGGTCGCGCCGCAACTGACCGAATTCAAGAATCGCGACGGTGTCCTATTGCACGGGGCATACTATCCGCCGCGCTCGTGCGTGCCCGGAACGAAGAGTCCGCTGATTGTCATGGTCTACGGAGGTCCGCACGTCCAGAACGTGACGAGTTCGTGGGCGATGACGGCCGATCTGACCGCTCAGTTCCTCGCCGAGCAGGGATTCGCCGTCTGGAAGCTCGACAATCGCGGGTCGGCCCGTCGCGGGCTCGCTTTCGAATCGGCCTTGTACAGGCGGATGGGCGAGGTTGAGGTCCGCGATCAGATGGAAGGCGTCAAGTTCATCGCCGGAAGCCATCCCGAGGTGGATAGCGCTCGCGTCGGAATCACCGGGGGTAGCTATGGCGGTTACATGACGCTCCGGTGCCTTCAGCTCGCCCCTGATGTCTTTCGAGCCGGTGTGGCCATTGCTCCGGTCACGGACTGGGACGGATACGACACGGGTTATACGGAACGGTACATGGGCACTCCGAAGAACAACCCGGAAGGCTACAAGTCGTCATCGGTCCTCGAGAAAGTGAATTCCTTGTCGGGCCGACTTCTCGTGATCCATGGGATGCTCGACGAGAACGTGCATTTCCGCCATTCCGCCCGACTGGCCACCGCCTTGATTGCGGCCGACAAACCGTTTGAAATGCTCCCTGTTCCTTCCGAGCGCCATTCGTCTCGCAAGGTCCCGGAACGGACCTATATCACCGAGCGGCTGTCGAACTTCTTCAGCAAGGCCTTCCCCCGATGACAGTTGATGCCTCGAACGATCGGGAAGATCCGGTCCTCCGCAATGCCCGTCGCGAGGGTTGGGCCATCATTGCCGCGTGGGCGGCCGCGACGCTTTATTGTTGTGTCTACTATGCGTCATTTGGATATAACAGCCCCTCGCATCCCCTGGGGAAGGCCGACGTCCATCCGACCTTTGGGATGCCGTCCTGGTTCTTCTGGGGGGTCATCGTGCCCTGGGGCGCGTGTGGGGTGTTTACCCTCGGGTTCGTTGGATTCGTGATGAAAGAAGACGACCTGGGCAAGGACCACTCGGAGGATCTGGACAGCCTGATTCGCGGGAGGATCGATGATTGACGATCCGTTACGAGGTCACTGGGGACCGGTGATCGCCCTCGCACTCTTCACGCTGGTTTCGCTGGGTCTGGGCGTGGTCGCCAACCACGTCGCGTCCCGAGAGTCGGGGTTTCTCCGCAAGTATTTCCTGGGCAATCGCTCGATGGGGGCGGTCGCCGTCGCGCTCACGGCGGCCGTCATGAGCGGCGGTTCGTTCATCGGCTTCCCGTCGTTGGTCTACTCCTTCGGCTGGGTCGTGGGCTTGTGGATCGCCTCGTACATGATCGCGCCGTTGACGATCCTGGGAATCCTGGGAAAGCGGATTGGCCAGCTCTCGCGGAAGACCGGGGCAATCACGTTGCCGGATCTGTTCCGCGAACGGTACTCGAGCCCCACACTCGGCCTCGTGACGAGCCTGCTCGTCATGTTTTTCCTGAGCGTTTTCCTGATCGCCCAGTTCAAGGGCGGTGCCCTGATCATGAAGATCGTCCTGCCACCCCAGACTCTGGGCTGGTTCGCTTCGGATGCCACCCGCTCGTCGCACGACGTCGGCTACATCGTCGGGCTCGCCCTTTTCGCGACGACGGTGGTCGCTTATACCGCGTACGGCGGATTTCTGGCCGCGATCTGGACGGACGTGTTCCAGAGCCTCATCATGGCCGCGGGGGTTTTGATCCTGCTACCTCTGGCCCTGGCTCGGTCGGGTGGACTCGCCCAGGCCACGTACGCGGGCATGGATCAGGCCGGCGCGGGATTCGCGTTCGGGCCGGGTGCGGGCAGGGATTTTCACCCCGTGGGGCTGGCATTCTCGTTTTTCGTGATGTGGGCCATCACGGGCATGGGCCAACCCTCGACGATGGTCCGCCTGATGGCCTTCCGTGATTCACGGACGTTGCGATATTCGATCATCTATCAAACGCTCTACAACGCCTTGATCTACATCCCCCTGATCCTCATCTTCATCGCGGCTCGTAGCATCCTCCCGGGCCTGACAAATCCCGATGAGGTTATGCCCCGATTGGTCGTCGAGCTGGCCAACCCCTATGTCGCCGGGCTGATCCTCGCGGCGCCCTATGGCGCCGTGATGAGCACGGTGAGCGGTTTTCTCCTGATCGTCGCGTCCGGCCTCGTCCGCGACCTCTATCAGCGCTTCTTGCGCCCGAATGCCTCGGAGCGCGAGATTGAGCGAGCCAGTTATGCCGCCACCGTACTTGTCGGATTGGTGGTCGCTTTCTTGGCCCTGAATCCTCCCAATTACCTGCAAGTCATCATCGTCTTCGCCAGCGCGGGCATGGCGTCCGCCTTCCTGGTGCCGGGTCTGATGGGGGCATTCTGGAGGCGCGCCACCGCCGCCGGGGCGCTCGCGGCCATGATCGCCGGGACCGGCGTGACGCTCGGGCTGTACGCGGTCGGGTATTTCGGTCCCAGGGCGCTCGGCCTGGCGTGGCTGCTCGGCCCCAACCCGGAGATCGGCCCTCGGTCGGCCTTCCGCCCTTACTACTTGCTCGATCTCGACCCTTGCGTCTGGGGGCTCGGAATCTCCCTCATCGCCGGGGTGCTGGTCAGTCTCTGGACGAGGCCTCCCGATCCTCGCCGTGTCTCGGCCTTATTCGACCTGGAACCTGCCGTTGCGCCGACTTCCTGATCGAGACCGTTCGCCGGAGGAGGCCGTTCGATTGTGCAGATCGGTGATCGTCCCATTGGCCTGGTCGCTTCCCTCAACCGATCGCTTCGATCTCGGCGAATTCTCGGATTCTTGCCGGCGAATCTGATCGTCGTGATCGTCCTGGCCGGTGTTTGCGTGATTTCCTCAATCGATACGCTGACCTCGTTCCGTTGCGATCGAGAACCAAGAGCCGTTGGTCTGGAAAAGTTCTTCGCAGACGTGAACCGCACGAATCGTCATGTCGAGTTGACGGGGATCGTCGTACCCGAGGCGAGCCTCGTCAATCGCGCTTCAAACCGAGGAGAGAACGGTCCGGTTCAATCGGTCCATGTGCCGATGATCGCTCCGGACGGCAAAGCGGCCCTGCTCGTGAAGTTTCCCGGCGATCTGGGACGAGGCGAAGCCCGGCGCATCACGGTCAGCGGGATGCTCGCTCCGCCCGAGGCCGGCGTCTCCAGGGCTCTGGAGCGACGTGGCTGGACGATCGGTGGAATCCCTGTTGAGCGCCGGTTTGTCTTGATCGCGGGGGCGAGGCCGCATGCGTTCTGGATTCCGGCCACCCTTTCGATCATCTCGGGATCGTGGGTCTTTGCACTCCTCGCCTCGGAATGGAGAGACCTGGCTTTGATCCGCGGTAAGAAGGCAATTCCAGGGAATCCCTCGGGAGTCTAGCTCGATGTCTGATCTGCGAATGCGGATTGCGGGCGTGCAGATGGATCCGAAAATCGGGGCGATTTCCGAGAATCTGAAAACCATCACGAGCCGCCTCCGCGAAGCCGCCGACGCCGGGGCACGTTTCGTCGTCTTTCCCGAATGCGCGCTGAGCGGATACGGCTTCTCCTCACGTGAGGAAGCCCTTCCCTTCACCGAACCGATTCCCGGGCCGAGCCTGGAAGTCATCGCTTCGGTTTGCCGCGAGCTGAAGATCTCGTGCGTGGTAGGGCTTCTCGAATGTGACGGCGAACGCGTATTCAACGCCTGCGCGCTGATCGGTCCGAACGGGTTGGTCGGCTCGTACCGAAAGATTCATCTCCCGTTCCTCGGAGTCGATCGATTCACCGACCCCGGCGACCGTCCGTTCGCCGTCCATGAGACGGAAGGACTACGCGTCGGGATCCATATCTGCTACGACGGGGTGTTTCCCGAGGCCGGTCGAACTCTGGCCCTCCTCGGCGCCGATATTCTCGTGCTGCCGACGAACTGGCCGACGCATTCCGAGAGCGTTGCCGAGCATCAGATGCCCTCCCGCGCTGTCGAGAACGTCGTTTATGCAATCGCGGTCAACCGGGTGGGAGAGGAGAGCGGCTTCCGCTTCATCGGCCGCAGTTCCATCGTTGACCCGTCCGGCGAAATCCTGGCAAGCGGCTCTGCGGATCGCGAAGAGATTCTGTACGCCGAGATCGACCTGGCCAAGGCCCGCCAAAAGCGGCTCGTCCGACGACCCGGGCTTCATGAGATCAATCGCATTGCCGATCGCCGACCCGGATTCTACGGGCTCCTCGTCGAACCGAATGGCCGGGCGTGAGGGAGATGTCGGCGTCCGGTTTCTCGGTTCACCGAGACCGGCTCTTCGTCGATCGATCGCCGTCCTCGTCTTTCGGAAGCGTTCCCGAATTGAGATACCACATCGAGTCGGGACCACGTACGAAACTCGACGAAATGCGAACGGTTGCCAGCGGCTCGGTTGACTCCCCTCGCGAACGCACGGTGACGGTGTACTTTCCCCCCAGGGCGGTCTTCCCCGCGCTCTTTTCCGAGCGGAAGTCCGAGATCTCGAAGACGAGCGGAGTGGTGGATTTCACGTGCCCACCCCGAAGCTCACCCAGACGCCTCTGCCAGTAGGACTGAAACTCGGCGAACGAGAAGAACTCGGGCGAACTCCTCCCTTTCGTGCTCAGGAACAGCCACATGCGGCGATATTGAGGAAAATGATGCGAGGCGGCGGAGAAGTAGTCTTTGACCGCCTGCTCGGGTGTCATGCGAACGGGTCGTTCGAGCGTGACGGCAATCGGGTAGCTCATCAAGACGAAGGCCGCGCCGCCCAGCATCAAAACGAGGAACGCCGTGCCGATCCCGATGCCAAAGGCGAAGTAGGTTAACACCATCGTGATCGCGGCGATCAACGCAAGCCGGAGCAGCGTCGGCCCCCACTCCCCCCAGCGCGACCAGACATCATCGACGCTCGACTCTTCGATCGGCTGTTCTTCGACCACCTTGCCTTCGGCCCGATCACGCGAGACCGCAGGTCGTTTCGGAGCGATCGGAGCGCGCGGAGGAGGCGCCGGTTCGTCATCCGGCACTCCGCCCTCGATCTCGTACCCCTCCCCGAGCGGAGCGCCCTGACGGCGAGACGGGTGAGACCGGTTTTTCTCGGCTGTCTCATCATCACCAAAAAGCGATCGCGCATCGGCGATCTTTTCATCGTCCGAGTTGCCGGGTGAAGGATTCATGGTCTGCGACTTTGGGAGAAGGGCCGTCGGAGAAAATCGGGATAACGCTCGGGCTGTTGACTCACGAACTCATTGAGATCACCCGTGCCACCCGCCATTAACTTCAAGGACATGGCCGGTGATGTACGACGCCATGGGCGAGACGAGGAAGAGCACTGCCGCCGCGACTTCGTCGGCGCGGCCGAATCGTCCCAGGGGGATCGATCGGGCCATGCCTTCGCGAACCTCGGAGCTGACGGCTTGCATCATGGGCGTGTCGATCACGCCGGGCGCGACCGCGTTGGCGCGGATGCCGCGGCGGGCGCACTCGCGCGCGAGGACGCGCGTCAGCCCGTGGACACCCGCCTTGGCGGCCGCATAATTCGCCTGCCCGTGAAATCCGGCCGACGCCGACAAGCTGCCGAGATTCACGATCGAACCGCCGTCCCGGAGGAGTTCCAGGCCATACTTGGAGCCGAGAAAAACCCCGGTCAGGTTCGTGTCGAGGACCGCGCTCCATTCCGCAACGCTCATCTTGGCAACCGAGCGATCCCGGAGGATTCCCGCATTGTTGACCAGGATATCGAGGCCGCCGCCTCGCTCTCGAACGGCCTGCATCATGGCCCGAACCGCGTCGTCGTCGGACACATCGGCCTCCAGGACGTACGCCGAATCGCTTCGAGCCAGATTCAACGACTCGGCCAGGGTGTCCGCGTCTCTTTGGGTCTGCCCTTGGCCGGGATGGTTGAGGAAGAGCGATGCTCCGGCGCGGTGGAGAGTCCGCGCGATCGCCGCCCCGATACCCTGCGACGCGCCCGTGACGAGGGCCGTTTTCCCAGTTAAATCGATCTCCATGCTCATCGAGACCGCTCCTCGATCACCAATCCTCGGTCCGTGAGGCGATACGGGATGATCTCGTCCCCGCAAGCGCTGCCTCTGTGCTTGGCAACGTACAGGGCGCGACCCATGCGGCCCGCCTCCCTCGTCCGTCCCATCAGGAGAATCGTGTTCGCGTTGGTGAAAATATCGCCCTCACCAATCGGCTGGCCAATGAGGTCATCCAGCAAGACATGGGGAGTCGTGTAGAGATAAAGGCAACCGATCTCGGCGTGGGAATATCGATGCGCCTCGACCTGTTCCACTTCCCCCCTGAACCGCTCGCGCAAAACCTCACGAGCAGCCCAGGAATCCTCCTTGCGAAGGACTTGATGGTAGAGATACTCGAAGAACTCGAACTGGATCGACTCCGAGAACCGTTCAGTTGGCTCGATCCCATCCACGACGACTCGACGCGTTCCTCGGACGAACTGGGAATAAAAGTAGGTGGCGGCCGACCTCAGAATCCGGGCGAGATCCGACTTCCAGGCGTGCCAGTCGTCGGGTTCGAGGTCGCGTCGCGTGACCCGGCGTCCGGCTCGTGCAAAAGGGTGGACGTAATCTCCGGGGTCCTTGGAGAAGTCCCACAAGTCATCGAGCCTGGCAATCCCGTCGAGGGATTCGGGACGCACGATCCAATCGAACAGCTTGCGAGCGTAGTCGGCGTGATTCTGAGCATCGCCCCGGCTGGTCAGGTCGCAGATGATCCCGCGACGTCCCTCCCGTTCGCGGCCCGAGTCGGCCCAGCTCAGACCGAGCTGGGTCTTGCCGACTCCGGTCGCCCCGGCGATCACCGTGAGTGTCCCCGGCAGGAGCCCGCCTCCGAGTTGCTCGTCCAGCGCGGCGATTCCGAATCGTTGACGTCCCGCAGTCATTCGGCATCCTCGACAATCCCATCGTATCGACTAGCGTATTCTGAGTGAGAGCCCCCCGCAGAGGCAAGGGAGTTCCTCCCCCACTTCCGATCTGATACTGTCGCCAGGGCCTCGCCGCACCTTGTCGTGCCGAACCGCCAGGAGTCCTCGCCCATGATCCGCGGCAGTCTCTCTCGCCGAGGTTTCCTCCGGGTGACGACGGCCAGACTCGCTGTCGCGGGCCTGCCGCTCTGGTACGCCCGGGAATCGGCGGCGGAAGCACTGGCATTGCCCGGGAGCCGTCGCGCGAAGGAAAAAGTCGTCATGGGGGCGATCGGCACCGGCTCGCGAGGCTCGATCGTCCTGGAGGAGCTGGCGCGAAGGGACGTCCAGGTCGTCGCCGTTTGCGACGTGGACGCGAGACATCGTGCCGACGCCAGGCGCGTACTCCGGATGAGAGGGCAGAGGAATGTCGCCGAATTCACCGACTTCCGAGAGCTCCTGGACCGCAAAGATCTCACTGCGGTGATGATCGCCACGCCCGATCACTGGCACGCCTTGATTGCCATCGAAGCCATGAAGCGCGGCAAGGACGTCTATTGCGAGAAGCCGCTGGGCCTGACCATCTCGGAGAGCCGAGCCATGGTGGAGGCCGCGAGGAAGTACCGTCGTGTGCTCCAGACCGGCAGTCACCAGCGGTCCGATGGCCGATTTCGCCTGGCCTGCGAACTCGTCCGCAACGGTCGTCTCGGCAAGATCAAGACCGTCGAGACTCGCATCGGCGAGAACCCCTCGGGCGGCCCGTTTCCCACCGCCAAGGTCCCCGAATGGCTGGATTGGAATCTCTGGATGGGGCCGACTCCCGAAGTGGATTACACGAAGGAGCGCTGCCACTACGACTTCCGGTGGTGGTACGAGTACTCCGGCGGCAAGGTGACCGATTGGGGGGCTCATCACAACGATATCGCCCAATGGGCCCTGGGCATGGATGAATCCGGCCCCGTCTTGGTTCGATCAGAATCGAACATGGCCACCCCGGCCGCGGCCAACTGCTACAATTGTCCACCGCACTTCAAGATCACTTATGTCTATGCGGGGAATGCCTCCAGGGTCTGTGACGCCACGGAAGTCGTCTGTACCGACGGCGGTGACAATGGGATCAAGTTCCTCGGCGAGGACGGCTCGTGGATCTTCGTCGATCGAGGAGACATCACGGCCAGCGACAAGAAAATCCTGGATACTCCCCTGCCGAACGATGCCGCCCGGTTGAGGAAATCCGACGACCATTTCCGGAACTTCCTGGAATGCCTCGACAGTCGCGACAAACCGATCTGCGACGTGGCGATCGGGCATCGTTCGGCGACGATGTGCCACCTCGGCAATATCTCGATGCGGATGGGGAACAAGCCACTCCGATGGTCACCGGAGAAAGAGAGATTCGTCGACGACGTCCTGGCCGATGAGATGCTGAGTCGACCGATGAGGGCCCCGTGGAAGATCGAGGTGTGACCCGAGGAGATCGGAGTGTTACGTCCTCTGAATCTTCGGTCCGCGAAGCCTGATGCTTGCAAAACCGCTCAAAATCGCGCAAAATCCAACAAGTGCCGAACATCCCACCTTCCGGCGGACCGAGGTCTCTCTCATGACCGATCGTCGCGCGGTCTGGGCCGTCCTGGCCCTGATCGCTCTCTTCGCGGGCGCGACACCGCCCGACGAAGCCGGAAAACCCTGGGCTTTCCGCGCGGTCGTGCGCCCGGAGGTACCAAAGGCGGCTCATGGCTCGAATCCAATCGACGCCTTCCTCGATCGCGCGCTGGCATCCGAAGGGCTCGCCGCTGCGCCGGAGGCCGACCGTCGGACCCTGGTGCGCCGTCTCAGCTTCGACCTGATCGGCCTGCCGCCGACCCCCGAAGAGGTCGCCTGCTTTTTGGCCGATGATCGCCCCGACGCGTACGAGCGGCTCGTGGATCGCCTGCTGGCGAGTCCCCACTATGGGGAGCGTTGGGCCCGGCATTGGCTGGACCTCGTCCGTTACGCGGAGACGCACGGCTATGAGCGGGATGATCCGAAGCCAAACGCCTGGAAGTATCGGGATTGGGTCGTCTCGGCACTGAATCGGGACATGCCGTATGACCGGTTCCTCACTGAGCAACTCGCGGGCGACGAGCTTGCGGATGCGACCGATGAGTCTCGCACCGCCACGGGCATGTACCGCCTCGGTCCGATCGACGACGAGCCAGCCGATCCGGTGATGGATCGGTTCGATCAGCTCGACGACATGGTCAAGACCATCGGGACGACCATGCTCGGGCTGACGATCCACTGCGCGCGATGCCACGATCACAAGTTCGACCCGATCAAGCAGTCCGATTATTACCGTATGCTCGCCTTCCTCACTCCGAGCAAGCCCTACGTTCGTGGCCAGGACGAGAGCATCAGTGTCCTGCTCGCCAGCGAGTCGGAGCGGACCCGCCTGTCGGACTTCGATGCGGCCATCAAGCGCCAGGTCGATCGTGCCAGCACTCGAATCGAGACACTTCGCGCGCCTCATCGGAAGGAAGTCGCGGGAATGCCGGGCGAAGCGACGGCCCTGGCCGATGCGCGGTTGACTCCGTCCGAGCGGGCCATCAAGCAGGAGTGCGAACGTACCATCGCACTTCTTGAGCGTTATCGCCCGACCGGATTGCCGATGGTCCTCGGCCTCACCGACACCGGCACGACCGCGGAACCGACGCACCTCATGCTCCGAGGCGATGCCCATCGACCGGGAAAGGCGCTCGAGCCCGGTTTCCTGTCGCAAATTGATGGAGCCAGTCCCGACATCGAGCCGGTCCCGAAGGCGAAAACGACCGGAAGACGGCTGGCACTCGCCCGGTGGATTACCCGGCCGGAAAACCCGCTGACCGCGAGGGTGATGGTCAACCGCCTCTGGCAGCATCACTTCGGGCGCGGGATCGTGGCCACACCCAGCGATTTCGGCGCGATGGGCGAAGAAAGCAGTAACCCGGAACTGCTCGACTGGCTGGCGGCCGAATTCGTCTCTCGCGGCTGGAGCCTCAAGGCCATGCACCGCCTGATCCTCTCCAGCGCCGCCTACAAACGGTCGAGCCGATGGGATGACCACGCCGCCGACGTGGACCCCAACAATGCTCGACTCTGGCGATTCGCTCCCCAACGCCTGGAGGCCGAGCCGATTCGGGATGCCATCCTCGCCGTTTCAGGAGCACTGAATCCCGAGATGGGCGGGCCGAGCGTCCGGCCCGTGATCGACAAGGCCGTCCTCGCCGGCCAATCGCGACCGGGGAATGGGTGGGCCGTGTCGAGCCCGAAACAGGCGTCGCGCCGCAGCCTCTACGTGATGGTAAAACGCACGCTCGGCCTGCCGGAGCTTGAGCTGCTCGATGCGGCCGAGAACAATGAGCCGTGTCCGCGCAGGGCCGTGACCACGACCGCACCCCAGGCCCTCACCTTGCTCAACAGCGCGTTCCTCCATGAACAGGCCGCCATTTTCGCCGACCGGTTGAAGCGCGACTCGGGCGATAAGGAGGAGGCCCAGATCGTGAGGGCCTTCTCGCTGGCGTTCGCCCGAACACCTTCAGCGGCCGAACAGGCGGATTCGCTCGACTTCCTCCGGGAACAGGCCGGGCGAGTGAAACTCCGACCGAAGCCCGAGGATCGCGGTGATCCGAAGACGGAAGCCTTGAAGGCGTTGTGTCTCGTGATCCTGAACACCAGCGAGTTCATCTCGGTCGATTGACCAGGACTTGTTCGAATGAGAAACTCTTGGGGGTTGACATGACGCCATGTGGTCAAACTCGTCGCGAGTTCCTCTGGCAATCAGGCGCGGGCTTCACGGGGCTGGCGCTGACGGCGATGCTGGCCGAGGACGGCTTTTTCCGCGGTGCCAGAGCCTCCGAGACCGCGCCATCGCTCGATCCCCTCGCGCCCAAGGCGCCTCAATTTGCGCCGAAGGCCAAGCGGGTGATCTTCCTGTTCATGTATGGTGGCCCGTCGCAGGTGGATACGTTCGACCCGAAGCCCGTGCTCGCCGCGAAGAATGGGAAGTCGATCGATATTGAATCGAAGAAGGGAGTCGTTTCGAAGGGGACGTTGCTCGGGTCGAATCGAAAGTTCACCAAGCACGGGCAGAGCGGGATCGAAATTTCCGACCTTTACCCGCACCTGTCCCAGCACGTCGACGACATGGCGATCGTCCGATCGATGTACGCCGATAGTTTCGCCCACGGCTCGGCGCTCATCCAGATGAACACCGGGTCTCTGTTCCAGGGCAAGCCGTGCCTGGGGAGCTGGACGACCTACGGACTGGGCACGGAGAGCCGGGACCTGCCGGGATTCGTCGTCCTTCTCGACCCGCGCGGCGGCCCGATCGGCGGGGCGCCCAACTGGGGCGCGGGCTACATGCCGGCGACCTATCAAGGGACCCAGTTCCGCACGACGGGCGACCCGATCCTCAACCTGGCGCCCAGGGCGCCCGTGACGAGGGATGAACAACGGGCCCAGCTCGATTTCCTCGCCAAGCTGAACGAGCCGCACCGCGCGGCCCGATCGCATGAGAGTGAACTTGCCGCGAGAATCGCCAGCTACGAGCTGGCGTTCCGCATGCAGGCCCATGCTCCCGAGGCCGTGGACGTCGCGAGCGAGCCGGAGGAGACGCGCGAACTGTACGGCATGAACGACAAGGCGACGGCCGACTTCGGCCGGAAATGCTTGATGGCCCGGCGCCTGGTCGAGCGTGGCGTCCGATTCGTCCAGATCTATTCGGGCGGCGGCCACAACGACGAGAACTGGGACGCTCACAGCGACGTCGACAAGAATCACACGCTCCACTGCGGCGAGACCGATCGCCCGATCGCCGGCCTCCTGACCGACCTCAAGCGGCGCGGCCTCCTGGATGACACGCTGGTCGTCTGGTCCGGCGAGTTCGGCCGGATGCCCACGACGCAAAGCTCCAAAGGCCGAGATCATAATCCCCGAGGATTCACGGCCTGGCTGGCGGGCGGCGGGGTCAAGCCCGGCACCGTGATCGGCGCAACGGACGAAATCGGTTACGCGGCAGCAGAGAACAAAGTCCATGTGCACGACCTGCACGCCACGATCCTCCACCTACTCGGTTTCGATCACACCAATCTGACCTACTTCCACGGCGGTCGCGATCAACGCCTCACCGACGTTCACGGCCGGATCGTCCGCGAGATGATCGCCTGACCCAGGCGGTCCGACCACCCGATGATCGGGTTCCTGCTTCGAGAAGGTCTCCCCATGCTGCGCTTTCGCTTCGTTCTCGGCCTCGCTTCGGCATGGATCGCGTTAGTCCCCGCACTCTCGATGGCGCGAGCCGACGCGGACGCGGAGTTCTTCGAGAAACAGGTTCGTCCGCTGCTCGTGGAACACTGCGCCAAGTGTCACGGTGACGAGAAGCCGAAGGGGAAACTTAAGCTTACCTCGAAGGCCAATCTCCTCACCGGAGGCGAGAGCGGCCCCGCAGCCGTGGCGGGCAAACCCGAGGAAAGCCTCCTCGTGCACGCCATCCGCTATCGCGATGAGCCGAAGATGCCCCCGAAAGGCAAGCTCTCCGAAAACCAGATCGCGATCCTGACGAAATGGGTCGAAATCGGCATGCCCTGGCCCGAAACAACCGTCGCAGAAGCGCCGGGATCGGCCTCGACCCCGTACGTGATCACCGATCAACAGCGCCAGTTCTGGTCGTTTCAACCGGTGAAGGTCGTCCCGCCCCCGGCGGTCAAGGATCACGCCTGGCCGAAGGGGGAAATCGACCGCTTCATCCTGTCCGCCCTCGAATCGAAAGGACTCCGACCGGCCGCTCAGGCCGACAAGAGGACCCTGATCCGCCGCGCCTCCTTCGACCTGACCGGGCTTCCTCCCACGCCGGAAGAGATCGACGCCTTCCTCAAGGATGAGAACCCCGACGCCTTCGGCCGCGTTGTCGATCGGCTGCTCGCCTCCCCTGCTTACGGTGAACGATGGGCCAGGCACTGGCTCGACGTGGTTCGTTACGCCGATTCGCTCGACTCGCGCGGAAGCGGGCAACCGGGAGACATCTTGGACGCCTGGCGCTACCGCGATTGGGTCGTCCAGGCGCTCAACGCGGACCTTCCCTACGATCGGTTCGTGAAAAATCAAATCGCCGGCGACCTCCTTCCGCCGGCCGATGTCTCCGAAGGTTCGGACGGTTTCAATCGGGCGGGGACGATCGCGACGACCATGCTCGCCATCGGCAACTGGGGCAACGGGGACGCGGACAAGGAGAAGATCCTGACGGACATCGCCGACGATCAGGTCGACGTCGTTAGCAAGGCGTTTCTCGGGCTGACCGTCTCCTGCGCCCGCTGCCACGACCACAAATTCGACCCGATCCCCACGAAGGATTATTACGGGCTGGCCGGTATCTTTTTCAGTACCCACATCCTTCCGAAACTCACGCCCAAAGGCGCCGGCGAAACCATCATCCGCGTGCCGCTGGATTCTCCCGGCGACACCGCCCGTCGCAAGGCCCATCAGGAGCGGCTTGCGACACTCGACGCGGAGTTGAAGGCCCTGACCGCGAAAGAATACGCGGAATTCGCATCCACACTCAAGCCTCAATCCCACCGTGATCTCATCGCGCTCTGGGAGTATCAGAACCGGCCCGCCGATCAGGCCAGTGTGAATCTCGCCGAGTTCGCGACCTCTCGCGGTCTGGCCCCGTTCGCCCTCCGCCAGTGGAGTGAAGCCCTGGGCGTCGGCAACGCCACGCTGCTGAGCCAGAAGGTGCCCGAGATCCAGGGCAATCCCGGGCTCAAGGCATGGAATGGACCTGCCGAGTTCGGATCAGCCACGGCGAACCTCACGAACCAAGCTCAGCAGGTATCCACGTTCCGGCTCCCTCCTCGATCGCTGGCCGTGCATCCCGGCCCCTCAAGCGGCGTCGCCGTAACCTGGACGAGCCCGATGTCCGGCCTGGTGAGAATCAGCGGCAGGGTCGCGGATGCGGACCCGTCGGGAGGTGACGGAATCCTCTGGTACGTGGACCATCGCTCGCCGGCCGGGGGCCGGGAACTCGCCTCGGGCGAGGTCGCGAACGGAGGGGCCACGTCGCTCGCTCAGGGCGCTGGCGGCGACGCATTGGCCTCCGTTGCCGTTCGGCCCGGTGACTGCATCCGGCTCACCATCATGCCGAAAGGTAATTATACCTGCGACACAACCACGGTTGATGTGACGATATCCTCCTGGTCCGACGCGTCGACCTGGGACGTCACGCGAGACATACTCGACGATTTCCACGCGGGCAACCCCCATGCGGATCGACTGGGGCACCCGGGCGTCTGGCGATTCGAGGATCTCGGGACGAAGGAACGCCCGGCCGCTCTTTCCGATGACAAGAACTCGCCGGCCGCATCCTGGCAGCGGTCCGTTCTGTCCGGGGATCGCGGGCAAGTCGAGGCCGCGGCTACAAAATTGGCGGACTCGATCGCGGCCGACGACAAACGCTCTCCCTTGATGATTCGCAATCCCGCCGATGAATCCGCGCTACCCGAGGATCGGCGTGAGCGGCTTTCCACGGCGCGTTCCCGGTTGGACGATCACCGACGCAAAGCACCTGCTCCCGTCGAATTCGCCAATGCCGCTCAAGACGGAGGCGTGCCGGAAAGTTCCCAGGCGGGTAGTCATGATGTGCGAGTTCACATTCGCGGCCGCTACGACCGCCTGGGTGAGCCCGTGCCACGGCACTTCCCGATCATCCTCGGCGGAAGCCCCGAGAAGCCGATCCAACAGGGTAGCGGTCGCCGCGATCTGGCGGAATGGATCGTGAAACCCGGTCACCCGCTCACGGCCCGGGTCCTGGTCAACCGGCTCTGGCTGCACCATTTCGGTGAGGGCATCGTTCGCACTCCCAGCAATTTCGGCAAGCTCGGCGATCGACCGTCGCATCCCGAATTGCTTGATTTTCTCGCCGATCGCCTGGTCTCGAACGGCTGGTCACTGAAGGCGATGCACCGTCTGATCATGCTTTCCGCGACCTACCAGCAATCCAGCACCGGGACACCGGAGGCCGTGGCCCAGGATGCCGAGAATCGCCTGTTTGGCCGGATGAATCGCCGCCGTCTGGAAGCCGAAGTCATTCGCGACAACCTCCTCTCGGTTTCCGGCCGACTCGACCGTCGCCTGGCAGGTCCGCCCGAGCGCGAATTCAACTCGCCCCGTCGTGGGCTGTATGTCACCACGATCCGCTCCGATCGCTCGACCTTCGGCGCATTGTTTGATCAGGCGGACTCCACCGCCCCGGTCGATCGTCGCATCGTCACGACGGTGGCCCCCCAATCGCTCTTCATGCTCAACAATCCGTTCGTCCTGGAACGGTCCCACGAGTTCGCCGACCGGCTCCGGCGCGACTCACCTGCCGATGACCCGGCACGCATCCAGCGAGCCTATCTCCTGCTCTTTGGTAGAGATCCCACCGACCCGGAACGAGCGATCGCTCAAGGATTCCTCGCCAAGGCGAAGTCCCGAGGGGATTCCGAGACTGCCGCGTGGGATTCCTACGCGCATATCCTGATCTGTGCGAACGAGTTCCTCACCATCGACTGAATTCAGGCCTCTCACGCTTGCCCGCCCCGAGACACGACCGCGGTGGAGGATTTGGACCATGCCTTTCGAGAGCCTGCATCGTCGCGACGCCATCAAGCAATTCGCCAATGGATTTGGGATGCTCGGCCTCGCCGGACTTTTCTCGCAAGAGGCAAGTTCTGCTCGGGCCGCGGACCCCGCGGAGCGGGAGGCCAATCCGCTCTCGGTCCGATCGCCGATGTTCCCGGCCAAGGCGAAGCGAGTGATCTTCCTGTTCATGTCGGGCGGGCCGTCGCACGTCGACACGTTTGATCCGAAGCCGCTCCTCGATCGAGATAACGGCAAGCCGCTTCCTTTCGCGAAGCCGTCGCTCGAACGAACGAAGACCGGAAATCTCCTGAAATCGCCTTTCAAATTCGCAAAGCACGGACAGTCGGGCACCGATGTCAGCGAGCTTTTCCCGAACGTGGCTCGTTGTGTGGACGACCTCTGCGTGATTCGCTCCATGGTCGCCGACAACATCAACCACAACGGCGCCTGTCTGCAAATGAATACGGGCGAACAGGCCTTCTCGCGCCCGAGCATGGGTTCCTGGCTCGTGTACGGGCTGGGGAGCGAGAACCAGAATCTCCCCGGTTTCGTCGTGATCAGCCCCGCTCAGCCGGCCCAGGGCGCGCCCTTGTGGGCGTCGAGCTTCCTGCCGGCAGCCTATCAGGGGACGCTGGTCGCCGACCTCAAGAACCCGATCGCGAACCTCGGAAATCCCCGATCGTCAATCCAACGTCAGCGCGAGGAACTCGACGTCCTGGGCCAACTCAACGAGATTCACCGATCCTCCCGCGCCGACGATAGCCGCATCGCCGCGCGGATGGCGGCCTACGAGCTGGCCTTCCGCATGCAGGCCGAGGCCCCCCAGGCGTTCGACATCGAGAGCGAGTCTCGCGCGACGAAGTCTCTCTACGGACTGGACGAGCCGGCGACCGAGCTATTCGGAAAGCAATGCCTGATGGCTCGAAGGCTCTCGGAGCGAGGTGTGAGGTTCGTCCAGGTCTACCACACGCAGACCTCGAAGCGATCGAGCTGCCAGCTCTGGGATCAGCACGGCGGGCTCAAGACCGAGCTTCCGAACAACTGCGCGGCGACGGATAAGCCGATCGCGGCGCTCCTGAACGACCTCAAGGCCCGCGGACTTCTGGAGGAGACCATCGTCGTCTGGGGCGGGGAGTTCGGCCGGACTCCGACCGCGGAGGGGACCGATGGCCGGGAACACCACCCGTTCGGATTCACGATGTGGGTCGCCGGAGGTGGTTTCAAAGCCGGGATCGTCCATGGCGCGACCGATGAGTACGGCTGGCACTCGGTCCAGGACAAAGTCCACGTCCACGACCTGCACGCCACGATCTTGCACCAGATGGGCATCGACCACGAGAAGCTGACTTACCGTTTCAGCGGCCGGGATTATCGGCTCACGGACGTCTCAGGCCGCGTGGTTCGTGAGATTTTGGCTTGATCCCACCGCCCGGGCGCGGTGCAATCACAGCCCCTGCCTCTCCACTCGATCCGCACCCTGAAGGACGGACGCATGAAACTCGCGCGCATCACGTTGGCCTTGCTCCTCGCTCTGGCCTCGGCCCCGGCTCTCGCCGCCGAATTCGCCTTGAAGGATGGCGACCGCGTCGTCTTCTACGGCGATAGCATCACCGACCAGAGGCTCTACACGACCTTTGTTGAGACGTTCGTCGTGACTCGGTTTCCGAAGTCGAATATCACCTTCGTCCACTCCGGTTGGGGCGGCGACCGCGTCGGCGGCGGAGGCGGCGGACCCGTCGACGTTCGGCTCCAGCGGGATGTTGTGGCCTACAATCCGACCGTCGTCTCGATCATGCTCGGAATGAACGACGCGAGCTATCGGGCGTTCGACAAGAAAATTTTCGACGCCTACGCGAAGGGGTATGAGCATATTGTTGATACGCTCAAAGAGAAAGCCCCCGGTGTCCGTCTCACGCTAATCCAGCCTTCCCCGTTCGATGACGTGACGAGGAAGCCGAATTTTGATGGCGGGTACAACGCGGTGCTGATCCGATACGGCGACTATCTCAAGGAGCTTGCCGCGAAGAAGGGTGCGTCGGTGGCCGACCTGAACACGACCCTCGTCATGGCCACGAAGAAGGCGGAAGAGGCCGATCACGAAACCGCCGTCAAGTTCAACCAGGATCGTGTCCATCCCGGACCGGCGGGCCAGTTGCTCATGGCCGAGTCGCTCCTGAAGGCCTGGAATGCCCCCGCCACCGTCTCCGAGGTCGAGATCGACGCCGAGAGCGGCAAGGTGACGAACGCGAGCAACACCACGGCGACCGAGCTCAAGGCCAACGGGAAGATTTCCTGGACCCAGGAAGACGCCGCCCTGCCCTTCCCGATCAACTTGAACGACCCGGTCACCGCGCTCGCGGTCAAGTCCTCCGACATCCTGGACGCCCTCGATCGTCAAATGCTCACGGTCAAGAATGCCAAGGCATCGGAGTACACGCTCAAGATCGACGGCAAGGACCTCGGCAAGTTCAACCGTGACCAGCTCGCCGCGGGCGTGAATCTCGCCACGCTCGATACGCCGATGATCCAGCAGGCCCGCCACGTTCACGATCTGACGCTCAAGCACAACAACATCCATTTCACGCGATGGAGAGGCGTCGAAGTCCCGCTTCAAGGCGAGAAATCCGCCGATATGAAGGCGGCCCTCGAGGCGCTCGATCGGGTGGAAGCAAGCGTCGTGAAGGACCAGCGCGAGGCTGCGAAGCCGAAGCCTCATATGTACGAGCTGGTCCCGAATTCTTGAGATCAGCCCGCGATCCCTCGCGGGGACGGACGACACCATCCCCGCGAGGGATCGTCATTCCCACCATTTCGCTCCGGGAGCCTGGCCTTGAAGAAGAACCCTGTGAAACATGCCTTGAAACAAGGCAAGCCCCAGGTTGGGACGTGGCTGTCGCTCGGCAGCGTCGTCGGGGCGAGATTTCTCGCGCGAACGGGGCTACCCTGGCTGACCGTGGACATGGAGCACACTCACACCGACATCCAGACCGCCGCTATGATGTTCGGCGTGATCGCGGACGCCGGATGCGTGCCCCTGGTCCGCATTCCGGATGGAAAACATGATTATATCAAGAGCGTTCTCGATTGTGGCGCGATGGGCATCGTGGCGCCGATGGTGATGGACGCCAACGAGGCCAGGGCGATCGTCGCGGCCACGAAGTACCCCCCCACGGGGAACCGATCCGTCGGCGGCGGGCTCCACGCGATGAATTACGGGGCGACGGCCGAGGACTACTATCGCCACGCCGATGATGAGATCCTGGTCGTGATCCAGACCGAGCACATCTCGGCCGTCGAAATTGCCGACGAAATCTATGCCGTGCCGGGGATCGACGCGATCTTCGTGGGGCCGAACGACCTGGCGGCTTCGATGCGAAAGCCGGACGGGACGCCCCCGACGAAGGACGAGTTGGAGACGGCGCTCCAACGCATTCTCGCGGCCGCGAAGCGTCAGGGCGTCCCGTGCGGCCTGCATGTTTTCTCGATCGAGGACGCCAAGCGACGGATCGCCGAAGGTTGGCAGTTCATCGCAGTAAACAGCGAGCTCAAGATGATGCTCCAGGGCGCCTCGGCCCTCGCCAAGGCGATCCACCCCGAGCTGTCGTCCGGCGAGCTGGCGAAGTATTGAGATGGACTGACATTCGTCGGGCCGATTCCCGGGCGAGGGGATCGGCACTTCGAATCACTCGCCTTCCACGAGCTTTCGCATCTGTTCCAGGCCGACGCGGCAGACGACGCTAGGATCCAGGATCCAGAGCCCTTCATTGAAGAGCTCCAGCGAGATCGGCCCGCGATAATCGATCGACCGCAGGTTCTCGATGACGCGCGGAAGGTCCGCAATTCCCTCACCCAGCATCACGCGATCGGCGTCCGTCTGTTCTCGCGGCGGTGGCGAGTCCGGCAAGTCATTGATATGAAAGATGGCCATCCTGTCGCCCGGAATCGTGAGCAGGTCATCGATGGAACCTCCGCCTCGCATCATATGGAAGACGTCGGCCACGACCGTGGCGTCCCGATCGCCTGACCCATCGGCGATGATCCTGGCCGAGTCCAGGGTGTGGACTCCCTCCACGAATCCAAGGAACTCCATGGACGGACGGACGCCGATCTCCCGACCCAGCCGCAACAGGTCCGCGTAGCGGCGAGCTGCGAATCCGAGATCAACCACCCCGCTAGGCGGGCTCGCGACGATGTAGGGACTACCGAGACGAACAGCCTGATCCATCCGGCGGCGGCATTCGTCGAGGGCCGCGGCGTACTTCGCGGGCTCCTCCTCGGTCCAGCCGAAGAGGGCGATGACACTGACGACCTTGAGGCCTTCGTCCTCGATGATTCGTCGCAGATCCTTGAGGGTCCCGCCGGCTCTCAAGTAATCGGTGATCTCGTCGTTCCACGGCTCGATCGCGTCGTAGCCTAGCTGGCCCGCGATATGCACCTTTTCGAGGAGCGGCGTGGGTCGGATTGTGCTGGTGTTCAGGCAATACAGAAAGTCGCGCATGGCGCGGTCCTCAGGATTCGCCCTCCCACGAGACGCCGAAACGGCATCCCCTGGCGTGTTCGAATCGATTCGTCTAGGGTGAGAAATCGCCTCGGGTCTTGCAGGTTACTCGGAGTGTCGTCATGCCGCCAGAACCTCAATCGAAAAATACGCCGAACCCTCGCAAGCCGGCCACGCGTCCACGGTCGGACGCGGCTCCCAACCCCCCGGATCGAGCCCCGAAACAGCCGAGCACGCCGAGCACTCGGCCCGCCACGATCGCGGCCTCGGTCACTCCATCGTCCCCCTCCCCGGGCAGTTCCGGGGATGTCGGAATCGCGGTGTCCGCCGACGCGGGCTCGGGCGGCGTGGTGACCGCGCGACGGGCTGGCGGGCTACGGGACATGTCGATGGATGTGGACCCCGACCGGGCGGGCGTGAAGGCCGCCCTTCAGAACCTGGCCAAGGCCGTGAACATCGCGTTCCAGACGGACTACGGCGAGAACTATCTGGAGGCCGTCTATCAGGCCGCGATCGTTCGGAACGGCGAGATCCACGTCGTCCACAAGGAGTATTTCGGCTTCCGGGACTCCTGGTTCAGCCAGCTAGGCATGCTGATCCGGTCGATGCAATTGACGCTGGAAGGCCCCGATCCGGCATCCCCCGAGGGCCAGAAGCGCATCGCCGAGCACGGGGCCTCGACGATCCGCGGACTCTTCAATTTGCTCGGCCGGAAACTCGACCTAGTCGCGGAATTCGAAGACCGCGTCCCGGCGTATGTGGAGCAGATGTTCGATCGTCTGGAAGGCTCGGGGATCATTGTGGGATGGGACCGCGATGATTGGGACATCTGGACGAGCAAAATCGGCCTGAATATCCGGATCGCGCCCAAGGCAAATGCGGCCGAATAAGCCGAGTCGGTGAGCCGGATTCTATCGGTCGCTTGCGTTCGCGCGTGACTCACTTGCCGCCAAGTGCCTTGATCTTGGCAAGGGCGGTCCTGGCGGCCGGTGTGTCGGGAAACTCTTTCGCAACACGCTTGTAATAGGTCAGGGCGGCCTGGGTCTTCCCGGACTTTTCGAGAGCCTGACCCTGGGAAAGGATCGAGGCGGCTTTCGTCGCAAGCTCGCCCTTTTGCGCTGCCGGCTTGGTATCGGGCTTGGTAGTGACCGTCCCCGACTTTGTCTTCGGTATCGTGGCCTTCGGCATCGCCTTGACCGAAGGAGTCTCCACGTTTGCCTTCGCTTCCACGGGGCCAGCCGCAGTTGTTTTCAGCGGAGCGGCCTCGCCCTTCTCGAGTCGAAGCAAATATTTCTTGACGTATTTGGCGGGATTGTCGTTGAACTCGTCCCGACATCCCGTGCAGCAGATCGGGTAGGACTTGCCCTCGAACGCAACCGTCATGCCGCCCGCCCCGCCCGTCACGATGCATTTGGGCAGGTCCGCGGCGGCGCCTCCCGCAGCGAACGACTCGCCGTCTTTGCCCAGGTTCGCGTCATAAACCAGCGCGAATTGAGGCGCATCCGGCTCCTGTCGGAACAGCCGCATGGTGTATCGGATCTTGTTCTGATTCAACGCGATATCCACGCGTTCCTTACCCAGCTCAGCAGGCGCATCTTGCCGCTCGATGGAGAGGATTTGGGTATCCTCGTCGAGTTTGCCCGAAAAAACGACCGGCTTCCCGTCGGTGTCGGTGCCTTCGAGAGTGTAGAGGCCGCCCTTGTCATCGTGCTTCAGTTGACCCTTCGCGAGGAATTTCCCGCCCTTGATCTCCACGGACAGGCCGACCGGTTTACCTTTGACAAACTTCCATGCCCACATATGCTGCTCAGGCCAGCCCTTGAGCCGATTCTTGGCGGGGATGCCCTGCCCTTTCCAGCCGCCGATCAGGTGCTCGAACGGGGCATAGGCCGGAGGGGGCGCGTCACGCTCGTCATCGGCGAAGGCGACCGCCATCCCGCCGACCGCGAGAATCCCGAGCAATCCCGCCAGAAACCGGTTTCGCATCGTCTCGCTCCCGTCGTACAGGTTTTCGACTACGACAAATGATGCCCCGCATGCATTGATTCTAGCGGACAGGCGAGCTCGATGCACCCCAGAACCCGCGAAATCCCAAAACGGGGTCCGGTCCTGCCCCACGAAAGGAGCCGCCCGTCCTCACGGATGAGGACGGGCGGCCGATTATCGATTCGACGAGGACAATCTCCCGTGCCTAGCGCGACGCCCCGATACCGGCGGTCGCGACGCCTTGAACCGCCGCGCGACCCGTTCGGCCGGGACGATCGCCGGCCGGCGGCCGTGCATCGGCCGCCTTGGCTCCCGGTGCCTTTCCACCCAGGGGCTCATCGCGATAGTAGTCAATATATCCAATCATCATTTCTTCAAACGTCTGGTCACCCCATCGGACGGTGGCCTTGGGATCGGGGTTGGCGGGGTTATTTTCGGAATTGTCGAAATGAGCGATGCAATCGATCACCGTCCCCTTGGGCATTGCGAGGGGTTTGGAGAGTCGATAATAGCTCTGCCATGCGAAGTCGTACGCCGGCACGGAGAGGAGGACTTCGGGCTCGCGGCCGGGATAGGTCACGATGTACTTGAAGTCCTTCCCTCGAAGATGCATATGCGGCATGAAACTCAGGAGGTGGGAGTCTTCCCCGAAGGTGAACCGGGATTTGACCTCGACATTATCCTGACCCGGACCGATCTGAAACCGGTTGTTTGCAACGCCCTTGGTAATCGCCTGATGTGTGGGCTCGGCCTTGGAGAAGATCAATCCGACCCTGGACCGATCCGTCCGTACTTTTCCGTTCGGCGTGTAATGGACCTGCAGGAAAATGTCCGATCCCGCCGGTATCTTCTTGCCGATCCCGGGTGGATAGACACACGGCAGCTCGCCTGGCGCATATCCGCCAAGATGCTTGGGTTCCTGGCGTCCCCGATTCGGCTCCTTATCGTCCAGTAGGGCCACGATGTGGTGGACGACCGAACGATCGCCCGGCAGGCACTCGACTGATTGGACCCATCGATCCTCGGTGAATTTCGTCGGGATGCGGAAATATTGATAGTTCAGGAACCCCTCGGCCTGCACCGTGTACTCGGTCGGCATTTCCAGGATGACGTCCGGCGTCCCGACGACCCAGCCCTCCGCAAAGGATTTCGGCGCGGGGAGGGCCTTCGGATCACCGAGGGGCGTTCCCTGGTTCACCCAGGCCATCAGGGTCGCGCGATCCTTGGGGGAGAGGCGACGATCGTTCTCGAAGTGGCCGAATCGCGGATCGGCGTGCCAAGGCGGCATGCGACGATCGTCGACGACCTCCTTGATCGAGGCCGACCAGCGACGGGCGTCGTCGTACGTCAGGAGCGAGAACGGAGCGGCCGCCTTGGGTCGATGGCATGACTGGCACTTGTTCTGGAGAATGGACGCCACGTCCGACGCATAAGTCACGGGCCCCACCTCGACCTGCGGCTCATCCTTGAGGGCTTCCAGAATGGCGGGAGCCGCAGCCCGCACCTTGGGAATATTCAGGCTGGTCGTCTTCTGATCGCCCCGCTCGATCGGGCATCCGGCCACCGACGTGCCGGTCGTCTCCAGTGTCTTGCCGGCGAGTAGCGTGTCGAGGGCCTCGTTGAGGTAGCTTCTCGTGACCTTCGGCCGCCTGGTCCCGTAACCGTACTGATCGTCGATCGCGCCGCGATACCGGACCGTGGCATGGTCGTCCAGCAGGATCACTTCGCAGGTCCGCTCAACCTGGTATTGATCCGCCACCTTGGCATCGACGTCCTTCAAGATCGGAAACGGGATCCCGAACTCTTTGGCGTGGGCGGCTACTGTCGTGGGGGTTTCGTGAGAGTTGGAGTTGATACCGAGGAAAACCACCCCCTTGCCCTCGAAGGATTTGGCCAGCTCGGCGAGGCGTGGGAGGTAGAGATTACCGATCGGGCATTCGGTCCCCAGGAAGACGAGAACGGCGGCCTTCTTGCCCTGGAACGAGTAGAGAGAAACCTCGCGGCCCGTGGCGGAGTCCTTCAACGCAAAGTCGCCGACCCGAGTGCCGACTTGCCGCGAGAGCGGGCGATCGTCCTTGGGCGAGGCCGCGAAGAGACTGGCTCCCGTGGCCGTGATGATGACGAGTGCCGCAACATGACGAACCATCCGTTCTCCCCTCCGGTTTCGTGCAAATAAAATCATCGGAGCGCGGGCGCAGCGCCACAAAAGATCACCGGGTGACTTACGGAGAACCCCGCAACCCGGCTGGCGGTTTCGAGATTTCTCGTCGTTGTCAGCCTTTCAGCTGATCAGCATACACTTTTGGCGCACTCGATTTCGAGGTCTGTCCGAAGTGGACGTCTTACTTGCATAAGACTATTGGAAATGCTATCGTGACGTGGCAATTCCGAGTCGCTCGATTCTGCTCGTCCAGCCCAGCTTGAGACGGGATTCTCCCAATGCTCCGACGGATCTCGGTCGCGCTTTGCACGACGCTCGGGACGTTGCTGTTGCTGATCGGATGCGATCGGAAAAACGTGCTCGCGGAGCTGCCGCCGCCGATCGTGACCGTCACGAGTCCGATCCGAAAATCGGTGACTACATACCTTGAGTATACCGGGATTACCAAGTCGACCGCCTCGGTCGAGCTTCGCGCTCGCGTGAAAGGCTTTTTGAAGGCCAGGTACTACGACGAGCGGAAGAATTCGGTGCAGAAGGACCAGCCGCTCTTTCTGATCGAGGAGGAGCCCTATCGAGCTCGGGTCCAACTCGCCGAGGCGAAGTTGCAGGAGGCCCTGTCGGCGCTCCAGAAGGCCGAAACCTCGAAGATCCGGGAAATTGCGAAGGCTCAGCTAGCGCTGGATAACGCGGCATTGTTGCTGGCGAGGATCGAGGAGTCCCGCCAACGTAGCCTGGTCGCGAGAAATGCCGCGTCCGCCCAGGACGTGGACCGGGCCGAGGCAAACACCAAGAAGGCCGCGGCCCAGGTGGAGTCCGACCAGGCGGCGCTGGAGCAAGCGAAGAGCGACTACGAAGTGAACATTGCGACGGCCAAGGCGAACGTCGCGGCAGCACGAGCCGATCTCGAGAATGCAAAGATCGACCTCAGCTATTGCAGGATCAACGCTCCGATCTCCGGACGCATCAGCCGGTCCCTCGTCGACGTGGGGAATCTCGTCGGCGAGGGCCAGGCGACGCAACTGGCGACGATCGTCGCGGACGACCCGATCTATGTCTACATGAGCGCCAGCGAGAGCGATCTGCTCCGCTTTCGCGACATGCGCGCGAAGGGGCAGCGCAAGGATTACCGAGAGGTTGAGCTGCCCCTGGAGATGGAACTCGCGAATGAGACCGGGTACGTCCACAAGGGGATCATTCAATACGTTGATCCGGCCGTCGATCCCGTCACCGGCACGATCCAGGCGCGGGGCGTTTTCCGGAATCACGACGGTAAGATCGTCCCCGGCCTCTTCGTTCGCGTGCGCTTACCGTTCGAGGACAAGCCAAACGCCCTGCTGCTTCCCGAACGCGCCCTCGTGGCCGAGGTCGGCCTGAAACCGGGCGAGCGAATGGTCCTCGTCGTCGGCGCTGATAATGTCGCCAAGAGCCGAGTCCTGCGAGTCGGCTCGGCGGTCGACGGACTCAGGATCATCGAGGGCGGCCTGAAACCCGACGATCGCGTCATCGTGGATGGCATTCAGAAGGCTCGCGAGGATGAAAAAGTGAACCCGCAGCCCGCAGACCCCGCCAGCTTCGTCACCGGCACGACTCCCTCTGGGGCCAGCTCGCCCGCGGTTGCGAATCCCGCCGAGAAATCCGCGACCGTGACCCCTTGAGGTCCGACGAGGCGATTGATGTTCTCACGATTCTTCATCGAGCGTCCGATCTTCGCGAACGTCATCGCCATCATCACGATGGTCATCGGTGGAGTCGCGGCGTATCTCTTGCCCGTCGAACAGTATCCGCAAATCACTCCCCCGACGGTCCAGGTGAGCACGGTCTATCCCGGTGCGAACGCCGGTGTGCTGTCCGACACGGTCGCCGCGCCCATCGAGCAGCAGGTCAACGGTGTCGAGGGCATGCTCTACATGTCCTCCACCTCCGCGGCCGACGGTTCTTACAAGCTCACCGTGACCTTCGCGGTCGGGACGAATCTGGACATGGCCCAGGTTCTGGTGCAGAACCGGGTCGCGATCGCGATGCCAAAACTGCCCGAGGAAGTCCAGCGTCAGGGCGTTACCACGAAGAAGCAATCGACCGCGATCATCCTTGTCGTGGGTCTGACATCCCCAGACAACCGATTCGACAGCCTCTATTTGAGCAACTATGCCACGCGTTTTATCCGCGATGAGCTGAGTCGTATCGAGGGCGTCGGCGACATCAACGTGTTCGGAGCCAGCGACTACGGGATGCGCGTCTGGGTCAATCCCGAGAAGCTCAAGGCGCGCGAGCTCGTGCCGCAGGACGTCTATAACGCAATCCGCGAGCAGAACCTCCAGGTCGCCGCCGGCCAGATCGGAGCCCCTCCGGCCTTACCCGGGCAGGCATTCCAGTTCACAGTCACCGCCCTGGGCCGACTCGCAACGATCGAACAGTTCGAGGAGATCGTCATCCGCGGTCAGAAAGCCTCGTCGGCTGGCGCCGCAACGCTGACTCGCATCAAGGATGTCGCCCGCGTCGAGCTGGGCGGTCAGACGTATGATCTCTGGTGCGATGTCGGCGGAAAGGCAGCCGCGGGTGTCGCGGTTTACCAGCTCCCGGGGGCGAACGCACTCCAGGTGGCCAAGAACGTCCGGGCTGCGATGGACAAGCTGAAGAGAAACTTTCCGGCGGGTCTTACCTATTCCATCCCGTTCAACACGACCGATTTCGTCCAGGAATCCATTCGCGAGGTCTACTGGACGCTGTTCGAAGCCGGCGCCCTGGTCCTGATCGTCATCCTGGTCTTCTTGCAAGACTGGCGAGCCGTGCTGGTCCCCGCGACCACGGTGCCGGTGACGATTATCGGGGCGTTCGCCGCGATGGCCGCGATGGGGTTCTCGGTCAATACCTTGACGCTATTCGGCCTGATTCTGGCCATCGGGATCGTGGTCGATGACGCCATCGTCATCGTCGAGAACGCAGCCCACCACATCGACCATGACGGCCTCGACCCGAAGAACGCCACGATCAAGGCGATGAGCGAAGTCATCGGACCCGTGATCGGGATCACGCTCGTCCTGATGGCCGTCTTCCTGCCGACTGCGTTTCTGCCCGGGATCACGGGGCAACTCTACCGGCAATTCGCCCTGACGATCGCCGCCACGGCCGTCATCAGCGCGATCAATGCCGTCACATTGAAGCCCGCACAATGTGCGACCTATCTACGACCGACACCCGCGAGGAAAAACGCGTTCTACCGTGGCTTCAACTTTGTGTACGGGAAATTCGAGGCGGCTTATTCCGCGACGGTTGCCGTTCTCGTCAGGAAGACCCTGCCGGTCATGGCCGCGTTCGTAGGCCTTGTGGTCCTTGCCGGCTGGGGCTTCACTCGGTTGCCTACCGGTTTCTTGCCGACGGAGGATCAAGGGTACGCCGTCGTCGGCGTTCAGCTACCCGACGCGGCCTCGCAAGAGCGGACCAAGAAAACCGTGGCCAAAGTTGAAGCCGTCCTGAAGAAAACCCGCGGCGTCCATACGTGGGTTCTGATCGGCGGGAATTCGTTGCTCGATAACGCGGTCGCGTCCAATGCGGCGACGTTTTATGTGGTCTGGGACCCGTGGGAAGAGCGGATCAAGCAAGGGCTCTCGCAAGAGGGAATCCTGGCTTCCATCCGGAGGGAGTTCGCGTCGATCCCCGATGGGATCATTTTCGCGTTTCCTCCCCCGGCGATCCAGGGACTCGGCGTCTCGGGTGGATTCCAGATGCAGCTACAGGATCGCGCCGGCGCGGGCCTGACGACCTTACAGGCGACGGTTCGCGAGATGATCCGCAAGGGCTCACGCCAGTCGAGTCTCCAGGCCCTGAATACGAGCTTCCGAGCCTCGGTTCCGCAACTCTTCGCGGATATCGATCGGACCAAGGTGAAGAGCCTCGGCCTCCCGCTCGATGCGGTCTTCAGCGCACTCCAATCCACGCTGGGCTCGGCATACGTGAACGATTTCAATCTCTTCGGCCGAACCTACCAGGTCCGTATCCAGGCGGACGCGGAATTTCGGATGAAACCCAAAGATATCGAACGGATCGAGATTCGCGATCCTGCCGGAGCGATGATTCCTCTCGGAACCGTCGTGGATGTGAAGGAATCCCTCGGCGCGCAGGTCGTAAGCCGCTACCAGCTCTACCCCTCGGCCTCGATCACCGGCGAGTCCGCCCCAGGATTCAGCTCGGGTCAGGCCCTGGCTTTGATGGAGCAACTGGCCGAGACGACGATGCCGAAGGGAATGGGTTTTGAATGGACGGGCATCGCGTACCAGGAGAAGGCCGTGGGATCGCAAGCGGTCTGGATCTTCGCCCTGGCTGTCGGGCTGGTGTACCTCGTCCTGGCCGCACAGTACGAGAGCTGGCTCCTGCCGATGGCGGTCATCATGGTCGTGCCGCTCGCGCTGCTCGGGACGGTGGCGGCGGTCGCCTTTCGCGGGATGGATAATAACATCTATACACAGATCGGCATCGTGCTGATCATCGCGCTGGCGAGCAAGAACGCCATCCTGATCGTCGAGTTCGCCCGGGAATTGCGGGCGAAAGGAAGGACCATCCTGGAGGCCGCGGTTGAATCGTCGCGACTCCGGTTCCGCCCGATCCTGATGACCTCGTTCGCCTTCATCCTGGGCATCGTGCCCCTCGTGAACGCTCAGGGAGCCGGTGCCGCAAGCCGGAGGGCACTCGGGACGGCGGTTTTCGGGGGCATGCTCGCGGCGACCTTCCTCGCGGTCTTCTTCGTCCCGGTCTTTTACGTCGTGGTCCAGGGATTGAGCGAGTGGAGAAAGGTTTCTCCCGTGATGCATTCGCAATCGCGCGACGATGATGGGCCTTCCGCGGCCTGACCTTCCTTTTTTCGCACCCTTGCCACGGATCGCGAATCCCGGCTGTTCAAGACCTTCCCTCATAGCTAAGCTAGTGAGATGAGACTCGGCCGGCACCCTTTTGGGGTACCAGGCCGCGTCGGACATTTCGCTCGACGGGGTTCGCCATGCGTTTGGAGGCAGTGATCCTGCCCGAACTGGGGACCGGTCCGGATGAGCTGATCGTCGTCAGTCACTGGTATGCTGGGCCGGGTGATGAGGTTTGGGAAGGTGATCGGCTAGTCGAAGTACTGGTCGGTCCTGCGACATTTGACGTGCCCTCACCGGCGAGTGGACGGTTGGCGGAGATCCGAGGCCAGGAGGACGACCGCGTTGGTCCCGGGGCCGTGCTAGGCCTCGTGGCGGTCGGGGAGGACGGCTGCGGGTCATTCCGCGCGCCGGCGTCCCCGTCATGACGGCTCTGATCGAGCTCTCCGCCGGAATCATCCCATACCGAGTCGGCGGTGACCGCACGTTGTCGTACCTCGTCTTGCATTCGGCCACGGTGCGCAACCCGAGAGCCAAGTGGGAATTCCCGAAGGGCGGAATCGAGGCGGACGAGACGCCCCAACAGGCGGCGGCCCGCGAATTCCTCGAAGAAACGAACCTTTCCCACTGGGCCTTTCGGGATGGATTTGAACAGAGTTTATCTTATACCTATATACGACGCGGCCGTAAGGTGCTAAAGACGGTGACCTATTACGTCGCCGAGGTCCTGGACGATTCGACTCTCGCCCGTTCCTTCGAGCATGTCGAAGATCCTTTCGGCCACTGGTATCATTGGGGCACCTTCGACCAGATCAATCGGCTGCTCTATCACGCCAAGATCCGACAACTGTTCGCCGAGGCGGACGCCTGGTTGCGGAAGTAACCGTCCGAGTCACTGACCCCAGAGATCGCGTCCATGCCGAGGCCGTATCCCGGTCACTTTTTCTCTCTCGAAGGCCCGGACGGGGGCGGAAAGACGACCCAGGCCAGGCTCTTGGTCGAGTGGCTGCGCTCGTTTTGTCCCCAGGTCGTGGCGTGTCACGATCCTGGAGGGACAGACCTCGGTGATCGTCTCCGTTCAATCCTGCTGGATCGCTCGAACACGGCCATCAGCCTGCGCGCCGAGATGCTGCTCTACATGGCGAGCCGTGCGCAGCTCGTGGAGGAAGTCATCCGCCCGGCGCTGCAGGCGGGAGCGATCGTAGTTTCGGACCGGTACTTGCTTTCAACCCTCGTGTATCAAGGTATGGCGGGCGGGCTCGACCCCGAGGAAATCTGGACCGTCGGCCGTTCCGCGACGGGCGGATTGATGCCGGACCTGACGGTGGTCATTGACGTGCCACTGGAACTCGCCCAAGCACGCGTGGGCAAGCCCAGGGACCGCATCGAAGATCGGCCGGACACGTACCGTCAGCGAGTCCGAGAGGGGTATCTGGAAGCGATCCGAACGCTCGACATCCCGCACGTGTTGATTGATGGCTCGGCCGAGCCGGACATCGTGGCGGGGCACATTCGTGACGAGGTGGCACGTGCCCTGGGGATCACTCCGAGGTCATGAGACACAGGTCGACTCCCTCCGCCGAGCCATGGTCGGCGGCCGGCTCCCGCACGCCTTTCTCTTCGTGGGACCCTCCGGGATCGGCAAGCGGCTGTTCGCCCGAACGCTCGCGCAGGCCTTGCTTTGCGAGCGAAATCCGGAGTCCAGGCTTCTCCCATGCGGCCAGTGTCCAAGCTGCCTTCAAGTTGTCGAGGGCACTCATCCCGACGTGCTCGTCGTATCGCGGCCCGAGGATCGACAAGAGCTGCCCATCCGAGCGATCAGGCAGCTTTGTCTCGACCTCGGCCTGAAGCCGATGCGAGGCTCCCGCCGGGTCGCGATTGTGGAAGATGCGGACGACCTCAGCGATGAGGCCGCCAATGCGTTCCTCAAGACTTTGGAGGAGCCTCCCCCGAATTCGGTATTGATCCTGGTGGGCACCGCCGCAGAGGTACAGCTCGATACGATCCTGTCTCGATGCCGCGTCGTGCGTTTCGAGCCGCTCTCCGTTGAGAACGTGAAGGCGATTCTGATCGAGCGGGGTCTGACGACCGACCCCCAAGCCGCCACTCGACTGGCGGAGCAGAGCGAGGGCAGTGTCGCCCGAGCCGAGGGATTGGCGAACGCGTCACTCGAAGAGTTCCGTCGCGCGATGATCGACGAGCTGGGCGATCCTCACAGGTTCGATCCTCAGGGTTTTGCCCGACGACTCGATGCCTTCAGCAAGGAGGCCGGCAAGGAGAGCTCGCCTCAACGTGAATGCGCCCGCCTCTTGATTGGCGAGCTCGCGCGTTTTTTTCGCGGAATACTCTGGCAAACCGCAGGCGTCGATCCTGCCTCGCCGGACCAGGCCGATCGTCGGGCAATCGCCGTTCTTGCCGAACGGATGGAGCCGGAAGATGTCTTTATTCTCGCCGATCGCTGCCTCGAAGCCGACCTGCAAGTTCAGCGCAACGCGAATCGGGCCTTGATTTTCGAGTCGCTCTCCCACGACATCGGTTCAATCTTGAATCAGGCGCGTTGACGATTCAGGAGACTTTCGCGACCAGCAGGGTACGGTCGTCGGTGGCTGGCATTCCGGCAGTGAATTCGTCGAGCGTGCGGAGCACCTCGGCAATCACGCCATCCGGGGTCAGTTGGCAGTCCTCCAGCACCTCATCGAGCCGGTCGAGACCGAACATCTCGCCCGAGTGCGCGCACGCCTCGGTAATCCCATCGGTGTAGAAAATAATCTGATCTCCCGGAATGAGCTGGAGAACGGTCTCCTCGAATTCCAGGTCGGCGAAAAGGCCCAGGGGCAAGTTGCTGACACCGTCGAGCGAGGTAATGGTGCCGTCCTCGCATCGCTTGAGTCTGGGGGGATTGTGGCCGGCGCATGCGTAACGCAGCTCACGGCGATGAGGGTCGTAGATCCCGTAAAATGCGGTCACGAACGTCCCGCTCTCGACCGTATATCGCGTGGCGAGCTGCTGATTGACGTGAGCGAGCAGCTCGCCCGGCAGGGCGGGAGGCCCCGGATAGCTGTGCGCAATCGTGTGAGTAATCGCCATCATGACCGCCGCAGGTGTTCCATGACCGCTGACGTCGGCGATGAGGATGCCCCACTTGTCGTCCGGCAGGCGGAAAAAATCATAATAGTCGCCACCGGCCCATTGCGAGGTCTGATAGTGGACCGCGAGTCCGAACGTGGGAATGACGGGGATCTCTCGGGGCAAGAGCGAAGTCTGGATGTCCGCCACATGCTTGAGCTCGCGATCGACCATCGCGTAGGCTCGCTTCAATTCTTCCGACAGCACGAGGTTGTGCGTGGCGCGTCCGAACAGGTTACTGGTCCAGACGTGCTCGGGAAAGGCCTCGACATCGAAGGCCTCGGGGTCGGCGCTCAGCCTCACGGTCATGTTGAGCGCGGACCCCTGGTCGTAATTCGGGATGGCCATGAGCGATCGCTGTCCCTCAAAGTACGCGATCGCCGGGTCGTCCTCCGAAACGACCAGATCATGGATGATCCTCGGCTGCTCCCCGTAGATCAACTCACCCAGAAGTCCGCCCTCCAGGACCGGGAGCCGCTCCTTCTCGGTCCAGGGGTTGATCTCGGTCGCCCACAGGCTGGATCGCGTGATCCGATACTTCGGCGAAGGAAGATCGCGACGACTTACGGAGACGAATCGTTCGGAACCGAGCATCTGTCGTAATCGGCGGGTATAGGCGCGGACCATTTCTTGCGGATCTGTTTGCAGGCTCATCTCACGCATCATCGTGACGACTTTATCGAGCCGTTGTCGCCAATCACCCGCCTGCGGGCCGAAGAGCGATGGACTGGACTGCGTCGAATTGAGCATCCTCGAACCCTCGTGGTGCAGCGATTGTGTGCTCAGGCCTTATCGCGATCGCTCTTTTCGCAATTGTACGGTCAGGGCAAGGCGCGATGGTGCCGTTCCTGGCACGGCCGACCGATTGCAACGGGCGGCCCGGGTGTCCAGATGCGCAGGCTCAACCCCACACAGGCGAGGTTGGCAACCCAGCCTGCCGTACTCGTCATCAGATACCCACGGTGCCAGGGCCGAAAACCATCAAGTCCATGTCGATCCAGGTGATGATCCATCAGAACGTGCAATATCAGAAGAGCCAGCAAGGACAGCGACGAAAAGGTCAGTGCCCCGGTCCGGGCGAGCCGGCAGGCTCGGGTTGAGTCTCGCCGCTCGATCCCGAGCATCACCCACCAGACCGCTACCGTCACCACGCCGATGCCATTGAGCACATCTGTCACGTCGCGCGTGATCGTCCCGGCATCGAGCCGGCCGAGAGCCCTTTCGAGGATCGCAACGACCACCCCGCCATAGAACATGAAGCCTCCGAGCCAGACGGACATCGCCACAATCGCCAGGAACCGGACCCAGAATTGAACCAGGACCATTCGAAGAAATCCTCCCGCGATGAGTCGCGCATTTGATCTGTCTCGGCCTGGCCGGCGCGGGTTGAAGTCCGGTCATCATAACCAACCATAAAGGCATTGCTGCACTCCAGGCTGTTCATTTTGACGTTCGACCCTATCGACTGTACCATTCGTAAGAGCCCGCGTGCCCATGTGCAAGAGCTGGCTTCATTCCGGACCGGTTCTGCCCCCGGTGAAGGAGGACCAACCCATGCCCGATAGCGATGAAATCGCGATTCGTGTCCGCTACGCGGAGACCGACCGCATGGGTCTGCTCCACCATGCGAACTACTTCATCTACTTCGAGATGGGCCGGACGGAATTGCTACGCCATCGAGGAATATCGTACCGACAACTCGAGGACGACGGGCATCTGCTCGTGATCATCGATCTAGGGTGCAAATACAAGAAGCCGGCCTATTACGATGACCTGCTCACACTTCATACCTTCGTCGAGCGAGTGACCTACGTCAAGATTATCCACCGCTATGAGTTACGGCGAGACGGCGTTCTATTGGCCGAGGGCCATTCGACGCTGGCGTGCGTCGATCGCGGTGGCCGCCCTCAGGCCCTGCCAGACGCGATCCGACTGGAGGAGAGCCCGGATTCCGAGATCCGAACCTGATCATAACTCCGTGATGAGGTTGTCGATAAACGGATTCGAGACGACGAATCATCCATGCCGAAGGACGCGTGTCGTCACCTCCGGGGCAAGGCAGGCGTGTTCGCGTCGTCAAAGTGCTGGAACACCGCGCGGGCGACCTCGGCACAGAGGAGGTTGCCGGCGTTATCGTCCACGTAACGATGGTCCTCATTCTTTGAACTGAGGACGCACACGGCGACAGGACCCGAACGGGTTTCGATGATGCCCGCGGCCGTGCGTATGTCGTCAACGCTCCCCGTCTTGAACGCAAGTCTCGCGCTTGGGGGCAGGAACCGAGGGAACTTCGCACGATCATCGCATGCCCGAAGGTGGTCGAGCATGGCGGTGCTCGCAGCCTTATTAACGAGTTCTCCGCGCTCCAGCGATTCTAACAGGCGGATCATCTCGTTGGCCGTCGTGCTCCCGAGACCGAATTGCTTGCTCCGCTCGGGGAATTTCGACGTGTCCCGGCGGAAGACTTTCGAGTGGATCTTCGTGTTGGGATAGCCCATTTTTTCCATCGTCTCGGCCGTCGAGGTGATCCCGATCCGGTCCAGGACGAGATTGGTGGCCGTATTATCCGAGAACGCGATCATGAGCCGGATCGCATCGCGCAGGGGGAAGGTCGCACCGTCGGAGAAATGAGATGTGAGCAAGCCGGAACCAGGCACTTTGTCCGCCTTGGTCAGGGTCACCGTCGCGTTCATGTCGATCCGCCCGTCGGACTCCTGGCGGTATGCCTCCACCATCACCGCGAATTTGATGAGGCTGGCGGTCGGCATCACCTCATCGGCCCGGACGCGGAAGCTTTCACCGGTTTTCAGATTCTTCACGGCAAGGCTGACGTGGCCCTTGTGACCCTCGACTATGGGAGTCAATCGGGACTCGAGCGTTCCGGCGGCCTGGATCGAGATGGACAGAGAGAGAATGACGGGCGCGACGAGGCGGAGTGCCCTTGCCATCAACATCTGGGAAATCTCCGGCTTCGGGGCCTTGATCGGCGGAGGGATCGAGAGGGAGTGCGACAGATCGGCGACGCGACGCCAGCGGATTTCTCGAGGTTTTCATCCTGCCTTCAGGAAAGCGAGACCGGGCCAAGCTAATCGAGCGAATCGAGCACCTTGCGGAACCGCGACGCGGCCTCTCGCGGGCGATCGGCCCGAACGATGGCCGAACTGACCGCGATGCGACGAGCGCCGGCCTCGATCGTGGCGTCGAGGTTGTCCTGCGTGATTCCTCCGATCGCAAACCAGGGAAGCGTGGTCGAATCGGCGGCCTGGCGGACGAATCCAAGACCGGCATAATCGTGAAATTCCTTGGTTTCACTGCGAAAAACAGGCCCAACCCCGAGATAGCTCGCACCATCGAGAACGGCTCTCTCCAACTGGATGAGGTCGTGGGTCGAGATTCCTATCGCGGAACGAGGTCCCAGGACCCGGCGGGCGTCGCGGGACGTCATGTCCTCCTGACCGAGATGAACGGCGTCCGCCCCTGAAAGGCGAGCCAGGTCCGGTCGATCGTTGAGAACAAATCGGGCTCTGGCCTGGGCGGTCAGGATTCGAACCTCGCGCGCTCGTTCGAGCAGAACGCGATCGGACAGGCCCTTCTCTCGAAGCTGAACGGCCTGGACGCCTCCGGCCAGGGCCTCGCCAACGACCGAGGTCAAATCTCCAAGAGTGGGAAGTCCCCCGACCAGCAGGTAGAGTTGGACCGCGTCAAACGTCCGATGGGCGGCCATGGCCGTGAGCGTGAGCTTTTCGAGCGTGTAGAGGTCGTAGCGCAAGACTTCAAATCTGCCAGAAATCCAGACATCCAGAAGCTTTGTGTATTCCTCGAGCGACCGCAGAGCCTCGGTCGTCCTCTTGAAGTTCGCAGAGACGACCGCGCGAGGATTCTCTCGTGTTTGCTCCGAAGACGTCATGATGTGAGTGCCAACATCGCCGGTCGTATCTCGCGAACCAATCAGGAGATCCGCATCGAGACCCCGGACGGCCTCGTCGAGACGATGGCGGACATCTTTGAGACGGCGGGTCAGCAAGGGATCATCGAGCGCGAATCGGACGTAGTCTTCGACGACACGCAGTCCTTCCCTCGCCCGATTGGCCGACGCGTCGAGCACCCGGCCGAGGTCGATCGCGTCGGTCGCCGGAAAGATCTCCAGGGGAGGAATTTCGGAAGGGAAGGGCAGTGGATCGGTCGAGAGGTCGTTCGCCTCGACCAGTTCGTCAAGGAGCGCCTCGATTCTCAGTCCGGCCTTCTCGAAGGTGGCGCGGAAGGGCAAATCTGCGTCGAGCAGGGCCGCGAGCAGGTGCTCCGTTGTGACCGGGCGAGATCGATCCGCCTGACGCGCGAAGGCTGCCGCCTCGAGCAATATCGAGCGCACGGCGACGGATTGAGGGAGACGATCCCCGGTCGAGCCTGACGCGAGGCGATCGTTGCCCAACGCTTCGGAACCCAGGGCCGCCAAAAGAGCATCGGCGGCAAGCCCGTGGCGAGAAAGGAGCGTGGCCGCCCGACTCTCCTCCTCATCGGCGAGTGCGCCAAGGAGATGGATCGGTTCCAGCGTGGCAGAACGGTCGAGGGACGCTCGGGCCTGGGCACGTTCCAGGGCCCGGACAAGGCCCGGGGTAAATGCGTCGAGCATGGCGATCGGCGATCCGGCGAGGAAAGAAACGTGTTCCTCGATCCTACCGCATCATCCGGTCCGAGACATCGTGGCGGCAAATCCAAGCCGTGTGAAAAGACATCAGGCGGTCGAAAGGGAACAAGTTCGCCTGAAATCGCCGCCGAGCCTAACCCGCCTTCGACGGACCTGCGTCGACGGCGAGGGGGGCACCGACACGCATGGGCGGTGTTGGCGGGGCTGGCAATTCGTCGGGGTGAGCCACGATGGACTCGCCGGCGGAAAGACCCGAGACGACCTCGGCGGAGGCGGTACCGACCAGGCCCAACCGAATCGCTCGCCACTCGAAGCCTCGGCCGGTCTTCTTCGGGATGGCTGCGAACGGCTCGCCCCCGGACCAACGGATGGATTCGATCGGGATTCTCGCGACGTCGGGCTTTTCGGCAACAAAAAAAGCGACCTGGGCGCTGAGGCCGGTTCGAAGTCCTTCGAACCCTTGATCGATGTCGACATTGGCAAAGTAGAGCTTGACGTCCGAACCAAAGCCGCTGGCGGGCGCGGGGATCGCCGTGATCTCGGTCACGGTTCCGTAGAGCGGACGGTCGGCGAAGGCTTCCACCCGGACGACGGCGCGCTGGCCGACGAAAACATGCGAGACTTTCGATTCATTGACGCGGACCTTGACCCGCATCTTGGTCGGATCGGGGACCATCACGAGCGATTGTCCCTGACGCACGACGGCACCTTCTTGAATTGGCGTGACCGTGGGATTCCACATGCCGCCGGTGGTCGTCGCCGCGTATGCGATCATGCCATCTCTGGGAGCCCGCAGGGTGCAGAGTTCGATCATCCGTTCGAGACGCCGTTTGCGATCGTCCTCAAGTTGAAACGTCGACTCCTGCGCGAGCAGGTCGGCCTCGACGGACGCGATCTTCGCTTCCAGGTTCGTGATCAGCCGAGGGGCGGTGAACTTGAGGAGACGTCGGTGCATCCCTTCCGCCTCGATCAAGGCAATCCGCATCTGCTGCTCACCGAGTTCGGCGGCGCGGAGTTGGGAAGGACTCTGAAAACTCTGAGCGACCATCTCCCGCGACCATTGGACACTGTCCTGGGACTGTTTGAGTTGAGTCCTGCAGACTTCGATGTATTTTCCCAACTGCTCAAGATCCTGCGGATAGATGCCGTCCCGGTACTCCAGAAGGCTGATCTTGCTGACGGCAAGGATCTGACTAGCCTGGTCGACCCAGGCTCTCGCTTGCGCCCAGCGGATGAGCTGGGCCTGGAGTTCGTCCTGGAACGCGGAGGAATCGAGTTCGCAAACAATGTCACCCGACTTAACGCGCTGACCTTCGGGAACAATACTGAGGATCTTGGTCGAGCCGGGCTTCTCGCCACCCATATCGGGCTGGCCGCCCCGGTTGCCGCCTCCACCGCCCCCGCCGCCGCGACCGCCCTGCCCTCCGCCCTGTCCCATCCCCGCGCCCTGGTTGGCTGTCTTCGAGGTCCCCACGGGTGCGGTTCTTGGTCGTAGCGGTACGTGCGGCTGGACTTGCATGGTGAAACTCTTGATGACGGGCCGGGTCATCGCCGTCCCGCCGCCTTGTGGCGTGCTGCCCCCACCTCCGCCTCCCCCCGGGGCGGCACCGGCCCCCATCGCCCCCGTTGCTCCCTTGGTGGTGCCGCCGGTCGCGCC
>JAQGHR010000068.1 GCA_028291545.1 Planctomycetota bacterium | reverse complement strand
GGCGCTGGCGGCGATTGTGCTTTGCCTGGGCGTCGGGTTCATGGCCGCGCGACGGATGGGGGCGACGGTCGGCCTGTTCGCCGGCTTGATCCAGGCGACCTCGGCCTGGCTGGTCCTGCGGGGGCGGTTGGCCGAGGTGGATGTAATGTTGGCGGCCCTGATCGTGGCGACAATGGCGGCCCTGGATCGCCTGCGATCCTTGCCAGTGGGGCGGGCGTCCCTGCCCGCATTCTCCGATCCAAACGCGTTTGTAGGCGGGCGGGGACGCCCGCCCCACTGTCACGTTCCCGTCTCATATCCCCCATTCAATAATCTTCCATATGCCGATCCGGCTCCGGCTCGTTCGGATTGGCCGCGGTGAGAACGGCAACCTGGGCGGCAAGTTCGCGGAGCTGGCGGTTGAAATCGGGCAGGCGGGCGATCATCTGGAAAATGCGGCGCTGCTCGCGCACAGGGATGGCCGGCGAGCCGAGAACTTGCTGGCCGCCGGGCACGTTGCGGTGAACCCCGGCCTGGGCCCCGACGATCGACTTGTCGCCGATCTCGGTGTGATCCTTGATCCCCGCCTGGCCGGCCATGACGACGTAATCGCCCGTCTTGCAGCTCCCGGCGATCCCGACCTGACCGCAAAGCAGGTTGTGCTTCCCGATCCGGTTGTTGTGGCCGATCATGACGAGGTTGTCGATCTTCGTGCCCTCGCCGATGACCGTGGCCTCGAAGGTCCCCCGGTCGATCGAGCAGTTCGAGCCGATCTCCACGTCGTCATGAACGTCCACGGAACCGGTCTGCGGCATCTTGACGTGCCGCCCCTCGGCCATCCGGTAGCCGAACCCGTCGGCTCCTAAAACCGTGCCGGCATGGACCTCGACGCGATCGCCCAGGGTCACGCTCTCGTAGAGCACGACGTGGGGATGCAGCACACAATCGCGGCCGACCTTGCAGCGATCGCCGATGACGACGCCCGGCTCAAGGGTCGTGCCCTCGCCGATCTCGGCGTCCTCGCCGACATAAACGAACGGATAGATGGCCACGTCCGGGCCGATCCTGGCCGTCGGCGCGACGAACGCCTGGGGATGGATTCCGGTCCAGCGGGGTTTGGCTTCGCCCTTGAGGTGGGTCCGCACCGCGACGAACGCGGAGCGGGGGTCCTCGACCTCGATGACCGGCAGATCCCGGTCCGACGGGGCGAATTTCTTGAAGTGCGGCCCCACAATCGCCGCCGAGGCGGGCGAGGAGCGGAGCATCTTGGCATACCGCTCATCATCAATAAAGGTGATGTCGCCCGGGCCGGCTTCGGCGACGGGACGGGCCGACTGGATCGCGACGTTCCCGTCGCCAACCAGGTGGCCGCGGACGAGCGCGGCGAGCTGTTCCACCGTGGCTACCACGCTCATCTTCCTTTCTTCCCTGAAAGGAGCGGATGGAAACGCCCGGGTCATCGATCGGGGCGCTGCCGGCCTCCCGGAGACTCCATCCTGAGTCTCCCTTTGGCGGTCAGCCGACGCCGGGGCGGATCGTAATGCAACCGCCGAGAACCGGCAAGCCGAGTCCGACCTTCGAGGGTTATCGGCACACATGCCCGCGAATTCCAGTCGCGATCTCCATAAACCATCATTTCCGATTATTTCTTCCCTCGACGAGATGCTCCACGAGAGAATCCAGGCCGTCTAGAGAAGCTACGTCGTCCCTCGCGCGTCCGTTGCGGGCGATCAGGACGGATCGAAGTCCGGCCTTCGCGGGTCCGAGCAGGTCGTTCTGGAGGTCATCCCCCACGCTGATCACCTTCCGGGCGGGAAGTCCCAGCCGATCGCAGGCCGCCTTGTAGAACGACTCGTGCGGCTTGCGGAACCCGACCTCGGAGGAGATGACGAGGGGTTCGATCCAGTCGCGAAGCTCCGCCAATCCCGCAGCCACCCGGTGCAAGCGTCCGTCGAAATTCGAGGCGACGCAGAGCCGGAAGCCCGCATTACGAAGGGCCAGGACGGCCGGGGCGACATCGGGAAAGACGATCCAGGAACCGGGCTCGCCGAAGTGATCCCAGAGTTCGTCGAAGGCGCGGTCGGGATCGGGAAGCTCGGGCAAACATCCGGCGACGATCCGTCGCCAGCGACGGCGCTCGGTCGGCTCGTCGGTGGCAAGCGGGCCGCGCTGCTCGTCGATCTCGTCGGTCCCGAACTGGGTGAGAAACCGCCGCTTGATCTCGCCGAGGGGCAAGCTCACGCCCTGCCGCCGGGCCGCCAGGGCATAGGCCTCGGAAACGGAAGGGGCGGGATCAATTAAGGTCCCGACGGCATCCAGGACGATTCCTTCGATACCGTCGCAACCCGATTGGGAGAACATCGGCGGTCAGACTCCACGATGATTTCGTCCGTCGGGGCCAGTTCCGGGCGTTGGGGAATCCCGCTCGAAGACCCCGTCGCTTTCCTCGATCCGTCTCCATTGTGGACCTAGGCTTTCTCTTGGGAAGGAGTCCGGCCGAGAAAACCTGGCGACCGCATCCTTTGAGTCATCCGAGGCCGTCATGCCCCAAGACCGTCCCCGCAACGCGCAGCCGATCCCGAACGGTCGGCCCGCCGACCCGTCCGCGAGCGCGTTGAACCGGGCCCTCGATCGCCGCCATTCCCTCGACGAGCAGCAACGCGCCATTCGCGATTGCGTGCCCCGCCCCCATTTTATGAGACCGAGGCCGCCGGGCTGATTGCCTTGGCTGCCCTCGCAGGATGCCGGACCGGCGGGCCGATGCCCGCCCTACAAGAAAACGGCGTGCAACGGCCTGGATGCGGAAGCGAGGGGCTCGGGGGACGGGGACGCGGGCTGAGGCTCGGAACGAGCGACACGAGGTCCGGTCCTGGGCAATCTCGCGGACTCTTTCCTGCTCCGCCTTGGAACCCTGCGCGGAAGTCTGGTAAAATTCTGGCTCATTCGTAACCTCTCTTCGCAATTTCGTCGGATGAGCACACGTTGGATCGTCTGGGGACTGTGGCTATTGTGGGCGTTGGGCTGATCGGCGGCTCGGTCGGGCTGGCGTTGCGTGCGCGGGGGCTGGCGGATCGCGTGGTGGGCGTGGGTCGAGATCCGGCGAGGCTGGCGCTGGCGAAGAAGCTGGGGGCGATCGACGACATCGCGCCGGACCTGGTCCGGGGGGTCGTGCAGGCCGATGTGGCGGTGGTTTGTACGCCGGTCTCGCAGATTGCGGAGGAGTGCCTGAGGATCGCGGCGGCGGGGCCGGAGGGGCTGCTGATCACCGACGCGGGGAGCACGAAATCAGCCATCGTCCGGGCCGTTGAGGCCGATCCGAGGGCGCGTTCCATGTTCTGCGCGGCGCACCCGATCGCCGGCTCGGAACGGCACGGCGTCGCGTCGGCCCGGGCCGACCTGTTCGAGGGGCGCGCGGTGGTCTTGACGCCGACCGATCGCACGCCGAGCGACAGGCTCCGGCGTGCCACGGCCTTCTGGCGGGCACTTGACGCCCAGGTGCTGACGATGCGGCCCGACCGGCACGACGCGGCGCTGGCGCTCACGAGCCATCTCCCGCACGCCGTCGCCTCGGCGCTGGCGGGCGCGATTCCCGTCGAGATGCTCCCCCTGGCCGGTGGCGCCTATCGCGACGTGACCCGCGTGGCGGCTTCCGACCCGTCGCTCTGGACCGAGATCTTCCTGGCAAACCGGGGCTCGATGGTCGCCGCCCTGGCCGCGTTTCGATCTCGCCTGGAGATGTTCTCGCGACTCCTCGCCGAGGGCGACTCCGCCGGCCTCGTAGCCTGGTGGAACGAGGCCAAGGCCATTCGCGATCAGTTTTCGTTTGACCCGCCTGGCTCGGACGATCCCAGACAGGCTCCTGGACCGTCCCGATAATTGGTCGTTATTTCTTGTCGAACCGCAACGAATCCCGAGTTGAAATCCCATGCTCTGGCATCTCCATATCGTCCCCGCGCCGGGTCAGGAAGACCTCGACGGTCATCGGCTCGCGACGGAAGCCACCGAACTCGGCCTGCCCGGCCCCTGGACGATCTCCGCGAGTCGGGGCTTCCTGATCGAGGACAACAGCGAGGGGATCAGCTCCAAGGACTGGTTTGAGCGGCTCCGCTCCCTTGCCGCGGAGGTGCTGGTTGATCCCGTCACCGAGCAATTCGACCTGAGTCCGTGCCTCCCCCGGCCCCGCCCCACGGCCGACCCCCGGCTCTTGCGGGCGGACCTCGTGTTGCAGCTCCAGCGACAATTTCCGGACGCTCGCTCCTTCGAGATCGACGTGAACGAGGAGGCCGGGACGGCACGCATCCTGGCCGATGACGTCGCGATCGACCCCGTGGAGTTCGATCGGTGGACGGTGCGGTCCTACCTCGCCCTGATTCCCCCGAGCGTCTCCCGACCCTGGGAATCGGTTCATGTCATGCCCAAGCCGGGCGTGACGGACCCGGTGGCCGAGAGCGCCCTGTCATTGCTGCATGCCCTAGGCCTGGACGTGGCCGGGGTCCGTACGATCCGCTCGTACCACGTGGTCGGGCCTCGCGAGGCGCTCCCCGACCTGATCCGCCGCGTGCTCTCGAACGACGCGGTCGAGCACGCCGTTGTCGGAGAGCTGGTCCTCGATCACCTCGGCCAGGGCAAGCCGTACCGATTCGAGCGGATCGACGTGCCGATCCTCGCGTTGCAGGACGACGAACTCGTGCGCGTCAGCAAGGAAGGCCAGCTCGCGCTCAGCCTGGATGAGATGAAGACGATCCAGGCCCATTTCGCCGAGGTTGGCCGCGACCCGACGGATTGCGAGCTGGAGACGATCGCGCAGACCTGGAGCGAGCACTGTTCGCACAAGACACTGAGAGGGCTGATCGATTTCGACGGCGAGATCATCGACAACCTCCTGAAGCAGACGATCTTCAAGGCGACGAAAGACCTGAACCTCGACTGGCTCGTGAGCGTCTTCGAGGACAACGCGGGCGTCGTCCGCTTTGATGAAAACGTCGACGTCTGTTTCAAGGTCGAGACCCACAACCACCCCTCCGCCATCGACCCCTACGGGGGATCGAACACCGGCCTGGGCGGCGTGATTCGCGACGTGCTGGGGACCGGGCTCGCGGGCAAGCCGATCGCCAACACCGATGTGTTCTGCGTCGCGCCCCCGGATACGGCTCCGACCGACCTCCCGCCGGGCGTCCTGCACCCCCGTCGCGTGCTGGAAGGCGTGGTGGCCGGCGTGCGCGATTACGGAAATCGCATGGGCATCCCCACGGTCAACGGTGCCCTGGCGGTCGATCCCAAGTACCTGGCCAACCCGCTGGTGTTCTGCGGGACGGTCGGCGTGATCCCTCGTGGGATGAGCAGCAAGCACGTCGAGCCGGGCGACCGGATCGTCGCGCTCGGTGGTCGGACCGGCCGCGACGGCATCCATGGCGCGACGTTCAGCTCGCTGGACCTCTCGGCCGACAGCGAGGAGGTCTCCGGCGGCTCGGTCCAGATCGGCAACGCGATCACGGAGAAGATGGTCCTGGACGTCCTGATTCAGGCCCGCGATCGCGGGTTGTACCGATCGCTCACCGACTGCGGCGCCGGCGGGTTTTCCTCCGCCGTCGGCGAGATGGGCGCCACGTCCGGGGCCGAGGTCGACCTGGAGAAGGCCCCGCTCAAGTACGAGGGGTTGTCCTATACCGAGATCTGGATCAGTGAGGCGCAAGAGCGCATGGTCCTCGCCGTCCCGCCCGAGAAATGGCCCGAGCTGAAGGCGCTTTGCGACTCCGAAGACGTCGAGGCCACGGACCTGGGCCGGTTCACCGACACGGGGCTGCTGACGCTGCGATACCAGGGCAATCTCGTCGCCGAGTTGTCGATGGACTTCCTGCACGAGGGGCGGCCGAAGGTCACGCGCAAGGCAAGTTACACGCCGCGCGAGCCCCAGACGATCAACCTTCCGCGCCAGGGATACGACTACAGCGCGGACCTCTTGAAGGTGCTCGGCCACTGGGACGTCGCGAGCAAGGAATGGATCATCCGACAATACGACCACGAGGTCCAGGGACGGACCGTGATCAAGCCGCTGGTGGGTGAGCACGAGGACGGTCCCGGCGACGCGGTCGTGATCCAGCCCGTTCGGGGCTCGAACGTCGGCCTGTCGATCTCTTGCGGCATCAACCCCCGCTACGGCGAGCACGACCCGTACGCGATGGCCATGCTGTGCGTGGACGAGGCGATCCGTAACGCCGTGGCCGTCGGTGCCGACCCCGATCGGATCGCGCTGCTCGACAACTTCTGCTGGGGGAATCCGGAGCGGCCCGAGACGCTCGGTTCGCTCGTGATGGCCGCGAGAGGATGCCACGACGCGGCCATCGCGTATAGGACACCCTTCATCTCGGGCAAGGATAGCCTCTACAACGAATACGACCACGAGGGGCGCAAACTGGCGATCCCGCCCACCCTGCTCATCAGCGCCATCGGCCGAGTGCCCGACGTGCGGAAATGCGTCACGATGGACCTGAAGGAGCCGGGGAATCTGCTGTACGTCCTGGGCGGGGCGAGCAACCAGTTCGGCGGGTCTGTGTGGGCGGAAGTGACGGGGAGAAAGGCGGGGAAGATCTGGGCCGATCCCCACCGGGCCGTCTCCCACCGGGCCGTCTATCGGGCTCTCCATTCCTTGATGCAACGGGGATTGATCCGAAGCTGCCACGACGTGAGCGAGGGGGGGCCGGCCGCTGCACTTGCAGAGATGGCGATGGCGGGCGGTCTGGGCGTCGAAGTGGACCTCATCTACTTCGGCGCCGAGAACGGAAGCGCCGCAGCCCATGACGCGAGCCGCCTCTTCGGCGAAGGGTCCGGTCGATTCGTCCTGGAAATCCGGCCTTCCGATGTGAGTGAGGTGACCAGTCGACTCTTCGAGGTATCGTGCGATCCCGGTTCTGACGGTGTGACCCGAACAGTATATACCCATTTCGACAAGATCGGCCGCGTACGCACCGACGGCGAAGCGCAATTCACGATCGTTCGTAGCGATCCACCGTTGGTTATCCAATGGCCGAAGCCGGGAGACGGCCACCCCGTCATCCCGTTGATCGACCTGCCCCTTTCGACGCTGAAGGCCGCCTGGCAGCGACCGCTGCATCCTGCTCATGTTCCCGGGTAGTCCCCTGATCGGACGGACGAGGCTCTCCTCGGTCGTCGATAAACGACGTTGTTGGACGATTCTTAATAGAAGAGGTATTTATTTATGCAACGCTTCGTGACCTTCGTGGACGGCTCTAACCTCGACGGCGTCCTGAAACATTTGAATCTGCGAGTGGACGACTATGGGTCGTTCTACCGGCATATGTTCGAGCAGGCGGTCCTGTATTGGGGCCGCACGTTCGCGGAAGGCGCTCCGTGGGACTCGGCGCAGCATTCGCGCATCTACTGGTATGTCGTGGGGAAGATGGATGAGTGGGATCTGAACGATCCCAAGGCGGAGTACCGGCTTAGGAGCCGGTTCGAGCTGAATCCAAGACTGCGGGATGGCTATCTGGACGATGCCGTGAGGCGCAAGCCGGACCTCCCGCCCGAGCGGCGCATGGAGGAGGCCTGGGCGCTATGCTTCGCGGAGACCCGCGATTGGTACGAGAACAAGCGGCGGGCGCTGGAACGGAAGAAGCGGTTCTACCACGGCGTCCAGGCCGCGACGGACTTCGTCGAGATCCGCCAGGAAGGCCACTGGAAGGTGGACCTGCTGCACCACAGCATGAACGAGAAGGGGCTGGATACCAGCCTCGCCGTGGACATGGTGGCGCTCAGCGATACGTACGACGTCGCGCTCCTGATCTCGGGCGATGCGGACGGAATCCCCGGCATCAATTACGTGAAGGGCCGGTCGAAACACGTCGGCGTGGTCGAGTTCCGGCGTGGTTCCGCGGCCGATTTCCCCGGGAACAAGGGGGCGTCGTCCCGCCTCAAGATCGCCGCCGACTTCGTGGTGCAGATCTACGAGGCCGACCTCATCCGCCGCGACCTGGCGTACCGGGCCGAGCCCGATTTCCCGGGGTCGCCGCCTTATGCGACGAACGACACGAATTATTGATTGATCAGGCGCGATCTGCCGAATTGATCCCTGGAGTCTTGTGATGTCCCCCCGCGCGTTGGTTTTGAGGGCGCCCGGCACGAATTGCGACGAGGAGACCGTTGTGGCCTGGGAGCGCGCCGGCGCCTCCGTGCAGGTCGGCCACATCGGCCGCCTCCTGGCGGATCCGAAGATGCTGGACGGATTCCAGACCCTGACGATCCCCGGCGGCTTCTCGTATGGCGACGACCTGGGCGCGGGTCGGATCTTCGCGTCTCGCCTCGGCACCGCGCTGAGCGACGCCCTGGGGCGGTTTCGAGATCGTGGCGGCCTGGTCCTGGGGATCTGCAACGGCTTCCAGGTTCTCGTCCGCGCCGGGCTCTTGCCGGGCGGGACCCATGCCGGTGCGGTCACGCTGGCGAGGAACCTCTCCGGCAAGTTCGAGGCGCGATGGGTCAAGCTCCGACCGCTCGGGAGCAAGACGCCCTTTCTGGCGGACGATGAACCAATCGAGCTTCCGGTCGCGCACGGCGAGGGACGATTCCTCACGGGCGACCCGTCGGCCACCGAGGCCCTCGACCGGGCGGGGCAGATCGTCCTCAAGTATGTAGACGATCAGAACCATCCCACCTCGGAATACCCGTCGAATCCGAACGGCTCGTCGATGGCGGCCGCCGGAGTGTGTGACGCGACCGGGCGCGTCTTCGGCCTGATGCCGCATCCGGAGCGATTCGTGGATCCCTTCCACCACCCCAGATGGACGCGACGCGGACCGCGAGCGGAAGGGGACGGCCTGAGAATCTTTCGCAACGCGGTGAAGAGCCTTTCCTGAGGCGCGAGCGGGTTCCGGGTCGAGGTTCGGTAAACGTGTGAGAGGATCGTTCCGTGAGCCTATCCGAATCGTCGATCGAGCCGGCCACGGTGGTCTGCGCCGGCATCGTGGTGGCCGACCATCTCTGCACGCCGATCGAGCATCTGCCCTCGGCGGGTGAGCTGGTCATGGCCGAGGATCTGGTGCTGAATATCGGCGGTTGCGCTTCGAATGCCGCGATGGATCTGGCGCGCCTGGGAATCCGCGCCTCGGTCTGCGGACGGGTGGGCGAGGATGCGTTCGGGAAGTTCGTCGTCGAGACGCTCTCGGCCGGGGGCGTGGATTGCCGATCGCTGGCCATCGATCGCACGCGGGCAACGAGCCAGACGCTGATCGTGAATGTGAAGGGCCAGGACCGCCGCTTCATCCATTCCTTCGGCGCGAACCGAGGTCTGTCGGCGCGCGACCTCGACGCGGCCTTGACCGCGTCGACCCGCATCCTCTATGTGGGCGGCTATCTGATCCTCCCCGGCCTGGAGGCCGAGGCGCTCGCGGAGGTGTTCCGTCGAGCGAGATCGCAAGGGACGCTCACCGTCCTCGACGTCGCGACGCCGGGACCGGGCCAGTATTTGCGGCATCTTCGCCCGGTACTCCCCGAGACGGACGTATTCCTGCCCAACACGGACGAGGCCGATTTGATCCTTGGAGAATCCGACCCGCTCCGCCAGGCGCTCGCGTTCCGCGACCTCGGCGCGAAGCGCGTCGTGGTCACGAAAGGCGAGCACGGGGCGATCGCGGTCTCCGACAGGATCTGTGTCGATGTCGGCACGTTTCCCATCGAATTCGTCGACGGCTCGGGCGGCGGAGACGCCTTCGACGCCGGGTACATCGCCGGGTTGCTTGATGACCGCGACGAGATCGGCTGTCTCACGCTCGCCAGCGCCATCGGTGCGAGCTGCGTTCGCGCCGTCGGCACCACCGCCGGGGTCTTCACGAGGGACGAAGCCGAGGAATTCCTGGCTAAACATCGCTTGCGCGTCAATCCGATTCAACCGAGGTGATGCCGACCTGGGATACGTTCAAATATCCAGGATCAATTCGGCGACCCAACGGTTATCGGAATGGGTGAGGCTCAGGCCATGCTGGGTGACCGCTTTCACCTCATGATCGAGGATGTGGCGGTCCGGGTCGATCGGTTCCCCGGCAATCGAGGCGGCCAGCTTCAGGCCGTCCTCCGAGAGGTGAACGTCGAAATTGGCATAGAGGCGATGCCGGGTCTCGCAGCGAAAGATCAACTCGTTCAGCCATGTGACCAGGAGATCGGCCGTGGTGTCGGCGGAGAGGGAGACGGCCTCGGATTCGGAAGGACGGACGTCTTCGAGGTTCACCACGACGTAGCCGAACAGCCCCTCCGCCGCGGTCACGAAGAGGTCGTCGAGGGTTTCCGCGGCCACACGAAAGCCAACGTCGGCGGTGTGATCGAAGGTTTCCAGGGTTCCCATGCGGTGCCACTCTCCAGGAGGCGAATGCATGCTCGTCGAAGGCCAGCTCGCACCGGACTTCACGCTGCACGATCAGGACGGCCAACCCGTCACGCTTTCGGCCCTCAGGGGATCGCCGGTCGTGCTCTATTTCTACCCGAGAGACGCGACTCCCGGCTGCACCACGGAAGCGTGCGATTTCCGGGATGCGAACGCGGTCCTCGCGAGAGCCGGGGCGAAGGTCCTGGGCGTCAGCCCGGACACCGTGGCGTCACACCGCAAGTTCGCGGACAAGCAGGCGCTGGATTTTACGCTGCTAGCGGACCCCGACAAGGCGGCGATCCAGGCGTATGGAGTCTGGAAAGAGAAAACGCTCTACGGGAAGACGTCGATGGGCGTGGAACGAACGACGTTCGTGATTGATGGACAGGGAGTGATCCGCAAGATCTTCCCGAAGGTCCGGGTAGCGGGGCACGTGGGAAACGTGCTGGAGGTGGTCAACGGGCTCAAGTAGCCCTACCCTGACGGACAATTCGAATATCCATCAGCCCACGAGTTGCTCGCCCGCGAGGTGCCGCTCTAACTTGCGGAGGGCCTTGTACTTCTCATCGCTCACCCGGGCGGCGGGCATGTCCAGGGCGGTGCTGATCTCGGGGACGGACCAGCCGCGGGTCCACATCTCGACGATGCGGTCCTGACGCTCGGAGAGGACGGCGCGACGCGCGTTCTCCAGGAGCTCGCCAAGTTCCTGCCGCTCGCGGTCTCGGGCGTCGATATCGGGGCCGGGGGTGGACTGGTCGTCAAGGACCTGATACTTCTTCGTCCGCTGGACGCGCTTGCGCACCATGTCGATGGCCCGAACCAGCTCGCGACGCTCGGGGGTGTCGTCGCCCAGAACCAGGTTCAGGTCAAGCTGGCCGGCGCGAGCCTTGCCCAGCAACCGGCAGCAAACCTCCTGGGTGCAATCGTCCCACAACCCCGGATCGAGGCGGGCGTTGCGCCAGCAGGCGGTGCAGTAGCGCTGAATATCGCGGACGAGGTCCGTCTCAGAGCCCTGAGACGTGAGCGCGGCCAGGCCGACGACCAGGGCCATCGCCGCGGGGCCGGCTCCGGCGCGGCGGTTCTTCGGGGTGGGGATTGGTTTCGGTTCGTCTTGGGTCATGCGTAGCCACTCCGAGGAAAGCAGGGGCCTCCCGCCAACCTCCATCGGACAGAAAGGGAATGGGATCTTGCCCGGCAGACTCAAGTGCCGGAGGAAAATCGCCCGCGAGTCCGTCGCGCAGGGCTTCGGGGACGAGCGATCGACCAGCCTTGTTCGATGGCCAGGCGACGCAGCTTCCCTTTCGGGTGAACGACCACGGCGCGGCCGACGGTCCCGAGCAAGGCCCGATCACTCCAATTATCACCATAAGCGGCCGCCAAGTCCATCGGAATCCCGTGGTCGGCGGCCCATCTCAAGGCCCAGTATCGTTTTCCTTCGCCATAGCAGGGCGGGCCATCGCCCGGTCCGATCAGCCGACCGTCCTCGATGACGACCGGCGTGGTGATCGTGGCCGCGCAGCCCAGATGGCGGGCCAGAGGCTCAATCACGAGCGCCGGCGAGGACGAGACCAGGACGACCTGCGTCCCTCGCGAACGAAGGCCGGCGAAGTGTTCCTCCACGCCCTCATACAGGCGAGGACGCACGTGCTGCTCGAAATTATCGGCCGCGATTTTCTCCAGATCGGAGAGCTGGACAGTGGAGACGCTCTTCATCCCGAAGGCCACGAGGCGGCCGTAGTCGAGGCGGCCGAACCGGTGCTGGAGGCCATGGTACAGGGCGCGGAGGATGAAGGAACTCTTGATCAACCCCCGGCGCCGCAGGATGCGGGCGAACAGATACGTGGTGGTTTCGGCGAGGAGCGTGCCGTCCACATCCACGAATGCAAGGACCGGTGCGACCTCGAATTCAGGCCAGGTCAACGCGTCGGCCTCCACCGTTCGGGGGGGGAAGAGTCGACGGAAAATCGTGCGAAACAGACCCGGGCGGGTATCCTGCATCGCCGGTCATCCAAGGGGAGAGTATCGCACGCGGATGGTCGTCGGCCATCATACCGTTGCGGAGGTGAGAGGATCGACCGGTCATACATCGCCACGAACCCAACGGCCCAGGAAATTGGCCAGCTCATGCGCCCTCTCACGATCGCGGGCCTCGGCGATCACGCGGACGATCGGCTCGGTGTTGCTTGCCCGGACGTGCGCCCAGCATTCGTCCCAGTCCAGCCGTAGCCCGTCGCGACGGTCGGCCCGGGCGTCGGGATGGGCGTCGATGATCCGGTCGAACATCTCGGAGATCGGGGGAGAATCCGGGGCGAGTGCGTATTTTTCCTTCACCATCTCCCAGGTGGGCAACTCGTCCACGAGCACGGAGAGCGGTTTGCCACTCTCGGCCATGAGGTCGAGGACCAGGGCCATCCCGACGAAGCTGTCGCGGACGAAGCCGACGCGAGGGTCGATCACGCCGCCGTTCCCCTCGCCGCCGATCACCGCGCCGACCTCGCGCATCCGGGTCACGACGTTGATCTCACCCACGGCGGTTCGTTCGACGGGACATTCGAACGATGCGGCGATGTCTTCGGTCACGCGAGAGGTGGAGAGGTTCAAAACCACCGGGCCTTTCTGCTGGGCCAGTCGATGACGGGCACAGAGCGCCAGCGTCAATTCCTCGCCGATGTAGCGGCCCTTTTCGTCGAGAATCGCCAGGCGATCGGCGTCGGGGTCCTGTGCAAAGCCGACGGCGGCATTCAGGGCCGGAACGATGCGGCAGAGTTCCCGGAGATTGGCCTCAGTTGGCTCGGGAGGGTGGTCGTAACGGCCGTCGGGATTCAGGCCGAATCCAAAGACCTTGCAGCCGAGCGATTCGAGCAAGGCCAGACCACCGAGTCCGCCGCCACCGTGGCAGCCATCGAGGACGACGCGGAAGGCGGCCTGGCGGATGATCTCGGGGCGAACGATCCGCATCACGGTTTCGCGATGAAGAGTGGACGCCCCGTCGTTGGCGCTCCCGCCACAATCTCGCACCGTCCCGACCTCGTTCCAGGCGACCCAGCGGAAGGCTTTGTCCTTGTAGCGAGCCAGGACGGCGCGGCCCGATTCGGGACTGAGGACCATGCCCTCGGGCTGGAAGAATTTGAGGCCGTTGTACTCCGGCGGATTATGGGATGCGGAGATCTGAATCCCGCCCGCCTGGAATTCCTCATTGGTGAGCCTGCGGACCCAATGTCCGACCGTTGGCGTGGCGGCCGCTCCCACGAGGCAGGCGTGACATCCGCTCGCGGTCACTCCCGCCAGCACGGCCTGCACGAAGACGGCTGCGGTGGGCCGGCCATCGTGGGCGACGACGATCTTCGAGCCGACCGGAACGCCGGCCGCGTAGGCGGCGGCGAATTCGAGGACGGCCGTGGGATCGAGCCCGTTGCCAACGATGCCGCGAATCCCGGAAACACTCGCGATGAGGGTGCGGCTCACGAGGCTGGCCCTTCGGTTCTGGTCCCCTCTCCCCACCGGGGGAGAGGGGACAATCGCGTCAGGCGTCCGTCGCCCCGCCGAGCGGATTATCCAGAGACGCCACCACTTCTTCTTCGTCCAGGCGAGCGGCGCCGCCGGGACGCTTGCCGATCAGTTCCGCAATTTCCTTGACGGAAAGGACCTCACGTTCGATCAGGGCCTCCGTCAGCTTCTCCAGCGATTCGCGATTCTCTTCGAGGAGGTGAAAGGCCCGCTCATCGGCCTCGCGGAGGATGCGGGCGACTTCCTCGTCAATCAACTGGGCGGTGTGTTCGGAGTGATCGCGGCCCTCGCTCATCTCGCGACCCAGGAACGGGTGCTCGTCGGACCCCTGGAAGAAGACCGGGCCGATGCGGTCGCTCATCCCCCACTGGGTGACCATCATCTTGGCCAGACGGGTCGCCTGCTTCAGGTCGCCCGCCACGCCGGCCGTCTGGTCGCCGAAAACGAGCCGTTCGGCCGCGCGGCCGCCGAGGGTCATGGCAAGCTGGGCGAGGGCGTCGTCCACGCTGATGCTGACGGAATCCTCGTCGGCGGGCAGGAAGTAGGTGACGCCCAGGCTGCGCCCCCGGGGAATGATCGTGACTTTGTGGATCGGGTTGGCCTCGGGGATCAGCCAGGCGACCAGGGCATGACCGACCTCGTGGTACGCGGTCATCCGCTTGACCTTCTCGGTGATCACTTCCTCACGCTTCGCACCCATGACGATCTTGTCGCGGGCGGCGTCGAAATCCAGCATGTCGACGGTCGTCTTATCCTCGCGAGCGGCGAGCAGGGCGGCCTCGTTGACGAGGTTGGACAGGTCGGCTCCGCTCATCCCGACGGTGCCTCGGGCGATGCTGTCGAGGTCCACGTCCTCGGCCAGGGGGGTGTTCCGGGTGTGGACCTTGAGGATCTCCCAGCGGCCCTTCTTGGTCGGGCGATCGACGGTGACGTGGCGGTCGAACCGGCCGGGGCGGAGCAGGGCGGGATCGAGGACGTCGGGCCGATTGGTGGCGGCCAGGACGATCACGCTCTCATTGGGGGAGAATCCGTCCATCTCCGTGAGGATCTGGTTGAGGGTCTGCTCGCGTTCGTCGTGGCCGCCCCCGAGCCCCGCGCCTCGGACCCGGCCGACGGCGTCGATCTCGTCGATGAACAGGATGCAGGGGGAGTTTTCCTTGGCCGTCTTGAACATGTCGCGGACGCGGCTGGCGCCAACGCCGACGAACATCTGGATGAACTCGCTGCCGGAGATCGAGAAGAACGGCACGCCCGCCTCGCCCGCCACGGCCCGCGCGAGCAACGTCTTGCCGGTGCCGGGAGGCCCGTTCAGGAGCACGCCCTTGGGGATGCGGGCGCCCAGCTTCTTGAACTTCTCGGAGTCCTTGAGGAACTCGACGATCTCTTGCAGTTCCGCCTTGGCGTTCTCCAGGCCGGCAACCTCGTCGAAGGTGGTTCGCTGCTTTGATTTATCGTGGCGCTTCGCCGGACTCTTCACGAAATTGCCGAGGATGCCGCCGTCGAACTGGTCGCGGGCGCGACGCATCATGATGTAGACGAAGCCCACGACGAGGAGCGTGGGCAGCAACAAGGTCACCCAGATGAGGCTACTTGCCGCCTGGAGCGGAGTGGCGTCGATGGTGACCCGCTTCCGGGTGTTGCCTTCCTTCTTGTAGCTCTCTAGCTCGTCGAGGATCGGCTGGATCTGGTGCTCGGAGGGGAAGGCGGTGGAGAAATATTCGACGGGCCGTTTGGTGCCGCCGGAGGCGGCCTCGAATTCCGCCTTCTTCCTGAGCTGGCCCGTAGCCTCCAGGCCCTGGATCTGAAGCGTCTTGACGTTGTCGTTGTCAACTTGTTCGCGGAACCAGCTATAGGTCACCGGGACCTTGTTGCCAGGCGCCCACTGCCAGAGGATCAGGGCCACGACGGCGATCAGGAAGACCCAGACCCACGGAGGCGCGGGTGCGGCGGCCGGCGTGCTTGGCTTCCGATTCGGCGGAGGCAGGGGGCGACGGGGGGGTTCCTGCGGCGGACGACTCTCCATAATGGCGTCTCATTCCCCAAGCGGCGTTGCGTCAGGCGTCCCGTATCCGACGGACCGGGGCCGTCCTCATCTCAAAAGTATTCTAGACAAATCCGCCCCAGACGGGGAGCGACCGCCGACCCAAACTCGGGTCAGGATCAATGTTCGATCGTTTCCAGCCACTTCTCGCAGTCAATGGCGGCCGCACAGCCGGAGCCCGCGGCCGTGATCGCCTGGCGGTAGTGGGTGTCCACGACGTCACCGCACGCGAAAACCCCTTCGACGTTCGTGGCGGTGCCGTAATTGGGCAGGTCCGAGAGTTTCAACGATCCCGCCTCGGCGTTGTCCCACGCCAGGGCATTCCGCGTCAACAGATAGCCGGACGGAGTCATCGCGAGTTGCCCGGCGAAGATCTTCGTGTTGGGTACATGGCCGATGGCGAGGAACAGTCCGTCGACCGGGAGATCGCGGGTCGAGCCGTCCTTGGTGCTGACGAGCGTCACACCTTTGACAACTTTATGCGGTTCCGTCTCGCCGTGGACATCCCCCACCTTGCTATCCCATGCGAACTCAATCTTGGGGTTCTTGTGCGCCCGATCCTGCATGATCTTCGAGGCGCGGAGCGTGTTGCGACGATGGATCAGGGTCACTTTCGAGGCATATCGGGTCAGGAACGTGGCCTCCTCGACCGCCGAATCCCCCCCGCCGACGACCGCGATCGGCCGGTTCTTGTAGAACGCGCCGTCGCAAGTCGCACAGGTGGAGACGCCGTGACCTCGAAACGGCCGCTCGCTGGGCACGTCGTCGAGCCATCGGGCCGAGGCGCCGGTGGCGACGATCACGGAGTCCGCGGTGTATTCCCCGTGATCCCCCGAATCTTCCCCGGAGGGGTCGAGCGTGGTGACGATCTTGAACGGGCGCTTCGAGAGATCGACGCTGAGCACGGTCTCGTACCGGCAATCCGCGCCGAATCGCTGCGCCTGCTGCCGCATCCGGTCCATCAGCTCGGGACCCATGATCCCCTCGGGGAAGCCCGGAAAGTTATCGACCTCGGTCGTCCAGGTGAGCTGCCCGCCGGGCTCTCTCCCCTCGAAGACCAGTGGCTGGAGGTTTGCCCTCGCGGTGTAGAGCGCGGCGGTGAGTCCGGCGGACCCCGAGCCGATGATGATCACCTTCAAATGCGGCATCGTTTCCTCTCAACAGCAGACGGGCTCGGCGCGAGACAGTTTCCGCCCGGACCCGTCGGGCTCCCATTATTCTATGCGGGACGTGAAAAATCCATGAGGCCCTCGCCCGGCGCGTGAACCCGACGGTGGAGCGGGTCACGTGCATGCATGTTGGTGGATCATCTTCGGAACTTTACATTCCTCGTAGATTGGGCTGGACGATAGGCTTGGGTTTCGGAGAAGGTTGGCGGCGAACGGGCGGGACGTGTCGTGGAGATCGGGTTGGGTGGAGGCCGTGACCTCGGGCCGCTGCCGTCGGAAACCTGGGGTCGCGGGGAGGAGCGGAACCATGGCGAAGGACAAGCCGTGCCGGAAGGGGATCATCCTGGCGGGAGGATCGGGAACGCGGCTCTATCCCATCACCCGCGCCATTAGCAAGCAACTGCTCCCGATCTACGACAAGCCGATGATCTATTATCCGCTCTCGAGCCTGATGCTCGCGGGAATCCAGGATATCTTGCTGATCTCCACGCCCTACGATATCGGCGGGTTCGAGCGTGTTCTGGGCGACGGCTCCCAGGTCGGCCTCAAGATCACCTACGCAGTCCAACCCAAGCCCGAGGGGCTCGCCCAGGCGTTTATTATCGGCCGAGAATTTGTCGGCGATGACGCGGTGGCCTTGATCCTCGGCGACAACATCTTCTATGGCCAGGGTTTCCATCACATGCTCGGCCGCGCCGCCACGGCCGGGGCCGGCGCCACGGTCTTCGCCTACCCGGTCAAGGACCCGGAACGGTACGGCGTGGTGGAGTTCGACGCCTCCGGCAAGGCCCTTTCCATCGAGGAAAAGCCCGCCAAGCCCAAGTCGCACTGGGCGGTCACGGGGCTCTATTTTTACGACAATCAGGTCGTGGACATCGCCGCCAACCTCAAGCCCTCGCCCCGCGGAGAGCTGGAGATCACCGACGTGAACCGCATTTACCTGGAACGCGGGGACCTGCGCGTGGAGAAATTCAGCCGAGGGTTCGCCTGGCTGGATACCGGGACGCCCGAATCGCTCATCCAGGCGGCGAATTACGTCGAAACGATCGAGTCCCGGCAAGGCCTGAAGATCGCGTGCATCGAGGAAGTCGCCTATCGGATGGGATTCATCGGAGTTGAGGGACTGGGAAAGCTGGCGGATGGGCTCAAGAACGATTATGGCAGCTATCTCAGGGCGATCATCAAGGAAGGGCTTCCGGACTAGATCCGCCACCTGGGTCCGGCCAAGGATTTCAGCCATGGACCGGGGAAAATCATGTAGGGCTGGTTGCAACCGGCCGTCTCGGGTTCGACCGGGGCGGCCGGTTGCAACCGGCCCTACGAGAGAACTGAGTCGGCGGACCTCCCACTCCGATCCGATCCGCGGAGCATTGACGATGGGCCTCTTGTGCGGGGCGGGGGATCGGAGTATATTCGTGCTCTTTCCCACTTGCGGATGATCGCGGGTCGGGACCGTTCACGTTCGTCGAACTTATTCATCGCTTGGGTTCCAGACAGGAGAGCGTATGGCCAGCCGCCGCCGAGGGAAAGGTCGCCGCAAGGTCGGTCGAAAGAAGCGGAGGATGCGGAGCCGCATCCGTCACCGCAAGAAATAGCCAGGTCCGACCGACGACCTCGCGGGCTCACCCTGGTGGGTGTTCGCGAAGGCCAACCTTCACGATTCGAGTTTTATGACGGCCGTCGCGGCCTGGTCTGTACGGCCAGCCCGCGTCGGCCGCACTTGTTTTGCCAGCGCAAGGGGCGGGGGCTCTCGCATAGAATGGGGAGAAATCTCCCGGCGAAGCACCCCGATCCCGGAGCCAGTCATGGACCCAAGCCCGTCCGAAGACCTGCTCGACGCCCATCACACGTTTCCCGGCCCGTACACGATCAAGGCGATCGGCTCGACGGAGGGCGGTTTCCCCGCGAGAGTGGTGGCGGCCGCGGTGAGGGAACTCGGGGTCGCCGAGGGGAACCTGGAGTCGTCGGTCCGAGCGACGAGCGGTGGTCGCCACGTCGCCGTGACCCTGAATCTGACCGTTCAGTCGGCCGAGCAGGTCCGGGCCATTTATGCGAATATCCGCGAGTTGGACGGGTTGACCTTGCTCCTATAGGAGAGCCCGGTCCCGCCCGATCGGGACGGGGAATCGATCCAACCCTTCGGGGACGGACGCACGCCTCCGTCTCCATCAAATTGACCGACGGACCATCGAGACGTAGAGTGATCATCGTCGTCTCGGCGCCGTCCCCCCGACGTAGGACGTATGATGAGCGATCTCCGCAAGAGCCCGGAACGGATCGACCTACTTCATGCGGACGATCCGCGCGACGTCGTGCATCGGGCCGTGGCGTGCCTGGGGCAGGGGGGGGTGGTCGCCCTGCCGACGGAGACCTCTTACATCCTGGCCGCGCGGGCCCTGGAGCCTGCGGCCGTCGATCGACTTCGGGCGATGAAGAGCCGGCCGAATGCGCATCCGCTGTCGGTCTCGGTCCGGTCCCCGGACGAGGTTTTCGATTGGGTGCCTGACCTCTCGCCTGTCGGTTGCAAGCTCGCCCGGCGAGCCTGGCCGGGGCCGATGACCCTGGTCATCCGCGGCGACGTTCGGAACGGGCTTGCGTCGCGACTTCACGCGGAGGTCCGCTCGATCGTCGCGCCGGATTCGACGATCGGGCTCAGATTGCCCGACCACGACGCCGTCCGTGAGATCCTGGAGCTCGTGCTCGGCCCCCTGGTCCTGACCGACGCGCCGGGACGCGACGGCGATCGAGCCGTCAGACCGGACGATCTCGCGGATCTGGATGAACTGGACATGATCCTCGACGACGGCCCGGTCCCGACCGAGGCGCGCAACAGCGTGGTGCGGCTCGACGGAAGCGACTGGTCTCTGATCCGCGCCGGCGCCATCGACCAGGACGCGGTGCAGAGGATGACCTGCACGATCCTGCTGTTTGTCTGCACGGGGAACACCTGCCGCAGCCCGATGGCCGAGGCGATCTGCCGGCTGGTCCTGGCCGAACGTCTGGGTTGCCGGCCGGACGAGGTCGAGACGCTGGGTTATTCCGTCGCCTCGGCCGGCCTGGCCGCCAGCCGCGGGGCCAGGGCGGCGAGCGAGGCGATCGATGTGGTCCACGCCCGTGGCGGTGATCTGCGTCCCCACTGCAGCCGCCAGGTCACTTCCACCATGATCGCCAGGGCGGATCTGATCGTCACCATGACCCGCGATCATCTGGACGCGCTGCTCGACGTGCATCCGGAAGCCGAGGATCGCGTCCGCCTCCTTCATCCCCGGGGCGCCGACATCGCGGACCCCATCGGCACCGACCGTGAGACCTACCTGCACACGGCCGATGCGATCGAGGCCCATCTCAAAGCCCTCTTCGATGAGATCGGCCTCCGGGCCAACAGGGTCCACTGACTGACGGATGCTCTCGCGCGGCGAGGCTCGGATTTCAACTCGCCGCGGAAGCCTCGCTCGTCGTCCCTTGCCTCGGCTCGCGTTCGAATCCCCCGAGGATGGGAGATGTCACAAATGTTGAGATTGGTCAACAGGCGAAGATGCTGACGCGTCTTCACCGTAACACATCCTTGACATGGACCGGGATCCTGCTACCCTGCGCTCGGGGACGTCGTGCAATTGTCCCCATCCCGGCCCGCCGAACCGTCCCCACCTAAACTGTTTCGCACGCCGGATTTCTCGTGGCGAATTGACTTCTCTCGTCTTGGACGGAGGGGATCATGGACCGCACGGAGCATTTTCGCGGCCGGCTCTGGGCCGGCGACCACGTCGTCATGGATCATGTGGAAGGCCACCTGAAGACCAAGGTGAAGCCCAACAGCGGCAATGGCGAGTGGACCGGGCATTTCGAGTTCCCGCCCGAGATCCGCCCCCAATTTGCCGACGGGGTCCGTTATCGCTTGACGCTTATCGACGGCAGGAGCGGCCACATCCACTTGCTGTTCAAGGACGAACCCGTGGAAGGTCTCCCCACGGCCAGCTTCCACGGCACGGGAAGCGCACGGCGGTAAAGGCACGCTCGGGTGCCGGATTCACAGTGTTGTGAAAAAGTCTAAGTCTAAGTGAATTCGAAATTATACTCACACAGATGTGAGCCTGGTCACTTACGTGTTCAGGTTTTACTTGCAATGACCCGAGCGGCAGGCGAGCCTGGTTGCATCGGCGCCGGGAGCCACCGATGGGGCTCACGAGGCCAGTTGGTTGGCCGTCTCGGGAACGGGTTCAACACGGATGCGTCGGATGCGGGTCGGATCGGCCTGGGTCACGATCAGGCGATGGCCGTCGACGGTGACCACGTCGCCGACCCGCGCCAGGCGGCCGAGCAGATCCAGCACCAGGCCCCCGGCGGTCTCGGCGTCGGTTTCCGGGAGCTTGATACCGCACACCTCCGACAGAACGTCGAGGGGGCAGGCCGCGTCAACGTCGTAAGATCCATCGCCGAGCGCGATAATCTGCGGCGTCTCGCGATCGAATTCGTCCTGGATCGGCCCGACGAGTTCTTCCAGGACATTCTCCAGACTGACCATGCCGACCACACTGCCGTACTCGTCCAGCAGCATGGCCAGATGGACTTTGTTGCGCTGAAACTCGATCAAGAGGTCGTCGAGGTGGAGGGTCTCGGGCAAGAACGGGACCTGGCGAGCCATTTTCCTCAGGTCGGGTCGTCCGCCATTGGACGTGCCGGCCCGAAACAGATCCTTGACGTGAATCATGCCGACGACCGTCGTGAGGTCATCCTCGCACAGCGGGAATCGGGTGTGGCCCGTCTGTCGGGCGATCCGGAGGTTGTCTTCCAACGGGCGCGCTAGGCTCAGATAGACGACATCGGGCCGGGGGACCATCACGCGACGTGCGGTCTTTTCTTCGAGATTCAGGACATTCTCGATCAAGACCCGTTCGTTGCGCGAAAGGTGTCCGCCCGCGACGCTCTCGGCGACGATGTGCCGCAATTCCTCTTCGGTATGGGCGAGTTCGACGTGGTCGGTCGTGCCCAGTCCCATCAAACGGAGCGTCAGGTTGCTCGCGCAATTCAGCGCCCAGATTAGCGGGAAGAACAGGTAGCGGAAGGCCACGAGCACCGGCGCGGTCCAGAGCGCGATCCGCTTCGCATATCGGATCGCCAGGCTCTTGGGCGCCTGCTCGCCCAGGGCCATGTGCAGGAAGGTCACGAACGATAGCGAAAGAAGCGGGACAAGCGATATCGTGAACCAGGACGTGGCCCAGCGCAGTTGCGGCAACTTCAGGTCGTGGAGGATCCGCTCGATGCCCGGCGCGATCGTGTGGTCGATCGCGTTCCCCAGCGCCAGGCTCGCGACCGTGATTCCCAGTTGCGAGGCCGAGAGGTACTCGTCGAGCTCGCCGAGGACTTTCCGGGTAACCTTGGCGGCCCAGTGTCCTTCCTCGGCAAGCTGGTCGATCTGTGCGGTACGCACCTTGACCAGAGCGAATTCGGCCGCGACGAAGAATGCGTTGACGAAGACGAGGCCAGCGATGACGAGGAACGGGACGAGGCCCATCTCAGGAGCAGTCCGAGCTTTGTGACGGGCCGAGGGGCCGACGCGACTTGACGCGTAACGGTTCGGGCCAGGAGTGGGATTGTATCCGACGCGGCCGAAACCCGCATGCGAATTTCTTCGCGGGTGTGCGGGTCTCGCTCAGGTTGCCGCCCCGCCGGCCGATCGGCTAGAATCGGCCTCACTTCAGACAATCCCGTCTCCGAAGGATGTCCCATGGCCGCCGCCGCGCCGTTAAGCACCTCGCTCCATGCCTGGCACGCCGCAAATCGCGGGCGGCTTGTCGAGTTTGGCGGATGGTCGATGCCTGTCATGTATTCCTCGATCGTCGAGGAGCATCAGGCCGTTCGTAACCGCGTCGGTCTCTTCGACATCGGTCACATGGGCCGATTGCGATTCGGCGGCCCGGGGGCGCGGGATTGGATCGAATTCGCCACCACGAACCAGGTCGCGAAGCTCCAGTCGGGGCAGATCCAGTACAGCTTGATGGTGGACGAGGCCGGCGGCGTGCTCGACGACATCCTGGTCTATCGCCTCCAGGACGAGACGGGGTTCGGCGTCGTTTGCAATGCGTCGAACCGCGAGAAAGTCGTCGGCCAGTTTCAGTCGCTCCAGGGCGGCCGGGACGCCGAGATGCAGGATATGACCCTGGAAACGGGGATGATCGCGGTCCAGGGTCCGCTGGCGAGTCAGCTTCTGACTCGCGTGATCCAGGCCAACCTCGGCCCGCTGAAGTACTACCACCATTGCGGCGGCGAGTTCGACGGCCAGTCCATTTCCGTCAGCCGGACCGGGTACACGGGCGAAGACGGCCTCGAAGTGATCGTCCTCGCGGATGCCGCCGAGGCGCTCTGGACGGCGCTCCTGGTCGCGGGGAATAACCTCGGCGTCATGCCGTGCGGGCTCGGCGCCCGCGACACGCTCCGGTTCGAGGCCGCCATGCCGCTCTATGGCCATGAGATGGACCAAACGGTCAATCCGTATGCGGCCGGCCTGGGCTGGGCGGTGAAGCTGAACAAGGGAGAGTTCGTCGGCCGCGACGCCCTTCGAGGCTTCAAGACGGATCCCGGCAAGACCCGCGTCGGGATTGCCCTGGAGGGGAAGCGAATCGCCCGTCAGGGCAGCATCGTGAGCCGTGAGGGCCGGGCCGTCGGGGTCGTGACCTCCGGCACCTTCTCGCCCACGCTCGCCAAGAGCCTCGCGATGGCCCTCGTGGAGCCCTCCTCGGCCGCCGAATCCACCGCCCTCACGATCGACATCCGGGGCAATACGGAGCCCGCCAGGATCGTTCCGCTGCCGTTCTATCGCCGTCCCGCTGCCAGCTAGAATGACTCTTCCACGTCTTCATCTCCCTTCCATCGCCGTTCGAGGATGTATCGGCCATGATCGATCCGAAGGCCCTGAAGTACACGGACTCGCATGAGTGGGTCCACCTCGACGGCGACGTTGCGACCGTCGGGATCTCCAAGTTCGCCGTGGACCAGCTTTCCGACCTGATCCTGATTGATTTGCCGCCCATCGGCAAGACGCTGAAATCCGGCCAGGACTTCGGCGCGATCGAGAGCGTCAAGTCCGTGTCCGACCTGTATTCCCCGGTCGCCGGCGAGGTCATTGCCGTCAATCCCGCCGTCGCGGCCGACGTCCAGGTATTGTCGCAAGACCCTTACGAGAAGGGCTGGCTGATCAAGGTCAAGGTTGCCGATCCCGAGGCGGATTTGTCGAGCCTGATGAGCCACGACAGCTACGAGAAGAAGGTGGCGGATTCGGATCACTGAGCCGTGCGCTCGCCGACCCCGCAACTCTTGCGAAACTGACCTGGGCAGTCCCCTGTCCGATCGCATAAACTAAGCTTGTAACGAGTCCCCATCACCACGATGGGGTCTCCGGCCCGGGTCAAACTCCGGGCCGATCGCTCTTTGGCACGGAACCCCTCATGGCCTACATCCTCAATACGCCCGACGACGTGCGCGCGATGCTCGACGTCGTCGGGCTCGACTCGCTCGACCAGCTCTTTGACATGATCCCGCCCGAGTATCGGCTCAAACGCCCGCTGGCGATCCCCAAGGCGATGAGTGAGCTCGAACTCACGACCCACGTCTCCGGCCTGGCCGCCAGGAATGCGGGCGCGGACGTCCGCCCATGCTTCCTGGGAGGGGGGTGCTACGACCATTTCGTGCCCGCCGTCGTCGATAGCCTCGCCTCGCGCGGTGAATTTTACACCGCGTATACGCCGTACCAGGCCGAGGCCAGCCAGGGGACACTCCAGGCCACGTTCGAGTACCAGACGCTGGTCACCCAACTGACCGGCATGGACGTCTCGAACGCCAGCCTTTACGACGGTGGCTCCGCCGTGGCCGAGGCCGTGTTGATGGCCATGTCGGTCACCCGCAGGCTCGGCCGCGTGGTGGTCGCCGGCTCGGTGCATCCCGAGTATCTCCAGATCGTTCGAACCCTGCTCGCGAACCTCGAACCCGAGGTGGTCTCGGTCCCCGCCCGCAATGGTCGGGTCGATCGCAACGAACTGGCGGCGGCCGTGACGGACGAGACCTGCGCCGTCGTGCTGCAATATCCCAACTTCTTCGGTGTTCTGGAGGATGTCGAGGCTCTCGTCGAGGCCGCCCACGCCAAGGGGGCGCTGGCGATCGTCAGCGTCGATCCCATCAGCCTGGGTCTGCTACGCCGTCCCGATACCTATGGCGCGGATATCGTGGTGGCCGAGGGGCAATCGCTGGGCAATTACCTGGCGTATGGCGGCCCCTACCTCGGCATGCTGGCCTGCCGCGACGAGTACGTCCGCAAGATGCCCGGCCGCGTGGTGGGCCAGACGACCGACCGCCGGGGCAACCGCTGCTGGGTACTCACGCTCCAGACCCGCGAGCAGCACATCCGCCGCGAGAAAGCCACCTCCAACATCTGCACCAACCAGGGGCTTCTCGCCTTGCGGGCGAGCATCTATCTCTCCGTGATGGGCCCGAAGGGCCTTCGCGAGGCCGCCGAGCTTTCCACCCGCAAGGCCCACTACGCGGCCGAACGCCTGGCGAGCGTGCCGGGCCTTTCCCTTGCCTTCGACGCACCCTTCTTCAAGGAGTTCGCCATCCGCTCCTCGCGGGCTCCCGACGCGGTCCTCGCCGAGGTCGGACGGCTCGGCTATCACGGGGGAATCGCGCTCGGCCGGTTCAACCCCGAGTGGGCGGATTTGATCCTCGTGGCCGTGACGGAGAAGCGGACCAAGGCGGAAATTGATGGCTTGACCGAAGCCTATCGCAAGGCACTGGCGGGCTGAATTTTTTCGAGGGAGGACCCCGCAATGAGCAGCATCTCGACCCGACCGATGACGGCCGACGAGTTCCTGGTCTATCCATTCGAGCCCGGGACGCGACACGAACTCGTCCGGGGCGAAGTCAGGAGCTTGGAATTGCCGGGAGGAAAACATGGGCGAGTGGCACTCAAAGCCGGCCGCTTGATCGGCAACTTTGTCGAGTCCCGGATGCTCGGCTACTCTTACGCAGCCGAGACCGGCTTTGTGATCGAGCGCGACCCCGATACCGTCAGGGCCCCTGACGTGTCCTTCGTCCGCGTCGATCGATTGCCCGAAGTCCTCGACGACGAAAAGTTCCTGCCATTCGCGCCCGACCTCGCGGTGGAAGTCGCCTCGCCGACCGATCGGCCCGGCGAGATCGCCGAGAAGACCGATCGCTGGCTCACGGCAGGGACGCGCATGGTCTGGAACCTCTATCCCAGGTCCGCGACCGCCACGATCCATCGACCCGGGACCCCGCCCGTCACGCTGTCGGCCGAGGACGAGATCGATGGCGGGGACGTGCTGCCGGGTTTCCGCTGCTGTGTCGGGGAGCTGTTCGTTTGACGGGTGGAACTCCCGGCGTCATGAAGGAGATGAGCCATGATTGAGCCAGCGCGATGCATCCTGGGTGATTGGGATGCGGATGACGAAGCGATTGCGGACGTCATGGGATTAGCGATCGAAGACGCCTTGAGAGAGCACAAACGCGACGGTGTCTCGATCGCGGTTTGGGACTGGGACAGGGACGGCGTGCGGATCATCGCTCCCGACGAAATCGCCGAACCGAGCGAGTCGACGCTCGCGGAGCCAAGCGAAACCTCGCGACTCCGATCGTAACTCAATCATGCGGCGACGCCCGCCACAACCTCCAGGTGACCGATCCTCCATGTACAAGCTCGACCCGCCTTCCCTCCTGTTCGAAACCAGCCGGCCGGGCCGGTTCACCGCCGTCTTGCCGCCGTCGGACGTGCCCGATCGGCCGCTGGAGGCCTTGATCCCGGCGAAGCACAGGGCGAAATCATCGCCGCCGCTCCCGGAACTCGGAGAACTGGACGTCGTCAGGCACTACACGAACCTCTCGACGTCGAACATGAACATCGACGCCAATTTTTATCCGCTCGGGTCGTGTACGATGAAGTACAACCCCAAGAGGAACGAGAGGCTGGCCGCGCTGCCGGGAATGGCGGCGCAGCACCCGTATCAGGACGAATCGACCTTGCAAGGGATGCTGGAGCTCCTGTACGAGGTCCAGTCCTACCTCGCCGAGATCGCTGGCCTGCACGTCGTGAGCCTTCAACCGGCGGCCGGGGCGCAGGGGGAGCAGACGGCGCTGCTGGTGGCGTCGGCCTACTTCAAGGACAAGGGCGAACGGCGGACGAAAGTCCTCGTGCCCGACAGTGCGCACGGGACGAATCCCGCCTCGGCGCATCTCGCGGGGTTCGAGGCCGTCACGATCAAGAGCGATGCTCGGGGGTTCGTGGATCTCGCCGACTTCAAGAGCAAGCTCGACGATCACGTCGCCGTCTTCATGATCACGAACCCGAACACGGTGGGATTGTTCGACCCCCAGGTCGGTGAGATCGCCAGACTACTCCACGAGCGCGGCGCCCTATTGTACCTCGACGGCGCGAACATGAACGCGATCCTGGGCGAGGTCCGGCCCGGAGACATGGGGGCGGACCTGATGCACTATAACCCCCACAAGACGTTCTCCGGCCCGCACGGCGGAGGCGGACCGGGGGCGGGGCCGATCGCGGTCCGGGATTTCCTGGCACCGTACCTGCCCGCGCCCATCGTCGCGAAGGAGGCCGACGGCAGCTATCGCCTGGACGGCGATCGTCCAAAGTCCATTGGCCGGGTTCGCGCGTATTTTGGCAATGTCGGCGTGCTGGTGCGGGCCTATTGCTACATCCGCAGCCAGGGGCCGGACGGGCTCAAAGCAGTGGCCCAGAACGCGGTCCTGAACGCCAATTACGTGATGACGCTGGTGAAACACAAATACCCGGTGCCGCTGGGTGAGCGATGCATGCACGAATTTGTCGCCTCGGCCCGACAGATGGCTCGCGATCGTGGCGTGCGTGCGATGGACGTCGCAAAGCGGTTGATCGACCACAACGTTCACGCGCCCACGGTGTATTTCCCCCTGATCGTGCCCGAGGCCTTGATGATTGAGCCGACTGAAACCGAGAGTCGGGAGACGCTGGACAAGTTCGTGGCGATCCTGCTCTCGATTGCCGAGGACGATCCCCAGACTCTGCACGATGCGCCGGTCACCACGCCGATCAGCCGTCCGGATGAGGTGGCCGCGGCGAGGACGCCGATCCTCAAGTGGACCCCGACAGAGAGGCCTGGTTACAAGGTGGCCGAACCTCGCGGAGACGCTGCGGCCAAGACCCTGACTGTTCCGACCGTCTGACCCGACGGTCACGAATTGCGTTCGACCGGGACCTGACGCACTCTGATGCCGTGACCATCCGTGAATCGAGACTTGCAGACATGCAATGCCGCCTACTCCCGCATGAATCACGCGACGGAGCGGCGAATATGGCCCTGGATGAAGCCCTGCTCGATGCAGTCGACGCGGACCCTTCGGCCGCGATCCTGCGCACGTACGAATGGGAGGAACCCACCCTGAGCCTGGGCTACTTCCAGGGGATCGCGGACGTGGATCTCGACCCTCGATGGCAAGGCGCACCGGTGATTCGCAGGCCGAGCGGGGGCGGGGCCCTCTGGCACGATCGGGAGATCACCTACGCTCTTGTCGTGCCCAGGCGCCACCCGCTGGCGGGCCGGCCGGCCAATCTGTATCGCGCGGTCCATGCGGCCATTGCGGGGATCTTGCGGGAGCACGGCATCCCGGCGGCAACCCGGGGTTCATCGCTGTCGGACAGCTCTCGATCGCGTCCGTTCCTCTGTTTTCTCGATCGCGACCCCGAAGATATCCTGGTGGGAATGGCCAAGGTGGTCGGCAGCGCCCAGCGACGTCGTCCCGGCGCGGTGCTCCAGCACGGCTCGCTGCTCCTTGCCCGATCCGACCGCACCCCGGAACTACCGGGATTGAAAGAACTCACGGGAGATCACGACTCGGTCCGCGGGGCGGGCTGGGCCGAGGCGATCCGGGCGGGATTGCCCGGGGCGCTCGGAATGATTGCACATCCCGACACCCTCACAATCGAGGAGGGTCATCGAGCCAGCGGCCTGGAGGCGAATGTCTATCGCAACGCGACATGGTTGACGAGGAGATGACCCGACGAACTGATAGATGTTGATGCTCGCCGAAGCCTCGGACCGATGGAAGAGACGTAAGATCCCTGATCGCTTCTTCATGTCGAGACAATCGACGTGGCGAAGCGGTGAGAATTTTGGAACAAATGCGACTAACCACTGTTGTCGGGGCCAGGGTTCGGATATAGTTAACTCCTAGAGGTGGCAGGCTCACGCCAACGGATTGCACTCTCCCCTCTCCTCTCATGCCTGTCGCCAGCTCGGTCGCATTAGATCGACGTTGATCTCTCGTCGGATGTGTTCCCCTCGCGTCCGTGCTTTCTCGGTGAGTTCTCGAGATTGGGGCTGCCCTCATGTTGAGAGTGAATCTGATCGTCGTCTCTGGCAAGCCCGAGGGAAAGGTCATCCCGCTGACCCTCCCCGTGTTTCGAATCGGCCGGGACGAGACGTGCCACTTACGGCCCAACAGTGTCGAGGTTAGCCGGCAACACACCGAGATCACCGTGACGGACACGACCGTGACGGTCCGAGACCTGGGGAGCCGGAACGGTACGCTGGTCAACGGCAACCTCGTGAATAGCCCTCATAGGCTTAAAAGCGGCGAACTGCTGAAGGTCGGCCCGCTTACTTTCGCGGTTTCCATTCAGGAGCCGGCCAACGCGACCGCCGAGGTCCAGTCGCCCAACGGCTGGAATACCCCGCCGGCTCCCTCGAAGCCACCGGCTCTGGACGACATGCCCCAAGGTCAGATCGAGTCGTGGCTCGTGGCCGACAACGCCAGGCCGACCCCGGATCGACCCTCGGGCGTCTACGATGGCGATACCCTGACGATTGATGCCTACACCGGCTCCGGCGGCCAGATCCCCGGCCGTCCCACTCCGGCGGCGAAGCCCCCGTCGGCCTCCGCCCAGCCCACGACCAAGCCCCCCTCGTCCGCCGCTCAGCCCACGGCCAAGCCCCCCTCGTCCGCGGCGGTCCCGGTCCCATCGCAGGGGCGTTTCGGTGAGGAGAACGTCGAGTTCGAGCGCCTCGAAGAAGGTGCCGGCGACCCCGATGAGGAAACCATCGATTCGGATCGAGATACCGACGGTGGCGACGAGGGCGAGGCGGTCGCGCAGTCCGAATTTTTGGATGAGTCCAACCCGTTCTACATCGCGAAGAAGCCCAAGGCCGAAGAGACTGCCAAGAAGCCGTCGTACACGGACACGAGCGACGCGGCCAATGACATCCTCCGCAAGATGCTCGAGCGGCGTCGAGCTTCGAGATAAGTGTCCGCGATCACGAAACAAGGCCGTTTCGTCGTCACCTGATTTTGATTCGGCCGCGAGGGGATTGACCGCCGTATGCCCGTTGTCGATCCCCCCTCCGTCCCCGAACCTCTGGCCGCCCTGCGCCTCCGGCTCGAGGCTTCGGTCGTGGGTCAAAGCGCCCTGATCGACCGGTTAATCGTCGCTCTGCTGGCCGGGGGACACGTCCTGATCGAGGGGGTTCCTGGCCTCGCCAAGACGAGGGCGGTCCGGGCCTTGGCGGCCGCGCTGGACCTCCCCTATCGCCGGATCCAGTTCACCCCCGACCTCCTCCCCGCCGACCTCACCGGCACGCAGATCTATCGCCCATCGACGGGCGAATTCGATGCCCGCCCGGGACCGATCGTGACGTCGGTCCTCCTGGCCGATGAGATCAATCGCGCACCGGCGAAGGTTCAGAGCGCGTTGCTCGAAGCGATGCAGGAAGGCCAGGTGACGATCGGCGACCGCACGATCGCGCTGCCCGACCCTTTCTGGGTGCTCGCGACTCAGAATCCGATCGAGCATGAGGGGACCTACCCCTTGCCCGAAGCCCAGCTCGATCGCTTCCTGCTCAAGCTCACGGTCGGTTATCCCGATCGCTCGTCCGAGCTGGCGATGATCGACCTGCCCGATACGGCCGAGAGGTCCTCGGGGGCCGCCGCCCCGCCCGTGATCGGTCCGGCTCAAGTGCGCGGATTGCGGGCGCTCGCCGCCGCGACCCGCGTCGCGCCGTCGATCAAGGAATATATCGTCGACCTCATCCGCGCCACACGCGACCCGGGGGCCTACGGCCTGGGCCTGGCGCCGTTGATCGAGCTCGGGGCCAGCCCTCGCGCCACCCTTGCCCTCGTACGAGCCTCGAAGGCCCACGCCATGCTCTCGGGGCGCGATTATGTCACGCCGCACGACGTTAAATCGCTCGCGCCCGACGTGTTGCGACACCGGATCGTCGCCAGCTACGAGGCCGATGCGGAAGGGCTGACACCGGATGACCTGTTGCGCAAGATCCTTGAGCACATGCGTGTGCCCTGATCAGTGACCTGGGCTCGCCACATCGGCGTATCTGACGGCGGGTTGGCGAAGGAGCCACGCCCAGTACGCCAGTCCGGCCAGGAAGACGATCACGCTGATGGCCTGCGCGATGGTCATCGCGTACAGGAACACCGAGTCGTCGTCGCGCAGAATCTCGATCAGGAAGCGCGTGATCGGCAAGGTCACCATCAAGAGCGCCATCACCTCCCCGTCGCGGCGGCGGAAGGGGAAGTACGCCATGAGCAGGGCGGCCAGCAAGAAACCATCCATCGCCGAGTAGAGTTGGGTCGGATGGACGGACAACGATCTCGCGGCCGTCTCCGAGATCCACCCATGATTCAGGTGATCCCACCAGGGGATCGACTTCTGGGGAAATCGAACGGACCACGGAAGCGTGCTGCGATCGCCATAACAGCAACCGTTGAGGAAGCAGCCGATCCGCCCGAATGCGATCCCGATCGCCAGCGCCGGCGCGATGGCATCGAGCGCCGGCCTGACGGGAAACGGTCGCAAGGCGCGATAGATGAGGAAGCCCGCAACACCGCCGAGTATGCTGCCGTAGAGGACGATTCCGCCTCTCCAGACCGCGACGGCGTCCACGAACGTGCGCATCCCCTCCTTGCCCCACTCGCCCCAGACATAGCTCAGGCGAGCGCCCAGCAAGCCGAACAGGATCACCCAAAACGCCATGTCCGCGATCAGGTCCGGGTCGAGCTTTTCGCGCTTCGCCCGCCACGAGGCAAGCCCCAGCGCACTTCCCAGCGACACCAGCATCATCACTCCAAAACTGAAGATGCGGATCTGGGTGTGCGGGATCTGGAGCAAGGTCGGCCACATAAGTCCCTCTTGTAGTTCACAGTTCGCGGTTCGCAGTTCGCAGTGAGAAAACGAGTTGGCTCTCCATCTTCTTTACTGCGAACTGCGAACCGCGAACTGCGAACTGTCATAATTGAGTCGCTCGACGATCCGGTTGCGGCTGTCGAGCGCGACGACACTCGGTCGATGCTCGGCCACCTCGGACGGGTCCATCATGGCGAATGCCATCACGATCAGGCGGTCGCCCACGGCGCCAATCCGAGCCATCGCGCCGTTGAGCTCGATCTGGCCCGCGCCACGGATGCCGGGCAAAGCGTACGTCTCCGCGCGGAGGCCGGTTGCCACGTTGGAGACGAGAATCGCCTCGTAGGGAACGATCCCCACGGCCTCCATCAGCATGGGGTCGATGGTCAGGCTACCGTGGTAGTTCAGGTCACTCCCCGTGACGGCCGCCAGGTGGAGTTTGCTTTTCAGCAACTTGATCTGCATCCGAGACTTCCGGCAGGAGAGCATTGTCGATCAACCGTGCCGGGCCGACCCGCACGGCGAGCAGGGCGACCGCCCGGCGGTTCCCCCCCACCTCATCCAGAGGCTGGAGCGTGGTCGCATCGGCGACCTCTGCGTAGTCGATCCTCGCCCGATACTCGGATTCTATCCTCGAACGCAAAATCTGTCGAACCCGGCCGGTCGAGCGCTCGCCCGCCGAGACCGCCGCGACGGCCTCGCGTAGCGCTCCAGAGAGCACGGCCGCCGCCTTCCGCTCCTCGGGACCGAGATAGCGATTTCGGCTGCTCATGGCCAGTCCATCGGCCTCGCGGACCGTCGGGACCCCGCGGATCACGACCGGCAGGTCCAGGTCGGCCGCCATGCGGCGAATCACCAGAAGTTGCTGGAAGTCCTTCTCGCCGAAGTAGGCAAGGTCCGGGCCGACAATATTCAAGAGCTTCAGGACCACGGTCGCCACACCCCGAAAGTGGCCGGGTCGGCTCGCTCCTTCGAGGATGTCCGACAGGCCGGGGACCTCGACGTAAGTCGAGAGCGAACCGGTGGGGTACATCGCCTCGACGGTCGGGGCGAAGATGACAGACGTACCACCCTCGCTGCATCGACGCAGGTCGTCATCCAACGTGCGCGGATACCGGGAATAGTCTTCATGAGGGCCGAACTGGGTGGGGTTGACGAAGATGGACACGACCACGAAATCCGCGGCTTCGCGGCAAGCGCGGATCAGGCGGACATGGCCCTCGTGGAGCGCACCCATGGTCGGGACGAGGCCGACCGTCCGGCCGTTTGACCGAGCGTTGCGAACGCTCTGGCGGATCTCCTCGATCGTGGCGACGACGGGAATCATGGTCGGAGTCCCCGAGAAATCGGAGCACGGGCGAGGATTCCCCGAGCTCACTCGCGATGGCCCACGTACAATGTAATGTATCGTGCGAACCCCGAGCCGGGCGGTCAAGTCCGCGATTCGGCGAGCCCCCGTCTCCCGTGAGGCGATGCCTTTCTGATCCGGGGAGTCCCGTGGAGCGTTTTTCCAACAAGCCCCCCGTCGCCGATCGGGCCTCGACCTGGGACGGCTCGGCCGACGAGTTGCCGCCGGCGGAGCGCGAGGATGCTCCGTCCGCCCTCGCGATCTCCGAGCGACGGGCTCGGGCGCTCTTCGAGGGGATCGAGGATTCGGTGTTCGTCCACGACATGGACGGCAAGATCCTGGACGCGAACCCGGCGGCCTCGCGGCGATTGGGCTACACGCGCGAGGAGCTGCTCACGCTCAACACGCGGGACATCGACGACCCGGAATTTGCCGCGGGATACGAAGATCGATTGATCGAACAGCTTGCGCGCGGGCGCCTTCATTGCGAAGGGCGGCATCGCACGAAAGACGGACGCTTGATTCCTGTCGACATCAATACGTCGACGATGGTGCTGGAGGACAAGCCGGTCGTCCTGGCGGTGATCCGCGACATCGCCGAGCGCAAGGCGCTGGAAAAAGCGCACGCCGAAATGGCGGAAGCCCAGGCCGTTCACGCCCGCGTGATCGAGGCCAAGAATGCCGAGCTGGGGCAATCGGAGGCACGCTATCGGATGCTGACGGAGGCGAGCCTCGACGCCGTGGTCGTGGCGGACTCCGACGCGCACATCACCCTATTCAACCCGGCCGCCGAACGGACCTTCGGCTACTCGGCCTCCGAGATCCTCGGCCAGTCCCTGGCGCGGCTCATGCCCGACGATCAGCCGGGCGACCCGATGCTTCAGCTCCAGGAGGCCCTCAAGGCCCGCGACCCGAACGTCGTCGATCACACCCTCACGCTGCGAGGCAAGCGGAAGTGCGGCGAGGTGTTCCCGCTGGAGATCTCGATCTCGGCCGTCGAGACCGCCGAGGGGGTCCAGTTCCTGGGATCGATCCGGGACCAGACCGAACGCCAGAAGATGGCGGCGATGTTGGCCCAGTCGGAGAAGCTCGCGTCGATCGGTCTACTGAGCGCCGGGGTGGCGCACGAGATCAACAATCCACTGGCCTTCATCGGGAACAACCTGGCCGTGCTGGAGCGCGACCTGGGCGGCATCCGCGGCCTTTTGGAGGCCTACGAATCGGCCGACGCGACCATTCAGTCCACGATGCCCGCCCTCCACGAGAAGATCCTGGCCATTCGCGAGGAGCTGGACTGGGATTACGTTCGTGCCAATCTTGGGCGGATGCTCTCGCGGACCCGCGAAGGAGTCGGACGGGTGGCGTCGATCGTCAACACCATGCGCGGCCTGGCGCGGACGGCGCCTCCGGTGATGGAGCCCGTCTCGCTGGAGCATGTTGTCTCGGCGTCGCTCGAACTCGTCCAGGGACGAATGCGGCGACACGGCATCGAGGTTCACCGGATCAACCCTACCGAATCGTTGCCGCCAATTGCCTGCGTCTCGACCCAGATCAGCCAGGTTATCATTAACTTGCTCGTCAACGCGGTGCAGGCCGTGGAAGAATCGACCCGCGGGGGTGGCCGAGCGATCACGGTCTTGCTCCGCCGCGAAACGGGATTTCAGGTCTTGGAGATTGCCGATACGGGCGACGGCATTCCTCCCGAGGTCCTCCCGCATCTGTTCGACCCCTTCTACACGACGAAGCCGGTCGGGGAGGGGACGGGACTGGGCCTCTCGATCTCGCACGGAATCATCACCGGCCACGGTGGCAAGATCGAGGTGGAGGCCCGCTCGGGGCAAGGGGCGTGCTTCCGGATCTGGTTGCCCGAGCGGACGGCATTCTGAGGAATAACCAGATCGTTGATGCATGTCGGTTCCCGACTTGCTAGTCTGAAATGGAATCTTCAGTCTCACGCGAGCCGCGCCGATGACACCCTCCTCGAAACACTGTTTGCTCGTCGTTGATGACGAGGCCGACGTCTGCGACTCGGTAAACGACCTCCTGCGCAGGGAATTCCGGGTGCTCAAGGCCACGAGTGCGCAGGAAGGCTTCCGCCTCATGCAGGAGGAGGAAGTCCACATCATCATGACCGATCAGAGGATGCCCCGAATCACCGGGGTGGAGTTGCTGGCGACGGTCAAGGCGCGGAACCCGAACGCGATTCGGATGCTGTTTACGGGCTACGCGGATCTGGAATCGATCATCGCGGCGATCAACGAAGGACATGTCTACCAGTTCCTCAAGAAGCCCTGGCAGCCCGAGGATTTGCTCTCGGCCGTCCGCATGGCCGCCAAGGAGTACGATCGGCTGATCGCCACGGCCGAGGAGGGGGATCGACTACGGTCCGAACTCGCAAGCTTACAACACCGCCTTTCCGTGCTGGAGGAAGAGGTCCGCCTGTTGAGCGGCCTCTTGCCGAAATGACGGTGCTTGCCTCGAATCCGGCCACGTCCGCCAACTCGCGTCGCCATACGATCCTGATCGTTGACGATGAGCCGGACGTCCTGGACAGCCTGCGCCACCTGTTCCATCGCCGTTATCGGGTGCTCACGGCCGACACCGGATCGCAAGGGCTCGACCTGCTGCGGCATGAGGACGTCCATGTGATCCTCTCCGATCAGAGGATGCCGGGCATGACCGGCGACCAGTTCCTCAGGCGTGCTCGGGAGATGAAGCCCGATCCGATCCGGCTCCTGTTCACCGGCTACGCCGAGATTCAGACCGTGATCGACGCCGTCAACCAGGGCGGGATCTTCCGATACATCCACAAGCCCTGGGAATCGGGCGAGATCGAGGCGGTGGTGTCGCAGGCCGCCGAACAGTTCGAGCTTCTGACCGAGAGGAAACGCCTCGTCACCGAGTTGCAGCAGGCGAACACGAAGCTCCTCGATGCGAACCGCGAACTGGCCGAGACCGACCAGCTCAAGACGGCCTTCCTGGAAGTGGCCAGTCACGAGTTCAATACCCCGATCACGATCGTTCAGGGACTGAGCGAACTGCTCAAACTCGTCAATCCCGATCGCGACCCGGGCGAGCGCGAGATCGTGACCCAGATCTCCGAGTCGGCCGGGCAACTGGCGAGGCTCGTCTCGACGATGCTCAAGTTGCTCCAGGCCGGGGATTTTCGTCATCCTCTACGGATCGCCAAGACGGACCTCGCCGGCCTCCTGCGCGAGGTCGCGGCTCAGGCTGCGCCGTTTGTCGTCGCGAGGAGCCTGCATTTCGACCTCGACATGCCGGAGAGCCTGGGCGATTTCGCCATCGATCCGGACAAGGTCCGCGACGCCGTGGTCAATCTGCTGACCAATGCGATCAAGTTCACCGCGGACGGCGGACAGGTCCGTCTCTCGGCCCGGAACGACGGGGACGGGGCCGTGATTGAAGTGGCCGATCGCGGGATCGGTCTTGAGCCTCGGGCACTGGCACACCTGTTCGAGCCGTTCTTCACCGAATTCGACACGGCGCAGCATTCCTCCGGTGATTTCGGGTTTCGCAAACGCGGTCTGGGCCTGGGCTTGAGCCTGGTGAAAAAATTCATCGAACTGCACGGCGGGACGGTCCAGGCCGAGAGCGCCCCGGGCCAGGGCACGCGGATCTCACTGTGGCTTCCACGAAACGCCGAGAACTGAAGATGCGAACAAGGTCGGAGGATGCGAGGGCGGGTTGTCCTCAATCTTGTCAGACCGTGATACAATCGAATCCGGGAAACGAAGCCGCGAGCGAGGCGGTGGCGAGATCCCGACCGACTTCTCCGAGATCGCCTGATGCCGACAGCGTTGATCGTCGAGGACGAGCCGGAGGCCAATCGCCTCCTTTCCATGCTAATCCAGCTTCGCGGTTATTCGACCCGCTCGGCCTTCACCGGCCAGGAGGCGATCGCCGTGGTCGAGGGCCTCGACCCGCCCGACGTCGTATTCCTCGATTTGATGCTGCCGGACACCAACGGTTTTGAGGTTTGCCGCCAGATCAAGTCCCGGCCCCAGTCGTGCGCCATTCCGGTCGTGATGGTCACGGCCCGTCTCGTCGAAGAGAACCGCGCCCGCAGCGCCCAGGTCGGTGCCGACGGGTTCATCCCCAAGCCCTACACGCCCAACCAGATCTTTGACGCCCTCGCCTCGGCCGATGCCATCCGCCGTTCCCAGGGCGAGCTGGCCGAGTGATCGTCGTCTCAGGCTCACGGCGAGCCTCTCAAAACGGATAGACCACCTGCACCGTCGCTTCCAGGGCGAGCGTCTGCAATCCGATCAGGACCAGGACTGCCGCGAGCGTCCTTGGGCCGGCGGCGACACGTTCAAGGCCCGCTGCGGCGGCGACGAGGAGCGCCGGAAGGAACGGGAGCCAGAGCCTCGCGACCTCGCTGAGGTTCTTGCCGCTGAAATTCAGGATCGCGAGAACAACCAAGGCTGCCCAGGCCGATCGAGGCGTGGAGCGTCCGGTGAATCCAACCATCGCGAAGACGGCGGCCGGGAGCCCGAGGGCGATGACCAGCTCCACGAGGTTGGCGGCGACCCAGGGTAGATACGACCTGCGGTATTCGAGGTAGAATCGCGCGTGATTCTTCTGGTTCCACCACCACACGACCAGCGGATTCGAACCGGACGCGGCCCAGACGGCGAGCGTCAATCCCACGAATCCGCAGCCCGTGGCCAGGATCGTCAGGATTCGCCGTCTCCATGATGTGCCGTCTCGCCAGACCAGGACAATCGCAACGGCCAGCCCGACCGGCAGGAATGCAAGCGTGAATTGCATCCCGACGGCCAGCACAGCGCCGGCCGCCACCGCTCTGCCGAGCCCGCCCCATGCCGCGAGGGCCAGGGCGGACGTCGCCAGCAGCGGGAACGCCGTGTCGGCCGCCGGTTGAAACAGGATGGCCGAAGGGACCAGCGGCCAGAGTGCGGCGGCGGTCCATGCGGTGGTCGCAGAGAGGTTGGCCCGCGCTAGCCAGTAAATGGGCACGACCGTCGCGGCGCAGGCGAGGAGGGTCAGCGCCCCCAGGGCGGCCACGGCCGCGCGTTCCGGCCGGGACAGTTCGGCCGGGACGATTTTCATCCCTGCCGAGATCGATTCCGGCACGTGGCCGACGACCCATCGGGCGAGTTCCGGGTGGGATTCCATCAGGCCCAGGACGGCCCGCGAGACGAGGAACAGCCCGGGGGGGTGCGTTCCGACGTGGAGGGCGTCTTGCGACTTGATCCAGGTGGGGTAATCGACCCAGAATTTCCAGGGATCGCGCATTTGCGACTTCGCCACCGACAGGTATCCGCTCGATCCGGGCAGAGCCAGCGTGACCCACTTGGTCAGCCCGTAACCGGTCGGTGCGCCGGAGAGCGCGATGAGTTGCGCGCCGACCGAGGCGACGAGCAAACCCAGGACCCAGAGAGATTCACGCGCCCGGCTCGTCGAGGTTCGTAAGGACGCTGCGCCAATCGCGGCGACGCCCGAGAACGCGACGATCCCCACTCCCGCCAGGAGGAAATCCAGGGGGAGCGGCCTGACGGCGATTCGAGGCCATTCCCATTCACCCCGGATGCCGGTCGGCATCAGACCCGAGCGGAGGAGGACGATCACGGCGACGACCGTCGTCGCGGAGAACCCCAGGAGCAGGCCGCGTATCGTCCTCATTGCCGGATCGTACTTCTCCACAACGCGGGCGACGAGGTCCATCCCGGCCGGGAATCCCGATCAGTCGCCCGCACGGTGCGGTTCGACGTCGCCATTGGCAGACGCCGCGAGCGTCGATGGCGGTTTCGGCTCGGTGGGCGCGATCGCGACGGTTTCGAGTCCGTCGCTGCCCTCGAAGAAGATGCCAATGCGACGATATTTCTGGTAGCGACGATCGAGGAGTTCGGACCGGGGGGCGTCCTTGATCTCGCGAAGGGCGCGGAGGAGGAAGGATTTCAGGTTCGCGCCGGCTTCGCGATGGTCGCGATGCGCGCCGCCGAGGGGCTCCGGGATCACGTCGTCGATGATCCCCATCTTGAGGAGTTCGCGGCCGGTCATGCGCAGGGCCTTGGCGGCGCGCTCCGCATGTTCGGCGCCCTTCCAGAGGATCGTGGCGCAACCCTCGGGGCTGATGACCGAGTAGTAGGCATTTTCGAGCATGGCCACCCGATCGCCGATCCCGATTCCCAGCGCGCCGCCCGACCCGCCCTCGCCGATGATCACGCAGACGATCGGCGTGTCGATCAGGCTCATTTGCAGCAGACTCTCGGCGATCACCGAAGCCTGGCCTCGCTCTTCGGCGCCGATGCCGGGATAGGCGCCGGGAGTATCGATCAGGCTCACCACAGGCAGGCCGTACTTGGCGGCGAGCTTCATCTTCAGGAGGGCCTTGCGGTAGCCTTCCGGGTGGGCGCAGCCGAAGTTAGAGGCCTGGCGCTCGGCGAACGTCTTACCCTTCTGATGACCGATGAACATCACCTTCTGGTCGCCGAGGTACGCGAAGCCCGTGACGATCGCCTGATCGTCGCCGATGGCGCGGTCGCCGTGAAGCTCGATGAATTGATCGAAGATCAGGTTGAGATAATCGCGGGTCTGGGGCCGAGCGACGCATCGGGAAACGAGGACGGTTTCCCAGGGCGAGAGGTTCGCGTAAATGGTCCGCGTGAGGGTGGCAAGCTCCCGACGGACGCGGCGAATCTGCTCGAAGAGAGCCGCGGCATCGGGCGACTGCCCCGCGCTGGCGTTCGAGTAACGACTCTCCAGCTCGGCCAGGCCCGCCTCCATCTCGAGGATCGGCGCCTCGAACGGAAGTCGATTGGGATTCGGGCTGGCCATCGAGAAAGGCTTCCTTGCGAGGGGGTTGGACGCCGGCGAGCAACTCGCCGTGAAACGATCACTCGGACCCGGGCATCGGGTCGGTTTTGTAGATGCGTGCGCGGGAGAACAGGCTCATGAACTCGTGGAGGCTCTGCGGCCGGTCGGCGGGCTTCTTCTTGATCATCTTCATCACGAGGTCCGAGAATTCCTGCGTGATTTCCTTGTTATGCGCCGTCGGAGGGCTCGGCATCTCGGTGAGGTGCTTGTTCAGCAGTTCGTTGGCCGAGTTCGCCCGGAACGGCTGGCGTCCACAGGCCAATTCATAGCAGGTGATCCCGAAGCTGTAAATGTCCGCCGTCAGGGCCACCGGCAATTGCCGGATCTGTTCCGGGGACATGTAGCTATGCGTCCCCGCGCACGGCGGCTTACTTGCGAACATCTTGGCCAGGCCAAACTTGACCTTCAGGGCCAGCGCGTAGTCGATCACGCGCAGTTCGGCCGTCTTGTTGTAGATCATGTTCTCGGGCTTGATATCGCGATGGACCCAGCCCCGATCGTGCATGTAGGCCAGCCCCGCCGCGGCCTGGGTGATGATCCGGTGCAGCTTCGGCTTGATCTGCTCGTAGAGGTCGCGCTTGCCGAGTGCCAGGCGAAGGTGTTGAGACGGGAAGTATTCCATCACGAAGTAGGGTTGATGCCGGTCCCTGACGAAGTCGTAGACGCGGATCAAATTCGGGTGTCTCAGCTCCATTCCAAGCTTCGCTTCGAGCTCGAAGATCTTCCGCTCGTCCTTGTTCTCGGCCCGGCTGGACAGCATCTGCTTCATCGCGAACCGCTTGCCCGTATTGTCCTGAACGACCTCCATGACCGTGGAATTCTGGCCATTGAGCAACGTGCGAACGTATTTATAATTGCCGATCTTTTCTTCGCCGCCAACGTGGGTGTCCGTCGACATGAGAGGGCCTCCTGGACCCCAACGATCGCAGCGTCAAGGCGACGCTTTGCATCAAGGCGAGTGTATCAGAGTCTCCCAGGGGTCGCAACTTGGGTGCCCTTCTCGGCAACGACGGTTGCGACCGGGGCACGGCCGCGACACGTCGATGCGGCCTGGCAATCGAGGGCGAATCAGATCTTCGTGCCGTCCTGGAGGATCGTGAACTTGGGGATGACCACGATCTTGTCGCGGATCACGAAGTGGGGCGCGTCTTCCGAATCGACAATCCCCGCCTCGTTGGTGATGCGCACGTTCTTCCCGATCCTCGCGTTCTTGTCGACGATGGCGTCTTCGATCCGCGAGCCCGCGCCGATGCCGACGTGGGGACGGCCGGCGCGGACGTTGGCCGCCTTCTCCTGGGGCGATTCGTAGCTATCGCAACCCATGATGTAGGAATTGCGGATCACCACGTTCTCGGCAATCTGGGCGCGGACGCCGAGCACCGAATTTTCGATCACCGAGCCCCGGCCGATGGTGCACCCGTCGGAGATCAGGCTATCCGTGACCGTGGCCCCGGAGAGCTTGGAGCAGGGGAGGTAGCGCGGCCGGGTGTAGACCGCGTCGTCGCCCGCCGTGAAGTCGAACGGGGGCTCTTCCTTGGTCAGGTCGATGTTGGCCTTGTGGAAGGCGCCGACGGTCCCGATGTCTTCCCAGTAACCATCGAAGAGATGGGCCTGGACGCGGTGATCGTGGATCGCCTGGGGGAAAATCTCCTTGCCGAAGTCCGTCGCCGAACCGGAGGCGAGCAGCTCGACCAGGGTCGAACGGTTGAAAAGATAGATGCCCATGCTCGCCAGGTAGGGCCGCCCCTCGGCCGAGATCCCGTGCTTGGCCATCCATTCCGGCTCGGTGCGAACGCGGGAGAGGGCCTGGGGGGTCCGGGGCTTCTCCTCGAAGTCGGTGACCCGGCCCGAGGCGTCGAGCCGCATGATGCCGCAGGCGATCGCCTCCTTCTCGGGAACGGGCAAGGCGGCGATGGTGGCCTCGGCCTTGTTCTCGCGATGGGTGCGAATCATGTCCTGGAAGTCCATCCGGTAGAGCTGGTCACCGGACAGGATCAGGACGAGCTCGGCATCACCCTCGGCGAAGTAGGGGATGTTACGGCGGACGGCATCGGCCGTGCCTTGATACCAGGTCTCGTGCTGCATCGTCTGCTGCGCGGCCAGGACCTCAACAAACCCACCGCCGAAGGGGTCGAACTTGTAGGTGTTGACGATGTGCCGGTGGAGGCTCACGGAATTGAACTGGGTGAGCACGAAAATGCGGTTCAGGTCGGAGTGGATGCAGTTCGAGATCGGGATATCGATCAATCGATACTTCCCGCCGATCGGCACGGCGGGCTTGCTCCGGGATTTGGTCAGGGGATAGAGGCGCGACCCCCGCCCACCCCCCAGAATCAGACAGATGACCTTGAGCATGACGGTTCCCGCTCGAATGACGACGCCCGGGGCAAGATCGGCCCATCGCTCGACCCGCGGGTCGAGCGATGGATGCCGACAGAGAGAGGAAAAGGTGCCGGGTCCTGGCCGCCTCGCAGAGCCGAAGACCCGCCACCATTATGGCCGACGAACATGATAGGCGACGGCGAGTTACCAGCCCATCGCCATGTTCGACTCGATGACTTTTCGCGCGCCGTCCAGATCGGCCCCCGTCTGCTGCATATACAGCCGGACGGCGTGGAGCTTGTCTCCCTTGGCCTGCGAGAGGCAATCGCGTGCCTTGACACACGGGTCGGTCTTGTCTCGAAGCCCGAGCAGGTTCTTCGAGATCACCCAGACGTCGCGAGGGCGGTGGCTGACCCGGACGACTTCCTCGCCCGGATAGTTCTCGCTCGCGAAGCCCCGTGCCTTCGCCTCGTCGTCGACGCACGCGATCATGATATGTGACGTGGTCTCGACCTCGAACAGCGGCATGATGTGGACCCCCCTTGTGATGTGTCCGTGTCAGGGGACGCGGGGCGTCGCGACGCGAGGCGCCCCACCAACGGGGATCGTACATCGGCCGGCAGTCGGGGTCAAACGGGCAGTGCCCTAATCGACCGGCGGATTTCGGTTTCTTACCGGTAGTCTTCCCGGATCGGATGAAACACATCCAGCGCCACGGCCGGCCCATCCAGCCCCACGACGCGGTGCGTCACGCCGCCGGGAATCCTCCAGATATCGCCCGGACCGAGGATCCTGGTGACGCCTCCCACGGTGAACTCCGCGCGGCCGGAGATCATGATCCCCATCTGCTCGTGCGGGTGGGAGTGGTCGGGGACGATGGCGTTGGGTGCGAAGGTCACGACCGAGAGCATCATCGCCTGGCCGAGAGTCGTGATGATATCGACGCCGGGGAAGATCGCGTGGTGCGATCCGGCCCCGGCGGGGATGAAATAGTCGCCTTCGGACGCGGGCGAGCGGGGTTCGTCCAACTCAGCGCCTCCGACCCGCGTACCGGGTGCCGATGAAGCCGCCCCACTGGTCGAGGAACACGGCCCGCGTCGCATCCGGGCCGAAACAGCCGCGCACGACATCGTCGAGCTTTTCGCCGCCCTGGAGCATGCCTTGCACGAACATGGCGAACCGTTGAGGTCCGAACGAGGTGGCGAGCCACTCGCAGAGGCTGAACCCGATGGCGCGGACGGTCTCCGGACTCCCCTCGCCGCCCAGCAACTCGCTGGCCTTGGTCTCCCAGCCGAGGTTGAATTGCGCGACCGTATCTTCGCGGAGCTTGCGGTAGTAGTTGCTTCCCTTCGGATCCACCTTGGACGAAAGGAAGGCCCCGAGGCCGGTCGTGAGCCATTTCGGCGGCTTACCGCCCGCCATGGCGGCCGAGGCCGCGAGGTGCTCGGAGACGATGCCCGGGAGCGTCCGGTCCGGACCGTCGTGAGTCTCCTCGGCCGAGTCCTTCGCCTTCTTCGATTTGGCGGTCTTCTTCGGCGTGCCGCCAGATGCGGCCGCCGCGGCCGCGGCCGATTCTTCCCCGCCGTTCAAGGGGTCGGCGACCGCGACGTAAGGCTGCTCAACGTCCAGGCGTCCATGCGCCTCGGTGGTGGCGTCGACCTCGCGGTTCTCCACGCTACGAACGAACTCCACGTAGCTGGGCAGGTCGTTGAAGACGAACAAGCTGATCTTTTCCAGGCCCGTCAGCGCCGTGCCGCTCTGCCCGAGGACCGACCCGAGCGTCGTGCGCTGAACTTCCATCGTCTTGAGCAGACGCTCCGCGCGCTCCTTGGGGAGGTTGCTGAAGAGGAGGAAATTCTTGCCGGACGTGACGACCGGCGTGGTCTTGGAACTGGCCTTCTTCCAGCGTTCCAGGCCGACTTCCTCGACCTTCTTGTCGCGCTGCTCCGGCGTCATCGCCGCCAGCTCTCGGCGGCGGCGGGCCTCGGGCGTCGGGGCGATCGAGTCGAGGGTCGCCGTCGGCTCAAAACCCGCGTCGAGCCGGGCGCCCGATTTGATCCATTCTTCCAGCTTCGCGATCGTCTCGGGCGCGAGGTTCCTCTGGCCGGGGGGCATCTTGCCGCCGGCGGGTTGCTCGCCACGAACCTTGAGGACCAGAAGGCTCTCGTCGGGATTTCCCGGCGTGATGACCTTTTGCTTCGACGATCCCGTCATGAGCTTCTGGAAGGAGGTCATGTCGAACTGGCCGCGCTTCTGCTGCGCATTATGGCAACCCGTGCAGTTGCCGGCGAGGATCGGGGCGATGTCCCGCGAGAACTTCAAAGCCTTGTCATCAACCGGCTCGGGCTCGGCCTTCTTCGCAACATCTGCCTTCTTCGCGGTGTCGCCCTTCTTCATCACGGCCTTGCCTGTGGCCCGTTTGCCCTTCGCCTTGGTCGGCATGGCGCCGTCGGCCTTTTCCGCATCCATCTCGCCTGGAGCCCCATCGGCGGACGCGTCGGCCTTCTTCAAGGCACCCTTGGCCGCGCCCTTCTTGGTCTTGGACTTGGGCATATCGCCTTCGGTCTTCTCGTCGTCGCCCGCGGCCGGCGCGGGCTCGGTCTTCTTCGCGGCTCCCTTGGCGGCTCCCTTCTTGATGGTCTTGGCCTTGGGCTTGGGCATGTCGCCGTCGGGTTTTTCCTCGTCGGGTTTCGCGACCGGCGCGGCGACCTGGTTCGGCTTGCAAACGGTGCAGGGCTTGAACTTCTGGAGCATCGCCTCATCAAGGGAACCAAGTTCAACCTTGTTCTTCGCGGTGATTTTCTCGGCGAGCTTGCAGGTCGTCTTGTGGAACGTCCGGGCTTGTGCGTTGCCCACGAACCCCTCGTCCGGGGGATCTTGCGCGAACAAGACGGCCCCGCCCAGACTCAAGCAGAGCCCGGCCACGATCGCGATGAGGCGACCTCTGCGCTGCGCTTCGCCCATGACCAAGTCCCCCATCCGAACCGGAGCCTGCACGATTGGATGTCGTCATTGTCGCCCGCGCGACGTCAATCCGCAAGCGGATGTGTGGATCTTGGCCATTTTTTTCAAGAGACGCCCACCTGAACCATGGGATGTCCCGGACGATCCACCTATCGCTCCCCTCCCAACCTCTGCTTGATCCGTTTCACGACCCTCGGCAGCAGCGGCTCCCGTAGCGACGCCTCATACGCGGCGTTGGCGAGCTCGTAGGTGAGCTTTGACCATTCCGTGATCTCTAGAGGCCCCGATCTCGGCTCCGGTTTCAGGACCCCCAGGGCGAGTCCTCCCCAGAGCTGGCCGAGACTGGCGGGGAACGGATTCACGATGCCGGGGACGAAATCGAGCTCGACCGCATGCACATACGGGCAGCCCGCCCAGTCGGCCGCCTTCAGGCCATCGCGGCATACGCCGTGGAAGCTGTCGTGCATGACGATGTACATCGGGACGCGAGGCGTGTACTTCAGGAGGGCGTCGATATCCTTGCGGACACCCTCGGTCGAATGATCGCCATCGACCAGCGCAAAGCTCAGCTCGGCCTCATCCGCCTGGAGCCGATCCAGGAGGCCGGGCAAGACCTCATCCGAGGGGCCGGTCAGGTACTCCACGTTCGAGAACCGCCCGTGGAGTCTCTTGGTGACCTCCGGGTCGATGTCCAGGGAATAGACCTTGTCCGAGTAGCGAGACAGAACCTGAAGGCTCCCCCCGAACCGCGTGCCGATCTCGATGGCGACCTTCGGCCTGAGTTGATTCAGCAGGTACAGCATGCCGACCTGCTCGGCCGGCGTCATGAGCCAGTCCAGCTTCGCGTCAACGCCCAGCGCCTGGCCGACGAGGGGGGCTTCCAGCAGGGGATGAGCCGAGTTCTCCGAGCCGGGTTGATCCGCAAGCCGGGTTCGGGTTGGGGCAGAGGTTTTGATGGACATCGTCGTCGGTCTCCGGGGATCGTCCACAACTCCAGTCGCGGAGGATACCAGGAGTCGAGATATCCCACGACCGGAACTTGAGGCCAGTCGGCAGTGACGCTCGGAGGAGTCACGCCAATCCGTGCTTCTTGAGCTTGCTGAAAAAGGTACTCCGGGGCATCCCCAGCAGCCGGGCCGCTTCACTCTTGACGCCGCCCGCGTCTTCCAGGGCATCGACGAGGCGGCGACGCTCGTAGGCTTCGGCCTCTTCGTCGATCGGCTCGTCGGCGGACTCGGCCCACGAGCCGGAAGCTACGCGGTTTCGGGTGGTTGAGGAGCCGACGGCGACGGCGACAGGCCGGGCGCGGCGGCGGCCGGGGCGACGGACCTCCACGGGCAGATCGGCGAGACCGAGCGCGGGGCCGTCGGAAAGAACGACGGCGCGTTCGATCACGTTTTCCAGCTCGCGGATGTTGCCGGGCCAATCGTGAGCGACGAGGGCTTCAATGGCGGAGTCGTCCAGGCGGGAAGCCGACTTGCCGACGCGCTGGGCATGGCGGCCGAGGAAGTGGACGGCCAGCTCGAAGATGTCCTCGCGACGCTCTCTTAAGGAAGGCGTGCGGATGCTGATCACGTTCAGGCGATAGTAAAGATCCTCGCGGAACCGACCCGCCTCGATCAGGGCGGCGAGATTCTGGTGCGTCGCGGCGATGATCCGCACGTCCACGGAGATCGTCTGCGAGCTGCCGACGCGCTCGAACGCCATTTCCTGGAGGACGCGGAGGAGCTTGGTCTGGACTTCCAGGTTGATGTCGCCGATCTCGTCCAGGAAGAGCGTCCCTCCGTCGGCCTGCTGGAATCGGCCCACGCGGTCGCGGTCGGCGCCCGTGAAGGCACTCTTGACGTGACCGAACAGCTCGCTTTCGAGGAGGTTTTGCGACAGGGCGGCACAGTGGACCTTCACGAACGGCTTGCCCGCCCGGGCGCTGGCGGAGTGGATGGCATCGGCCAGGAGTTCCTTGCCCGTGCCGCTCTCTCCCAGGATCAGGACGGCCGACGGGCTGGCCGCGACCTTGCGGGCGACCTCGAGCATCTGCCTCACCGCCGGGCCGGTGCCCTTGATCTGGCCGAAGACATGCGGCAGCTCCGAGCTAGGCACGACGACCGTTGAGCCGGCCGGGCTGCCTTCCCGGGCACGCCCGGTGAGCTGATCCTGGAGGATCAAGATGCGGCGCTGCTGTTCGGCGATCTTGTCCACCTTCTCGCGGAGGTCCTGGTTGAGCGTCTCCAGGGTCGCCTGGGTCTCGGAGGAATGGATAGCCAGCGTCGCCACCGAGCCGAGCGCGGCGAGGAAGGCGAGTTCCTCGTCTTCGTAGGGCATCCCGCTTCGTTTCGGGCCGAGGACCAGCACGCCCGCAAGCTGTCCGTCTGACTGGAGCGGGGTCGCGATCTCGCCGCCCAGGGCGATCATCGCATCGGCCGCCCGATCGGAGGCGCCTCCCATCAGGCTGATGGCGGCGGGAAGGCGAAATGTGTTTCGATCCTCGCGAAGGCGGACGAGCAGGGGGTTGTCCTCCCGCAGGGTCTTCTCTTCCGGCTCCGGCCCGCAGCAAGCCGCCAGGGGGAACGAGCCGGGGTCCTCGGCCAGGTAAATCGCGCCCCATTCGACCCGCAAGACCTCCCCGGCCGCGTCGAGCAGGCGACGGCCCAGGGTCTCGCGGTCCACCAGGCGATCGACGGCCAGGCTCATCTTCTTCATGGCCTGGTCGAATTTGTACTTCTCGCGGTGGAATCGTCGATCGATGGCCGTCTGAAACCGCTGGCGGGCGAGGCCGGAAAGGATCAGCACCATGATCGCCGTCAGGCATGCCACCACGGTCCCCATGGATTTCTGCTGATCGAGGAGCTGATCTCCGATCAACAAGGCCCCAATCACCAGCCCGCCGGAGTACAGCAACCCCGCGGTGACGCTCACGACCACATATACGACGCCGCGATTCAGCAATCGTTCGGCCTGCATCAGCCGATACCGCGTGATCGAGAGCGCGTACGCCAGTGTGTAGAGCATCGAGACCAGGAACATCGGCCAGGCCGAGCGGGTCATCCCGAGTCGGGCCGGGTCGATCAAGGCATCCCAGAGGAGCCAGGTGATGGGCAGGAACGAGAGCAGGGTTGCCAGGAGTATATAGCGGACCTGATTGCGTTCCGTGGGCGTCTTCGAGGTCTTGTAGCTGTAATACAAGCATCCGAAGCAGACCACGAATAACGCCGCGGCCAGGACCACGTAGCCCAGTGCCAGGGTCTTGAGCAGGGCCAGCGCCAGCTCCACGCCCTTCCCGTCGGGGTCTAATCGCGACCACGACATGCTGCCCCACAGGCCCGCGAGTGCCAAAAACGGGGCGCCGTAGAGCAGAGACAGCACCAGCCGCGGACGTTGGGTCAAGATCGGATTGGCGCGAGGAAACACGAGATAGAAGTGGAGGCTCATGACCGGCACGAACACCGCGAAACCCGCGAACAGGAAGATCAACGGCCAGAACACCACGATCTGCGACCAGTGATAGCCTCCCATGAAGGCACCAACCGTCACCACGCACAGCCAGAAGAACACGCGAGCCGAGGCGTCGCGAGGGCGCATCCAGAAGACGCGTGCCCCGACGGCGAAGATCACCATCTCCTGGAAGAACCAGACCACCGACCAACCATACGACGAAGGCGGTGGGCACTGGACCAGGACCTGACCTCGATGGATCAATCCGTCGCGCGCTTCCCATAACACCTCGACCGGCTGATCGACCTTGTCACGAACCTCTCGCAGCGAGCGAACATAGTCCGTGTAATGCACGATCGGCCTCTCGCCGAGACTCACCAGCGAGTCTCCGACCTCCGGGGGCTTCGGGCTCCACACCGCGTGCGCTCCCGATCCCTCCGGCAGCGCAATCGCGGTGGCGGACGGCGTCGCGAGCCACTGATAGGCCGCGACCTCCTTGACCTTCTTACCAAAAACACACCGGATACCGGGATCACCCGTGTTCGCCACCGTCCAGATCACGGTGACCGAATAGAGCACGATGAAGAAGGACAGCAGGATAACCCAGGCGCTGCTAGACCTCCAGAGCTGGAGCAGCATCCGTTTGCTCCGCTCCATGAGCGGGCGTCGGTTCGATTCGGCCGAGGTACCCGAATAGGGTAAGTGTCCAGACATCGAGCCGTCCGGGTGCCAGTACATGGGTGAGCAGCGTGAAGGCGTGAAAACAGCCTACCTGTTCGGCGCCGAAGTGCAAGTAGGTCGTTAGCGATGATCCGGCGCCGAGGTGTGGGACCGTGTTGAAGCGCGACATTGTTCCTCAAAGCCCGGAGACCCTTCATCGTGCGAGAACGCGCTAGTCTCCTGATTCTTCCAATTCTCCCCAAGATCCCTATACCGCCTTCTTCTAGCGAAAATGGGGAATATGGAGAGTTCGATTCGCTTGTGTCAGCACCCTTGCTCTCCTAATCGTAAGAATCACGATCGAAGTTTCGGCGCCGAAGCTGATTTCGGCGCCGAAATCAGCGGTCAGTTCCAGCCACGGCCCAACGCCGGAATGAACGTGTTTCCTCAATCTCGGAACTCCAGAGATCAGGGTATGATACGTGCCTTAGGAGTAGCGAGCATCAAGGTCGAGACAACTGGGCCGCACGAAGATTGAGGTCGAGAATATGCGTCTTGCCATACGGCATCGAGAGATGTGGCTGGGCCTGGACGATTGTGGGATCAGCGAGGTGCAACGAGTGCCCGGTCGATTCGGTTCTTTCGAAACCGTACGAATGGGTCATGGCGAGGCCATCGTCTTGATTCCGGGTCTAGCCGGCGGGTGGCGACTGCTGGCTCCGCTGGCCCGGCTACTGGCCAAACGGCATGAAGTCGTGATGGTCGGACTGCGCGGGGATCAGGACGCGGGCGGAATATCGAAGGGTCAGCGGCCCTGCGATCACGCCTTTGATGTCGCGGATGTGATTGGGCGACTCGGCCTGGAGCGACCCACGGTGATGGGTGTTTCCTTCGGGGCGGCGGTGGCCCTGGAAATGGCCGTCGAATATCCGAAAGCGGTGGGCGCTCTGATCCTTTCCGGCGGTGAGGCATGCTTCCGCCCGAGCCTGGGGGCCGCGATTCTCCTGCGAGCGCTCGAACGCTTCCCCTTGCCGCACGATAGCGCCTTCCTCAATCAGTTTTTTAACGTCCTCCACGGCCGTCGCCCCGAACCCGGAGCGCTGACAGACTTCGTGGTCCGTCGCTGCTGGGAGACCGATCAGGGTGTCGTCGCGGCCCGCCTTCGCGGCCTGGACGGGTTCGACCTCTCCGAGCGTCTCTGGGAGATCGATGCGCCGGCGCTGGTGCTCGCCGGAACCAAAGACGTCGCCGTGCCTCTGCCCCGGCAGCGTTCGCTCGCCGAGACGATCCCGTTTGCCCAGTTCGCCTCGATCGAGGGGGCCGGCCACGTCGGCTTTCTCACCCATCACGCCGAGTTCGCCACCCAGATTGGGCAATTCGTTCACGAGAGTCAGGCGAGCTATTGTTAAGGTAAATTGGAATTTTTATATGAGCAGAGGGGGCAATCCTGCCGCCAAACTCGATCCCGACTCGTGATCACGCTCGTCACTCGGCGTCGTCGCCTCGGGACAGACCCGTCTTCGCCCACCTGCTTCCCCCAAGAATCGCCATCGCACTTGCCGGATCGGCCAGGCTGGGAAGGTAGACGAGGCCGGACGTCCAATCTCCCGGCTCCCTCCGATGTCCCACCGCCACGGCCCGGATACCTGCCGAGTTGGCGGAGGCCAGACCGGTCGGACAATCTTCAAGTGCCACCGCCTGGGTTGGAGCGACGCCCAGACCCTTCAGCGCCAGCACGTACGCCTCGGGATCGGGCTTGGTCTTCGCCACGTCCTCCTTGGCGACGATCAGAGAGAACGATCCTTCAAGTCTCGCCGCCTTCAGGACCGTCACGATATTTTCACGCCAGGTGCCTGAAACCACGGCAAGCTTCGCCTTCCCGTCCAGTAGGCCAACCAGCTCGGTGAGGCCGGGATAGACGCGCGGGAAGTCGGCCAGCATCGAGACGGTAAGGGCCTGCTTACGCCTGACCCAGCCGATGGTGTCCCCATCTTCGATTCCCCTCGAAGCGAAGAGTTTCACGAGGAACTCGCGGTCGTCTTCCTCGGAGGCTCGAGCACATACCACCGGCGACACGTCCCAGCCCATGATCGCGAAGGTGCGCTCCCAGGCGGCGATGTGGATATTTTCCGTGTCGGCGATCACGCCATCGAAATCGAAAAGTACCGCGCGGGGAGGCATTGATGTCGGCTCCGAGGGGGCGAAGCACGTATCCTAGAGCCGAGCGGCCGCGCCCGTCAAATCGTTGACTTTCGTTCGCGTCCGCCCTATCGTCTCTCACTTGCCCCCCTTGTTCATCCACAGCATCGATAATCCGAGTCCCGACTCTTCTGGGAGACCCCGCGATGGCCCGCCCCGTCACGCTCTTTACCGGCCAGTGGGCCGACCTGACCCTGGAAGTCATCTGCCAGAAGGCCAGCCAGTGGGGCTACGACGGCATCGAGCTACCCTGCTGGGGCGACCACTTCAACGTGCAGCGCGCCCTGAAAGAGCCCGGTTATTGCGCGGAACGGAAGGCCCTTCTCGCCAAGTACGGGCTGAAGTGCTGGGCGATCTCGAATCACCTCGTCGGCCAGCTTGTCCTGGACGTCAACGACGCCCGCACCGACGATTGGGTCCCGGCCGATCTGCGGGGCAAGCACACCGAGAAAAACACCTGGGCAATCCAGGAGATGAAGGACACCGCCCGTGCCGCGGCGAAGCTCGGAGTGACGGTCGTCAACGGCTTCACCGGGTCCTCGATCTGGCCGTATCTGTACTCGTTCCCGCCAGTCTCCGACGCCATGATCAAGGCCGGCTTCGACCTTCTGGCCGAGCGCTGGAATCCCATCCTCGACGTGTTCAAGCAGGAAGGCGTCAAGTTCGCGCTCGAAGTTCATCCGACCGAGATCGCGTTCGATCTCTACTCGGCCGAGATGGCCCTGGATGCCCTTGATCGCCGACCCGAATTCGGCTTCAACTTCGACCCCAGCCACCTTCACTGGCAGATGGTCGATTCCGTCCAGTTCATCCGCGCGTTCCCCGACCGCATTTACCACGTCCACGTGAAGGACGCCGCCCGCACGCTCGACGGCAAGTCGGGCATCCTCGGCTCTCACCTCAACTTCGGCGACCCCCGCCGCGGCTGGGATTTTCGCTCGCCGGGCCGAGGTCAGGTCGATTTCGAGGAAATTGCCCGCGCCCTGAACACGATCGGCTACACCGGCCCCCTCTCCGTCGAGTGGGAAGATCCCGGCATGGACCGCGAGTTCGGCGCCGCCGAAGCCGCCCAGTTCACCAAGACCAAGATGGGCTTCGCCTCGGCCGGACGATTGTTTGACTCGGCCTTCGCGGAGGCGCAGGGGAAGAAGTAGAATGGGGGTGGGAGATCGCCAGAGCACCCGGCGGGCGACGATCGGAGAATCCCGAGACACCTGTCAGCGAGGCGATATCATGCCGTCCAAGGACGAAGAGGCCACGGAGCTGGCCGGGATGCATTACCAGATCGAGACCGGGCTCACGCACGTTTTCCGAGTCACCGGAACCCCCGAGGTCGAGGTTCGAGCGACGGAACCCATCAAGCTGCTCGAGGTGAACGAAAACACCGTGCCTTCTGGGATCATGCCGATCCAGTTCGGTCCATCCCCGGCCTCAGGTTTTCACTACGCATCGCTGATTTTGGAAGTCACCCCGGACGAATTCCGCAAGATCCGAGATCAGGAACTCAAGCTTCCCCACGGGTGGACGGTCGGCAACCTCATTCCCAGGCCGCCCTCGGGGGAGGGCTAATGAGTGAGCCCACCGACTGGGCACTCGCTTACGCTCGCCAAGCCGATGCGGATTTCAGGGCCTGGGAACTCTGCGAGACTCACCCCGAAGCGGTTGCCGCAGAGTGCCACAAGTTACTCTTTCTTCAGATGGCCTGCGAAAAACTTTGTAAGGCACATCTGATCCGGGGCGGAACGGTGCCCCAAGACCTTCAATCCAGCCACGGTTATATCGAAAAGCCATTGCCTCTCGTTATGAGGCAACAGATTATTCACCTGGGTCAGAATCCCAAAAAAATGCAGAGTGTGCTCACATTATGTCGGCATCTGGCGGGAGAGATCGAAGTCTTGAACCCGGCCATGCGACGAGATGGTCAACGCCCTGATAATTGTGAATATCCCTGGGAGGCCGGGGATCGGGTCATTTCGCCGTTGACCTGGAGTTTTCAGGCGCTTCGCCTGTGTACGGTGTCGGCAGGGCGGACTTTCGTCAAACTGCTCCGCGGGGCGATTGACCGGATCATCAACGAACTGGAGAATTCCAATGAGCGGCCCCATCATTCGTAAGTACGGTTTTGCCAACTTCGACAAGATCTTCGGCGAAAAGCCGATTCCCCACGGTCAGGACGAACCGGCCTCGTCGCCCGACTCCGCGAGCCTGCCGCCGGACCTGCCGAAGGACGGCAAGCTCGACGACCCCACGAAGCCGGAATCGGCCGGGACGATGGTCCCGTCGACGGAGTTCGGGTCAGCGGTCGAGTAGCACGAGGGGCTTCCGCCAGGGAATCTTGGCGGTTGCCCGTCTTCCTCAGTCTGCCAGATCGGCCACCAGAGCCTCGCGAAGCTTCTGGATGGCGCGCGTCTTTTCGTTACTGACGGTTTTCGGCGCAACGCCCCACTGAAGGGCAATCTCGGCCGGAGTCTCGCCTTGAAGGGTGGCGTGGATCAGGGCCGCCTCGCGAGGACTGAGGTTGCGGTCGATGGCTTCATGGAGGGCGCCTCGCCAGGACTCCGAGGCTCCGTCGCTGCCGGCGACATTCGCGCCCTCGTTCAGAGGGGCGAAGCTCTTTTCACGCTGGGCACGCTTCTTGACGGTGTCGATCGCGCGGAAGAAGTCCGGCCCGTCGGGGGTGTCCCGGCTCAAGGTCGCGCGAATGCCGATCGTGCCGACCTCGGCGAGCAGGCCGTCGAACGCGTTGCGTCCCCAATTTTGTAGGAGCGTGGTGTAGACCGCCTGCGTGCAGTCGTCGGCGCCCTGCGGAGAAATACCGGCGCGCGACCAGGTCCGGGCGAGATAGCGATCGAGCTGGGACAACCCCGACGAGATCGCGGCGGGATCATTCGCGGCCGGTGCCGTCGGTACGGGCGAAACAGCGGGTGCGAGGAGGTCGGCGAGGCGGGTCTGGCTGAGAGCGGCATCCCAGGCGTCGTGACCGAGATCCTGATCGATGGGTGCCGGCGAGGACGTGACCGGGAAGTGCTCGGCCACCAGCGGCCCGAGCGTCGGTGTCGCGGCATTCAAGAGCCGGAGCGCTTCGAGCGCCTCGACCTTTGGCAGGTACATCCGCCGCACCGCTTTTCGCCCGTCACGTCCCAAGAACTTAACCCTCAAGTAATTGTGTCGATTGACAGTCGTTTCGAGTGCATCAGGACGAGCGACAGTCCGCTCGGGTGTGCCTTACCGCCGTACCCGCCCCTGTCTATATACAAACTCGATATCTTGTTCGACCCCAAAATCCTGGGGATTCACGGCAAATTATTCTAGAGTGCATGCACGCATTATTCCAGTGATTCATTGATTTTCTCGGGGATTGCGGGGGTCCTTGACACGGTCGAGATCCGTGGGCCACGCCTGCTCAAGAGTACGTGCGAATCTCACACCGTGACGCAACTTCCTAGGTAGAGGGGACATCGCCTCGATGATTCCCTGGGCGATCGGAAGGCTCGCCCTGAAGAAGACGGCCGAGATCCGCCGCGCCCGGTCATCATCCTTGCCCGCGTGTCTTCCATTGAAGCTACAACATCGAGGACGGCGAGGAGAACGATCGAGAAATCGATTCGGCCCCTCAAGTCGGGACAACGAGCGTCATTGGAACGGGCAACCCGAATAGAGATCCTCGGGCGCATCGGGCGTCTCGACAGTCTCCGGGTCGAGGCCGGCGAGTTTGGCCATCTTCGCGTTGAGATCGTGGAGCATGGAGGCGGAGTAGCCGGGCCAGAACTCCTCGATCTGCCCGTCTCGATCGATCAGGGCGACGTAAGCGGAGTTGGTGGCGCCGTAGGACTGCATGAGCGTGAGTTTCGGATCGGGCAGGATGGGGAACGGAACCCCGTTGAGCGCACCCCATTTGCGGGCGAGTTTGCGATCGCCGTCAATCACGCCCACGAAGCGAATTCGCCCGCGATAGGCGGCATGAAGCTGATTAAAATACGCCTCGGCGGAGACGCTGCATGGGCAGCCGTCCTTGATGAAGACCAGGACGATGGGCCCGTCCTTGGCCATCTTGGCGAGATCGCACGCGGTGCCGTCGCTCGCGATCATCTCGAACGGCGGGGCCGGCCGCTTGGCCCTGGCCTCGGCGGCGACGAGCATGGCCGGGGTCACCTTATGCTTTTCGGGCTCCTGGACGGCGACGGATACGACAACCTCGGGATGAGGCCTGCCCGGCACCCCGACGGCTTGATAACGCGTCCAGGCGTAGGTGCCGAACCCGCCGATCGCTAAAAGTAGGACCAGCACCAGGGCGCGAACGTTCATGAGCGAAAGGTCTCGGGACAGGATCGATTCGGCAGATGTCCTATCGTATCCATGTCTCGGCCTCGAAGAATACCCCGGTCGCCCGGGCCTTTGAACTTGCCTCACTTATCACGCGCGGGCTAAGATCCAGCGAGGCGTCTGCCCGAACTCGATGGGCGGCTTTGTCCTCACTCTCCCGTTGCATCTCTGGCGTTCGCCCTCCCGAAGGGACCTCGGACTCCTCATGGTCGAACCCCAGGCGTCGCGTTTCTGGCAAGCGGCAGTCAAGAGCGGTCTGCTCGACGAGGCGACCATGGCCGCGTCGTGGGACACGGTGCCGCCCGATAAACGCACCCTGGACGCGATCGACCGTCGACTCGCGCGGCAACTCGTCAATGCCGGCCGACTCACCCTCTGGCAGGCCCAGCAGATCCTCGCCGGCCGCTGGCAGGGATTACGAATCGACAAGTACGAGCTTCAGGATGTGATCGGACAGGGGGGCATGGGCCGGGTTTATCTCGCGCGTGACACCCGGCTCAATCGCAAGGTGGCGCTCAAGATCCTCTCTCGCGAGCGGATGACGAACCCTCGGGCGCTCGCCAGGTTCCGCCGCGAGGCGAAGGTCGGCGCCCAGCTTCAGCACGAGAACCTGGTCCGCATCTACGACGAAGGGGATGCGCACGGGGTCCGCTACCTCGTGATGGAGTACATCGAGGGGAAGACCGTCGGCCACGTGATCGCCGAACTCGGCAAACTCCCTCCGGCCACGGCCGCGAGCCTGGGACGCCAGGTGGCGCTGGGGCTGGAACACTTGCATCAGAAGGGTCTGTTGCATCGGGACGTGAACCCGATGAACATCCTCATCGATCACGACGGGACCGCCAAGCTCACCGACCTGGGCCTGGCGATCGATCTGGGCGACCTGGACGACATCGTCACTCGCGATGGCGCGACCGTGGGCACCTTCGACTACATCTCTCCCGAGCAGGCCAAGCATTCCCGATCGGTCGATGCGCGAAGCGATGTCTATTCGCTCGGTTGTACGCTCTACCACATGATCTCCGGCCGGGTTCCGTTCCCCTCGCCGAGTCTGCCGGAGAAACTCTACGCACACCAGCTCAACGACCCCGACCCGCTCGCCAATTCCGCACCCGGCGTGCCTGAAGGGCTCGTGGCCGTGGTGTCGAAAATGATGAAGAAGTCCGTGGACGACCGCTATCCTCGCGCCGCCGACGTGGCGAGGGCGCTGGAGCCGTTCATCGGAGGGTCGCTCTTGCCCGCCGAGATCGCTTCGGCGACCGCACCGACCCGGGAAGGGCCCGTCGACCCTCCCTCCGGTGCGACACCTCCCGGCTCCGACCCCGACCTCGATCTCAAGCATGGATCGAACGAGGTATCTCCGCCGACCGCCCCTGCCTCGGACCCGATGGACATTTTCCGGATCAATCTCGGGCCCGAACCTCCGCTTTTTCAAGGCCGATCGACGGCCCGTCCGACCGCGATTGCGAAGGAGAAGGCGAAATCCAAGGGGTCCACAGAAATTCCGACCCAACCAGAACCGGGGGGCGAACGGACCCCGATTCCCTTCCCGACCCGCATCGTGCTCACGGCCCTGGGCAGCGTCGCGGGTGCGGCACTCGTCGTGGCGCTGCTGATTTTCGTCTGGTCGAAGCTCCCGAGCCGATCCAAGGCGATCCCGAAGGCGGTCCAGAACGCGGAGGCGTCCAAGACAAAGGACTCCAACGAGCCCCCTCCCGAGATCGCGATCCGGTATCCCGACAACACCGAAGTCGCCCAGCCCGACCTTCGCGAGGCGATCACACGGCTCGGGGGAAGCGGCGGCGAGATCGTCTTACGAACCAAGAAAACGCTCAAGGTCGGCGACCCCAAGAAGTCGTTGCGGCTTTCGGGCGGCCATCTCGTGATCAAGGCGGTTGATGGGGCTCGGCCCGAATTGAGCGTCGACCTCGCAGGGCCGATGCCCTGGATCGAGGCGGACCCGCTCGCCAGGCTCACGCTGATCGGATTGTCGATCCGCGCGGAGATCATCGTCAACGAGGGAGCCAGGCCCGGAGCCTCGCCTCCAACCCTGATCGCCGCCAATGGCGGCGTCGCCCTGGAACGATGCCTGTTTACCACCACAGGCACGGAGCGCTCGATTCGCGCCGTGGCCGCGGAGGGATTGGATACCCGCGTCACCGGATGTATGTTCGAAGGATTCGATCGGCCGATCTCGCTTGCGATGTATCCTGGCGCGGACGCGAAATTCTCGCACTGCATCTTCGTCCGCGATATCACGACCGACCCTCTGGCGGGCTGGGCCGTGGCGGCGGTCAGGAAGAACGCACCGACGAACAAGCCGAGGCGGATCACAATCGACCGCTGCACGGCACTGGGCGCGGGCCTGCTCGTCGCGGAGGGGTTCACGGCGGATGGCCCTCTCACCGTCTCGGTGAGCCAATCGGCGACCCGGACGTCGGCCTTGTTGATGACCCCCACGCCCAAGGACGCCTTGCCGAAGGCCCTGGTGTGGACGGGGAAGGATAACGCCTATGCGATCACCGGAGTCGCCTGGGTGGTGGTCCCTCCGCGAGGTTTCGATGGCATGAAGGACGGCCCCTCGAACCTGAAAACCTGGGCCGAGCTGATGAAGGCCGACACCGGAGGGCGCGACGAGGTGATCAAGTTCGCCGGCCCGTCCCAGGGTGAAGGCAAGGTTCCCGAGGACTTCGCCGTGATCGTTGACGGCAAGACGGCCACCGGCGCCGATCCCGCGAAGGTGGGACCGGGCGGAAAGCCGTAAGCCTATGACGTGAAAGATCCTCAGCCCTCGCCCGAGAGCAGCCCGCGGCTGGAGTCGTAGATCCGTTTCTGACGGGTCTTCGCCGCAGGGGCGGCGCGCTCGGCCTTATGCTGGAGGTCCGCCAGGTTGGCCTGGCAGAAGGGGCAAGCGATGACCTCGATGTGGAACTTGAGGTAATCGGCGTGATCGGGGTCGAGCGCTTCGAGCAGGAAGCTGCCGAGTTCCTGGCGCGTCGCGCAGGTCAGTCGAGACCGTTTCCAGATCGCCCCTAGCGAGTGCAAGCCGGCGTCGCCGCGATTCTGGCGGACGTCTTCCAGCTGCGCGCGAAGCTCGGAAGAGTCCCGCAGCGCCTTCTCCACACGCGCCATGGCCTCGGGCGGCAGGGTCTCGGCGAGATAGTCCTTCAGGGTCTCGACGTCGATCGGGCGATTGTCCATGAAGTTACCCCTGGATTCGTAGAGCGAGCGCCCTGCCCGATTTCGGATTGCGGTCCGTTCAGCCCAGATCATCGAAGCTGAGCCCCGCTCGCCTGGCCATCTCCTTCAGGCGGGCGATGGTCTGGAACTTGTAGCTGGCGACCGCCTGCTCGGTGAGATTGAGGAACTTCGCGGCGTCCTTGTTGGCCCAACCCTTGACGATCAAAAGCTCCAGGCAGCGGAGCCGGTCGAAGTCCGCGCGATCGATCCATTCGTGAACGAGCGTGCCCAGGGACTCGGCCAGCATACGCTCCTCGGCGACGCGACGCTCGTCGGAGCGTGCGATCGACGACGCCGCCCGGTCGTGCCCGGCGACCTCGTCCATCGGTCGGCCGTGATCGTCGGAACCGAACTGGTCGATCGGACGGCGCCCCTGGCGGCGCAGATGGTCCGTCAGCTTGTGGGCGGCAATCGAGAACAGGTAGGCCTCCAGATCACGCCCCTCATCGTAGTGGGGGAGGCTGGTGAGGAAGCCAATGAAGGTCTCCTGGACCGTGTCTTCGGCGGCGGCGCGGTCGTGGAGACGGCTATCGACGAAGGCGAGTAATCGGCCCTCGTAGCGCTCGATCAATTGGTGCCAGGACTGGGCGTCACCGCCGCGGACCTGCCGGATCAGGAGTCTCTCGGCGTCTGTCGTCGCCATCGTTTCCATCCGCTCCCGACGGTTGGGACGGGAACATCCCGCTAAGGACTGTCGCGAGGACGGGACGTTGGCAATAGGCTTGCCGGATCTATTCTAATCGCCCATGCCTCGATGTCGCTACGGGGACTTGAAGGCGAGTCGTACCGCCCTCATGGCGGCCGGGAGGATGGGGGGCCTCGGCGTGTCCGGCGGGAAAACCCGATCCCCTGTGAGGAACCGAGTCCGTCTCTCCATGATGGATTCGGCCGGCCTTGCAGGAATCCGCGCACCGTCGCACTCGTCACCTTCTCCTGTGAAATATCATCGTGACAAATGAGGAAATCGAACATGGCAACGGCCGTAATTCGACGCTCCAGCACGCCTGAGCGATGCCGGAACGCAACGACGACGAGCACACCCCGGGCAAGTGCGAGCCGGTAGGGCCGTGCGTCGTCGTCGTGTCAGCACGCGGAACTCGCGAACGATCAGATCAACTCGTGCGACATCCGGTCACTCGCCGGCTTCTCCGCGGGCCAGTAGACGCGGCGGAATGCGCCGAAGGCGAGCAGGCCGACGGGCGGCAGGAGGATCATCAGGGTGAACCACAGGATCTTGTCGTAACGGCCGGGGAACGCCTCGTCGGCCAGGCCCATCAAATTGATGAATTCACGGCCCCAGAGCCATGCGAACACGACGGACGAAGCGGCTAGCAAGAGCATCGCGACCTCCGCCGGTGGCTCTGTGAAGAACAGCAGGAACATAACGGCCGGGACGCCCACCGCCAGGATCGTGCCCAGAGGGGGCCGGAATCCGCGATGTCGGGCGCGGTGCCTCGACAGGGCGATCAGCGCCATCGGCAGGAGAAAGAGGACGATCAAGACCAGTATTCCCAAGGATGGTCGCATGGAAACTCCTCGCTATCACACACCCGGGCCGTGGCAGACGGAGTCAGGTCAGGATCTGGTAGACGACTACACCGGCCGCGCCAACACCGGCGGCGGCAAGTAATCGAAGCCGGTTCGTGTAGTAGCCCTTGGTTGCCTCATCGGCACGGATATAGCCGGAGACCGCCGCCAGGCAGGCGAGCACGAACGTCAGGCCGCCGCCGAGGAGGACGATTCGATTCCAGCCGACTTGACGGTGGTAGACGTTGAGAAATTCTCGCTTGCGACGATCCGAGAACTCGGCCGAGACCGAGGCGCGGAAGACGTTCAGGTCTTTCACCATGACCGGCTCGACGTAGACCTTGCTGGCCACCATCCGGTCCACGAGCGGCTTGGGAGGCGTCCAGGACCGGTCCACGCCGTTTTCAGCCAACCAGGCGGAAACCGCGGCCTCGAGCTGATGACGGAGGTTGACCTCCGCACGCTCGGTGGTGGCGCACAACTCGCTCTGGATCTCCCGCGTGGCTGCGGGATCGATCGCGCGAGCCGGCTTCTTGAAGGAGGCCCAAACGTGGCGCGGACCGGGCGGCCGTGGAGGCCGACTCGCCTCGGCGGAGCCCACCAGGCTGGAGGACGCGAGGGAGGCGAGGCAGGTGATCGCGAAGAAGCGTTTCATGGCGGTCATGATCCTTGTCGGACTTCGCGACCGGCGAGTTGCCGGGCGGTCGAGAGAACGACGTCCACACCAGGAGATTCGCTCGCGGAACGGGGAAATTCGGGGCTGGGTTCGAAGAATTCCGGAACGAAGCCTTCGCGAATCCTCGCAACCAGCCCCTTCAACAGAGACAGAGGCCGACCGGTCCGCCGTCAGGCCGCTTGCCGCCTCGCGGCCCTGGCATATTCGGCGGATTCCTTGTTCCAGGGACTGACGAACTGGGTCACGACGGCCGCGAGAACGACCGAGATGACACCGGCAGGCGCGGTGGCCGGGAACATCAGGCCCAGCAGACCGCCGACCAGGCCGACCCAGACGACCGGGAGGATCCGGAATCGCCGTTTCCTGTCGCGCACCGTGTAAGACCACCACGGAGCCGCCGCGAGGACCAGGCCGAAATAGCTCGCGTATTCGGCGGCGCCTGCCAGCAGCGTTCGCGACGAGCTAGGGGCGAAATCGAACGTGCTGGGGTCGATGTTCAGTTGGGTCGGCGTGGACGTCGGCCCGACGTGGATCGCCTCGGCCAGACACAATCCGGCGCCGCCGACCACGAGTCCCAGGAGGAGTTGAAGGCCGCGCCGCCGGATTCTCCGAGCGGGCGTCTTCCCTTCCCAGACCTTTCCTGCAATCAGGGCGGTCCAGGTGGTCAAAAGAGTGACACCGAAGACGACCGCCATCAATCTCGGGTCCGTCGGAAGGGCATCCTCCGCCAGCGCGACAAGCGGCACCGTCAGCGCCGAGGCCAACCCCGCGATCGGGGCCGCCCACAGCATGGAACCTGCAAGTTCGGCCACCCGAACACGCGCGCTCGGCAAGGTCGGCGGGGGCCCGAGGGGAACCGGCGCAGGCGCCGGGGCCGGTCGCGGGACCGGAGGAACCGCGGCGGCGGGAGCGGGCCGAGGGGCCGTTTGCACGGGGCGTGACGCCAGCGTGGCGACCGGCTGAGGAGCGGGGCTCGCGGCCGGTCGCAACGAGGCGCGGCGGGTTTGAACGGCCCGCGAGACCGGGTTCCGCGCCCAGAGCCACTGGTTGAAATTGCGAGGCCTGGGCCGCGCGGGAGGGCGGGTCTCGGGACCGATGTAGAAGACCGGCTCCTCGTCGGTGATCCTCAGGATCTCTTCCCGACGGTTGGGCGCGTCTTTCATCGGGGGAGATCCGGCGGAGTTCTTCTCGCCGATGAAGCGTAGATCCGGCTCCTTGGGCGCATCTCCCGGAAGGAGCAGGTCGGTGACTCGTTGCGGGCGGTGGTTGGGGTCCTTGGCCAGGGCTCGGCCGACGATCCCCTTGAAGGGCTCGGGCAAGATCGTCAGGTCTGGACGGCTCGTCAGATGCTTCATCAGCACCTCGCCGACCGATTCGCCGTCGAACGGCACGCGGCCGGTGACCATCTCGTAAAGGATCACCCCGATGGCGTAAACATCGATCGGTTTGTGATACTTGCCCGTCGAGGTCTCCGGCGCCATGTAGTGGCACGTGCCGACGCACTCCGAATGGCCGGGATCTCGGCTCGCCGCCGTGATGGCCTTGGTCAGGCCGTAGTCGCCGATCTTGACCACGCCTTCTTCCAGGAAGAGGTTGGCCGGCTTCAGGTCGCGGTGGACGATGCCGTGGTCATGGAGGTAGGCAACGCCCTCGACCAACCCCTTGAGCCACATCCGGATCTCTTGCGCCGGCAAGCCCGCGGCGTGCTGGGCCAGGATCTGCGCGAGGCTCGGGCCGGCGACGAATTCCATCACCACGAACGTGTCGCCCGCGTCATTCTGCTTCAGGTCGTGGATGGCGACCAGGTGCGGGCTCTTCAAGTTCATGCACTGGACGACGCCGCGGCGCTCGACTTCGAGGTTCCGGGTGATGAGCTTCAGGGCGACTTCCTTGCCGGCGTCCGAGGTGGCGTAATACACCTCGCCGAAGCCGCCTCGACCGATCGCGCGCCTGATCGTGAAGCCATCAAGCGGCCTGGCCCCCGAGGAGAACGTATAGCGCTGCTGGGTGGCCTTATCCGGGGTCTTGGGCATGGGTTCGATCCCTTCCGGGCCGGGTCGATCATGGCGCGGGGATTCGTGGTGGACGGTCTCGTCCATCAGGGCTTCGGAAAGGAGGTTTCTGGCCGTCGCGCTCATCGGGGTCCTCTCTCCGTCGTCCGCCGGAGCGGAGCCGCTCGGGGCGATTGGCTGTCCAGAGCGATTCGAGAACAACTGGCGAATATTGAGAGACCGTTACGCGTTGCCGGTCTTCGCGGGGAGTGGTTCCAGGCTGAAGGAGAACCCCTCGCCCAGGACGTTCGATTTGAGCGTGAGCGGTGCGCGACCGGCGCGGGCCTGGCCGTCCACCTCGAACTCGCCCGAGGCCCGGCACCACAGGGCCGATCCTTGACGATAGAGCACCACCGGTGCGTCCAGGCTCGGGGCCGGGATGTGCGCCTGGGCGGAAGGACCGACGATGCAGGTCTCCGCCATCAGGATCACCCCGTCCACCGCCAAAGGCATGCGATGCCGGCTCACGATCTCCAGCCGGGCCGTGGAACTGACCGGGCTGGGCTGGCGGAATTCCAGCTCCACCGTCGTGCCCAGACGGATCACGTCGGCGTGGCGGAGTGAGGCCGTTTCGACCTTCTTCCCGTTGACGAAGGTCGGACGGTGCGCCTTCAAGATATAGCCGTCGCCGTCGCGGATGATCGTCGCATGCTGCCGCGAAAGATCCCCGAGCAGGGGGACGTCGGCGGGGCTATCGGCGCCGGCGCGGCCGAGGATCACCTCGTCGTCCAGGCACACGAGGTAGCCACCGATCACGTCGGCCCAGAGCAGGAACCGCCCGCGAGGCCCGTCCACGTCCCGGATGCGAAGCCGAGGAGCCGGGGCCTGATGGCCGGGGCGATGAAGCAAGGCGTCACGCCAGGGGAGCGTCTGGGCCTCGGTCGGCTTGTCGGCCGAATCGAGGAACACGATCCCCGGCTTGGCGTTCGGATTAACCGCCACGGGTCGGGGTGCCGCGGTGACCGGGGCGACGGCCCGTTCCGAGCGGCCGGGCAGGCTGGCCGACGGGCTCAAGGCCCCGATCTGCTGCCACGCCTTGGCGCGAGCCTGGCGGGCCGCCGGGTGATCGGGGATCGTCTCGAGCACGGCCTCGGCGGCAGCCAGGGTCTCGCCCCAGTGGGACGAGCCCAGGGCCTTGTACAGCCGTTCGATGCGAGGCGAGGCCAGTTCGCGACGACCGTCGAGATCGCGGCGGGCGGCGGCCAACGCCTCGGTGGCCAGGCCGGCCGCGAGGCGACCGGTCCGCTCCAGCCCCTCCAGGGCCGAGCCGAACTCGCCACGGCGGCCGTCTTCCAGGGCCTTTTTCCACGCCTCGGCCGCTTCCCGCATCCGCCGGAGCATGGGTCCGGAGACGTTGTGCTCGGCGAGCTTCGCGACGCGATCGGCGACCTTGACGGGGTCCCCGGCGTCGAGCTCGGCCTTGACGTCCTCGGCCACTCGCTCGGCCACCTTCATCCGGGCCGCGGCCAGGAGGTCGGGGGCCGCGCCGTGCTTCTCGGCGAGGTCGAGGTCGCCGATCGCGCCGACCGTATCGTCGGCTTCGGCTCGGCGAGTCCCGCGGCCGACCAGGTCCTGGGCGAGCCGGTTTCGTAGTTGGATGGACAGGCGATGGTCGGCCACGTCGGGCCGGGTGACCAGGGCGAGGGCTTCATCGAAGCGCCCGGCCTTGGCCGCATCTTCCGCCTGCTTGATGACGATGCGCCATTGTCCCAGCATGGTGAGGTTGCCGCCCGGATTGACCATGGGGATCTCGTCCGTCACTCCCGCCTCTGGGGTATTCGTTGACCGGGAAGCATTGTTCATGGTTTCGCCGGATCATCGTCTTGGGCCGGGTGGCACGGGCCGCTTTCGCGTCCGTGCCACCCCGGGGTGGAAGAGATCCGGGTTTCAGAACTTGTCGGCCGTGGTCTTCTCGCCCTTCGGGGCGGAGTTGAACTCGGCGTCGATTTCCTTGGTGACATCCCGGGTCGGATCGACGGTGATGGTGATGCTACGATCCGAGAATTGACCCTTCAGCTCGTCGATGCGGGCCATCTGCTCGAGCTTGGCTTCCAGCTCGGTGACCGTCTCCTTGGCGCGGCCGACGGCCGATTCGTCGAAGCTGTACTCGTTCGAGGTCCGGGCGGCCTTGATCTGATTCAGGCGAGCCTCGATCCCCTCGACCCGGGCGGTCAGGTCGCGCTTGGCGGTCTTCATCGCCTCGAGCCCCTGGCGAGCCGACAGGACGTTCTTCTGGCGGATCTTGAGGGTCTCCTGCTTCTCACCCAAGACGTTCTTCACGAGCTTGTAGTGATCCATCTTGCGGGCCAGGTCGTTCTTGAGCTCCTTTTCGGAGTAGGCCACGCCGCCGGTCAGGTGCAGGTCGCCCGTCTTGAGGTGCTCGTTCAGAGCCTGGAGCTGGCGGCCTTCGAGGTTCAGTTCCTCTCGGGTGGCGACGATCTCCTTTTCCAGCCGACCCACCTCGAACTCCGCCTTCACGACCGCCTCGATGGCGTCGTCGATCGCCGGCTTGAGGGCCGCGATCTCTTGTTTGGCGCGGTCGATCTCGAATTCGACCGGGACAGAGCCCTTCACGCTCTGGCGGGCCTTGTGGAACGTGGTTTTGACGTAGCTCGGGGCGGCTGTCCCGAAAATCAAACCGAGCGCCGCGGCACCGAGAGCAGCACCAATCAGCCCCTTCTTGGCCACTTTGCAAATCATCGTGCGATCTCCTGTTCGGATGCAAGGCCACGGAGTCCAGTGGCGGCTCGGGCCATTGCGTCCCTTGCCCCCTACTTGGAGATTCGACCCGATCGGCGGATTATTGTCCGAAGACGGTATTTTCTCGCCGCCCCCATCAAATCTCCGTCACCAACTCGTCGATCCCTTCCCGATCGCCCCCCGAAGGGAGCGGTCCTCGCGTCACGAGCAAGCGCCTCAGGACCGGAGGCGCGAGGAACGTCGTCACCACCACCATCAACGTTACCGCGCCGAAGAGCTTGGAGTCAAAGATTTTGCCGCGATCCCCCATCTCCGCGAAGATGAGCCCGACCTCGCCGCGAGGGATCATCCCGACCCCAATAACCGCCTTCCTCCCCTTGAACCACCAGGGCGCGTAACCCGAGGCGAATTTGCCGAGGATCGCCGCCACGATCAAGGTTGCCCCAATGGCCAGCGTTGGCCAGTTTGCCCTCTGAGACGGGTCGAACACCCTCACATCCACGGCGGCTCCCACGCAGACGAAGAAGATGGGGACGAACAGGTGGCCCAGGTCGGTGATGCCACGCTCGATGCCCTCGGCCTCCTCCGACCCGTGCAGAAGCAAGCCCGCGACGAACGCGCCCAGGATCGGGGCCGAGCCGCAGGCGGAGGCCACCCACGCCAGGGTCAGGGCCAGAAGCAGGGCCCACAGGACCGAGGCCCCGGCCGGGTCGAGCTTCCTGATCCCCTTCCATACCATGGGGATAAGAAGCGTTCCGAGGACGATGGCGGCGATCAGGAAGCCGAATGCCAGGCCGGAAGTGCGGGCGAGGCTGGCTGCCGAGAGCGTGTTCCCGTTCACGACCCCGAACACGACGGTCAGGATGACGAGTCCGAGGACGTCATCCAGGACGGCCGCCCCCAGCACGATCCGCCCTTCGGGTTCCTGCAGGTGGCCAAGCTCGGCGAAGACCCGGGCCGTGATCCCCACGCTGGTGGCCGTCAACGAGGCGCTCACGACGAGCGCAGGAAGATGAGCCACTCCCATCAGCCGGCAGGCCACGAATCCGAGGGCAAACGGTAGAGCGACACCCACGGCCGCCACGGTGGCCGAGGTCCCTCCGACGCGAAGCAGTTGCCCCAGATTGGTCTCCAGCCCGATGGCGAACAGGAGAATCAGCACCCCAAGCTCCGAGAGCAGGTGCAGCCCCTCCAGCCTCGGATCAACCCACCCGAGGGCCGAACGACCCAGCACGATCCCGGCGATCAGTTCGCCCAGGATGGCCGGCTGTCCGATCCGTCGGGCCAGCAGACCGAACACCTTGGCACCCAAGAGGATTACGGCGAGAATCCCGAAAAACCGGGGCGCGTCGAGGTGGCCTGATTCCATTCCAGGGTCCCAATCTCCCGACTCGCCCGGCTCTTCGTTGGGCTTGAGCGGAGAGGATCATTCTATTCGACGACCCGGTCCGGCGATAGTTACCTCGTGATGTCTCGGTTCGGGCAGGCAGCCCACCTGCTCAGCTCACGCGCTCCGAGTCCAGGACGGCGACAAGCTTGGCCAGGGCCAGACTTTCAAGCTGGCGAACGCGTTCGCGGGTCAGCCCGAGGGTCTCACCGATCTCGCGGAGTGTGCAGGGGCCCTGGTCGTCCAGGCCGAATCGCATGCGGAGGACGGCGGATTCGCGGAGATCCATCAGGTCGAGTTGCTCGTAGACCCGCTCCAGGTCATCGGCCTCGATCAACTGGTCATCGGCGCTCTTGGCGCGGTCATCGGTCAGGACGTCATCCAGGAGGTTGCCGTCCTCGTCCCCGCCTTCGGGATGGGGCGTGAGGTTGTTCACCTGGATCGCCTTGGTGACGATCCCGACTTTTTTCTTGGAGAGTCGCAACGCCCGCCCGATCTCTTCGGGCAGAGGCGTCCGCCCGAGCTTTTCCGTGAGGACATGATTCACCCGCTTCCACTTGGTCAACAGCGTGACCATGTAGGCCGGCAGGCGAATCGGCTTGCCCTGATTCATCACCGCGCGGCGGATCGATTGCTTGATCCAGTAGCTCGCATACGTGCTGAATCGATTGTCCATCGTCCCGTCGAAGCCTTCAACGGCGCGCATCAGGCCGAGATTTCCCTCTTCGATCAGGTCCTCCAGCCCAAGCCCCTTATTCAAATATCCTCGCGCGATGTTCACGACGAGGCGAAGGTTGGCCTTGACCATGTGGTCACGTGCCTCGGGGTCGCCCTCGGCGATGCGACACGCGAGCGCGCGTTCTTCCATCGCGGACAGAAGCGGGGTCGCGTTGATGTCTTGCAAGTAGATGTGTAATACCGAGTTCCGGTCGGACTGATGGCGTGATCGTCGAGGGGTCATCTCAAAGAAGCTCCTTGGCGGCAAGGCGGCGCGCACCGCGACGTGCACAGACGGTGTCTGACAAGCGGAACGGCGATTCGCGAGCAGAGAGGGATGAAGGAACAGCAGTAGTTCGATCCCTCGGCGATCCGGGATCGCGATTCCGAGGAATCAAACTTCAGAGTCTTCAACCGAGGGCCGATCCGACCCGTCGCGTCCAACTCGCGCCGGGTCGGGGTTCCGATGCCCCTACCGGCACCATACAACATCGTGACCGGCGGTCAACTCGATCTCTCGAGCAGGGAAAATCCTTCCGGATTCTCCAGGCGAGCACCCTTCTCGACGATCTCCACGACGCCTCGGGCGGGATCGACCAGGACCCGGTCCCCATCGCTCACGCCGCGGAAGACCCCGCGTGCATTGACGACCGAGGGGATTCCCGCCTCGCGCAGGAGGATGGCCGCATGGCTCAACTCACCGCCCAGCTCGGCGACCACGGCCTCGAATCGAGGGAAGAGCACGGCCCAGGAGGGCTCCAGGGTTTCGGCGATCAGGACGGGATTCTTGGGGAACTCGCCCGCGCCCAGCAGGGCCGAGACCGACGAACCGAGCACCGCCGTTCCAAGCACCGGGTTCGTGCCCAGGCCGATGCCGACGAAGGTGTCGGATTCCGATTCGTGGTCGCGCTCGGTCAGGTCGGCGATCCGTTCCTCCAACTCATCCCGAGTCGAGGTCGTCGGCGGATGGAAGGCCCTCGCGCGGATCAGGCGAATCTTGCGCGACGCGACGCGGGCACGCCAGGTCTCGGGCGGGGCGGCGAGGTCTTCGGATCGAAGCAGGAACACGTCTCCAACCGCGGCCAGGTATCCATCCTCCACGGCGCGGCGTGCTTCGACCAGAATTCGCTGGCGAAGCCGGCTCCACCAGTGCATGAGCCGATCTCGGAATCGCTCGCGAATCTCGTCGGCGAGGAAGAACGGGCGTCCGAGAACCGTGCGGATCGAGGAACCCCTGGGTTGCAGCTCGGGGATCGGCGCAGGCCCGGCGGAGAGCGATGCACGGAGTTCCTGCCGCATCTCCGCGAAACGGGGATGGCATGGGTCGCTCTCCAGAGGCCCCCGGTGTCCGTAGGTGATGAGCCAGCGATCCAGACCCGCGAGCCGTTCCTTCAGCGACGGGCTCGACGCGATCTCCGCGTACTCGGCCATCATCTCATGGGTAATCACCCTCGCGGCCTGGTTGAATCCGAGTGCGCGGCGGATCTTCGTCAGGATGGCAAGCACGCTCATGATTGCAAAATTCGTACGCACCGAGAAATCCCAGGCCCGCACGTTGGCCTGCTGGAGTTCGAGCAGTCCGTTCGCCGCGTCCAGGTCGGCGTGAATCGCCTTCAGACCGGCCCGGATCTTGGCCCATGTCCGGAAGTCGGCCAGCGCCAGGCGGGTCAGGGTCGGGAGCTTCCGGATCAACCTGCCGAGGAGAACGTTCTGGTCCTCCGGACCGCCGGACTCGCCCCCCAGGCCATCGGTGACCATCGCGCGGGGCAATCCCCAGTGATCCATCAGGCGGAAGAAGGCGGAGAAATTCATCCAGGGTCGTTCGGCCAGATCGATCACGTAGGGCTCATCCCACGACTTCATCGCAGGCTCAATCGGCGCGTAATACGAGAGGATCGGATGGCCGCACTCGGCCAGCACCCCGGTAATCCATGGGCTGGGAGGGTCGCCGACGATTTCCTTGTGGTTGGCCAGGCTCACGGTCTCGCATCGACGGATCGCGAACAGTGCAGGCCGGACCTGGAGCAGGATGCGTCGACCGTGCAACGGACCGGACGCGGGGATGGCCCACTCGATGTCGAGGCAACCGCCGTACACGCGATGAATCTGCTCCAGGAATCGGCTCCGCGCGTCTCCGCGCATCAGATGGCCGCGAACGACCTGACCTCGACTGCGGCCGGATGTGAGCTCGACGTTGCCACCCGCCTCGGAGGTCTCTTCATAATAGAACCCGTCGAACATCGTCACGCCGGCCCGTTCGGCGTCGATACGAGGCTGAAGGAAGACCACCCCCTGCGGTCGTCCGTGCTCGCAGGGCAGGGCGGAGATGACCTCCGCGAGCGCCGAGGGAAAGTGCAACGCGTCCCGCACGGCAAGGCTCAAGAACCGCCCGGCGTTGGAAGATTCCTGGGTATCCTCGGTCGGTGACCCCGACCGGATCATGCACGGCAACGTCAGCCCGCCCAGGTCCGGAAAGCCGCGTGATTCCGACCTCGCGAGATCGTCGGCCCAGGCCCAGTACGTCCGTGGGACCGGTATTCCCCGGGGAGCGCGTCGAAGGTTGAAGAGCTTGGGGATCGTGTCGTCCGCGAACTCGGACAGCGGCCGCCAGTAGGGCTTCGATGGCATCGGCACTTTCCTGAAGTCTTCAATCGTTTCTCGCGCCCAGGATCCCGAACGACGGGCCAGGGCACGCCACTTTTGGCTAGGCTTAAAACTAGGCACGTATGGATATAAAGGATTGGAGCAGATTGCATGCCGAGTGCCGCGAAATGTTGCAACGACGAGGCGTGAAGCGGTTCTTGTGCTCGTGATCCGCGGTCGATTCGCCGCGATCGGGCAGGGACGCAACTCGGGGCCCATACGGTCGCTTCATCCGTCAAGGTTTGACCGTTCCCTCAAGTTTGCCTCGTCCGCATGATGCGAAACGCCGGTTGCTCGTGCCGAGAGAACTGATGGACGTCGCACACCGGGAGTTCCGATAGATTCTGGATATGTGGCCGACCCGTCCGCGGCGGAGCCGAGGGGAGTCCGCGTGCCGGTCTTCCTGGCGGGTCGCCTTCTGAAGTCTCACTACCGGAAAGGAGACCGCTCATGGCGCGGTCGCGTTACTTCCTGGCCGTAGCGGCCCTTGCACTCGGCGCCTCGGGATGCGCCCACTGCGACACCTGCGACAAGATGCCCGTCCCGTGCTCGGGCCTGGGTTGCAGCGCGGCGCTGGTTACGGTCCCGTCACCGCTGATGGGCCCCCCCGCGAGCGGGCCGTTCTCGAATGTGCCCCCGTCCGGGGCGATTTCCTCCCCAGGTTTGGACCCGGCGAGGCCCACGGCCCTTAGCCTGGTCCCTCCTCCCCTCCCGCTCGTCCCAACCGATCCGCCCTCGCCGCCGCCCGGACCCGCCGCGCCCGAGAAGCCCTGAGTCTGGCGCGTCCCAGGTTGAGATAAAGACATCCGTCGCGGGCGCGGGTCGGCGCGATCTTTTTTCCATGCGCATCGCTCGCCCCCGCTCCACGTTATTGCCTGAAATTCGGCCGCAGGCCCTTCCAATCCCGCCGGGAATCCATCTCGATTCTTGACATGATCGAAAAATCTGGTTCAAGTGTTGAATCGGGTCCGTGCAAGTGGCCGCCCTCTCCACGGCGTTCGGCCCGCGGGCGAAGGTGTCAACGTCGAGATCATCCATGAAGCTGATCATCGCAATTATCCAGCCCACGAAGCTGGAAGCGGTCAAGGAAGCCCTGTCCCACGTCGAGGTTTTCCGCCTCACGGTCATGGACGTCCAGGGATTTGGCCGCCAAAAGGGCTACACCGAGGTCTATCGTGGACACGAGTTTACGGTGAATCTCCTCCGCAAGATTGAGCTCCAGATCGCCGTCAACGAGGACTTCATCGAGCCGACGATCAACGCCATCATCCAGGCTGGCCGTTCCGGGCCGGAGGGCAAGATCGGCGACGGGAAAATCTTCATCCTCCCGATGGAGGACTGCATCCGTATTCGAACCGGCGAACGCGGACCGGAAGCCATCTAGTCCTCGGTCGCTCGTCATTGGTTGAGTCTTGATCGTGCTTACAGGGATCCGGCCGGCCAGCTTCCGGTACGGGCTGTGCGACGAGCGTCCAATGACGAGTGACCGTTGACCAAGGACCCACGTCGCCATGATCCGCGCGGTGATATTCGATTTTAACGGCGTCCTCGTGGACGATGAATCAGTTCATTTCGACCTGTTCCGCGAGGTCCTGGCCGAGGAAGGCGTCGAGTTGACCGAAGCCCAGTACCACGAGCACTACCTCGGGTTCGACGATCGTCGCTGCTTTGAGGAGGTCCTGACCGATCGCGGTCGAAGTCCCACCCCAACGCATCTCGAAGACCTCATCGCTCGCAAGGCGGCGAGATATATCCCTCGTGCCGAGCAGGGCTTACGCTACTTCCCCGGCGCCGATGAAGCGATTCGTTCGCTGGCCGATCGATGGCCTCTCGCGATCAATTCCGGGGCCCTGCGCCCCGAAATCGAATATAGTTTGAGCCGCATGGGCGTGCGCGATCGCGTGATGGCGATCGTCTCGGCCGAGGACGCGACCAACGGCAAGCCTGACCCCGAGGGTTATCTCCTGGCGCTCGATGCCCTGCGATCCCTGGTGGGAGATGACCTCGAAGCCGGCCATTGCTTGGTCTTTGAGGACAGTCTCGCCGGAATCCAATCCGCCAAGGGGGCGGGGATGTGGGCTGTGGGCGTCTCGAACACCTACACAGATCCCCTCCTCCGGTCCGCCGGGGCCGACGCCGTACTGCCGGGCCTGGAACGCCTGACCCCGTCGTGGGTCGAGGGGATGTTCGCCCCGGAGGTATCCCCTTGAGCTCACCCCCGTCGATCCCGATCCCCGATGGCCCGGCCGGGTTACTCCTGAGCCGCGACCTGATCTTCACGTCCAAGATCACGGGGACCGCACGGGCGCTCGGCCACCAGGTCATGATCGCCGGCAACGTCGCGCTGGCGACCGCGATGCTCGAACAATGGCAGCCTCGCGTCGTCTTCGTGGATCTCTCGGCCGGCGACCTCGTGACTCCCGCCGCGATCCTGGCCTACCGCAGCCTCGTTCCGGCCACGCCCTTTGTCGCCTTCGGCTCCCATGTCGAGACCGACTTACTGGCCGCCGCCGCCGCCGCGGGATGCGATCCCGTCCTGCCTCGCAGTCGATTTTCGGCTGAGCTGCCCGCGTTGATCGGTCGCTACCTTGGCCCTTGAGGGGTCATTTGGGCTGCTTCGTTCGAGGATGATCCTTGCTACGAGAAACACGCGTTCAGCGACCGGAGTCACCAGTCTTGATCCGTCGATCCCTGTTCCTCACCGCGGCCCTGTGCCTCTTCACGGCGTCGCTGGCATCGGCCGATTATCAGCCGTTCGTCGGCGTGTCCTATCAACATGTCGAGTATTCGATCGGGGCTTATCCGGTCGCCTACGACCTCGTCGACATCGACCTCTCGGCGCCCGGAATCAGCTTCCTCGTGACCGAGTCCAACGGCGCCGCTCCGCGTGATACGAATCGGGAAACGACCCTGGATTACGTCTCGCGCGTCCATGCTCAGATCGGGATCAATGCGAACTTCTTCAACCCTTTCGACGGCAGCCAGGTGAGTGGCGATCCCACCAGCCTCGGCGGACTCTCCGCCTCCAATGGCGACGTCTACTCGGCCTGGTCTGCGTCCTGGCCCGCCGTGACCATTGACAAGAACAATGATGTGAAGTTCCTCACCAGTGCGCCGAACCCCGCGACCGTGTACAACGCCGTGGCCGGTAACTATCGCATTGTGGCGGGCGGAGTGGCCCAGGTCTTCAATTTCGCACCGTTGAGCCCGGATCGATTTCCCGACGCCCATACGGCGATCGGGCTGACGAGCAATAAACACCTCCTCCTCCTCACCGTCGATGGCCGGAGCCCCACGCACAGCGTCGGCCTGTCGATCAACGCGCTGGGGGCCCTCATGGCCAGCCTGGGTGCCCAGGACGCGATCAACCTCGACGGCGGTGGATCGACGACGATGGTTCTGGCCGATTCATCTCCTCGCGTCGTCAACGTGCCCTCGGGCACTCTTCGCCCCGTGGGTAACAACCTGGCCGTATTCGCCAGACCCGTGCCCGAGCCGGGTTCCCTCGCGCTCCTTGGACTCGGAGCCGGCATGCTCCTGGTCGTCCGGGTCAAACGCTCCGCGCGATGATCTCGCTTTCGCCGAGATCACCCGTCGATCCATCGGTCGTAGAGGCCAGCCGAGGCGGCGACCGGCATCGGTGCAGGCTTGGACTTCGGGCGCAGTGATGCCCTCGCTCTCGACCAGACGCGCCGAAGGGTGGACAGCGCTACCCGTCTCGTCGGTTGCTTCGGTATCGCGTAGGGCGAGGACCGGCTGAGAGCGGGGGATCTGTCGAACCAGAGCAGGTGGCCGCACCGGGGGCAAGGTGCGTCTCCGGCAGGGGACGGTTCCATCCAGGCCAACCCCTTACAGATGGGGCAACTGTTCGGAATTCCTTCGGGGGTCCGACTGGCGATCGTCGCGCTCATGGATCTACTCCCGGTCCAGATTCGCCGATATTAACGGGAAATGGACCGGGGGAGCCTTGAAAATCGGTCTCAAACCGAGACGAGTTCCTGCGCCTGGGGGTCTTCGACCAGAGAGAGCAGGAGCGACCGGCTCTTGTCGCGGGTCTCGCCGATCGCGGTCACATAGACGGCGGGATCGTCCTTCACGGGGCATTCATGCTCGCAGATGCCGCAGCCGATGCATTTGACGGGATCGATGAACGGTCGTTTCAGTTCGAGCGTCTCGCCCCAGCGGCTCGTGACCTCCACGTTGCGCGTGAAGATCGCCTTGGGGCTGACGGGGCAGACCTCCTCGCACACGACGCACGAAGTGTCCATCGCCCAGGGCAGGCAACGGCCCTGGTTGTAGAACGCGGTGCCGGTCTTGATCGGCCCCTTCGCCTCGAACGGACCGGTGCCGAGCTTCTCGGCGATCGAGATCTCGCGAATCGCCCCGGTGGGGCAAACCTGGCTGCACAAGGTGCAATTCAGCTCGCACCAACCCATCTTCGAGACCATGATCGGGGTCCACAGCCCCTCCAGTCCGGCCTCGAACATCGCGGGTTGGAGCACGTTGGTCGGGCAGACGCGGATGCACTGGTCGCACTTGATGCAACGACGCAGGAACTCGTCTTCCGCCACCGAGCCGGGCGGCCGGATCACGGCCTTGTTGAAATTCTTCTTCACCAGGCCGGACTGGCGGGTCATCGGATAGAAAAGTAATCCGAAGAGACCGGCCATCATCAGTTGACGGCGGCCGACTTGCGGATAGGTCACCTCACTGGCCTTGCGCGGGAGGAACCGGAACGCGAGGGCGTCGTGCGGGCAATCCTCGATGCAGTTCAGGCAGACGAAGCACTCGCTCTTGCGCAGGTCGCCCTGGGGATCGCTCGCGCCTTCGCAACTCTTGAGGCAGAGGTCGCAGTCCGTGCAGCGGACCGGGTCGCGATCGATCCGCCAGAGTGAGAACCGGCTGAACAGGCCGAGCAGCGCCCCGAGGGGGCAGATGGCGCGGCAGAAGAAGCGCGGAATCCACCAGTTCGCGACCAGGAATCCCACGAAGATCACGCCGACGATCCAGCCCCACATGTACTCGCGAGGCTCGGTGTAGATCCCCTCCGTCGCCGTATGCACCGTGGGCAGCACGCTTGTGGTCATCGATCGGACCGTCAGGGCGATCGGGTCGAGAAGGCCGATCTGAAGGGTACTCGACCCCGTCTTGCTCTCGCTGATCGCCCTGGATAGCCCCGAGCCCACCGCCCCGGTCAGCCGACCGACGCCCGACGCGTGGGATTGCTTGTATGCGGCGACGATGTCGCCGGGCGCCGCCCAGGTGGCCGGAACGATCCACCGGCCGGCCATCACGAGCATGGCCGCGAGGATGTAATACTTGATCGCGTAGATCTTGCGATACCGGTTCACCTCGATCATCTGCTTGGTGTTCCGGCGATTGCCGATCCACCCAAACAGATGGTGCAGGATGCCGAACGGGCACATCCAGTTGCACCACACCCGCCCGACCATCATCGTGATCGCAATCACGACCAAGCCCCAGACCAGGTTCCGATAGAGGGTGTGCGTCGTCAGCGCCGTCGAGACCGCCACCAGCGGCGTGGCCTCCAGGAACAGCGAGACCGGCCAACCCCTCAGATACCGCAGGTCGGTAATGATCAGGAAGAACAGGAACAGCCCGAGGAACAGGGCCTCGTAGGCGCGGCGAATCTTGACCATTTATGCGTTCCCTCCGGATCGTAACCGATCCGAGGTGTGCTCGGGTTCAGACTTCGAGTTCCGCATCGTCTACCTTGTCAGCATGGATTTCGCGTGAATCTCACCTGGCATGGTCGCTTCAGCCAGGCCCTGGCGGTCGAGTGTGAGCGACCCCATCAGAAGTTCTAGACCGTCACCTCACTCGTCCACTGCGGCCGCCAATCTTTGCCCAGGCCGCGGGCGATCACCTTGTCCAGATAGATGATCTCATGACGGGACTTTTCCAGTAGACGGGAGACGCACCAGCTATCGACGGCCGTGCAGTCGGTGCCGACGACGATGGCGTCGGCCTTCTTGACGTCGTTGAGGCTGCCGCCGGTCGGGCCGTTGCGCATCAGGAGCTTGCGGCCGTCGGCGATGACGAAGGTGGGCTTCATCATCAGGGCGAAGTCGGAGATGATGCCGTGGATGTCCTGATGGAACTGGTTGCGGGGGTTGCCCAGCAGCCCGTACCAGTTCTTCATCGTGACGGTCGCCTTGCAGAGGTTGTGATCCTTCACGGGCGAGACGCCGATGACCTTGGTGGCCTCGCGGAACGGGCGATAGAACATCTTCCAGGTGTTCTTGATCGTCTCGCCGCCGACGTACAGGTCTTCAAAGTAGCTGTGCTGCGGCATCATCACCTCGGCCCCCGCGCGAAGGGCCGCGTCGCCGACCTTGGTCTTGAAGAAGCAACTTTCGGGATTATTGATCGGATTGTCGGCCACGATCACCCTGCGGGCGCCGGCCCCCAGGCAGAGCTTGACGACGGCGGCGACGGTTTCCGGCTGGGTCGTGGCGGCCAGATCGGGGTTCTTGTCGAAGGCGACGTTGGGTTTGACGACCACGACGTCGCCCTTGGTGATGAATCGCTCGATGCCGCCCATCTCGCTCAGGGCGGCCTTGACCATCTTCAGGACCTGATCTTCCCGCGCCTTCAATTCCTCATCCTTGGACGCGAAGCCGTGGGAATCGACCGGGTTGGAACGGACGACGACCAGGCTCGGCTTGCTCGGCAGAAGCTCCACGGCGTAGTTCTTGAGCCGGACCGGGGGCGGCGGCTTCACGCCTTCCATACCCCAGTTGTCCTTGATGATCAGGCCCGCGCCGACGGCCGCGCCGGTGAGCGCGGCGGTGCCACCGAGCTGGGTGAGGAATTGCCGGCGGGGGATCGGCTGTTCGGCGGGATTGACGCCCCCGAGCCGTTCCAGATTCTTCTGCTGGGTCCTGGTCAGCTTCTCGCTCATGGCCGCCCCCGGGTAACATCGTCCGCGTGAGGGCGGAAGACGCAGGTAAGATGCAGGGTTCGGTTACTTCTCTTGTTTCTCAGCGTCAGCCCCACCCTCGGCGGGCACGGATTTCTTGTCGGGTTCGATCACCGGCACGTTGGCCGGCAACGATTTCGCGAATTCACGGGCCAGGGCCTCGGCCGGCTTGGCGTCGGAGGCCCCGTTGGAACCGCCGACGGCGTTGCCCTTGAGGAAGATGACGTCGAACATCCCAATGTTCGAGCTCATCACCATCTTGTCGGCCTTGGAGTCGTCAATCGTCTTCAGGACCGCCCCATCTTTCCGGGCGGTATCGACGTAGGTCTCGAAGACTTTTTTCGCCTCCTCGGCACTGGCGTAAGGGCGGAGGAACCCCTGAAATTCGACGTCCCCACTCTTGTAATCGGCGATGAAGACGTCGGACAGGAAGCTGTAGCCGAAGACATCCTGGGCCACGTACTTGGTCCCCGATCGCTTCGGCTCGGCCGGGAAGAGGTTGAACAGATCCTGGGCGGTCGGGCCGCTGGACTTGGTCGATTTCTGGAGGGCCGCCACGCGCTTGGCCAGGTCGAGCGCGAATTCCGCCAGCTTGGGCTCGTCCTGGGCGACATTGACGATCGTGTAGTATTTGTCGGCGTGGACGAACACGCTCCCAGCCGCGGTGTAGGCACCCTCGCCGATGGCGGTCGGTTTCGCCTCGTCCGGCTTCTCGGAGTCGAACTTGCCTCGGGCCTTGAGCGAATTGCCCATCTCGAAGACGAAAAGTTGGATCTCGCTCTCTTCGTTACCCTTGGGATGGTAGGAGCAGCACGCCATCCCCTTCACGCCGTTCTGGATGAAGCTCTCGGCGCGGCCGTCCATCTTCTCGTAGAGATTCTCCGCGTTGAACGTCTCCACATAGGGCGACGCCGCTTTGCCGGGGATCTTCGACATGACCCAACCGGGCGGAAGATCGCTCAAGGGCAGCATCACCGCCAATGGCTTCTGCGGTTCGGGGACCGTCGCGAGGATGGCGTCGATCTCCGGCCGGGAGAGTCCATTGGTGGCCACCGCGACCGGTGCCGTCGGCTGGGGGACCGGCGAAGCGGCGATCGGCGATGTCGTGCCCGGCGCGTTGGCGGTCATCGCGGTCGGATCGTACTTGAGGTTCGTCACCTGCTGCGGCGCGTCGAGTCCCACGGCCTTGCGGATGCCGCCCATCCGTTCCAGCACTTCGTTCATCGGCGGGATCACGGCCGGGGCCTGGCGGGCAGACTCGCGCAGGGCGAGCATGGCCGTGTCGAGCTTCTTGACGCTATCCACCAGATCCTTGCGGATGGCCGCAAGCCGCTCTTGCTCGGCGCGCACCCCTTCATCCAGCTTCTGAACCGAGTCGAGCAGGGTCCTCGCCTCGTACTGCCGCCCCTGGTCGATGGGCGAAATCGTCCGGTTCGGGTCGAAGGCGTATCGGTTCTCGTCGAAGTGCTCGCTCTTGACGAGCAGCGCCAGGATGAACGCCGGGATGGTCATCACCAGGATCATCGAGCAGACGACCGACCAGAAGGCCGGCCTGAGCAGGGTCCGTCCCCGCCGCGCATTAAACCACTTCATCCGACCCATCAGCGCGAACGCCAGCGGCGTGCTCGCGAACGCCACGGCGGCCGCGATCAGCGACACGGCCATGATCGGGCTGGATCGGTACAGATCGCGGAGATGGATGAACGTATCTTTCATCGGGTTCATGCCGCCGTCCCGTCCGGCCGTTGAACAAGGGTTGTACCTGAACCGTCAAGTATAGCCGAAGCGGGGCTGGGGGGGCAATCGGATCGTGGATCACGAAGTTGCGGATACATCGCCAACCCGGTCATGAAAACAGCGACTCCACAAACGTCTCCACATCAAACGGCTGGAGATCGTCCAGCCCCTCGCCGACGCCCAGGAACTTGACCGGCAGGTCGATGGTTTGCCGGACGGCGACCACGACGCCACCCTTGGCCGTGCCGTCGAGCTTGGTCAAAATCACGCCGGTGCAGCCGATGGATTTGGTGAACTCGGTGGCCTGGCGGATGGCGTTCTGGCCGTTGGTGGCGTCGAGGACGAGGAGGACCTCGTGGGGGGCTCCCGGCACCTTCTTCACGAGGACGTTGCGGACCTTTTCCAGCTCGCGCATCAGGTGAGCCTGGGTGTGAAGGCGGCCGGCGGTGTCGACGATCAAGACGTCGATGCCGCGGGACAAGGCGCGATCGCAGGCGTCGTGGGCGACGCTGGCAGGATCGGCGCCGGGGGCGCCGCGGACAATATCGGTTCCGGCACGGCCGGCCCAGATGCCAAGCTGGTCGACGGCGGCCGCGCGGAACGTGTCGCAGGCGGCGAGGAGGACGGTCTTGCCCTCGGATTTGAGCCGATGAGCGAGCTTGGCGATTGAGGTCGTCTTGCCGGCGCCGTTCACGCCCGCGATCAGGTAGACGCTGGGCTTCGTCGGGGCGACCTTGAGCGTTCCCGGACGGGGGTCGGCGAGCAGGGCCTTGAACTCGTCCTTGACGAACTGGAGCAAGTCCTCACCGGCCGTCTTGTCGGCGAACGCCTCGCGAACGCGGCCGATCACGCGGTCCGTCGCCTTCACGCCGACGTCGGATTTGATGAGCTTGGCTTCCAATTCGTCGAGGAAGTCCTGATCGACCTTGCGGCCGAACCAGGAGCGCACGTCGAACAGCTTGGCGGTCTTCGCCAACCCCTTCTTGAAGCGATCGAACAGGTCTTTGATTGCCATTGTAGGGTGTGTGGAACACACCATCCCGAATGTTGCGGCGTGAGAACACGGTGCCGTTTACTGCGGCGAGGGGCACCCCGACCGCAACCGATCCAGATCCTCGGCCGGGGTCGTGATCGAGCCGAGCCATCGGCCGGGGCGGTCGTTGGCGTGGAAATCCGAGCCGCAGACCGGGACGAGGTCGAACCGCGTGGCCCAGCCCCGTAAACGGATGCCACGGGCCTTGGGAACCCCGGGACCGTTGACCTCGATGGCCGCCAATCCGGCGGCGACAAACGACTCAAGCGTCCGCTCGCGAAGATCATAGGGCGGATGTGCCAGGGCGGCAACCCCGCCGGAACGACGGATCAGGCCGATGGCCTCGGCGATGGGCAGTCGCGGTTTGGGAACCTGGACGGGGCCGTCGTCACCGAGGTACTGGGAGAACGCCTGGCGACGATCGGTCACCTGGCCGGACCGCATTAGCCAGTCGGCAAGGTGACGGCGGCCGATCGTGGCGCGCGGGAAGGTGCGACGGATCGCGTCGAGATCCACCTGAAGACCCAGCGCACGAAGGCGGTCCACCATCCCCCGGACGCGATCGTCCCGCAGGGCTCGAATCGAGGTACAGGCCGCGATCAGTTCGGGCGCCTCGTCCTGGACGAAATAGCCGAGGACGTGAAGCTCTCGGCCCTCGTGTTCGGCGGTCAGCTCGATGCCGCCGACGAGTTCGAGTCCGAGTCGCCGGGCCTCGGGGCGGGCGACCGCGAGCGCGGAGATCGTGTCGTGATCGGTGATCGCCAGCGCACCCAGGCTGATATTGGCGGCGGCCTGGACGACCTCGCAGGGCGAACACGCGCCGTCGGAGTGGGTCGTGTGAACGTGGAGGTCGGCCGCGCCGGTTCGGGTCATCACTCGGCCGGTTCGGGGGTCGGTGGCTCCGCGGTGGCCGGGGGCTCGACCGGCGCAGTGACGTCGGAGTCCTGGAGGCGATCGAGGATTCCGTTGACGAACCGGCTGGACTGCGCGGTGCTGTAACGCTTGGCCAGTTCCAGGGCCTCGTTGATCGCGACCTTGGTCGGGACGCTCTTGTCGTAGAGCATCTCGTAGACCCCGAGGCGGAGGATGTTGCGGTCGATCGCGGCCATCCGGTCGATCCGCCAGTTCTCGGCCGCCTCGGAGATCAGCTCGTCGATTCGTGCCTGGTTTTCCAGCACCCCCGTGACCAGGGCGCGGGCGAAATCCTGGATCTTCTCGTCGCGCAGCCGCCTCTTCAGAAACGTATCGATCTGCCGCGATTCATCCCCGGAGTTCTGCTCCATCTGGTACAGGATCTGGAGCGCGACTTCGCGCCCCCGGGTCCGTCGCGTCGCGGCCGGTCGACCGGATTCCGCGCGTCGCGGAGGAGTCGGCGGAGCCACGGGCTTCGCGACCGGCGGAGGGGGGGGCGGAGCCTCGTCCGCCGGCGGTGCCTCGATCACGGCCCAGCCGCGATCCAGGAGCAACGCCAGATCCGCCTGCCGGACCGGATCGCCGTCCTTGAGGTTCAGAACGGCCACAAGGAACCGCTCGCCCTCTTCCGAGACGCGGTAAATCGTGTCCTGTCCTTCGAGCGCGGTGGAAATTGAATACCCCGCGCCCCGCACGTTCTTGTGTAGGTTCGGCATGGTCCTGCCCTCCGTATCGCATGCCGAGACCCGGCACTGAGCCCTAGAATGATACGCAATCCCAGCCCCCAACGGAAAGGGCAGTCACGTTGGGGGCGGTCGAAGCGACTACGCGACCGGCATTCTCCCATTTCACGGGAGGACCGTGGGCACCGGCGCTGGTTGTGAGTAACAATAAGAGGTTGGGGCGAACCACGGTCGCCCTGGTCCCCGGATATCGGAGGCCTTCGCGTGATTCGTCGCCTGGTCCCCTCGATCGCCATCCTGTCGGTCCTGCTCGTCCCCTCGACGACGTTTTCGCAATCTCCGGGACGGGAGGATGTTGCGCGTTTGACCCAATCCGCGAGGAACCAGGCCACGGGAGTCCTCCTCGTCGGAGATCCTCAGCGAGGGCAGGGCACGGCGTTCGTGATTTCCCGAAAACATCGCCTGGCGGCCACCGCCGCACACGTGGCGGATCTCTACCAGGGTCCCGGAACGATCGTCGCCGTAGTCAACGGATCGATCGCGGCGTATCGCGTGACCAAGGTCTGGTATCACCCGTCGCTCAGGCGCTCTCTCGATGGCAGCTTGACCGTGCGGTCGCCCGACGCGATCGATGGCTCGGTCGCCGTCCCCGGGCCGGACGTCGCCGTCCTCCAGCTTGAAGACGGGCCTGAGCTGCCTACGGAGTTGACCCTGGCCGGGCCGGACGAGGCGGGACGATTGCTCGGGAAACCGATCGCCCTCCTCGGCTATCCCGGTTATGCCGACTGGCCGACCCAGTCTCGACTGGCCGTTGCCACACTCCATCCCGGCATCGTCCGCACCCACGACACCTACACCTTCTTCGATGGCGGGCACCCGGGCTCGCGTCAAGTCCTGGAGCACTCGGCCGCCACACCCGAGGGCTCGAGCGGCTCGCCCGTGTTCCTGCCCGATGGCAAGGTCGTCGGCATTCACAATATCCTGCGCCTCCAGGGGCCGGAGGGGGATGTTCAATCGGGCATGAGCGTGCGTGTGGATGCTTTGTGGGAACTGCTCGTCTATCACGGGCTGGCCAACAAGATTCCCGCCGCGTCCCGCCCCTGGGACGTGTTCGTCCCCGCCGAACCGGCCGCCGAGCCGCGTCGGGAGAACCTCCGTCGCGCGGTCCGATTGGTGCGCAAGGCCGAAGCCCTCACGGCGAAAAACGAGCATCGCGCCGCGGGCGAGAAGTGTAACGAGGCGATCCAACTGGCCCCGGAATATGCCGGCGCCTATCTCCAGAGAAGTCGCGCCTTTACCGGCTATTGCGGGACGAACTGGACCCTCCTGTCGCCCTCAGAGAAGCGAAAACAGGCGGGATGGGCCATTGATGACGCCAAGACCGGCTTCTTGCTCTCGCCCGAGAGGACCGAAGGTCTCTGCTTGCTCTTGCAGAATTCCCTGTTCCTGGGCCATCTCGACGGCGATCGCGCGGTCTTTCAGGAGACGATCGCCGGCGCCGACGAGGTTCTCGCGAGGAAGCACCTGAACGCCCACGACCGGAGCTTCTTGACGAATTGCCGCGGCCAGGCTCGGCATTATCTTGGCGACTGGGGCGGCGCGTTGCGGGATTACTCGGAATCGATCCGCCTCGCCCCCTCCGAGCCCTTCTGGTACGTGAACCGCGCCCAGTACTGGGACCAGCGTGGCCGCCCCGATCTCGCCGCCGCGGATCGCAGAACGGCACAGGCACTTCAGAGGCGTTGAGTCGAACAGATCATCCCTTGCGGGCACGTTCGCGCCCTCGGCGGCCGGAGCATCCGGGCGACGGAGCCCCGGCCTGAAGACTTTAGGTTCATTCGGAAATCACGCTCAACGTGGGTTCGAGCCACCGCTGGTCCCCGATCCCGCGCCGGTACCTCCCGCCGAACCGCCGGGACCGGTCGAGCTTCCGCCCGAGGTGCCGCTGCCGGATCCGGACTTGCCCGATCCGCCAGTGCCGGAACCGGTCGATCCTGAACTGCCGCCACCCGTCGTCGACCCCGAGCTGCCGGTTCCGCCACCGGTCGTACCCGAGGCCGAACCCGTTCCGGACGCACCCGTAGTGCCGGAATCCCCCGCGGCGTGGCTCGAGCCGGACCCGGTCGTTCCCGCCGAGCCTTTACCGGCCCCGGTGGTTCCGTTGCTCGTGCCCGACGTGTCCTTCGCGCCCTTGTCGTTACTACAACCGACGATCGCGATGGGTGCCGCCGCGATCAGCGCCGCCAGTGTAGGACGAAGCCATTGTTTCAGACTCATGCGAAGCCCCTTCCCTGTTCTCGATGCCAACGATCGCCGCCCGCACGACCCATGCGGCTCGGCATCGCATCAACAGGCAAGTCGCGCGCCATGGGTTCCGTAGGATTCGGGGCCCGTCCGTCGGGACCGCGAAGCGGGCGGATTATCTCTCACGGGTCTCTTCAGAGCCTCGCCACCCGTCTGGGATTCGCCGCAACTCCTGATTGCGTCGGAGGATTTATCGCCGACGTCGTGCCGGAGCCGTCAGTGAGGCGAGCCGCTCGGTCAGTTGCTCGATGGACAGGATCTCCAGGGGCAGGGCCGCCGCGCCAAGGTACGCCTGTGCTGCTTTTTCCAGGAACTCGACGAATGCGGGTGTCGCAAGCTCCTCGGCCGCATGGGCCGAGATCTCGATCTCTTGCATGCCTTGCACGGAGGCGATCTTGACCCGGGGAGCGTCGGAGAGCACGGGCGTTGATGCCTCATGGAACGACTTCAGGCCGAGCTTCGCCTCCAGGACCGGCGCCTTGAAGGTGCCGCGAGGGGCGCGGAAACGGAGCGTCACGATCCACTCGTGGCCGGTCAGGGCCTCGAAAAACGGCGGCGCACCCGACCCGTCACGGAGGCCGATGACCGCGCGCTGAGACCAATCGATCGCGGGGAAGCCTTCGTGCCCTTCGATCCAATCCGCGACGGTCTCCAGGATTGCGCCGTCCCACCGTACGGGCTTGCCGGTCCGGGTGACCCGGTTACGCGTGTGCCACGTCCGGCCGTCGACCTCCCACGGGGGTTTGACCTCGGCGCCGAGGTCGGCCTTTCTCGCCTCGTCGATGATCCGCTTGGCCGCGGCCTTGGGATCGAACGGGACGCGAGCCTGCCGAGGCCCGGCGGCGAGGACGCCCTTGAGGATCGCGCCGGTGAGGCTCGTCGGCTCGCTCGCCACGTCTTCGGGTGTCCCCTCCGCCACGATCCGCCCGCCCGCCGCGCCGGCCTCGGGGCCGAGATCGAGGACCCAGTCGGACGTCTTGATGACTTCCAGGTTGTGTTCGATGATGACGACCGTGTTTCCCAGGTCGGCCAGGCGATGCACGACGGCCAGCAGCTTTTTCACGTCGTCGAGGTGCAGCCCGGTCGTCGGCTCGTCCAGGATATACAGCGTCCGTCCGGTATCCGGTCGGGCGAGTTCGGAAGCCAGCTTCACGCGCTGGGCCTCGCCGCCGGAGAGGGTCGGACCGGCCTGTCCGAGCTTCACATAGCCCAGCCCGACATCGTGCAAGGTCTGCAAGACGCGACGGATCTTTGGCACTCCCGCGAACAGCTCCAGGGCCGTGTCCACGGTCATGTCCAGCACGTCGGCGATCGACCTGCCGCGGAACTTGACGGCCAGGGTCTCGGCGGTGTACCGAGAGCCGCCGCAGGCCTCGCACGGCACCCAGACATCGGGCAGGAAGTGCATCTCGATCCGTTTCTGACCCGCGCCTTCGCACGCTTCGCAACGGCCGCCCGCGAGGTTGAAACTGAACCGTCCCGGCGCATATCCCCGGATCTTGGCCTCGGGCATCTTGGCGAACAGCTCGCGGATCAGGTCGAACAGGCCGGAATAGGTCGCCGGGTTCGAGGCCGGCGTGCCCCCGATCGGCGTCTGGTCGACGCTGATCACCTTATCGACGTGGTTCAGCCCCTCGATCTTCTCGTGCGGCCCCGGGCTCGCCGATGCGCGATGCAACAGCTTGGCGGCAGCTTTCATCAAGATGTCTTCGACCAATGACGATTTGCCCGAACCCGAAACCCCCGTCACCGCCGTCACCAGCCCGATCGGGATGGCCGCGTCAATATTCTGCAGGTTGTGGTGATGGGCGCCCCGGATCACGATCTGGTTCTTGCCCGGCTTCCTCCGGTTGGATGGGACGGGGATCGCCTCCTTGCCGCTCAGGTATCGCCCCGTCAATGAATCGGCCGCCGCTCGGACCTTCTTCGGCGTGCCGGAGGCCGTGACCTGACCGCCGCCGTCGCCCGAACCGGGTCCAAAGTCCACCACGTGATCCGCCGCCTCGATCACCTCGCGGTCGTGCTCCACCAGCACGAGCGTATTGCCCAGGTCACGCAGACGCTTGAGCGCCGCGAGTAGCCGGGCATTGTCGCGAGGATGAAGGCCGATCGTCGGCTCGTCCAGGACGTACAGCACCCCGGTCAGGCCGCTGCCCAGTTGGGAGGCAAGCCGGATGCGCTGGGCCTCGCCGCCGGAAAGCGTCGGCGTCCCCCGGCCGAGCGAGAGGTAATCCAGGCCGACATCGACGAGGAACGTGAGGCGGTCGCGAATCTCGCGGACGAGATCCCCCGCGATGTGCTTCTCGTCACCGTTGAGCTTCAGCGTCTTGAAGAACTCGAGCGCCTTGGCCAGGGGCCATCGGCTGGCCTGATCGATGGTGAAGCCGCGGAACTTCGCGGCCGACGAGTCGTCGCGCAGCCTCGACCCCATGCACGAGACGCACTCGATCTCGCCGACCATGCCGGAGAGCTTCGCGCGATAGAGGTAGGAGACCCTCCCGGCCTCCTCGATCGCCGGAAACAGCCCCTTGTACTGGAACGAAAACGCGGGCTGACCCTGCGAGGCCGGGACCGTGAACCACTGCGTGCCGGCCCCGTGGAGGACGACTCGCCGCAACCGCCCATCCATCTCATCGAACGGCTGATCGCGATCGATTCCCAGCGAGTCGGTCATCGCGGCAATCATCGAGGCGAACAGCGGATTCGCCTCGAACCGCGGCCACGCCGCGATTGCGCCTCCGTTCAGGCTCAGCCGGCCGTTCGGGATCAAAGCCGCGGGATCGGCCCCCTGCTGAACGCCCAATCCCTCGCACGAGGAGCACCAGCCGAGGGGGCTATTGAACGAGAAGTGGTGGGGCGACGGCTCTTCAAAGCTTCGGCCGCAGGTCTCGCACGTGCGATGCTGGCTGTACCGGTCGATCGGCCATTTTGTCTCGTCCCTGGCCTCATCCACCGTGGCGATCAGGACGACCCCCTTGCCCAGGTCCAGCGCCGATTCGATCGAGTCTGCGAGCCTCGATCGCGTGGATCGCCTCACCACGGCGCGATCGATGACCACCTCGACCTTGTGCTTGCGACGGTGGCTCAGCGTCGGCGGCGCATCGAGCGAGGTCGTCTTGCCGTCGATCCGGACCCGGTTGAACCCGGAGGCACGCAACTCTTCCCAGAGGTGGTCGAATTCCTCGCCGTCGCGGCGCTCGATTGGCGCCATCACGAGAACCTTGGTCCCCTCGGGCTGATGCAGGATCTTCTCGACGATCTCATCGGCCGTCTGCGTGCCGATCGGCGTCGCGCATTTCGGGCAGTGGGCCTGGCCCAGGCGGGCGAACAGGATGCGGAGATAGTCGTGAATTTCCGTGACCGTGCCGACCGTCGATCTCGGCGACTTGCTGGTCGTTTTCTGCTCGATCGAGACGGCCGGCGCGAGCCCGGTGATGCTCTCGACCTTCGGCTTCTGGAGCGGCGCGAGAAACTGCCTCGCATAGGACGAAAGGCTCTCGACGTAGCGTCGCTGGCCTTCCGCATACAGGGTGTCGATCGCCAGGGAGCTCTTGCCCGAGCCGCTCGGTCCGCTGCACACGCTCAGCTTGTGGCGCGGGAAATCGACGTCGACCCCCTTGAGGTTGTGCTGACGAGCGCCGCGAATTGAGATCGACGGCAAGCCCGCCTCCGACGATTTCCTGGGACCGGCTTTGCCCGATTTCTTGGCCTTGGCCGACGGACGACGGCCCGCCTTTTCCGGTCGGAGCACCCTGGCCAGGGCCGTCCCGGTGTGGCTTCCGGCCACCTTGGAGACGTCCTCGGGCGTACCCTGCGCCACGACGAGCCCGCCCCCGGCCCCGCCTTCCGGACCGAGGTCGATCAGCCAGTCGGCCGTCTTGATGACGTCGAGGTTGTGCTCGATCACGACGACCGTGTTGCCCTTCTCCGTGAACCCGTGGAGCACGCTCAGGAGCTTATTTACGTCGTCGAAATGCAGGCCCGTGGTCGGCTCGTCCAGGACGTAAAGCGTCCGTCCGGTCCCCTTCTTGACCAGCTCGCGGGCCAGCTTGATTCGCTGGGCTTCGCCGCCGGAGAGCGTCGGCGAGGCTTGCCCCAGCTTCAGGTAGTCGAGACCCACGTCGTGCAGGGTCTGCAGCATCGTCGCGATCTTGGGCACGTTGGCGAAATGCTCGAGCGCGTCCTGAACGTCCATCTCTAGCACGTCGCTGATGGATTTCCCCTTGAAGCGGACGTGGAGCGTTTCGCGGTTGAACCGCCGCCCTTCGCAGACCGGGCACTTGACCCAGACGTCGGCCAGGAAATCCATCTCCAGCTTGTTCGACCCGTTCCCTTCGCACGCCTCGCACCGGCCGCCGGAGACGTTGAAGCTGAATCGGCCGGCCTTGTAGCCGCGCGCCTTGGCCTCCGGTACTTTCGTGTAGAGGTCGCGAATCTGGTCGAACAGTTTGATATACGTCGCCGGATTGGAGCGCGGCGTCCGGCCGATCGGGGACTGGTCGATATCGATGATCTTGTCGAGATGTTCGACCCCTTCGATCCGATCGTGCGCGCCCGGCTCGGTGATCGCCTTGTTCAGATCGCGCGCCAGTGTGTCCCGGAGGATGTCGCCGATCAGCGAGCTCTTGCCCGAGCCGGAGACCCCCGTCACGCAGACGAAGACGCCCAGGGGAATTTCGACATCGACGTTCTTGAGATTGTGCTGCCGCGCCCCGATCACCTTCAACCGCCGCTCACCGGGCGTCTTCCGCTGGGCCGGGATCGGGATCGCCTTGCGACCGGAGAGGTACGCGCCGGTGAGGCTGGCGGGATCGTTCGAGACGGTGGCGAAGTCGCCCGATGACACCACGGCGCCACCCTTGACGCCCGGCCCGGGGCCGAAATCGACGAGGTGGTCGGCGGCCCGCATCGTGTCCTCGTCGTGCTCGACGACGATGACCGTGTTGCCGATGTCGCGGAGACGTTCGAGCGTGGTGATCAGCTTGTCATTGTCGCGCGGGTGGAGCCCGATCGACGGCTCATCAAGGATGTACAGCACGCCGACGAGGCCCGCCCCCACCTGGCTGGCGAGGCGGATACGCTGGGCCTCGCCGCCGGAGAGCGTGGGCGCGGTGCGTTCCAGGGTGAGGTAATCCAGCCCGACGTTCGTGAGGAAGCCGAGCCGGCCGCGAATCTCCTTGAGCAATTCCTCGGCGATATGCAGGGAAAGCGGATCGAGCGGGGCCGGTCGTTCGTCGTCGGTGAGCTTCGCGGGCGGCTGTCCGGCCAGGGCATCGAAGAACCTCGCGAGGTTGCCGATCGGCATCGCGCTCATCGCCACGAGCGATTTTCCGCCCACGCGGACGGCACGGGCGCGGGGATTGATTCGCGCGCCGCCGCATTCGGGGCAGGGGCGGCTCTTCATGTACTTTTCGAGGTAGGCGTGCATCGGGCCGGCGGTGGATTTCTTGTAGGAATCCAGCAGATCGGTGGCGACACCCGCCCATTTCTCGGCGTGGGTGTGCGTTCGGCCTCTCGACCTCCAGCGATGCACGATCACGCGGTCGCCGGTCCCGTAGAGCCAGGCGTGCTTCGCCTTCTCCGACAGGTCACGCCACGGCCCCTTGAGCATGGTGCCCTTCTTGGGACCATCCTTGTCGGATTCCAGGTTCGCCGCCACGCCCTCGAAGATATGCTTGCGCCACTTGCCGATGCCCGAGACCGCGCCCAGGGGCTCAATGGCCCCTTTCCAGACCGAGAGCGACGGGTCCGGCACGATCAGGTCCGGGTCGAAATCGTGGCGAACGCCCAGGCCGTCGCACGCCTTGCACATCCCTTGTGGGCTGTTGAAGCTGAACAGTTGCGGGCTGGGCGGGTCGAACCCGATCCCGCAATGCGCGCAGGCATAATTGGCCGAGAGCAGGAGGTCCGGCTGTCCCTCGACGGCCAGGATGACCGTCCCCTCGCCCCGTTTCAGCGCCGATTCCACGGCTTCCGCCAGCCTCGACCGGCCCGACGGGCCCGCCTTCAGGCGATCGACCACGACCTCGATGTCGTGCTTGATCTGGCGTTCGAGGGCCAGGTCGTCGGAGATCGCCACGACCTTGCCGTCGACCCGTGCCCTCACAAAACCCGCCCGGCCCAGCTCCGCGAAAAGGTCCTTGTACTCGCCCTTCTGCCCGCGAATCACCGGCGCGAGCACCGAGAACGGCGTCCCGTCTGGCATTTCCATCGCCCTAGCCACGATCTGCTCTCGCGTCAGTGCCGCCAGCGGGCGGTCACATGTCGGGCAATGTCCTGTTCCAACCCTTGCGAACAGGACCCGGAGATAATCGTGGATCTCGGTGATCGTGCCGACCGTTGACCTGGGATTTCTGCCCCCGGTCTTCTGCTGGATCGAGATCGACGGGCTCAGGCCGTCGATCCTGTCCACCTCCGGCTTGGGCATCTGGCCGAGGAACTGCCTCGCGTACGAGGAGAGGCTCTCGACGTACCGTCTCTGCCCTTCCGCGAACAGCGTGTCGAACGCCAGCGAACTCTTGCCCGAGCCACTCACGCCCGTGAAGCAGATCAGTTTCCCCCGAGGCAAGTCGATTGACACGTCGCGGAGGTTATGTTCCCTCGCGCCGCGTATGACGATGTCCGTCGTGGCCATCCTTGGTGATTCCCGGTTGCGAAAGGGGATGGTTCGTTCGTCCCGGCCGATCTTTAGAGAGGGGACAAAATACTATACGCGTGTCAGGGGCTTCAAGTCCATGTGCGGCAATCGCTCGCCTCGCCGGTCCACGTCGTCTCGGTTGTCCGCCTGTCCTCGATCGTCTAAACTGAACTGGCGAGGCCGCGAGCGTGGTTTCTGGGGTCTCGATCGTGGCCGACCCATGTTGAGAGACTCGGTTCCATGCCCATGTCGCGATGTCGATGGTTGGCCGCCGGCGCGTTGATCGCGCTGGCGTTACTCGCGAGTCCTGGGTGCGGACGTACACAAGAGAAGGCCGATGCCCCCGCCTCCGAGGCGGCGAAGGCGGCCCAGCCCGAAGGGTTCCTGCACTGGATGGCGCGGGCGTCGGGTCCGATCGGCGTGGTGATCTTGTTGATGTCGTTCTACCTGATCGCGCTGGTGGCGTGGATGTCCTTCGAGTACCGCCGCTCGGTGGCGATGCCGGAAGCCCTGATCGCCGAGGTCGGGGAGCTACTTGCCCAGAAGAAATACACGGAGGCGTTCCAGCGCCTGAACCTGGATACCTCGTTCCTCGCCCGGACCCTGGCGGCGGGCGTTCGCAAGCTTCCCTCGGGCTTACCCGCGGCTCAGAGGGCGATGGAGATGGCGAACGAGGATGAGACCATGCAGCGCGAGCATCGCACGACCTATCTCGCCACCGTGGGTACGCTCGGCCCGATGATCGGCCTGGTGGGGACCGTCTATGGAATGATTCGTTCCTTCCAGGTCATCGCCACCTCGGGCTCATCTCCCCAGGCGGGCCAACTGGCCGAGGGGATCTCGACGGCCCTCTTCGCGACCCTGGAGGGAATCGCCCTCTCCGTCCCGGCGATCGCGTTTTATGCGGTGTTCCGCAACCGGATCGCGCGGATGTCTCTGGAAGTGGCGATGCTCTCGGAATCCATGCTGGAGCAATTCGCGCCAGGCGTCCGCACCCCGCATCCGCTCGCGGCGATGGCCCCGGTGAGGTCGGCACCGAAGCCGGAAGGCTGAGCGGAAAGGTCAGGGTGCGTCATGCGGAGGCGAGTTCGGGGCTCGGCCCCCGACAACTTTGAGCTGAACCTCACGCCCTTGCTGGACGTGGTCCTCCAGTTGATCACGTTCTTCATGATGCTCGTCCATTTCGGCACGCGGATCGAGGGAGAAACGCGGGCCGTTCGCTTACCCGTGACGGCGGCGGCGCTGCCGGCGGGAGACCTGGGGCTCGATCGTTTGGTGGTGGCCGTCGATCGCGAGGGGCGACTGCTGGCCGAGGACCAGACGCGGACGGGTCAGGCCGCCGCGTCCTGGTGGACGGACCAGGCGAAGCTACGCCGCGAAGGCCGCCGAATTCTGGGCGGGCCGGGGGACGAGTTGCCGACGGTCGTGGTCATCCGGGCCGATCGCGACGCGGCCTATGGATCGGTGCGGAAAACGCTCGCCCAGGCGCAGGCCACCGGATTCGCGCACTTCTCGCTGGTGGTCTTGAGGGAGGAACGGCCATGATCCGGCGATCGAAGCGGCCGAGACCGCCGGACGAGGTGGCATTTCCGGTCACGCCGTTTCTCGACATGGCGTTTCAACTCCTCGCGTTCTTCATCCTCACGTTTCGGGCGCCGTCCCCCGAAACCAAGCTCGACCTCTACCTCCCCTCGGCACCGATAGCTCTGCCGGATTCGCCTCGCGGGGTCGTGAAGGCCCCGAGTCTCGACGACCCCGATCTGGAGACCGACCTGCTCGTCCATGCGGAGGCCGATGACAAAGGGTCGCTCGCCTCTCTGCGATTGGGCGAGACGCCCGTGGATGGGGTCGGCGACCTGGAAACTCGCCTTCGGAAGTACGCCCGCCTGATCCCGGGAAAGAACCTGCGTGTTCGCCTCGTGGCCCCCGATCGGCTCCGCTACGAAGAGGCCGCTCGCGTCATCGCGGCGAGCGCCTCGGCGGGGGTGGCGTCCATTCGCCTGGTGGAACCGAAAGGGGAACGGCGATGATTGCAATCATCCTGGGTCTCCTGATCGCGGCGCAAGCGCCCGTCGAGATCGGCCTCTCCCTGGCCGACCTCCCGATGTACAAGGCCGCCCTCGACGGCCGGGACGACTCGCCGCCCGTTGCGGTCCAATTCCGCGATCTCTGGGGCCGTCCGGCCGCGTATCGGGGCCATCGCGTCCGCGTCGAGGGCCGGATCGTCCGCCGATTCCAGGCTCCGGCCTCGGGCGAATTGCCCGCGAGGGTCGAGCTCTGGCTGGCGACGCCGGCTGACGACGTGATATGCGCCGTGTTCCCCCAATCCGTGCAAGGGGGAGACGGGTTTCGCGAGAAATCGACGGTCGCGATGGAAGGCACGTCGCTCGGCCTGGTGCGTTATCAAGGCGGCGACGTGGCGCGGCTCGCGCCTCTGATCGTCGGCTGTGGCGAACCTTCGCCGGCCCCGGTGGCTGGTCCGAAATCGTCATCGGCGGGCTGGCGGGAAACCGACTGGATGATTGCCGCCGTCGCGGCGGTGGTTGTGGCGATGCTCCTGGCTCGCGCCCATCTGCGTCGTCCGGTTCGACCTCGAATCGACCTCGGTCCTCCCCTAGAATTCGAGGATCAGTCGGACGAGGCCGCGTCGCGGGGGTCCACACTTCCTGATTCGCGAGAGTGAGCATGTCGCAAGTTCCCCGATCCTCCGATCACAGCCAGTCGCCTCTGACCGATCCGCGCTCGCTCGGGGTCTCAGCAGCGTTGCACGTCGTGCTCTTGATCCTTGCCTCGCTGGCGGCCTTCGGCGCCGGCCGGTCGGCCGTCCCGAATCCCGGGGCCGTCTTGAGCGCGGAGATCGGCCCCGTGGACAACCGAGTGCCGTCCGGGTCCGGGGGCGGCTCGCCGGGTGAGATCGGGGGCACGGCCACGTCGGCGATGGTCCGTCTGAGCGCGGACACCCCACCGTCCGATGGGACCGCGACGCGCGATCCCGCCGCGTCCCTTCTGGCGGACGCGGTGCCGGCCCCGGCGAATCCTCTCGATTCCGAGAAGATCCCGCTCGGCCCGGCGACCACCGGCGTCGGTTTGATCGCGGGGACTGGCTCGGGCGGCGGTGGCGGCTCGGGCGACGGTTCCGGGGGCGGTGTTGGCAAGGGGATCGGACCCGGGACCGAGTTCTTCGGAGCCCAGGAGCGGGCCTCGTCGTTTGCCTACGTGATTGATTGCTCGGGGAGCATGGCGTCCAAAGGCGCTCTGCGGATCGCCAAGGCCGAGCTGCTGAACAGCCTCGACCGGTTGCCCCCGGATGCCAGGTTCTCCGTGGTCTTTTACAATACGAAGCCCACCATCTTCCCCGACCCCTCGGGGAATTCCGCGCTGATGTCGGCCACGATCGATAATAAGGACCGCGCCAAGACCCATCTGGTCACGATCCGGGCCGATGGCGGCACCGACCACTCGCGTGCCCTGCGCGCGGCGATCGCGCTCAGGCCCGAGGCGATCTTTTTTCTCACGGACGCGGAGCGGATGGACGACGACGAAGCTCGGACGCTCCGAGCCGAGGCGGGTTCGATTCGGATCCAGGCGATCGAGTTCGGCGATGGACCGTCCACCGGCGGAGCCGTCCCCCTGCGCAATCTCGCGACCTCAACGGGCGGGTCGTTCCGTCATGTCGATCTTTCGACGTTGACCCAGTCGAAATAATCCGCCGCTTCGTGCCCGGCCGCGACCGGCAATCGACATTCATTGCGATCGGGCGAAAACCGATCTACACCCTTTCCCGACACCTCCGCGTCGTGTCTAATCCACCGGGTCACCCGGCGGTACCGCCGGACTTCATGCTTGGATGAACGTGGGAACGAATCGCCGGGCGGCTCCTCCGAGGCCGTCCCGGGGCTTCCACCCACCGAAAGGGTCGATCCCGCCCAACGGAGTCATCAACATGCGACGTGTGCAAGTCTTCCTATCCCTGGCGATCCTCGGGGCAACGCTCGCCCTCACGGAGGGCGCTTTCGCCCAAGGTGTCCCCAAGGCGGCACCCGTGGCGGAGCCGATTCTCGTGGCGGCGAAGGATGCGCCGCCGGCCGCATCCGAGTCGTTCCGCTTTTTCAGCTTCTGGAATGACAGTCATTATGCGGGTTTTGAGCGCTGGGCCCTGATCGGTGTCCTCGTCATTGCGCTACTCGGCCTGCTCTATGCGCTGGCCCTGGTCAGCCAGGTAATCGGGGCCGATCGCGGCACGCAGAAGATGCAATTCGTGGCCGACGCGATCCGCAAGGGGGCGAACGCCTACCTCGCGAGACAGTTCCGGGCGATCATCTTGCTCGTGTTCCTGATCACGGGCGTGGTCTGGGCGACCACCGAGAACCAGCCCGGGGCCGAGCACATCGCCCTCGGACGCGCCGCGGCGTTCTTCGCCGGGGCCGCATTCTCCTGGACCGTCGGATTCGTGGGCATGAGCCTCGCGGTGCGGGGCAACCTTCGCGTCGCCGCCGCCGCCCGGACCAGCTATGGAGCGGCCCTCCAGCTCGGCTACCGGACCGGCACGATCACGGGCATGCTCACCGACGGCCTCGGCCTGCTGGGCGGCACGCTGATCTTCATGATGTACGGCGAGCATGCCTATGAAATCTTGCTGGGCTTCGGCTTCGGCGGCACGCTCCTGGCGCTCTTCATGCGCGTTGGCGGAGGCATCTACACCAAGGCGGCCGACGTGGGCGCGGACCTCGTCGGCAAGGTCGAGGCGAACATCCCCGAGGATGATCCCCGCAACGCCGCCACCATCGCCGATAACGTCGGCGATAACGTCGGCGATTGCGCGGGCATGGCCGCCGACATCTTCGAGAGCTACGAAGTCACCATCGTCGCGGCCATGATCCTCGGCTACGCCAGCTTCGGCCATAAGGGCGTGATCTTCCCCCTGCTCGTGCGGGCCATCGGCGTGGTGGGGTCGATCATCAGCACGTATACCGTCAAGGCCGGCCCGGACAGCACGAGCGACGAGGCCCTGCACTCCGTGCATCGCGGCTTCATCATCGGCTCGATCATCAGCGTCGCGGGCTTCTTCGCCCTCGGCGTGGGTTACTTGAAGTTCGACGACAATTACATCCGCGAATATCCCCAGGCCCTCGGCGGCTACAACTCGGTCCTCGCTGACGAATTCAAGCTAGAACGGGCTAGGTTCGAGGAGACCTTCCGGGCGAACTTCGATAAGTCCCATCTGGATTTGAAGGTCAGCGATCCCGACAAGTACGACCAGCTCTACGGCGAGGCGCTCGGCAAGGCCGACCGCGCGTGGGTGAAGGCGTATCCCAGTAACAAGCCGATCCTCGACAAGCGGCTGCCGGTCTGGGCCAGCTTGGGCGTGATGGGCATGGACCTCCGTCCGGCGCTCACGTGCTTGATCGGCATCATCCTGGCGCTGGCCCTGAACAAGGTCACGAGTTACTACACGCATACCTCGTACGAGCCCGTCAAATCGCTGGCGAAATCGTGCCAGACGGGCCACGCGACCAACATCATCCAGGGCTTCGCGGTCGGCTATGAATCGACCGTCGTGGCCGTCGGCGTGATCGCGGGGGCGATCTACCTCTCGGTGCTGATCTACGCCGGCGCGACGCCGATCTTCGTGGCCTACGGCGTGGCAATGTGCGGCATCGGCATGCTGACGCTGACCGGCAACACGATCAGCATGGACGTGTTCGGCCCGGTGGCCGACAACTCCAACGGCATCGGCGAGATGGGCTACGATCGCGAGGAGATGGGCGAGGAGAACTACAAGCGCGCCCGCCAGATCCTGGCCGACCTCGACGCCGTGGGCAACACGACCAAGGCCGAGACCAAGGGTATCGCCATCGGCTCAGCCGTGATCGCCGCCGTGAGCCTGTTCGCCTCGTTCATCGCCGTGATCGCGGTGGGCAGCGAGTCGAAGATCGGTGAGATGACCCTGTCGCAGTACATGACGCAGGCCGCGCGGTTGTCGATCTCCGACCCGAACGTCTTCATCGGCGCCCTGATCGGCGGGGCCGTCCCCTTCCTGTTCAGCTCGATGCTGATCCGTGCCGTCGGCCGGGCCGCCTTCCTGATCGTCAAGGAGTGCCGGGCCCAGTTCCGCGACAAGGAAATCTGGGCCGGGACCAAGACTCCCGATTATGGACGCGTGGTCAACATTTGCACGGCCGCCGCGCAGGCCGAGCTGATCGGTCCGGGATTGCTCGCGATCCTCGCGCCAATCATCGTGGGCATCTTCCTCGGGCCGTACGCCCTGGGCGGTTACCTGGCCGGGATGATCGTCGTCGGCCAGTTGCTCGCGGTCTTCATGGCCAATGCCGGCGGCGCGTGGGACAACGCCAAGAAGACGATCGAGGACGGCCTCTACGGCGGCAAGGGCTCCGAGGCCCACAAGGCCAGCGTGACGGGCGACACCGTGGGCGACCCACTGAAGGACACGGCTGGGCCGGCCTTGAACCCGCTCATCAAGGTCATGAACATGGTCGCCTTGCTCGCCATCGGGCCGATCATCTATTACCAGAAGAAGCCACGCTTCGAGCAGTGGCCGCTCTACGTCGTCGGCATCATCGCCATCCTGATGGTCGCCTGGGCCATCTACCGCAGCAAGGTCGAGTCCAAGGAACTCCGCGAGATGGAAGCCGAACTCGCTGGTGCCGGAGATTCGGCCCCCGCCCTGGAGACGGCGGGGCGTGAGATGTAAGGAAAGTCCTTCCGACGTTGAATTTCGACGCCTCGCATGGCATGCTCCCGGACGCGGGGGCTGTCATGCGGGGCTATACCTGCACGACAGAACCAACGGGCTTGCCAGGGGCCGTGAGAGGCGTTTTCTTACTTTGTCTCATCCATGCTCATGAGCTTGATCGTGACATACGCCCCGATCACCAGGCAAGAGAGCACGACGCCCGTCTCGACCGTCGCGAACCGAACGAGGAACTCGGAGAGCAGCGGGTACACCGACGATGCCGACCGCGCGATCGGGCGAAGCGCCGTCAGGGCAATCGCGATGGCGGCGATGCTGATCATCACGCCGCCGATCGTGAAGCGAGGCTTCCAGAGCCGCGTTCGGGCGGGGCGAGGGTCGGGCATCAGTGGCTCCCAGGGTTTCGTCATCGAACCGCAGGCGGGCAGGGACGCCCGCCGCCGCCGAATTTCAAAAACAAACTCCCTATGTGTCACAGGTCAAACCGACCATCCATTCCGAAACGTCGGCCGGATGAAGGCGTCGGCGTCCGAGCTGTTCATCACCTTCATGTTGGGGCCGTCCCACTCAAGCTTCTTGTTCGCGCGAAAGGCGACCACGCCGAGCAGGACCATCTCGGTGAGCGGGCCCGAGTAGGAAAAATCCGAGCTGGCCGGGCGGCTCGGGTCTTTCACGGCCTCGATGAAGTCGCGGTGATGGCCGGGCGAACGCTTGAGAGTGGGGGCCGGGTTCTTGAAGTCCTTGAACTGGTCTCTGGGCAAGAGGACGTGCCTCCCGCCGTAATCGTCGGGGATGTAGAGCTTGCCCTTCTCGCCGATCAGGAGCGAGCCGCCCGAGGACCACTTCACGTCGTCCGGCAACAGGTCCTTGGGCGGCTTGCGGCCTCCGTCGTACCAGGTGACCCGGGCGGGCGGCATGTCGCCTCGGGCCGGGAATTCGTAGACGATTGTCTCGGCCCTCGGGCCGCCTTCGGCGGAATGAGGCTCGCCCTCGGCGACGACAGACGTGGGGTATTTCAGGTCCAGAGCCCAGAACGCGGCGTTGAGGATATGGCAGGCCATGTCGCCGAGCGCCCCGGTGCCGAAATCCCACCACCCTCGCCACTTGAAATGGTAGTAGGCGTCGCTGTGCGGTCGAATGGACGCGGGTCCGACCCATTCGTCCCAATGGATATGCTTGGGGATCTCGGTCGTTTCCGGTCGGGTCTCCATCCCCTGCGGCCAGGTCGGCCGGTTGGTCCAGGCATGCATTTCCTTGACGGGGCCGATCGCCCCGGAGCGGACGATCTCGACGATCTTGCGCGTGTTCTCCCCCGACTGACCCTGGTTCCCCATCTGGCTGGCGACCTTCTCCCGGGCGGCCGTCTCGGTCATGAGACGCGCCTCGAGGATCGAGTGCGCCATGGGCTTCTCGCAGTACACGCCCTTCTTGAGCTTCATGGCCGCGATCGCGGCGACCGCGTGGGTATGGTCGGGCGTGGAGACGACCACCGCGTCGATCTCCTTGTGCTTCTCATCCAGCATCTTGCGGAAGTCGTGGTACTTCGCCGCCTTCTGGTGGAGCTTCGCCGCGTCGTTCAGCCGGTTGTCGTCGATGTCGCACAGGGCGACGATATTGACCGCCGCCTTGCCGTCGATCTTCACGCCCGAGATATTCCTCAGGTTCCCGAAGCCCTGACCGCCGACTCCCACGCAGGCGACATTGACGACCTCATTGGCCGACCTGGCCAACAGGTCCGAGCCGCTCCCCACGATCCAGAGTCCCGCGCCGGCCGAGGCCGACGTGCGGAAGAAGTCACGACGATGCTGTCTTCCGCTCATCCGGCGCTCTCCCCTCGAATGATCCGGTGATGGCCAGAGACCGGCACGATCACGTATCGATCGAGCCGATTCGCATGAATTTCATCGAGGATCGCACACGCGCCGCCAACGATCAACGGGCTTGTGCCCGTTGTCGTTACAGGTAAACGACCGCTCGGACTTCGATGGAACGAAGGCCCAGACTTTCCGTCGCCGAGTCACTGACGTCGCGAGTCGCCGGGGATCTTGAGGGTCAGCCCGCTGGGGACTTGCTTCGCGTCGGTGTCGAGGACTTCCCGGTTGAGCTCGAGGATTTCTCTCTCTCGGTCCGAATCGCCCAGTTCCGCGTTCGCGATGCTTCGAAGCGTCTCGAATCGGCCACGGACCACGTAGGTGTGGTAAGGCGGCTCGGTGCTCCGTCTGGCCCGGGGAATCTCCTTCGCAGCCGGCTTTTTTTTGCTGGCCGTGCTGGCGTCTCCGACCGGCAGCATGACGACTTCGCTCACGCCGGCCGAGGTGCGCTCGGTGTCCGAATCACGCGCCGAGGGGGATGGGCGGCCGGCGTCGGCGGAGATCCTGCCGTTTCCCCGGGCGGTGCGCGGGGCTTCGATCAGGGACTTATTCAGATCCTCGATATTCGGGATCCGGATGGCCGTGCCCACATAAAGATCCTCGGGCGTCTTGGCCAGATCCTGGTTGGCATGCCAGAGGGCCTTGTAATAACGGCCGGAACCATAATGATAGCGCGAGATCGTCCAGAAGTTCTCGTTGCGTCGCACGACGTGAACCTCGAAATCGTCCGCCCCCGCCGAGGGAGCGGGCTTGCGATCGACGGCTACCGCGGACGGGCTGCCACCGGCGATCGGTTCCGCGGACACGGCGACGACCTCCGTCGTGCGTCGGGACCCGGCATTCGGAATCGGGTAGCCCTCACCCGTGAACGCTTCGGGCTTCGCAATCGGCGCGGGGGCGGTAGCCTCCGGCGTTGGCGGAGGCGTGCTCAGGGCGGGCAGGGCGGCGGGGGGCGAGGCACCCGGCGGTTCCGCCGTGACGACGGGCCGCGATTTCGGCTCTTCGGGTTCCTGGTTCGCAACTTTGGCCGGGTTGGGAGGAGCTGCGGACGCCGGGTTCGCTTCGACCGGCAAGGGCGGCGGGGATGCGGACGCGTCACCCGCTTTCGGCGGGAGGGCGGGGTCCGTCGGCGCCGGGGCCGGTTTTCCGGCCTTGTCGTCGGCGGTCGAGACGAGCGGGGGTGCATCGGCAATCGCGGCGGATGCGGCTTTCGTTCCCGTGTTCTCCTCGGTCTTGCCAACATCCGGCGGGTCGTTGGGTTCGACATTCCCGTTCACAATCGGTGCGTCAACGACCTCCTTCGGGGCCGCGTCGTTGATGACCGGGACGTTGGCAGCCGCGACGACCGCGGTGTTCGCCTTGTCCTTCTCGTCACGATTCTTCGGCGCCACCGGCTTGGGAGGGTCGCCCTGGGGAGCGGCGCGATCCCCGCCTTTGTCCGGAGCCTTCTCTCCTCCCGACGCCGCTCCCGGTGGTGCGATATTCGCCAGAGGCGTGGACGATGAGGAGGGTGTGCCCTTGAGCCGGCCCTTGTTGGCGATCAGGACCGCCACCAGGATGACGAACGAGAGGACCACCGCGATCTTCACGCGAATGTCCCACGGGAGCATGGATTTCTTGCCGGCGCTCGTGGTGGAGACCGAACCCGAGGCCGGACTTGCGGCCTTTCTCGCCGCGCGCCTTGCCGCCCAGGACGGCTTCTTCTCGGCCGAGGAATCCGCACCACCGGAAGGTGAGCCGGACGCGTCGGAATCGATCGGTTCGGTGCCCGGGAGATGGCGAGGGGCCGCGTGATCCGCGGCATGCCCCTCGTGAGGGTTCACGTGCGAGTTTGCGTCGGAGACGGAATATCCGTGGGTCTCGTGCATTTCTCGGCCACCCTCAGTTTCGCGCTCCGTGCGCGGGAATTGATCTGGATCTCCTCGGGCGTCGCGGTGATGGGCTTGCGGGTGATGACTTCCAGTTGCGGATCGTTCCGGAAGGAGTGCTTGACCCGGCGATCCTCGAGAGAATGGAAGCTGATGATCGCCGCCCGGCCGCCGGGATTCAGCCAGTCGGCCAGGTTCGCGAGCGTGACGTCGAGGTGTTCGAGTTCCTGATTCACCGCGATCCGCAAAGCCTGAAACACCCGGGTCGCCGGGTCGATCGGCCCCCACTTGCCGGGGATGCTCTTGCGGACCAGGTCCGCCAGGCGAGCCGTCGTGGTGATCGGCTCAACGCGCCGGGCCTCCACGATCCTCCGGGCGATCTTGCGGCTGTGTCGTTCCTCTCCGAACTGGAAAAAGATGTCGGCCAGTTCCTCGGCCGTGAGGTCATTGATCAGGTCGGCCGCCGATTCTCGCGTCTTGGGGTCGAACCGCATGTCGAGCGGCCCGTCCTGGCTGAAGCTGAACCCGCGGTGTGACCAGGCAAGCTGGTCGGAAGACAGCCCCAGATCCAGCAGTATCCCGTCCACTCCGTCCAGTTCCAGATCGTTCATCACCCGGTCGAGGTCGCTGTAGGCGGAGTTCACGAGCGTGACCGGAAGTCCCGTCGTCGCTTCCTCGGCGAGCGCCAGCATCTCCGGATCGCGATCCAGCCCGATCACCCGTCCCGACGGTCCCACCCTCTCCGCGATTGCCCTGGCATGACCCCCCGCCCCCACGGTTCCGTCGACGATGACCGCCCCGGGCTTCGGGTCGAGGCCGGCGATGACCTCATCCAGGAGGACGGGTCGGTGGACGGCACTCGGCACGGAGTCTTCGGGCGGCACGTCGGGCTCGTGGTTCAGGGGTGTGACAATCGAGGTGAGATCGGCCGACGCGGACGCGATCCAGGCGCCGACTCTACCCGCATGGCCGATCCTGTCAAGATCGGCCACGCCTCGGCGGAGTCCGCCAATCGGGATCATCGGCCGTGCGGGCCGTCCGGCTTGATGCCGAAATCGGGCAAATCGTTCGGTGGCTTCGGCAGCGAATCGCGTTCCAGACCGAGGAGGGCGGCCCAGACATGTTCGTACGATGCCACGACCGTCTCCATCCGGAAGTCGCGATCAACCCTCGCCCGCCCGTTCTTGCCGAACTGCGGAAATCGTTCCAGCTCGGCCATTGCGGCCAGGAGATCGTCGGTCTCCCCCGGCCGAAAGTACCAGCCGGATCGTGCCTCATTGTCGGTCGAGACGAGCTCCTCGATTCCTTCGACCCGGGCGGCCAGGACCGGCAATCTTGCCGCCATCGCTTCAAGCACGACGTTCGGCATCCCCTCCCAGATCGAGGGCAGCACAAAAAGGTCGGCCATCTTCATCAAGGCGGGGACGTCGTCCCGCCGGCCCAGCCAGTTCACGCGACCGCGAAGGTTCGGATCGGCCTCTGTCTGGGCTTGCAGATCGGGCCGTTCGGGGCCATCTCCCACGATCACGAGATGCCATTCCGGATGACGCTTCGCCGCCTCCTCAAAGGCTTGCAGCAACAACGTCACGCCTTTCTGGAGCGTGATCCGCCCGACAAAGAGTATGACGCGGGAGCCGTCGCTCAGGCCGAGCTTGCTCTTCTCGATCGGGCTGGCCAGATCGATGTGTATCGGGTCGATTCCGTTCGGTATGACGAGAAGCCGGTCCTCTCCGATGCCACCCTCACCCATCGAGAAAGTCTTCACACCTTTGGATACGCAGATCGAGCCCGCCGAAAGTCGTTGCGTCAGGCGATCCGACCGCAGATGCCAGGTTTTTTCCCGCTCGGCGACGCGCACGCCCCCGACAACCCACGGCCGTCCCGCCATCGGGGCCGCCAGTTTCGTCGCGAGATTGGCGTGGAACAGGAAGCTCTGGATGAGCTCGGGACGGATGGCACGTAGCACGTTCGCCAGACGAAGAACCGCCCGGATCGGCCGTCGTCGATGCACATCCAGGCAGGTCACGGGAAGGCCCGCATGACGCAAGGAACCCGCCAGAGGCGCCTCCGGACCCAGGCAAACGACCGAAGGCGCCCATCGAGAACGATCGAGACGGGTGGCGAGCGAGACGAACGCCTTCTCCGCACCGCCGGCATCCAGCTCGGTGATGACCATCGCGACCGGCACGGGCCGATCGGGCCAGGATTGGGATTCGGCGGTGGCGAGTCGAGAGCGAAGGGATTGCACGGGCGAAGCCAGATCGAGGATGGTAGGGACAAGGCAAGTCCTGCCCTCGATTCTCACCCGACGAACGCGCCGAGGAAAGACGTTGGATACGTCCACCTTCGATTTCGATCTGCCCGACGACTTGATCGCACAGCAACCGGTTGAGCCCCGCGATCAGTGTCGATTGATGGTCGTCCGGCGCGATTCCGGGACGATCGAGCACCGCACTTTCGCCGATCTTCCGGACTTGCTCTCACCCGGTGACGTGCTCGTCCGCAACAACACGCGAGTGGTTCCCGCTCGATTGCTCGGGCATCGCGAGACGACCGGCGGGAAGTGGGAGGGTCTTTTTCTTCGCGATCTCGGGCAAGGAACCTGGGAGATTCTCGCCTCGACACGAGGGCGGCCGTCGATCGGAGAACGCATCCTCGTCGAGGGCGAATTGAGCCTGGTTCTCGTTGAGAAACGCGAGGCCGGACGGTGGCTCGTCCGGCCCGAGAGCGACGAAGCCACCCCGATCCTCCTGGACCGGCACGGTCACGTCCCGCTACCTCCCTACATCCGCAAGGGACGGGACGACCCGTCCGATCGGCTGACGTATCAGACCGTCTTCGCTCGCGAGCCGGGCGCGGTCGCGGCCCCGACGGCGGGCCTGCACTTCACGGAGGCCCTCTTCGAGAGTCTTCAGTTTCGAGGGATCGCGTCCAGCGACGTGACGCTTCACGTCGGCATCGGAACCTTTCGTCCGATCGAGGTCGAGCGGATCGAAGATCACGTCCTCCATGCGGAATGGGCCGAATTGACGGAGGAAACCGCGCGATTTCTCAACGCGAAACGTGAATCGGGGGGACGCGTCGTCGCCGTGGGAACGACCTCGGCGCGAACGCTGGAAACATCCGCCTTGCGTGGTGAATTCCTCGCCTTCGCGGGAGAGACCGCGTTGTACCTGAAGCCAGGACACGCCTTTCGAGGGGTCGATGCGCTCGTCACGAACTTCCATTTGCCGAGGAGTAGCCTGCTCGTCCTCGTCTCCGCGCTAGCAGGCGTTGATCTGATTCGCGAAGCTTACGAAAGTGCGATTCGGGAGCGATACCGCTTTTATAGCTATGGGGACGCGATGCTGATTTTGTAGATGGTCCGTCGGGATTCTCGGGACCGAGCTAATATTCCAGACCCGCGTCCAACCCTGCCTGACGCTGGTAGGCGGGTTCGAGCACGACTCCATACTGGTGTACGATGTACTCTCCGAAGCTCATCTCGCCCGGCGGCGGTGACAGGACGATGACGGTTGATAGAGCGTTCTCGGTAATTTCAACTTGTGGTGTCTCGGCACGGCCCCAGACCACAATTTCCATCGACTCCAAGGGAAGTAGGGTGTAGTCGTGACTCCATAACTCAATCCAGATGGCGCGAGGTCGGTCCGTCCCGTTCCGTATCTGGAAACTGACGGAGTTCTTGCCGATCAGCGTTCGGTCGAAGTATGTCACGATTGGCCCCCAATTCGCCCCTCGTCCTTAGGGCGATCACGCTGACAGGGCCATGAGAGGTCTCACGCCCCCCCCACCGGTTTCTGCGGGCGGTAGGACTTGGTCAGCACGCGATCGAGCTGGTCAGGCACCTCAAGGCCGAGCCCGTAGAGGTGATGATTGAAGGCCGCCGCGTCGTCAAAGTTTGTCTGCTGGGCGACGTTCGCGTCCCAGACGACGAATTTCTGGGAATTGAGATTATCGCAGTAGGTCAATGCGATACTGTTATTGGAGTACAGCCACACGGCCAACAGGAGCTTGGTCACGGGACCGCCGGAGCTGAACGGGGGGACGAGGAGCTCGACCTGCTTGTTGGGCATGCCCTGGATGGCGAGCTGGCCGGCCGATCGCGAGCGGACTGACGGGACCACGACCAGGCGATAGATGCCCAGGGGAACATGCCGCTGGCTCTGCGTGCCGCCGGGGCCGGCCCGCATGGCGGCAGTGGCTTCTTGCCACAGGGTGCGAAGCTCGCCCAGGGTCTGACGGAACGGGTCGGGGCTGATCAGGCGAACGAAGTTCCGGGTCGGTTGATCGACCTCCAGGTCGTGGAAGCTCGCGGCGCTGATGTGGGACTTCAGCCGCAGCCCCTCGGCCTCGGGCGGCGGTTCGGGGGCCGGCTCGAATTCGAGCACCGGGTCGTCGATGATCTTGTCGAGCGAGACGTCCAGTTGCTGGACGACCAGCGCCGGCACCGAGATCCGGATGGCGCGGTCCATCTTGACGCCGGCGTCGCCGATGTGGAGCAGGCTGCCGCACACGGCATCCCAGACGGCCTCCGTGCCCGAGCGCAGTTGGCGCTGGCGACGCGCCCGTTCGATCAAGGGATAGACCACCTCGGGCCAGAGCGCCGCGCTGGACGGATCGCGCCAGGCGGACTTCGTCGCATAGCGAAGCACGGCCTGACAGAAGTCCGGCTTGGTGCGCCAGACCTCGGCGACCTCGTTCCAGCGGTGGACCAGCTCGTCATCGACCTCGGTTCGTGCCGGGGCGAGCCGTCGCAGGTCGTCGAGGGCCTGGGGCATGAGCCCGGGGTTGAGAATGCCTTGCTCGTCGGTCAGGTTCTGGGTCGCGTACACGCTGGCCTGCTGCAATTGCTGGCGAATCTGGCGGAATCGCTTGCGCTTGGGCGGCGAGGACCGCGCGGCGAGGTACTTCGCCACGACAACCGGGGAGAGCATCGGGCGAACGTCCGTCCCCTCGTCGAGCAGCGCCGCGGCCTTCTCCATCGGGATCTCCTCGCCCCCGGGCAGCGTCAGCGCGGTCATGGCGAGCAGCAGACGGGCCCGGTCGGAATTGAGCGGATCCAGGGGACGACGGAGGAGGAACCCACGGCGTCGCGACCCCCCGAGGAAATAGGCGAGGTAATGTCCATGTAAATAGCGTTCGTCCGGGCTCAATTCGATCGGGTCGGCCGTCACGGCATCCACGATGGCCCTGGCCGCCTCGTGAAGGCCCTTGTTCGCGACGATGGACTTGCTCGGCTCGGCCGCGATCAGGCTGGGATGCGAGCCGACGCTCGGGCCGTTACTTCCCGAGGCGTTCATGCTCGCCGGCCCGGACGCTCCTGCCGAGCCTCCGCTCGCCGAGGCGAGCGGGGAGGACGCGGGTCGATCGGCGGACGCGGGCTGGGCCGAACCGGAACCGGACATCCCGCCGGCGATCAGCGCGCGGAGGCGGCCGGCGACCTCCGCGCCCGAATTCGGCCGCAGGATCGGCTCCTTGGCCATCAGCTCCAGGATCAGGGCCTCAAGGTCCTCGCTCACCTCGGGGTTCTTGGATCGGGGCGGCTCGACCTCGGCGTTGATGTGCTGCGCCATGACCGTCATCACCGGGCCGGTGAACGGCGGCGAGCCCGTCGCGCATTCGTAAAGGATCACCCCGAGTGCGTAGAGATCCGTGCGGAAATCGATCTTCTTCCCCTTGGCCTGCTCCGGGCTCATGTAATGCGGAGTGCCGCGGACGATGCCCGATTCCTGGGTGGCGTCGGAAAGCAGCGAGAGGCCGAAGTCCGACAGCTTGGCCACGTCCGTTGCTGTCAGGAGGATATTCGCGGGCTTCACGTCCCGGTGAATCACTCCTTGATGGTGGGCGTAATCGAGCGCCTCGGCCGTCTCCGCCACCACCCGGAGCCGCTCGTTGAGGTCGATCTTCTTCGATCGCCGGGAGAAGCTGGTCCCGTCGACTTCCTCCATGATGAAGTAAAATGTCTCATTGTCGATGTTCAAATCGTACAGTCGGACGATATGCGAGTGAACCAGCCGGGCCAGGATCTGGGCTTCAAGCTTGATCCGCTTGCCGACTTCCTCGCCGGTCAGATCCTTGAGCACCTTGATCGCGACGGATCGCTCAAGCACGGTGTCCCGGGCGCGATACACCGCGCCCATACCGCCCCGCCCCAGTTCTTTCTCAAGATAAAACCGGGTATTGAGCGTTGTACCGATCACCGTGCATGACTCCTGGCCCGTCCCCATCGACTTGGCTCTGATGCTCGCCGATCATAAATCCCGGAAGCCACCGGAACAACGGAGCGTTGCGAAAATGGGCAATGTTTCGGGGTTGTTCAACAATCCGCCGATTCCCGACTGTGTCGATAACAGCCATCGGACCCGAATCACGCCTCGGAGGTGAGTCGCCATGAGCGCCAGTGGAACGAACCTGAACCGCATCCTGGTCGTCCCGGCCGCGGAACTCGATCGCCTGGGACGATTCCAGGGCTTTTCCGCGGAGGCTGACTCCTACCTGAGCGTCCTGCTCGCCCCGGGCGTGGGGGAGTTCCGCCCTCGCGCGGAGATGGAAGACGACCCGTCGTTCAAGCAGATCATCCCCTACGTCGTTTTCCGCAGCGAAGGCCGGATCTTCCGCTACACCCGGGGCAAGAGCCAGGGTGAGGCTCGCCTCCATGCCAGGCAGTCGATCGGCGTCGGCGGCCACGTGGACGAGGCGGACGCCGACGGCCGCGCGACGCTCGACGCCTATGAGATGGCCCTCCGCCGCGAGCTGGACGAGGAGGTTGAGATCGGCAGTCCCGGCGCCCTTCGCCGCGTGGGGCTGATCAACGACGACTCCACGCCCGTGGGCCGCGTCCATCTCGGCGTCGTCCACATCTACGACCTGGACCAGCCCCGGGTCCTGCCCCGCGAGGAAGGGCTGGCCGACGCCGGATTCGTCACGATGGCGGAACTCACGTCCGGCGTGGATCGCCTGGAAACCTGGTCGCAGATCGCGCTGAAGTGGATCGGGGAAGACGCTGACCGCGAATGAGCGGGACGAATCGAACCTCACTCCTTACGCGACGGGACCGGCCTGACGGGCCAGATGGTCGTCACACCCGGCTGTCGGCGGTCAAGCCACTCGATGATGGCCGGGAAAACCTCGACTGCGGCATATCGGCTCCAGACCAGGTCGCAATGCCCGTAATCGTCCGCGTGGCCATTGCGGCGACCGAACCGGAGGAGCGTCTTGTCGGGGCTGCCGGTCGCGTCAAAGGTGAGCTGGGTTGAGGCGATGTTGGACATCACGTCGGCCTCACCCGCGATCATGAGCAAGGGGGCGCCGATGCGGTGGAGGTTCTGGACGTAGTTGTACTTGCCATCCGACGACAAGAAGTGGCCGAACTCCAGGTACGGGTCCATCTGCCTCAAGGCGCCGCGACCGGGATTCTCGAGGGTGTAGCCGTAGAACCGGTCGATGGTCCGGCTATCGACATTCTCGGCCGTGTAATAGAAGCCGTCGATCTTGGCCAGCCCGCTGGGCCGGTACCACATCAGCGGTCGAGCGATTCTTCCCGTGCTCATGACACGGAGCAGCATCCGAAGGCCCCGGTTCGCGTTCAGCATCTGGGTCTGTGGGAATTCGCTCTGCGCGACCGTCGAGCCCATGGCGACGAAATTCGCGATCCGCCACGATTCGCGCGAACGCTCAAGATAGCTGAACATGAGCATCCCACCCAGGCTGTGACCGACCCAGTTGACCCGATCGCGCCCGGTCTCTTTCTTGATGAAGCCGAGAATGGCCGGCACGTCGTGAAGCGCCTGGTCGTCCACGGTCCAATGCCCGTCGCCCACTTCCAGGAACGGGGTTTGCCGGAGGAGCGAGTTGAGCTTGCCGACGGGGCCGACCTTCTGGCTGGCACCCGAGCCTCGCATGTCGCAGATGAAGACGTCGTAGCCCCGGGCGGCGAGCTGCTCGGGCAGGTGGCCATCGGTGATCGTCCAGAAGGTCCCGTTCAGCCCCAGACCGTGGCAGAGCACGACGGGCAGCTTGCCCGGATCGGGACAGACCGGCCGGACCCGGCGGATGCCGAGCTTCCAGCCATCATCGGTGTACGCGAACGCCTCGGCGCAGGGACGATGGTACGGGTCCGCCGCCCGGAAACGCATCGTGGCGCAGCCCGAACCCGCCGAGAGGGCCAGCGCAACGATTACCAGGGCAAGACGAATCCGTTGTCCGTCCCGATTCACCCGGGGAGTCCTTCCCACGCGAGGCTCATGAGGTCGTGTCCAGGGTCGCGGCGGCGTCCTTGCCGTCTCGCCCCAGGGAAGATCGGCCGAAGTCTAGCGGAACCTTTGCCCGAGTGGAACCGGAAGTTGTCGCGCCGTCCCGTCCGGGTCGTTCACCTACGAACGCAAGACCAGCGTCACCCCGGCCAGGAGCAGCGCCACACCCAGGAGTCGCTCTGGCCCAAGGGTGTGCTGCGTGAATCCGAACAACCCGAAGTGATCCATCGCCACCGAGGCGACAATCTGCCCAGTCACGATCAATCCCAACCACGGCGCGGCCCCAAGCCTCGACGCAAACGCCGCCGCCGAGGCCACATAGCACGCGCCGACCAATCCACCGGCCCAGATCCACCACGGGCCGCGAGAGAACGCGGAGCGATCGGGTAGCGAGGGTCTGGTCACGACCAGATAGATCAGCAGCGCCGTGGTCCCCGTCAAAAAGGAGACGAACGCCGCGACCAGCGGATTGCCCATCCTCGTTCGCAGAGCGTTATTCATTCCAACCTGCACGGTCAGGGCCGCGCCGGAGATTAACGCGATCGCCGGGATTGCGAACTTCATCAAGCTTGACCCTCAACGGTGTCGCGATCCCCACGCCATCTCGACAAGAGCAGTCCGATCGTCCCGCCCAGGAACCCGAACACCCAGCAGAACGCCAGGTGAACCGTGCCACACACGATCGACAGGCGAGTATTGTAGGTCTGTCCTGCACCCATCTGTTGCGCCTGGCCGCCCGCAACTGGCGCGGGCTTATCCTCGCGCATCAAGATCTCGGAGAGCCGATTCAGCGGCTCTATCGTAGGCAACGGGGTACTGATGGAGACGGGTGTCTCGGGAGTGTCGACCAGATCCCATTGCCAGGGCGTCAACGCGAGGAAATAGGCACCGGCAAACACCGCGAAGCCGAAGCAGAACGACCCGCGCCGATCCCGCAACTCTTGCCCGGCCAAGAAGGAGACCAGGATCGCCAGAGCCGTCGATGACGTGGAGATGGCCAGCGCGATTACCGACTCCGAGCGAATCGCGGCGAACGCAATCGCCATGACGCCCACGAACGCCGCCGCCCCCCGGATTGTCCACCGCGTGCCGTGCGCTGGGCGTCGATGATTAGCCATACATCTGCGTTGCCTTGCCGTAGCTGATCTTCGGCGCCTTCACCAGACCGCCCGCCAGCTTCTCGCCGAGGGGATCGACGTAGACGCGACCGCCGCTCTTGGGGTTGTCGGGGTTGTATCCGATGACGTGGACATTGAAGATGAACCCGGGCTCGTTCCCCTCGTTCTGGAACCAGTGGACGTTGTCCTTGTGGTCGGAGATCGTCGAGGTCTCGCCGGCCTTGAATTTGGCGTCGATCGTGGGGCGGACGATGTAATGGTCGGCGTGATCCTCGACGCGGTCCCAGTGTCGGCCGCGGAAATCGCCCTTGAGGACGAGGAACCCGGTGGCCATGTTGTCGTGGCCGTGCGGGATCACGGATCGGCCCTTCTTCATCGCGAAGATCTGACGGCCGAACACGAGACTCGTCGGCAAGCCCGACACGTTCTTGAAATCCACGGGCAGGCTCTTGGCCCCGTGCTCCGGATACTCGATTCCGGCGGCCATCTTGTCGAAGTCGAGGGTCTTCAAGAGCGACGGCAGATCGACCCGCTTGTAAAGGCCTTCCAGGGACTTCTGGAACTCGACGTCCTTGGTCTTGTGGTCCTTCAAATCCTTGCTGATGGTGTGCAATTCCCCGAACCAGGCGTCAATAATTGGCGAGACGTCCCGGCCGAACAGGTTGTGCGCCGCAAGCCCCTCGATCAGGGCCACGGCCGTGAGCGATTGGAGCGCCTGGCGGGTGAACTCGCGGCGTGTGGTCTGCTCGCTGGTCATGGGACTGGCCTCGTCGAGGGAGGAGACGCGATCTTGGCTTCCGGGACGCTTCCAACGGCTCCTACCGTAGTCGGTCCCGGCGTCTCACGCAACGGGCGAGGCGGACATCCATCGGACTATCGCTATCCGTAAGCGGTCTCCTCCGCGTGATATCGCAACTTCGCCGGGCGGGCCGGAAGGCCGAATCGGAAATCCGGCTCGTCGCGATGATATTCACGGAACCGAGAGATCGGTGGCAGCGCGGTCGCTCGAATCCACGCGGAAGAGTCGGACCCGGTTCTTCACAGGGAATCAGGTTTCGATTCAGGCCGAACGCCGAGCCGGGGCGCTTTCCCGCGTCTGGAACCAGCCGATCGCAACCTCGGCGTCCGAGCCCCACGGGCTGGGAGAGATTCCCGAGAGAAGCACGGCGTCGCCCGGATGGGACAGGTCGAGCGCGGCCTCGATGGCCTTGCGGCGGTCGAGCAAGATGCGGACGCGGCCGGGGCGGAGCATGGCGGCGAGCCAGGCCTCCGGGTCGATGCCGGTCGATGCGTCCGACGCTCGCGTCAGGAACACGCGGTCGGATTCCTGTTCGGCGACAGCGGCGATCTCGTGGGCCAGCGACGAGTCGGCGGTGGCGCCCAGGACGCAAAGGACCTGGCCCTCGGTTCGTTCGCGAATGGTGCGCAGGGCGGCGCGGAGCGATCGTCCGTCCCAGGCACGGTCGGCGATCACGTCTCGACCGGCACCCCGCGCGAGGCGTTCCAGTCGTCCGGGAATTTGGGTCACGGATTCCAGGCCCGCGACGACCGCATCGAGGACGACGCCGTTTTCGCGAGCGACCGCGGCGGCTCCGAGGGCCGCCATGAGGACGGATTCGCCGAGCGGCCGGAGCTGAATGCGAGCCTCGCGATCGAAGCCTCGGAGGCGGAATCGCGTGCCATCGAGGTTGCACTCTTCGATCGTGGCCGAGATGTCGAAGTTCTCGCCGAGTCCGAAGGTCACCGGATGAGCCCCGAGATTGACGGCGGAGAGGATCGCGGCATCGGGGTCATCCCCGTTGACCGCGACAACGCCGCCCGGGATGACCTGGCGGACCAGACGCGCCAGCACCTGGCGATTTGGTCGGGGTGTGACGCCACGAACGCTCGTGACGAGGGCCGATTTGACACAAATTCCGTCCGTGGCTCGCTGATGCAGCGTCTCGGCGGAGACGGCCATCACGCCGGCCTCGCAGCGTCGTTCGGCCATCGCGGCCAGCATGCCGGCCAGGCCGGAAGGACTGGTCGCGAATGGGCCGGGGTACTGGCGGGCCCCGTCGCTCCAGCCGGAAGAGCTGATCATCCCCACGCGACGGCCGGCGGCCTCAAGAATTGCCCGCAAGAACAGGGCTGCGGCCGTCTTTCCGGCACCTCCGGTGATGCCGATCACCGGGAACTCGCCCGAGGGGGATCCGGCCAGGGCCTGAGCGATCCGGGCGTAGGCCGATGGTGCGTTCGCGACGATGATCTGAAGGGGACCGGCCTCGGGTCGCGGCTCTTCCGCGATGACCGCGACGGCGCCCCGCTCCAGGGCCATGGCCGCGAAGTCGAGTCCGTGGTAGGTCTCGCCTCTTCGCGCGACGAACACCTGACCCGGCTCGATGCGGCGGCTATCCGACGAACAACCGGCGACGCGAAGGTCCCGGCAGCCGACGAACGTCGCGTCCGGAAGAATTCTGCGCAGGCTCACCGACGGGATACCCGCTTCATGCGAGCGGGAAAGGAACGGGAGTGCCATCGGCCTTGCGCCTCCTTGCGTGATTCGGAATTCGTCCCGACCGCTCCACCAGCCTCATGCCGGCGCGACCAGGACGGCCCCCTGCGTCCCGAAGGACCCGGAAGCGGCGGCATTTTTGGCGGGGACCGAAAAAAAGGCAATGCCAGAGTGGGGCGAACGCCGAAGAAGCGGGATTGGCCCGGCTCTGGGGTCACTACGCGGCCGGCGAGGGCCCGGAGTCAAGGCCGCCAGCGCCCGCTACGAAAGTCCCAGGTCCGATCCTCTCCCATTCGGGTTCGAGAGGACCGGCCGGCGATCGCGGCCTTCGCGTGGATCGAGCTTCTCCCCGAAGGAGACAACAAGCAATCCCGCCGAACTCAGGGGCGATCGGGGTCGTCCGTGAGTTCGGCGGGATTGAGACGTGCGGACCATCGACGGGGTCGATCCCGCCCGGACTACGATCAGTGGCGGAACAAGAACTCCTTCGAGTTGATCAGTGCCCAGCCGATATCCTCGATCGCCTGGCGGCGGTCGGGGTTGGCCTTGAGGTGGGCGACGGCGATCTCCATCTCGGTGGAATTGGGCTCGCGTGAGACGGCGCGGAGATAGAGTTCCTTGGTGATCTCCTGCGGGGTCGCGGTCCCCTTGGCCAACTCGGCAATTCGGCCCGCGTCGTCGTGGAGCTTGCCATTGACGGTAGCGCCGCCGATGAGCTGGAGGGCCTGGGAGAGGTTGGCGTCGCTCTCGCGTTCGCACTCGCAGGCCAGCTCGCGGGCCGGGCGGCCGAAGGTCTTGAGGAAGGGATTCTCCATCTTGCCGTCGGCGATCTGGGTGGCGCGCGTGCCCTTGGGGAGGCCCTCGAAGACGGTGCTGGAGCCGGTCAACGAAGAGATCGCGTCGAGCAGCACCTCGGCGGGCAGAAGCTTCGTGTACGCGTGGGAGAAATAAAGGGTGTCTTCGGTGTTAAGCTCGTTCGTGCGAGCACTGAGCTGATAGGTTCGGCTCGATAGGATCGAGCGGACGAGGGCCTTCAAATTGTATCCGCCCTTGGCGAAATCGGAGGCGAGGCCGTTGAGCAGTTCGTCGTTTGACGCGGGATTCGAGTCGCGGAAATCGTCCACGGGTTCAACGATCCCGCGGCCCATCAGGTGGAACCAGATGCGGTTGACCAGGCTCTTGGCGAAGAACGGGTTCTCCGCGCTAGTGAGCCAGACCGCAAGCTTCGTCCGACGATCTTCCGGACCATTTGCACCGGGGGTTTCTTCGTACGTGGGACCGCCGAGGGCCTTGGGCTTCATGACCTGACCGGTCCGGGGTTGGCGGACCTCGCCATCACGAGCGGCGAAGATCACTTCCTCATCGGGCAGATTGCCCTTCTTCTGGCGGACCCGGGCAAAAAACGCGGCGAAGCCGTAATAGTCGTCCTGGGTCCATCGCTCGAAGACATGATTGTGGCACTTGGCGCACTGGATGCGGACGCCCAGGAAGAGCTGGGCCGTGGTTTCGACCGAGTTCTCGGGATCGCGGCTGATCCGGTAGTAGTTGGCGGCCGGATTCTGGAAGCTCGACCCGTCGGCAGTGATCAACTCGCGGACGAACTGGTCCAACGGCTTGTTTTGCGCGAGGCTGGTGCGAATCCAGCGATTGAAGACGTGCGTGCCCTTACTCTGAATCAATCGTCCGTTCGCGCGAAGGATGTCGGCGAACTTCAGGGTCCAGAAATCGAGGAACTCCGGCTTCTCCAGCAGGCGATTGATCAAGGCCACCCGCTTGGTTGGCGACGGGTCGGCGAGGAAGGCGCGGACCTCGTCGGGGTTGGGGGGAAGGCCCACGGCGTCGAGGTAGACGCGGCGCACGAATTCACTGTCGGTGCAGACCTCCGACGGCTTGATTCGCATCCGGTTCAGCTTGGCGAAGACGGCCTCATCAATGGAGTTGTCCTTCGGCACCTCGGCCACGGCGAAGCCGGGCACGGCAACGAGGTGGGTCAAGCGGACGTTGGCGACCAGATCGAGATAGTGGGCGATGACGGCGACCTCGCCCCGGGACTTGAACGTGACATGCCCGGTCACGTCCACTTCGGCGATCTCGGGGTTGGACGAGTTGTAGTAACAGATCGGCGTGACGTCTCGGCTGGAACCGTCGGCATAACGTGCCACGACGGCGACCTGCTGAGTCGTGGCGGGAGCGTTCAGTACGCGAGCTCCGGGCAGGATCTCGAGCTTCACGGCCGCCGGAGCAGTCGGGTCGTTGATCGCGCCTTCGGCCACCCAATCGCGGAGATACTCGTAGGTCTTGGTGTCGCGGAACAGCCGCAGTCCGCCCTCGTGGGCGAGCTCGCCCAGCGGCTTTCGGAGGATCATGCTGGTTTCGGGCTGCAACGGATCGATCCGGCGCCCGGCGGCCTCGCGGCTGAGGGCGACGAAGTCCTGGTCGGGCATATAGCCGCGGAGACTCAGCTTGAACCCGCCCTTTCCGGTGGGGGTTCCGTGGCACGCGCCCATATTGCAGCCCGCCTGACTGAAGGCCGGGATCACGTCGCGACGGAACGAGATCGGTGCGGGGGCGCCGAATTTCTCGACCTTGACGTTCGTGCGGACTTCCACGCTGCCGCGATGGGCCACAATCGTGGCCGAACCGTCCGAATGAGGCACAACCTGGCCCTTGGGCGAGATGGTGGCGATCCCGGGATTCAGGCTGGACCACTCCAGGACGCGGGTGAGATCCCGGACCGAACCGTCGGGATAGGTCCCGGTGGCGAGCAGTTGCCTGGTGGCGCGACGGCCGGTCAATGTTGGGTCACCGGGCTCGATCGTGACCTTGGCCGGACTCCCGAGCAGTGCGGCCGGGTCTTGGCCGAAGGCATGAGAGGCCGGGCCGAGCAAGGCCGAAAGACCGAGCGCAAGCGCAGCAACGCGCCGGGGGGAGGCTTGAGCGTGCATCATCGGCTCCTCGACAAACGTCTCGCTGGAGACGGTGGGCGGGCGGGGCAGGGCAAGGCGGGCACGACTTCGCGGAAGGATCAACTCGTCCCAACATAACCAAGGTCGGACCGATTCTTCAAGCAAAATCAAACATTTTACGGCTTTCAATTCCGGAGGCACTCTCGTTGCGGCATCGAAATGGGACCGTTACAGATATTATACGGGTGGTTTTGATGCAACTTCCCGCACGGTGAGCTCGGGGCTCTCGCAAAGTTTTCCGTCCCCGGGCCCATTGCACTTGTTCGTTTCGGGCCCTTTCTTATGATAGATGGGACTCACCATTCGCATTTCTTTCCCCACACCCCCTTGTCCGCACATCTCGACTTGCGGTGTGATAGACTGAAGGCGATTGGCCGGTAGGTTGCGCTGCGGGACGTTTTCCCGGGGCAAACAATCGTCCTGAAAATCTCCGGGATTGGAGATTTGACCTGGTAATCATGGAGGATGGCCACATGGTGGGCGCACGATGGTCGGTCTCGGCGCGAAACGCGGTCTTCGGTGTGCTGGCGGGCGTGGCCCTGTCCTGGGTCGCGTTCGGTCGCACGGCACCGGCCGCCAGAGCGCAAGGACCCAATGGGGTCGACGCGTCGGGAACCGTGGCGTTCACCTCGGGTGGCAATGGATCGGCCCAATTTCTTTACTTGATCGACACGAAGACGCAGGCCTTCGCCATTTATCGAGTGGACCCGCAGAACCCCAAGGGGGCGGTCAAGCTCGAAGCCGCTCGACAGTATCGATGGGATCTCAAGCTCGCCGAGTACAACAACCAGCCCCCCGATGTCGCCTCGATCGAGTCGATGATCGGTTCGCCCCGGAAGTGACAGGGGTGCTGGTTCGCGACGGCTCGCAGGCGAGGTCTCCCTCCACGCGACTCATCCCGAACCAGACGGCCTGATCACCCCGGGCCGATACCGACCGAATCGAGGAGGACCCCGTTCATGGCTCAGTTTTACACCCTGGAGGAAGCGGCTCGCGTCCTGGGCATGAGCGCCGACGAGCTGAAACACAAGGCTCAACAGCGCGAGGTCCGCGCCTTCCTCGATGGCGGCTCGTGGCGATTCCGCGTCGCAGACGTGGATGAGCTGGCGCGCCGTCGAGGCATGGGATCGGACCCCGACCTCTCGCTCTCGGATCTCGACCTCGAAATCCCCCCGGGTAGCGGCAGCGGCGACATCGACCTGTCCGAATTCCAGCTCGGCGTGGCCAAGCCCGACTTCGGGCGGTCTGGTACGATGAAGGTGTCCGACGACGACGTCCTCCTCGATGACATGTCCTTGCCTCCGGCGACCGGGGCAAGCTCCAGCTCCACGATCATCGGCATGAAGTCGGCGGGCAAGCAGCCCAGCGATTCGGACGTCCGCCTGGTCCCCGATGGGGCCGCCGCCAAGGGGGCCAGCGACTCCGACGTTCGGCTCGCGTCGCCTCCGCCGAAGAACAAGTACCCGAGCGATTCGGACGTCACCCTGGTCTCCGACTCGCAGGGTTCGTCCGAGGAAGTCGACGCGCTGGACGACCCCGGCGCGACGACCTTGCGGAAGAGCCCGATGCTCGGTTCCTCGGCCGAGGTGGACCTCGGGACCGGCTCCGACGACAGCGACTTCGAATTGACCCCGTCCAGCGTGATCGACGCGCTCCAGCCCGACTCCGGCTCCGACTTCGAGTTGACGGCCCTGGACGCGTCCGACGAATTCGAGGCCACGCCCCTCGTCCGCTCGCCGAGCGATTCCGACGTGACGGGTGCGGAGCCGGCAAGCTCGGGGATCAACCTCGGGCGGCCGAGCGACTCGGGCATCAATCTCTCGGGCGTCGGCGGCTTCGACTTCGGCTCGGCCGAATCGATCGAGCTGGCCCCGCTGGACGAGGACATCCCCAAGGATAACCGGAAGAAGCCCGCCGCGCCGCCCAAGCCCACCGCGAAGGGGAAGGCGCCCAAGGCCGACGCGTCGTCCGAGACGTCCCTGCCCATCAAGGGCAGCGCGATGGACCCCTCGGCCACGTCCCTGCCGATCAAGAAGAAGAAGGGCGAGAAGGACATCTTCGAGGACACCGACTTCGAGGTCGACGCCCTCGACAGCGGCCAGGACGACCGGACGGTCCAGCTCGAAGCCGCCAGCGACTTCGACCTCGACGAGGGCGAGTCGGCTTCGGAGGTCTTCGCTCTGGACGAGGACGAGATCGACGAGAACGCCGCCACGGCGATGGGTCCGGCCAGCCTTGCCGACGATGACGAGTACGGCGACGACGGCGACGAAGTGTCGGGCGAGACGGACAGCGCCTGGGGGGATGTCGAATCGGACGACGCACCCGCCACGCCGTCGCAGGCTGCGGTCCGTGCCTCGGCGTCTCCGGCGGTGGCCACCCGCAGCGGTCCCGAAGTCGAGTGGGGCGGGGCCTGGGTCTCGGTCCTCGGCGTCGCCGCCTTCCTGATGCTGCTCATGGCCTTCGTGAGCATGGACATGGTGGCAAACCTGTACGATCAACGGGGCTCGACGACACCCATCGGTTACGGTTTGATCAAGTGGCTGTCCGGCATGGCCCCCTGGGGTTGATCGGATCGACGCTCGGTCGGGTGGCGGAAACTCCCGCCCATCCGGCCGGGCCGGCGTTCCGAAAGGAGTCGGAACCGATGGAGCGGACGAGACGATCGAGGGGCCGCGGGCCACGAGGCGCGGGCGTGATCGCGCTGGGCGTGGCCCTGGCCGGCTGCGCCTCGGTCCCACGCGGGCAGATGGAAGATTGCCGTCAGCAAAGTCTCGCGCTCCAGGCCGAGCTCTCCCAGACCAAGGATCTCGCGGCCCGGCTCCGCACCCAGAATCGCGACATGGCCGCCCGTTCTGTCGAGGACGCCCGCCGTCTCACGGCCCTCGAAGAGACCAACGATCGTCTCGAGCGGAGCATCACGGCCTATCAGGACGAACGGAACCAGTACGCGGCCGCACTCGATCAGATCAAGAGCCAGGTTCTCGCCTCCGGCGGGTCGAGCGAATCGCGCAATCGCTAGCTCGTTTGACGATCTGTCTCACAAGCCGGTCCCGCCTGGAGCCGGGCGGCACGACACACGTCGCTCACCGCCGGCCCTTGACTTCTCCCATTGCGCGGACGCACAATCGACCTAGGATTTCTCACGCACGATCCCGCCTCGATCGGCCCGTCCGGCCGGGAGTCTTACGGATGCTCACTGCGTTTTCCACGCTCTTCGGTGCCCTGATTCTGGCCGCGGCTCCTCAGGTCAAGGGCGACTACGTCGAGGCGCGCACGGCCGACGTCTACACCGGCCCGTGCTTCTCCAATGCCGAGGTCTTCATCACGGGCGATCATGCCGTGATGGCCTGGAAGATCACCGAGGGCCGCTACGAAGGCGAGGATCTGAGCGGCCTGGTCGTTGCCGCGGCCGTCAAGGGGACGAACACATTCTCGAAGGACGTCCCCACGGGGGCCAGGTCCGTCCTGATCGTCGATCGTTCGGCAACTCCCGGCCAGCAAAAGGCCTTGATCGCCCTGGCCAAGGCCCTGGGCGGGGAGCGTCTGTCGAAAGTTGAGGATGTCCGGACCGCCAGGATCAACCTGACGGTCGAGGACATGGAAGGTCACGACGATCAGAGGTCCGTCGCATCCCCTCACCACGGAATGCCGAAGGCGCCTCGCGCCAGCGTCTGGGTGCCGGGCCTCGCGGAGATCTTGACCCGTCCGCTCGACGAGGACGATCACGCCTGCGGAAACGAGGTCGTGGAATACGCCCCGCTCTCGAAGGGCGTCACGGCCTTGCCGGCCTACACCCTCAGCCACAACTTCAAGGGCAAGCAGCTCGGCACGACCTGGAACGACCCGAATTGCCGGAGCAGCTTCGTGGGTCATTTCGCCTATTGATTCCGCGCTCTCGATGCCACTCGTCTCATGGGGTAAACTCGGCCCGTCACTTTCGATATCGATCGAGGGTGACGGGCCGACGTTTCCCCTGAGAACCACCGTCGCCATCCAGGACGAACTCCATGCATGTGCTCCGCGCGCTCGCTCTCGCCGTCGTTATCCTGATCCCGACCGCCCGGGGCCAGGAGTCGTACTCGGTCGAGGCCCTGAAATCCGCCGCTCCGGCCGGTCTGGCCGCCCCCGTCAAGGAGGCGATTGCGAACGAGGGCGTGCGGGTGCTCGACGCGAAGGGAAAGCCGTTCGTCGAGATCTGGACGAGGAAAGCGATCCCGGCCACCGGCAAGCCATCGGGGGCGAAAGGGACCATTCAGTTTCCCGAGCTCGCCGAAGGGGAATTGCTTGGAGTCGCCCGGTTTGTCGGCGAGGGCCACGACTATCGCGATCAGACCATCCCTCCCGGTCTCTACACGATTCGCTATGGCCTCCAGCCGGTCAACGGTGACCATCTCGGGGTCAGCCCGAATCGCGATTACGCACTTCTCCTGCCCGCGGCGAAAGACGGCGAGATCGCCGCACTCCCGAAGAAGACCCTGGAGACCAGGAGCGCGGAAACGGCGGGCTCGGGTCATCCGGCGGTGCTGATGCTCCTGGCAACGCCGAAGGACGTGAAGGCGACTCCCGTGATCGTTCGTGACGAGGCCAAGAATACCTGGGGAGCCGTCCTGAGCTTTCCCCTCTCGGTCAAGGGTGAGGCCTCGCCCGTGCCGCTGGCCGCGCAACTTGTCCTGGTCGGCATGGCGATGTAAGCGGAGCCGTCGTCTCGAATCCTGGCTTCCGGATCGACTCCAGGTCCGTCGAATCGTCTTGATCGCACACCGTTTCCCGTCGGACCTCCCGCATGCCCATCCCCTTGTTACTTGCGATGGTGCTGGCATTCGGCCTGGGTCTGCCGACGGAAGCTCGGTCGCTCTCAAATTCCGACCTGATCCGACGGCTCGTGGAGACCGGCCTGGGGGTCGTCCTGGTCGGGGCGGTCGGCACCGCGTTCGGGATGGTCGTCGCGCTCCGTGTGAAGCGTTCCGGAGGGGCGCAGGCCCGAACGCGCGGCGTCTTCGTGTGGGGCCTCCGGACCGTCGTAGGGCTGGGCCTGACGGTCTTTGCCTGGACTCTGTGCTGGATCGACTGGCCGCGCGTGGTGGATTGGGGTTTGGGCCTGCGAGGCACGATCTTCATCGAGGAATTCGCGGTTCTGATGCCCTATCTTGCCGGCCAGTTCCTGGCCTGGTGCGGGCTGTATGCGGCCGAGCGGGCCCTGAGACCGGGGATTGCCGATCGCGGGATGGCCGCCTATCTGTTCCGAAAGTCGCGCCAGTCGTTCGGGATGGTCCTCCCGGTCGCCTCGATTTACGTCCTCGGCCGGGACGTCCTGCGGTGGAAGATGCCGCAGGGATTTGAGGACCCGACGATCCAGTTCGGCGGAACCTGCCTGATCGCGGCCCTGGTGTTCATCCTCTCCCCCGCCTTCGTCCGGCTGACCTGGCCCACGCGCCGCATGGAAGCCGGCCCCCTGAGAGACCGCCTGGAACGGCTCTCGCGACGCCTGCGGTTCCGTTGTTCGGACATCCTCGTCTGGGACACCGGCGGCGTGATCGTGAATGCCGGAGTCACGGGCTCGGTGCCCTGGTTCCGCTACGTCTTGATCACGGACGCGATGATAGAGCTGCTCGACGAACATGAAATTGAAGCGGTCTTCGGGCATGAGGTCGGCCACATCGCACACCGACACCTCCCGTATTTCGGCCTGTTCCTGCTCGGCAGCATGGGCCTGCTGACCATGTGCGGTGCCCTGGTGGCTCGTATCTGGAATATTGACGCTTCCCTCGCGCGATGGCTCCCCGAGGCGACCCTCGGGACGGTGGAACAGGTCTTACTTCTCGCGATCTGCGGTCTCTATTTTTTCGTCGTGTTCGGGTTCCTCTCGCGACGCTTCGAACGTCAGGCCGACGTGTTCGGTGCCCGCGCGGTGTCCTGCGATCAACATGAGTGCCCTCCTCATCGCGACATGAACGCGCCGGACGCGCCTGATCGGGCCGTCCGAACGCTCTGTCCCGTGGGTATCCGGATCTTCGCGAATGCCCTGGGGAATGTGGCCGCGTTGAACGGGATGTCCCCCCGGGCCAGGTCGTGGAGGCACGGCAGCATCGCGAAGCGGATCGCGTTCCTGGAAGGTCTCGAATACCAGCCCGACGCGGAAAAAAAGTTCCAGCTCCGGATTGCCCGGCTACGCTGGGCGCTGGTCGTTGGCCTCGCCACCGCCTCGGCCATCGCGGTCTTCCTGGCTTCGGGCGAAGCCGGTGCGCGTTAGGGGGCCTTCGCATCGGTTCCGGGCCGAACGGACTTGAGGAAATCCGGGCGAACTCCGTTTGAGCGATTTCGGGGCTTCTGGTAGAGTCCGACTTGGTCATGCCGAACCGCCTTCAAGAGGAAGGCCAGAGCGCGGCGAGACACCGCCGAGTTTCGTCCGAAAGACAGGGAGGTCGTCGTGCCGAAATGGCCCATCCGCGTCAAGCTGATCGCCGGGCTCAGCCTGGTGATCGGGATGATGCTCACCTTGATGGGCGGCTCGATCTTCGGGCTGCACTCGTTCCACTCCAGCAACCTGATCCTGACCGATCAGCTTCGCGAGCTGGGTTGGTCGGCGAAATTGCTCAAGCTCAGCGTCCAGATCGACGCCCTCCGCACGGACAGCGCGGCCGATCGCGCGGACCTGAGCCGCAAGGTCAAAGATGCCCGCGAGGCGCTCAAGGCGTATTGCGAGCAACTCCGAGAAAACCTCGGGCGAGGCAATCGTTCGGACATCGGCGACGAGCTTGGTCTGGCGTTCCGGATCGACAACGACCTGACCGCGATCCTCTCGGAACTGAATCCCGGCGAGAAAATCGGCCCGGTCCTCCCCGGCACGACACATTACGTCCGCGAACATCCCGAGCCCGGGTCGGTCGAGGCCAGGAACGACCTGGCCTCGCGGATCGACCGGCTCAATGGGCGGGTCATGCAGTTGCCGGAGATCTTGCACCGCGACTTCTTCGAAGTCCTCAAGATGTCCAAGAGCCAGTACGAGTCCAGCCGCGTGATCGTCTGGACCTCCGCCCTGGCCGTCATCGGCATGCTCTGCGGGCTGGCGGCGTTGTTCCATCGCTGGGTCCTCTACCCGGTTCGCTTGCTGCAACGGGGCGTGCGTCGCGTGGCGCGTGGCTCTTTCGACTACCACATCGACCTGACCACCGGCGATGAGATGCAGGCCCTGGCCGAGGCGTTCAACGACATGACCGCACGGCTGAGCGCCACCTACGCCGACCTCGAACGCCAGGTTCAGGAGCGTAGCCGCCAGCTCGTGCGTTCCGAACGCCTGGCGGGCGTCGGCTACCTCGCCGCTGGCGTGGCCCACGAGATCAACAACCCGCTGGCCTCGATCGCCTTCTGCTCGGAGGCGCTCGAAAGCCGCCTCAGCGCCCTCCTCGCGAAGCAGGAGACGGCCGACTCGAAGGTCGTCGCCAACTACCTGCGAATGATCCAGGAAGAAGCCTTCCGGTGTAAGCGGATCACGGAAAAATTGCTCGATTTCTCCCGCTGCGGAGAGATCCAGCGCGCCCGGACCGATCTCGCCTCGCTCATCCAGGGCGTCGTGGAGATGGTCCGCCACATGGGCAAGTACCGTGGCAAGCATATCGCCTTCTCGCCACGCGAAGCCGTCCTGGCCCACGCGGACGAGCAGGAGATCAAGCAGGTCGTCCTGAACCTCGTGGTCAACGCGCTCGACTGCATGGAACCGGCCGGTACGCTTCGCATCGAACTCCGTCACGCCGAGGGGATGGCCGAGATGGTCTTCGCCGACGACGGCTGCGGGATGCCTCCCGAGGTCCTGGAGAACATTTTTGAGCCCTTCTTCACCCGCCGCAAGGTTGGCAAGGGGACGGGTTTGGGTCTCTCGATCACCCATAACATCGTCAGTCAGCACCAGGGCGTGATCACGGCCGACAGCCCCGGCGAAGGGCAGGGGGCCACCTTCACGGTCCGCTTGCCAGTACGTTCAACCGAGGAGAGTGCCGCGACAGGGTCGGTCGGGTCACGGGCGGCCTGATGCAACGGTACGGCACCCGATTTGTACCTGGACCCCCTGGGGGACCGCCGGAGCGTCCCCAGCCCAGCTCACCCCAGGGGACGAGCATTATGAAAATCATGGCCGCGATCGGATTGGGGATGTTGATGTTGGCGGGATCGGCGAGGAGCCAGGAGTCCAAGAGCATCGCGAAGGATACGGATAAGGCCAGCCTGGTCGGAAACTACGAACTGATTTCCGGCGAGGACAACGGCAAGCCGGTTCCCGAGGATCACATCAAGGGCTCCATCGTGCGAATCACGGACGACGACATTGTCATGGTGGACAGAGACAACAAAGAGGTGTACGTGACCAAGTACAAGCTCGACACGAAGGCCAAGCCGGCCAGGATCACGATGACCGAGACCGGCGGTCCTCGCGGCCGGAAAGGCCAGAAGGCCGTCGGGATCATCGAGCGGGACGGCGACAGGGTGCGACTCTGCTACTGTTACGAGGGCGGCATCGTCCCGACCGAATTCCGGACCAGGGCGGGCGAGAAGCAACTCTGTTTCACGATGAAGCGCAAGTCGGGCGAGTAAGCGAACCACCGCGAGAATCGGGCTGCTCCGAATGGATCGGGCGGCCCGGCTCGTCGCGAGGAAACCAGACACGACAGAACAGGGTACGTCTCACGGAGGAGACAGATCATGGATAAGACGCATCAGGGCGGGCTCCGCATCCTCTTCGCGGACGACGAGGCCCACCTCCGCGACCTGATGCAGATGGAGCTGCCCCGCCTCGGCCACGAGGTCACGGTCTGCCCGGACGGCGCGGCGGCTATCCGCGCACTCGAACGGGGCCCGTACGACGCCGCATTGCTGGACATGAAGATGCCCGGCCTCACGGGCATCGAGGTCCTCTCCAAGATCAAGCAGATCAGCCCAGAGACCGAGGTCGTCATCCTCACGGGACATGCAACCGTGGACACGGCGGTCCAGGCGCTGCGACTGGGTGCGTTCGACTATCTGACCAAGCCCTGCAAATGGGCCGAACTGGAAGTGATCCTCTGCCGGATCGCCGAGCGGCGGGCGATGGAGAACAAGACCGTCGCCCTCGAAACTCGGCTGAAGGCCGTCGAGGGGACGCCGACCCTGGTCGGCGAGACCCTCGCGATGCAGCAGGTCCGCCGCCTGATCGAGACGGTCGCTCCCACCGATGCCAGCGTGATGATCCTGGGCGAGACCGGCACCGGCAAGGAGCTGATCGCCCGGAACCTTCACGACAAGAGCCGGCGGACCGGGGGCGCGTTCATCCCCGTCAATTGCGGCGCCCTGCCTGAGAACCTGGTCGAGTCCGAGCTGTTCGGGCACCGCAAGGGATCGTTCACCGGGGCCGACACGAACCGGAAGGGCCTGTTCGAGGTCGCCAACGGCGGGACCCTGTTCCTCGACGAAGTCGGCGAGCTGAACAAGAGCGTCCAGGTCAAGATTCTCCGGTTTCTCGAATCGGGCGAGATCCGTCGCGTGGGCGAGAACGACCCGTTTCGCGTGGATGTCCGCGTCCTCTGCGCCACCAACCGCGACCTGCGCGACATGATCGCCGCCGACCTGTTCCGCGAGGACCTGTTCTTCCGCATGAACACGTTTGAGATCCACCTGCCCCCGCTCCGCGAGCGAAAAGGCGACATTCCGGCCCTGGCGGGCCACTTGCTGAGACGCTTCGCGCCGCGACGGGGCGGGACGGAGAGCACGCTCACCCCCGAGGCGATCGAGGCGCTCCAGACGCACGAGTGGCCGGGTAATATCCGCGAGCTGGCCAATGCGATCGAGCGCGCCACCATCCTCGCCGGCGGCGGGCCGATTCGCCCCGAGCACCTCCCCACCCAACCGGCCATCCGTCGCGCCCCGGGCCAGATGGGCGCGGCCACTCACTCCGCGATCGCCGGCCCGCACTTCCAGATTCCGGAAGGGAGTCCCACGCTCCGCGATATCGAGATGAAGTACATCCAGGTGGTCCTCGAAAAGCACACGGGCAACAAGCCGGCCGCCTCCAAGGAGCTGGGCATCAGCCTCAAGACCCTTTACAACAAGATCAATCAATTGCAGCAGAGCTGACGACGCCGTCACCGCCGTGCATCGCTCTCTCCGGGGAGCGATGCCTGCCCGATCCTCGCACGCCGACGTGGATGACCTGTGGATACGATCCCCATTGATCTCCGCCTCTCCGGCGCTCGCGTCGGGGACGACCCCGCGTGGCCAGCCGGCCGTGTCGCCGCATGGACGCGCGGATTCCTCGCACTCGGCGCCCTGCTACGCGTTGTCCGATACGCCCTGCATCATCCGCTCTGGGGCGATGAAGCGTTCCTGGCCTCGAACCTCATCGATCGCGATTTCGCCGATCTGATCCGCCCACTCCATTATCAGCAGGTTTGCCCGCTGTTGTTCCTCTGGGCGGAGAAAGCGGTCTCGCTGGCGCTGGGCTTCTCGGAATTCTCGCTCCGCCTGATCCCGACGCTCTCCTCGATCGCCGGCCTGTTCCTGTTCCGGCACGTCGCGGGTCGATTATTGCGCGGGCCGGCGCTGGTTCTCGCCGTCGCGATCCTCGCCGTCGGCTTCTATCCGATCCGCTATGGCGGCGAGATCAAGCCTTACGCGACCGATTTCCTGGTCGCCCTCGGACTGCTCGCCCTCGCGATCGAATGGTTGAGGCGGCCGGATCAGGTCCGATATCTCCTGGGGCTTTGCGTCCTCGGCCCGATCGCGGTCGGCGTTTCTCATCCCGCGATCTTCGTCGCGGCCGGGGTCGGCTTCAGCCTGCTCGTCCCGGTCGCGAAAACGCGGCGACCAGCCGCGATGGCCGCATTCGCGTGCTTTGGAATCGCGACGCTTGCGGCCTTCCTCATCCTCCTCCGCGTCGTCACGAAATCGCAAAGTGACAACGTGATGGACATGATGAAGGGCTACTGGGCAGACGCGTTCCCTCCGCGCGGCGCGGCTGCGCTCGTGACCTGGCTTGCGACGGTCCACACCAGCCACATGTTCGCCTATCCGGCGGGCGGCGAGAACGGGGCGAGCACGCTCACGGCGGGACTGTGTCTGGCGGCGATCGTCGCGTATCTGCGCCGAGGATCGAAGTCGGTCCTGGCGCTCCTCCTGGTCCCATTCGCCCTGGGTTTGACGGCGGCGTTCCTGGGCCGCTACCCCTATGGAGGAAGCGCCCGTACGATGCAATACGTTGCCCCGGCGATCGGCCTGATGGCGGGGCTGGGCGCGGCCGTGCTGCTCGCTCGCGTCCCGCGCGATCGTCTGAAACGGCACGCGACCGGCCTGATTCTCGGCTCGCTCGCGATCGTGGGCCTCGGACTCCTCGGTTGGGATGTCACGCACCCCTACAAGTCGATCTATGACCGCGAGTGCCGTGACTTCGCTCGCCGGTTCTGGACGGACGCGGCCTCGGGCGTCGAAATCGCCTGCGCCCGCACGGATTTCGGCGTCAGGCTCGATCCCACGGGTTGGCGTAACGATCGCTCCGCACTGTATCTTTGCTACCAGGCGATCTATTCGCCCCGACATCGCAGGAAGGAGCCGGCGCGACTTGAATCCGTCGCGCCGGATCGCCCTTTGCGCGTGGTCGTGTTCCAGGAGCGTACCGGCGACGCACCGGGGCTGAATGCCTGGAAGGCGGAGATGTCCAAGCGGTTTGAGCTACAGTCGCGTCGCGTGCTGTATGCGAATCGAGGCGTGGTCAACCGCGCCGGGATCTTTGAGGACCGGTTCGTCCTCTATGAATTCCTACCTCGACACGTCGCGAGCCGGCGCGGAACCGAGATTCGGCGCTGAGTGGAGGGTGGGCAACGACCGACCGGTTGCGGATAATCGATCGATCGGGTGCGGCACACCGCTTGAGACCAGGCTCGCCTCCGTTTGAGGATGACGTGGATGGGACGATCCGCCGTCTTGCGATCTTGGCCACGGGGCATGACGATCGGCCGCCTGATGATGGTGTCCGTGGTGGTCGCGCTCAGCCTCTGGCTGTTCCGAGCGCGTTACCTGAGCCGGATCGAGCTCTTCGGCTGGATTGTGATCGGGATCGCCATTGTGGCGAGGACCCTGGTCGTGGCCCTCTATTCCAAACACTGCCCCGTCTGCGACAAAGGCCCGGTGGCACGCGTGGCGACCGTCTCTTTCGGCGACCATTTCTTCCGGTGCAGTGCCTGCGGCCAGAGGATGAAGCGGTACGGCCTGGGCCGCCTCTGGGACGCCTCCGGACCCGAGGACGATTGCCGTTTTCACAAGACTCGGCCCGTCTCCACCTGGTCGGATGGACCGATCGTGCCGATAACGGATTCGCCCGAGACCCTGACCGTCGGGACTCTCCTTCGCGGCAAGGTCGATCGCGAGGCCCTGGCCCCCGAACCGGTAGCAATCGCGGTCGGCGAGGCCGGATGGTCCGGTGAAGATCCGCGAGCCACCTCGGCCAGGCCCCGAGCGACTCGCCGTGCGCTCGTCGGTGTTAAACAGAAGGTCACACACTCGTTCTTCTGCACATTGGACGCCATTCGATGGGCTCGAAACTCGCAGCCATGATCCTCGTGACGTCGGCCCTGTTCGGCGATCCGGCCCCGAAGCGGGCCGCCGACCAGGCCGCGTTGAAGCCGTTTGCCGGGCTTGTCGGTGAATGGAAAGGCACCGGTCAGCCTCAGCGCGGCAGCGCTCGCGGCGCATGGATCGAGGCGGGTTCGTGGGCGTGGAAGCTCACGAACGACAACGCCGCGCTCGGTTTCTCGTCGGAGAAGGGCAAATATCTCCGCTCGGCGGTCCTCCGTCCCGGCAAGGATGGCGGCTCGTTCGCGCTGGAAGGAATCCTGGCCGACGGGTCGAAACGAGCCTTTTCCGGCAGGATCGGTGCTCGCAATATCCTCGTGCTGACCTCCGAGACCGCCGTCGAAGACGGCCTGTCGAAGATCACACTCACCCCGTTGCACGACACGCGGTTCTTGCTGCTCCTGGAGGGCAAAGACCCCTCCGGCGGGCTCGCTCGGCTCGGAGAGGTCGGCTTCACGCGCCAGGGGGTGGCCTTCGCTGCAGGCGATTCGTCCCCCGTGTGCATCGTGACCGAGGGCCGGGGCACGATGCCCGTGAGCTACAAGGGCAAGACCTACTATGTATGCTGCTCGGGCTGCAAGGATCTGTTCAACGACGATCCCGAATCAGTCCTGGCCGAGGCGGAACGCCGCAAGAACGAGAAGACAAAGTAGTTTTATGGAATGGGATCGAAGACGTTTCACGCAGAGATCATTCGCCCTCGCCACGAACCCGGACCGTTCATGAGCCATTCGACGCCCCCGAGACGCCTCGATCTTCCGGGGGCGCTCATCATGGTCGTTTGCTGCGCCTTCTGGGGCGGCAACGCGGTAGCCGTGAAATTCGCGACCCCCGATATCCCCCCGTTCGGCGTCGCGGGGTTCCGATTCCTGTTGAGCCTGCCGATCCTCGCGGTGGTCTGCCGGCTCTCCGGACAGCCGATGTGGGTGCGCCGCGAGCACTGGCCGCTCTTGCTGGGCCATGCCTTGATCACGGTGCTCCAGATCGGCACCTTTAACCTCGGCACGAGCCATAGCGCCGCCGGTCGGTCCTCGATCTTTATCAACGTCCATCCGCTGATCGTCGCGCCCTTGGCCTGGATGCTCCTGGGCGAGCGCATGGGAGGGCTCGGAATCCTCGGCCTGGGGTCGGCGGCGGCAGGTGTCGGGCTGGTCCTGTCGTCGTCGTTCGGGGGTGGCGACACGTACCTGGGCGGCGATCTCGTGGTGCTGGCGTCAGGGATCATCTTCGCCGTCCAGACCGTGCTCCAGAAGATGACGTTTTCCCGGATCGCGCCCGCAACATTGCTCTGGAACCAATCGCTGCTGGCCATCCCGTTGTTCTTTCTCTACAGCGGCACGTTCGAGGGGTTCGAGAACTATCACTTTTCCATGCAAGTCGTCCTGGCACTGATCTATCAAGGGATCGCGGTTTCCGGGTTCTGCTTCTCGGTGTGGCTGCTCTTGCTCGGCCGCTATCCGGCCGCTCAGCTTGCGACGGTCGCGTTCGTGACGCCGATGTTCGGCGTGGCCGCCGGGCACTGGCTCAAGCAAGAGCCGTTGAGCCTGCAACTCGTCCTGGGTGGCGTGCTGGTCGGGGTGGGAATCTACATGACGGCCTCCGATCGCGCCGAGCATGTCCCGACCGATGAGGTGATGCTGCCGGGAGACGACGCGCCCTGACCCGTCGTAGGGTGGATCAAATCCACCGTCTCCGATCCTTGCCGGGGAGGCCGTAGCGAATCGCGTACGGCCTCGCCCATAATGGACAGGAATCGCGCCGCTCTCTCTCGGCGGCGAGGTCGGACCATTCGCGAGGTGAACCTTATGCATACGCGACTTCCGAGGCGGCAGTTCCTGCAATCTTCGGCGGCATTGGGACTCGGTGCCGGGCTTGGTCTGAACGCAAGTGCGATCACTCCGGCCCGGGGCGCGATGATCGTCAAGCCCGAGACCGTTCGGCTTCGTCCCGAGATCGAGCCGGTCGTCAAGTGGATGGAGGAGACGCCTCGCGAGAAGATCCTCGACGCGGCGATCGTCCAGCTCAAGGCCGGCCTCTCCTACCGCGACCTCATGGCCGGGCTGTTCCTCGCCGGAATTCGCAACATCAAGCCGCGTCCCGTCGGATTCAAGTTCCACGCCGTGATGGTCATCCATTCGGCCCACTTACTCGGCCAGACCGCCGCCGTGGACGAACGCCTGATCCCGATGCTCTGGGCGCTCGACGAGTTCAAGCGATCCCAGGAGGCCGACGTCAAGGAGGGGGACTGGTCGCTCGGCCCCGTGGACGAGTCTCGCTTGCCGTCCCCCTCGCAGGCTAAATCCGCGCTGATCAAGGCGATGGATGACTGGGATGCCGACGCCGCCGACGCCGCGACCTCGGCGCTGTGCCGTTCGGCGGGCGCGGCCGAGACGATGGAGCCGTTCTGGCGGTACGGCGTCCGCGACCATCGCAATATCGGCCACAAGGCGATCTTCGCCGCCCAGTCCTGGCGCACCTTGCAAACGATCGGCTGGCCCCACGCCGAGCCGGTGCTGCGCTCGCTCTCATTCGGGATTCTCGATCGCCAGGGTGACCCCGGCCGGGGCTCGTCCGGCCCGTACGAGGCCAATCTCGACGTTGCCAAGAATCTGCGCCAGGGCTGGTCGGCGGGCAATGCCGATCCGGGTGCCACGCAATCGCTCCTCGATACCCTCCGTCATGCCAAGCCCGAGGCCGCCTCGGCCGAGACCGCGGCGCTCCTGAATCGCGGCGTCGCGCCCGAATCACTGTGGGACGCCGTGACGCTCGCCGGCAGCGAGCTACTCCTGAAAAAGCCCGGCATCATCGCCCTCCATGCGATGACCTCGGCCAATGCCCTCCACTTCATTTACGGAGCCAGCGGCGACGACACGACCCGGAAGCTCGCCCTGCTCCAGGCCGCCGGATGGATCGCGATGTTCCGCGACGCGCTCGGCAGCGTGCCGGAGCTGTCCCTCGACGCGATGGCCCCGGCCCCGTCGGAAGCCACCGGTCCCGAGGCCCTGAACGACATCTTCGCAACGGTCTCCAGGAGCCGCCGCGACGCCGCCGCGAAGGCCCTGGGTTACGTCTCCCGAGGCGGTTCGGCCGAGGACATCTTCGCCGTTGGCCGCCGCATGATCTTCCACAAGGGCCGCGATAGCCACGATTTCAAGTACGCCGCCGCGGCCTGGGAAGAAGCCGTTCTGGCGTCCGACCCGAAATGGCGAGGCCCGCTTACGGCCGCAGCGTTGGCTCATTTCCCCGGCACCAATGCCCCCGATAGCCCTCTGATGACGAGGGCTCGCGAAGCCGTCGCCTCGGTGCTGGGGGCGGACAAAAAGAGCGGATGACGGCCGCTCACTCCCTGGCTTTTCGGTAAGAGTGAGAATACGTCCGATCGTAAAGGTGGCTCTCGACCGCCTTCGTGTCGTCGAGCATCGGGCCGATGAACACGAGGGCGGTCATGGTGATCTCGGCCTGCGCCATCCGCTCGGAGACATCGGCGAGCGTGCAGTGGATGAATGTTTGATCCGGCCAGCTCACGCGATGGGCGACGACGACGGGGGCATCGGGCCCGTAGTGGGGAATCAAGGAGGCGACGACCTCGGGCATCTGCGCCGCGGAGAGGAACAGGCACATGCCGGTTCGATGCGAGCCGAACGACGCGAGATCCTCGTTCGAGGGCAATCCCGTCCGGCCGGCCGCTCGCGTGAGGATGACCGTTTGATTCACGCCCGCAGGTGTGAGCTCGATCTTGAGTTCCGCCGCGGCGGCCGAATAGGAGCTGACACCGGGCACAACTTCATAATCAATTCCCAGCGAATCGAGCCGTCGCATTTGCTCGGCGATTGCACCGTAGAGGCTCGGGTCGCCCGAATGAACGCGGGCAACGTCTCGGCCGTCGGCGGTTGCCTCGTCCATCAAAGCGATGATCTGATCGAGATCCATACTCGCCGTATTCTTCACGACGGCGCCTGCCGGCGCGAAGGCCACGACCGCGCGGGGCACGAGGCTTCCGGCGAACAGGCAGACAGGGCAGCGCTCGATCAAGCGACGGCCCTTGACCGTGATCAGGTCCGGGTCGCCGGGTCCGGCGCCGATGAAATAAACCTTGCCTCGTGATGTGGTCATCGTGCGGATTCCGGCCTCGATCGTGTGAAAGTCCTGTCAGGAAAGCGTCTTGCCCAGCAGGATCATCGCCGCCCAGGCGACGGGCCAGGTCACCAGGACACCGATGGCGGCGAGGTGGGTCCATCCGGTCGACGAATCGACCTGGGGCGAAACCTTTCTCGCGAAGAGGCGCAAGAACAGAGCGGCGACGATCGGGAAAACCCCAAGCAAAGGATTGATCGGCAATCGCGACGGCACGACGAACATTGCCAGGCAAATCCAGTAGCCACCGATCAGGAGCCAGGCCGTTTCCGCCCAGGTGTAGCGAGGAGCGGCATCGATATCGTGGTCGGCGGGCCGCGATCGGCGATCGAGCAAGAGGACCATCGGCCCGCCCATCGCGAGCCCGAGCCAGAGATACGTGAACCCGACGACGACCCCGATCTTCCCGGATGGCACGCCCTCATTGGGATAGAACGCCCGGATCAGTAACGCGGCCAGTCCGTACGAGAGCACCAGGGCCGAGAGGTCCAGGAGGCGAAGCGTGCGTCGGGGATTGGTTTCTGTCATCGAACGCTCTCGGAGACGAGGGCTGTGGCCGCGTGCTGCTATCTCGCGCCGGGGAAGGTTTCGGAGTCGAGGACGACCAGCAGGAAGCCACATTGCAACGGCCAGGCCACGGAAAGCGCCATCCCCATCCTCGCGGTCCACGGGGCCGGGTCGTTCTTGAAGTCGCGAGCCCCCGGGGGCGTCAGGACCCAGACCTTCCAGAGCACCGCCAGCACCAGGACACTGGCCGCGCCGACGGTGATGGTCAGGATCGTCGAATACAAGCCCAGCGACCGCGACACGGCCCCACCCGGCCCGGACCGGAGCGGAGCCGTGAGCAGCCAGGGCGTTCCCAGCAGTGCCCAGAGCCGGTCTCCGATTCGCGGATAACCCTCGGACCGCCGCCCATATCGCCTGATCAGGAACAGGATCGGGCCGGCGGCCGTCAGGGCGACCCCTCCGAACGCAATCCAGACCAGGCCCCAGACGGCACCCGCAGCCAGTTGGACGGGGCCTCGCATGTGGACGCTCGCCACCGCTGCCGCGACAACGAGCGCGACGCCGTCCAGCACCGTGAAGCCATCGCCACGATCCGAGGAAGCGTCCACCGGTCCTCGTCTCCCCGGGCCTCGATTCCCGGCGAATCGACTTGTCGCACGTCGGTAATCCTCCATATAATACCAAATCAGTGGCGATGGGACGTGGTCAACCTCCCGCCATCGCAACATGTATGGGACGACCACGCCCGCCGGGGCCGGATCTGATCCTCGCCAGGCCCCGGCCCCGCCGAGGAAGTCCGCTCCATGCCTCTCCCCAAAGTCGTTATCGTCGGCCGACCGAACGTCGGCAAGTCCTCGTTATTCAACTGGCTCGCCGGTCGGCGGATCGCCATCGTCGACGACGTCTCGGGCGTGACCCGCGATCGCGTCGGCGCCCTCGTGCCCACCGGGGCAGAGACCGGGTCTGCTTACTTTGAGCTGGTCGACACCGGCGGGATCGGCATGGTCGATCGCGACGACCTCGCCGACCTCGTCGAAAAGCAGATCCAGCACGCCCTCGACGAGGCCGATCTGATCCTGTTCGTCGTCGACTGCCGCGAAGGCCGGATGCCGCTCGACGAGGAGGTTGCCGCACGGCTCCGATATGTCGACAAGCCCGTCGTCCTTGTCATCAACAAGGCCGACGAAGCCGCGATGGAGTCCAGGGAGGATGAGTTCTACAAACTCGGCCGGGGCAAGCCTGTCTACGTTTCCACCAAACAGAACCGGAACAAGCAGGGCCTGCTCGACCTGATTGCCGAGCGCCTTCCCGATGCCCCGACCACGCAACCCGCCGAAGAGGTGATGAAGGTCGCCGTCGTGGGCAGACCCAACACCGGCAAGTCCACCTTCGTGAATACGCTGGCGCGAGTTGAGCGGATGATCGTCTCCGAACGCGCCGGCACCACGCGAGATTCGGTGGACGTGAAGTTCGAGCTCGACGGATTGCCGTTCGTCGCCATCGACACGGCCGGAGTCCGTCGCAAGGCGAAGATCAAGGACGACCTCGACTTCTACTCGGTCCATCGCGCCGAGCGCTCGATCCGGCGGGCCGACGTCGTCCTCCTCTTCCTCGACCCGACCGTGGGCGTGGCGAGAATCGACAAGCAGTTGGGTGACTATATCGGCAAGCATTACAAGCCGGTGATCTTCGTGGTGAACAAGTGGGATCTGATGACCCAGAATCCCGATGGCCCGTCATCGGAGATGATGGCCAAGTACGCACACGGGGTCCAGCACGCCTTCCGCACCATGCCCTACGCGCCGCTCGCGTTCATCACCGCCAAGACGGGCAAGAACGTCAAGGCGCTGCTGAACCTCTCACAATCGATGTTCAAGCAGGCCCAGAAACGCGTCAGCACCGGAGCCCTGAACAAGATCCTCCGCGCGGCCGTGGATGCGCATCCGCCGACGATGCGAGAGAACCGAACGCCCAAGATTTACTACGCCACTCAGGTCGGCACGGCCCCGCCGACTGTCGTGCTGTTCGTGAACAGCCCCTCGCTCTTCGAGGCCACATACCAGCGCTATTTGCTGAACGTCTTCCGTCAGAAGCTCCCCTTCCGTGATATCCCCATCAAGCTGTATCTCCGCGCCCGCACCCAGTCCGACCCCAACGCCGCGCCTTCCGAAGGCGACCTGGTGGCGGATTCCGGCCCCCGAGTGGGCAAGTTCCGCGACCCGCACCCCGCCGACCTCGAGGATATCCTGGGCGAGGAGCAACTCGACCACGAGGTCAACGAGTTGCTTTCGGAACTGGACGAGTAGGCAGGCCGGAATCGCGACCGGCGAGCCTCGGCTATTTTCCGTGCTTGCGGAACTGCCGGCCCGGAAATCTTGAGATCGACCGAACGATCGTGCCGATCGCCTTCCGCTCGACGCGCTTGTGCCCGTCGTCGTCCACAATCGTACCCGTGGCCTGACCTCGGGCCACGGTTGCACCAGTCGAGGCGACGATGCTCACGAAGAACGTCCGGTCGTGCTGCTTCTTCGCGTTCCCGAGGACGGAGATGGCCAGCGTCTTGACGGTTTCGCCGGGCAGAAAGGTGATCGTGGAGCGCAGCGGAAGATAGTCTTTGCCGGCCTTGGCCGATCCGTCCTGGGTCTCGACGACCAGGGTGACCGGCAACTCGCTCGGCGCGGAGAGCCGGATCGTGACCAGCGCCGGCGAGGGACCGCGTTTACCTTCGACCTTGGAGAAGTCTTCAACGGACACGATCGGCGGTTTCGCGGTATTCACGATCGTCCCAATTCCTGCGCCGCCCAGGACGGTTGCGAAGGTCGGGTTCGAGAGCGTCAGGGAGAACGCCTTTTCCAGCTTGAATGCCGGATCATTGAGGATGGCGACCTGGACGACCTTCTGAGTTTGTCCCGCCGAGAACGAAAGCGTGCCCGATGTCCCACGGTAATCGAGACCATGGATCGCCGACCCGTCCTTCGTCGCATAATCGACGGAAACCGCGTTCTTGAGCGGCTTGCTCAGGGTAACGACGAACGAGAACGTCGCCGAAATGTCGTTGCCCGTCACCGAGTTCAGCGAAACCTCGGGCCGTGTTGTCGTATCGGTCTCGGTCGCCGAGACGACCTGGGTTCCGGTCGGAGTTGCGCCGCTGACAGCTGAGATCGAGACCGTCGCGACGAGGGGGCCGCGAATCGCATCGTCGTCCTGCCCCTTGAGCGTCAGGCTTGCCGAGATCGCACCGGCGGGAATCAGGATCGAATTCGCGTCGGCGGTGAAATTCGTTCCCGAGATCGCGGTGCCGGAAAAGCCCAGGTCCACGGTCGTGGGAACGCCCGTCGCGGCCGAGAGGGTCGCGGTGATCGTCGCGCTGCCACCGTTCTCATCGAACGTGGGGCGATCGAGCGAAAGCGAGACCGTGGGCGCCGCGCCGGGGACCTGGATCGTGCCCGTGGCGGATCTGGTCACGAGCAACCCATTCAAGGCGCCGCTAAGATTGAGCCGGAGCATCTCCGTCGGCTTATACGCCGCATGGCCAGACACGGGAACCGAAATGGTCTTCGAAGTTTCCCCCGGGGCGAACCTCAGCGTTCCGGAGGTTGATGTGTAATCGGCCGGTGAGGTTGCGGTCGCGTCGGAAGTGGCGAAAGAAACCGAAACGGGTCGGACGCTGGCGTAGGCGAGTGTCGCGGTGAAATCGAGAGTCCCCGAGCCGGAAATTGGGGCGGTCGCCGAGGCGTCGGTCACGGTGATCCTCGGCCGCCGGGACTCATCCAGGAAGGCGGTTCCGAAAATCTTGGTGATCTGGTCCCCGCTGTACAGGGAGACTTGCGACGTCGTGCCGGTGTTGGGATCGACGGAGAGGAGTTGGCGGCTGCCATACGTCGCCGCGTAGAGCGTACCGTCGGGCCCATACGAGAGGCCGTAAACATCGTTCGGCCCAAGGGTTCCCAGTGTCGTGATGTTTCCCGTGGACGTGTCGACGCGAATCAGCAAACCCGACGCGTTGTTCGTGCTCAGGATGAGGTTTCCCGAGGCATCGAACGTGAGGTCGCCGGCCGAGGGAAAGGCGTGGAGATCGCTCACCAGTCGGCCGGAACCGGTCGTGGGGTCGATGGCGAACAATCCGGTGTAACCTGCGCCGTAGAGCGTCCCGTCGGGAGCGAACGCGAGCGCATTGAGCGTCACGCCGGCCGAACCGATCGCGGTCGTTGCGCCGGTGGAAACATTGACCGCATAGAGCGAACCGCCACCGTCGACCCCGTACAGATTCCCGGACTCGTCGAACGCAATGTCCGTGAGCTGCTTGGTCGTGTTCGCCACGAAATGAGATGCGCCGGTGGCGACATCGACCGTGTAAAGCCGGCTCGCATCCGTCTCCGCGTAAAGGAGCGGGGCGAGCAAGGCCCGGGGTTCTAGCCTATCAAAGCACGAATTGAGCAACGGAATCCGACGACGGACCGATGGCAATCGGCGGCTCATGGGATCACGCTTTCCGGGGAAGGGGCGATCTGGGCGATTGAAGGAGGCATCGTTGCCTCTGGATGAATCGCCCCTCTAGGCTACCGTCCGGCGGATTCGAGTCAAACAAGAAACTATAATAAGGGGAAAATTTACCAAATTTATCACATTAAATGATCGTGCGTGATTTCCGCCTATTGAGGAATGATCTCGAAATCCACCTTGAAGGCGGAAACTGGATCATTGCCGGGGGCGGCGATCTCAGGCGGCGGGCTTCGTCGGAGTCAGTTCACCGGATTTCAGCCCGCGAAAGCCGGTCGGTTTCTCCGACGGACCGTCCAGAGCGAAGCCGCTCAAGCCACGAAATCGGTCGTAGGCGGAGTTCATGCCCTTGAGGTCATCGAACCAGCCCAGGATGTAAGCGGCGCCGAAGACGTCGCCGGCCTTCACGTCCCGACCGCCGATTTCTTCGATGAGGCAGACATAACCTCGTTCGTGGCACCATGCCTGGTAGACATCTTCCGTATTCAACGTCATCCCCGCGAGCCAGGGGCCTTCTCCCTTGCCGGGGCCGGGGTCGACCTGATAGGCGCGGATAAATCTCTCGGGCTTCTGAGTCTTCCCACGCTGATAGAGGAATCGCGCATCGGGGGGGAAATCACCAACGAACTCCGTGGAGGGCAGGATTTGGGGATCGTTGTAGCTTAAATAGATGTGGTCGAAACCGGCTCCCTCCTGATGTTTGACGTGGCCGGGCAGATCGACCCGAAGGATCAACTCCGAAGACGGGTTGGCCACGGTGACGCGGTCGGCCGCGAGGAAGAATCGCTCTCCCTCCGGGAAAATGAGCGTCTGCTCCCAGACCGATCCGGCGGCCTTGCGAGGAGCATACGGAACATTCCATGTGTATTGCTGCGTGATTGCGACGAAGTCCGCCCCCTGGTGGATCGTCGGGGAGAGTTTCTTGGCCTGGGTGCAGATCTGGGGACCCTCGACATAGCGCTTGGCGATCTTGCCGTGGTTCTTCTCGGCCGGGCCGAAAGTATATTGGTCCTTGGGGATCGGCTCGGTCGGATCCACCGGCTCCAGGAGGAAATCCACGATATCCAGGCCGAATCCCAGGTCGCGAGACCCGGTGGCCTTATCCAGGAAGGAACCGGCCGCAACCCCGGAGACGTAGCCTTGCGACAGGACGGTTGCGTGATACTTCGGCGCGTCGATTTCGATCCGGTCGGCCCGTCGCGTGACAGCGATCGGGGCTCTTGCGAGGCGGGGAGGACGCATCGGAAAGCTCCAGGAGAGTTGTCGTGCCCACTCAACCTACACGTCCCGGCGCTCTCGCTCCACCTTGAAACCGCCGAGAGAACCTGATCGAATGGGGGCCGCACAGGATCGGGCCGAGCGTAAGCCTTCGCCTAGGAGCGTCCGCGATGATTGTCGGGGTGCCGAAAGAGATCAAATCGGACGAATACCGCGTCGCGATGCTGCCCGTCGGGGCGGAAGAATTGACCACGGCTGGACATACCGTTCTGTTCGAGAGCGGCGCGGGGCTCGGCAGCGGCATCAGCGACGCTCAGTACAGCGCGGCGGGCGCGACGATCGTGGAATCGGCGGCGACGATCTGGGGCCGCGCCGAGATGATCGTGAAGGTGAAGGAGCCCCAGAGAGCGGAATGGCCCCTGATGCGGCCCGAGCAGATCCTCTTCACCTACTTCCACTTCGCCGCCGACGAGGCCCTGACCCAGGCCGTGATCAAGAGTCGTATCACCGCGATCGCTTACGAAACGATCCGCGACGCGAAGGGGACGCTGCCGCTGCTCACCCCGATGAGCGAGGTCGCGGGCCGCATGAGCATTCAGGAGGGGGCGAAATACCTGGAGCGCCCCCAGGAAGGCCGAGGAATCCTCCTGGCGGGCGTGCCGGGCGTCGCGCCGGCCGAGGTCGCCGTGCTTGGAGGCGGAATCGTGGGCTCCAACGCTGCGAGGGTCGCCGCCGGACTGGGGGCCAACGTCCGCATCCTGGATATCAACCTCGACCGGCTCCGCTACCTCGACGACATCATGCCGCCGAACGTGACGACGCTTTATTCGGATCGGCATACGATCCTCGAATCGGTGCTCGCGGCCGATCTCGTCATCGGCGCGATCCTGATCACCGGGGCCCGTGCCCCGCGACTGGTGCGCCGGCAAGACCTGGCCCGGATGAAGCACGGGGCCGTCATCGTGGACGTCGCCATCGACCAGGGCGGTTGCATTGAGACGAGCCGGCCGACGACCCATCGCGAACCGACCTACGTGGTCGACGGCGTGGTCCATTACTGTGTGACGAACATGCCCGGAGCCGTGGGTCGTACCAGCACCTACGCCCTGAACAACGTGACGCTCCCCTACGTCCTCCAGTTCGCCAATCACGGCTGGCAGGACGTGGCGAAGACGAATCCCGGCATCGCCGAAGGCGTGAACGTTGACCGCGGCCGAGTCACCAACAAGGCCGTGGCCACCACGTTCGGACTGAGCCTGGCCTCCCTGTAAGGTGGGCGTTTCCCACCCTTCCCCTCCCACTCTCCGATGAGGCTACCCATGAGCGATGAACACGAAGGCCACGATCACGAAGAGCATTCGCACGAGGAAGAGACCCTGGATCTCGAACTCGATACCCAGAGCCGCATCTTCCTCCAGATGCGCGCGCAGAACCTGGAATTGCTCCGCATCGCGTCCCAGGTCGCCGGCTACGCGGGCACCCATCCCGCGCTCAAGCCGGGCGATCTCAAGAACGCCATGAAAGGCATCTGGGAAATCTATGCCGAGTTCTATTCCTGGATCGACCCGGAGGAGACCGGCGACGATGACGATGAGGACGAGGACGAGTGAGCACGCTCGTGAGTGAAGACGCGTCGATGGATCTGGAGACCGTTGGCTGGGTCGGGGATGCCCGATCCGGCCACGTTCGCTTGATCGATCAGACCTTGTTGCCCAACGAGTTCGTCCGCATCGACCTGACCGACGTGCCCGGCGTGTGGGAGGCCATCAAGACCCTCCGCGTCCGGGGCGCGCCGGCCATCGGTGTCGCGGCGGGATTCGGTGCGGTGATCGGCGCACGATCGGGAACCGACACGCGGCTTTCTCTTCGAGAGGCAACCGCGTACCTCCGCACCAGCCGGCCGACGGCAGTGAACTTGTTCTGGGCGCTCGACCGCATGGACCGGGTGGCCGCCGAGCATCCGGAACTGTACGGGGCCGAACTCGTCGATCGTCTCCTGACCGAGGCGCTTGCCATCGAGTCCGAGGACAAGGCGATGTGCCGGGCCATCGGGGCGTTCGGCGCCTCGCTCTTGACGCCGGGGCAGGGGGTCCTGACCCACTGCAACGCCGGCGGACTCGCCACGGCGGATTACGGCACCGCCCTCGCGGTTTTCTTCTCCGCTCACGCGGCGGGCAAGGCGATTCACGTCTTTGCCGATGAAACTCGACCGCTCTTGCAAGGTTCTCGCCTCACCGCCTGGGAGCTTCAGCGCCGCGGAATCCCCGTCACCCTGATCTGCGACAACATGGCCGCCCAGGTCATGAAGGAAGGTAAGATCCAGATGGTCGTCGTCGGCGCCGACCGGATCGCCGCCAACGGTGACGCCGCCAACAAGATCGGCACTTACGGCGTCGCCCTTCTCGCCAAGGCCCACGGCATCCCGTTCTATGTGGCCGCCCCGTCGAGCACCTTCGATCTCTCAATCCCCGACGGTTCCCACATCCCGATCGAGCAGCGCGACCCTCGCGAGATCACACACGGTTTCGGGCGCATGACCGCGCCGGCCGGGATTGATGTTTACAACCCCGCGTTCGATGTCACTCCGGCCGACCTGATCGCGGGGATTATCACGGAGCGCGGAGTAATCACGCCCGTCACCACGGCGACAATCCAGCGGACCTTCATCGCGTAAGACGGCGTTCAGGCCATCCAGAGATGCGTGAACGCTCCCAGCAGCCGTCGCAATCCCTTGGGTTTTTCCGCGTTCTCGTCGGCGCAGAGCCGGAAGAGTTCGTCGAGCTTGCGGCGGAACGGCCAGTCGTTGGTCTGCTGGCAGAGGCGGTCGAAGTCGGCCTTACCCATGAAGCCGACGTGGATGAGTCGGCCGGTCGCGGGCTCGAAGCGGAGGCGGTCCTGGAAATCCTTGGGGATGCGGAATCCCTTGGGCAATTGATCGATCGCGACGTAATGCTCCATCGATGACCCCGCTTTCCAACGACACGAAGGATGCAGAACGAGGGGGGGAAGCCATCGGAGAGGGGAACGCGTCAAGAACTCGACACGCCCCTGATCCACCTATAGCTTACCCGCGCCCGCGCGTGGATCAAGGGGTAAGTTGAGGAGTCGACCTCGCGCGCAAAAAAAGGCCCGGGGCGTCGTCAAACGACCCGGGCCGGGTGCGAACCGAGATCAAGGTCCGATCATATTACTCGACGATATGCCCATGAGGCAGGATGTACCCGAGCGCGAGGAGCTTGTCGACGATCACGTCAACGCATTCCTGGACGTCCTGCTTGCTCGTGTCGATCGTGACCTCGGGAGACAGGGGCGCCTCGTAGGGATCATCCACTCCGGTGAAGCCCATCGGCTTGCCCTCGGCCACGGCGGTGCGGGCCTTGGCGTAGAGGCCCTTGACGTCGCGCTTCTCGCAGACGTCCAGGGGCGTATCGCAATAGACCTCGACGAAATTCCCCTTCGAGAGCTGACGTGCCTTATCGCGCGGGGCGCGGTAGGGGCTGATCACGGCGCAGAGCGTCGTGCCGCCGTGTTGCGCCACCAAGCCGGCCACATAACCGACGCGATGGATGTTCGTATCGCGATCTTCCTTGGAGAACCCGAGCCCCTTTGACAGGTGCGTGCGGATCTCGTCGCCGTCCAGTTGGGACACGTTGCGGCCGTACTCCGCAAGCCGCTCCACCAGACCGTGGGCAACCGTGGATTTGCCCGAGCCGGAGAGGCCCGTGAACCAGATCGTGAGCCCCTGGCGGAACTTTGGCGGGCTGGTCTCGTTGAGGATCTCGGCGACGGCCGGGCGGCTGAACCACTCGGGAAGCTGGAGCCCCTTGGCGAGGTAGTTGTCGCGGACCTGCGTGCCGGAGATATCGGCCGTCTTCGTCCCGGCGGGCACCTCGTCCACCGGTGCGTAACGGTTGTCGTCGGGGAGGTAGACCATCTGCTTGAAATCGACCATCTCCATCCCGATCTCGTCCTTGTGCGTCGCCATGGCTTCCTGGGCGGCGTACGGCGCGTAGAACGGCTTGCCGGTCGAGTCGTTGCCCGGCCCGGCATGATCGCGGCCCACGATGAAGTGGGTGCAGCCGTAGTTGCGGCGGATGATCGCGTGCAGGAGCACCTCGCGAGGACCGGCCATCCGCATGGCGAGCGGCAGCAGGCTCAGGACCACGGCACCTTGTTCGTAGTAGTTGTCCACCAGCGCCCGGTAGCAGCGGACCCGCGTGTAATGGTCCACGTCGCCCGGTTTGGTCACGCCGACGACCGGATGGATCAGCAGGCCGCCGCCGATCTGCTCCGCCGCGCGCTTGGTCAACTCTTCGTGAGCCCGGTGCAAGGGGTTGCGGGTCTGGAAGGCGACGACTTTCGACCAACCTAGGGTCTGGAAGTATTCACGAAGCTCGGTCGGGGTTCGCCGGATGTCGGTGAAATCGTAGTGCGGCGGGACGCGAATGACTTCCAGCTTGCCGGCCGCATAATGGCCGGGCGACTTGTTCAAGTAGGCCACGGCGGGGTGCTTGGCGTCGTTCGTCCCGTAGGAGCCCTTGGCCTCGGCCGCCTTGTCGTAGGCGAAGATTTCCTCGACGTGGAGGAAGGCCAGGAGGTTACCGTAGACATCGCGCAAGGCGAGGGTTTTCCCCTCGGCGACGCCATCCCCGGGCGTCACCGGCAGAGTCACCGGCAGGGGCCAGAGGGTCCCGTCGGCGAGGCGCTGCTCGGCCACGACGCGATCGTAGTCGGCCTTGCCGAGGAAGCCGGTGAGGGGAGAAAAGCCGCCGGTCGCCAGGAGTTCCAGGTCGCACAGGCCGCGTTCGTCGAGGGTCAGGCTGGCGTGATCTTGCGCTGTCGCCTTCATCGCGGCGGCGCGGGCGTCATCGACAATCAGGTCGACAAGAGAGCCGCCATACGGAGTGTTCAGGCCGGCGGGAGCCTTCGAGGAAGTCGCGGGAATGGTTCTACTCCTTTGCGTAAGAACAGGAGGAATCCGATCGGTACATTACCCCGAATCGGAGGGGTCGGGAACGGCAAATCTCAGATCACCCACTCCGGGGCGAGGGTCCGTTCGGCGAGGTTCGCGATGCTGGTCTGCTCCAGAACCTTCCGTTCGGCGTCGCGGATATGTCGCCATACCGAAGCGAGTGCCCTCGCTGCGGGTTCCGTCGCCTCGCGGGGCGGTTCACCCGGCCCGTCGATGGCCCAGAGGACCTCGCCCAGTGAGATCTGGTCCGCAGGTCTTGCCAGACGGTAGCCGCCCAGCGCACCTCGCGTGCTCAATACCAGGCCGGCACCCTTCAGTTGCAGCAGGATCTGGACGAGGTAGCGCTCCGGGATGCTGTGCGCTTCTGCGATATCGCGGATGCGAACCGGTGTGTCCTCGGTCCTGGGGCGCGCGAGCGCGAGGACCGCAAGACACGCATATTCCGCCTTCGCCGAGATCTTCATGTGGCCTCGATCACGCCCAGATGTGCTCCGTCACCGCAACGGACCGGAATTTCCGATCAAAGCTGACTGCTATCCAGCGAATGCAGGCCGCATTCCGTCTTGGCCTGACCGGCCCATCGCCCGGCACGCTCGTCCGACTCTCCCGGGACGACCGCCCGGGTGCAGGGCCAGCAGCCGATCGACGGGTAGCCGTGGTCGTGCAGAGGGTTGTAGGGAACGTCGTTGGCGACGACATAGGCCCATACGTCGCGATGCGTCCACCGCAACAGCGGGTTCAGCTTGACCAGGTTGAACTTGGCGTCCCACCCCACCACGTTGGCCTGCGCGCGGTGCGAGGACTGGTCGGCCCGGATCGACGAAATCCACGCGGAATAGCCTTCGACGGCCTTACGAAGCGGAACGATCTTCCGATCACGGCAGCAGCGATCGGGATCAGCCGCATAGACGGGACCGCCGTTGGCGGCCTCGTACTCGGGAATCGACAGATCGGCCCGAACCAACTCGACCTCAATGCCCAGCTTGTCCGCGATCCGATCGCGCAAATGCAGCGTCTCGGCGAACTGGTAGCCGGTGTCGAGGTTGAAGACGCGAACTCTCGGCTCGATTCGCGAGAGCATGTGCAGGATCGCGCATCCCTCGGGACCGAACGCCGTGGCCATCGTGAGGCGCGGATAATAGGTCTCCACGCCCCAGCGCAGGATCTCTTCAGGACTCGCGCCGTCGAGTTGACGGTTCACTTCCTCCAGGTCCACCGCCACTCGCTCGCCCACCGCCGTGGTCATGGTTCTGCTCGTCTCCCGAGGGGTGTTCGACACGAATCTTACCCAAGATCACCGGGTATGTCAACTTCCACGGGTTCAGGCGAAATCCCAGAGCGGAAAAGCTCTCGCGCAGAGATGCGGACGGGGCATGACGACGCAAGGATCACGGCTCCGGGGTGTCCAAAGTTTTTCACAACTCACTTCCCGGCCTGTTCTCTCTCTGCTTAATTCCTCTGCGTCCTCTCCGTCTCTGCGTGAAGCTCCTGTGCTCGATGCTGAAAACGACAGAGCCATCTCCGGAGCAATTGCTCGCGTGAGATGGCTCTATCGACCGAGTCCGATCCGTTTGCGGAGGGATTTATGGCTTCGTGGCGGCCGGCTTGACGGGGCGGAGGAAGATCGTGACATAGGTATTGTTGGGCGGGATCTTCTCGGTATTGGCGACATACGAGCGTTCGGCATCGCTCCCGGAGGAGGCGAAGGGGACGTCGAGGATGGCCGAGGTGAAGTTGGCGACCGTGAACAGGTCGCCGCCGTCGGCGGCATAGATCGTCTTCGTGGCGTCGTCAGGGTCGGGGAACTGGTCGCTACCGGCGAAGACCCAGCCCTCGGCGAGCGTTTTCTTCTTCTTTTCGTCGAGGACCCAATCCCGAGCGTCGATCGTCTTGGTCTTGCCGTCCTGCACCCATTCGAGACGAATGTCGATCTTGCTGCCGGTTGGCGGCTCGAACCTGGGACGATAGCGGACGGGATGCCCTTTTTCCGCCTTGGTCAAGATCAGCCCGGCATGAATCGCTTGGGGAGTCGCCTTGGTGGCGAGGATCGACTCATGCTCCTTGGTCTGCGCGGAGCAAAGGAGGTGTTCCAGGTAACCTTCTCGGAGGCAGACCCGGGCACGAAGGATCAGCCGGCGGTCGCGCGGGTCGAACCAGAGGGAATTCGTCTTGTCGAGCGCCTTCCAGGCCGGATCGGGCGTGAACTTGTCGGCCGGCGGCCCGTTGGGTCGATCCGCGGCCTGCGCGGGGAGGATCATCGCGAGGGCGAGAACGAGGCTAGCCGTCATGGTGCGGGCTCCCGGTAAATTTGGGGAAGCCCCATGCTACCAAATGCAAAGCCGCCGGGGGAACGAGTCCCCCGGCGGCAGGTTCGGGAAGTCGGTTGATCCGGTTCCGCGGCGATCAGAACGTGACGTTCTGAACGGCCGGGATGCCGAGCTTCTCTTCCTCTTCCTCGAGGATGATGATCCGCGGCGTGACCATCAGCATCAGGCTGTCGGTGGTGCGGCCGATGCCGATGTTGCGGAAGAGGCGGTTGATTACCGGCACCTTCGACATGATCGGCACGCCGAACTCGCGGCGTTCCTCGCGGAGCCGCTTGACGCCACCCAGGAGCACCGTGCCGCCGTCGGGGACGGTGACCGTGGTGATGACGGTGGTGAACGAGAAGACCGGGAGCTGGACCTGGGCGTTGATCGCCGAGGCCTGGCCGCCGAGTCCGCCGCCGCCGACCGCCGCCGGGATGGTGAAGGTATCGAACCGGATGAACGTCGTGAAGTTCGGGGCGAGCGTCATCCGCACGTATCGGCGGTCGGCCGAGACGACCGGCGTGACGTTGAGGATCACGCCGTCGGGCACCGTGCCGATCGTGGGGAAGAAGGCCACGGCCCCGGCCCCCACGATGGGCGTCAGGTTCGCGACGTAGTTGATCGACGTGAAGTTCGACACGGTGGCCGGAGCACCGTTGAAGCTCGTGACCTTGGGTGCCTGGACCAGGTTCGACCGGGTGTCGCCCTGGACGGCCGTGAGGAAGAGGTAGACTTCCAGGTCGCTCAGGAAGGCGATCCCGAACGTCGCCGCCGTGTTGCCGGTCAGGGCGTTGAACGGGGCGATGACGCCGGCCGAGCCCTGGGTGAACGGCAACTGGAGGTCCGGCGTGAAATCGCCCGGGTTCCCGTTGCCGCCGCTGTTCCCGGTGTGCCCCACAATGAGTGGCGCCTTGCTGCCGATCGCGTGATCACGAATCGGGTTGATCAAGAACGGGTTGGTGGAGGTGGTCTGTCCGGTGCCGCCCGCAGTGCCTGCGGTGGTGGCACCCGGCAGCACGGCCGGATTCGGGATGGCGAACGAACTCTTGCGACCGACCGCGTCGGACTGGATCGAGAAGTCGAAGTCCACACCGATCTGCTCGAAGAAGCTGTCGCCGACCGTGATGAACCGGACCTCGATCGAGACCTGGAGATCCTGCAATCGGCGGAGCTGTCGCAGCAGGTCCACGATGTCGTCGTGGACTTCGGCGGTGTGGCGGATGATCAGGCTGATGCTGAGGAAGAACGGGGTGATGGAGCCGATCGCGGTGTCAGCTCCTCCCGCCGCCGCTCCGCCGCCCGCCATCCCGGCACCCTGGCCATAGCTGTTCATGCCGTCGGCCGACGCGTGATTGTCGCTCCAGGTCCCGGGAGCCACCGCCGCCTTGATCAGGGAGATCAACGGACCGAAGTCGGTGTTTCGGTCGTCTTTCTCGCCGTTCTTGACGGTCTGATTATCCTGGTTTGGCGGCACGAACCCGCCCGGTGCGCCGTTCATGGCGTTGGCCTGGGCCTGGAGCACGTTCGCGTCGTTCGGCCCGCCGGGCGCCTGCGCCATGCCGGGGAAGTTGACCGTGCCGGGCTGGCCGTTGGTCCCCTTCTGGCGGCTGGTGACGGGCACGACCAGGTCGGCCACGTTGTACACCACAGGGTACGTCCGAGTCCGGTTCGCCCCCGGGCTCGTGAACATGACCACGCCGTCATCGACGATCGAGTAGGTCAGGTTCAGGTCGCTGAGCAGGAGCTTCAGGACCGTCTTGAGCTTGAGGTTGTTGGCCTGGAAGGAGACCGGCGAGTTCATCGTCAGGCCTTCCTCGGCCAGGGCCTTCTTCTCCGGGATGATGTTCAATCCGGTCAGGTCCTGGAGATACTTGATCGCTTCGCCGAGCGTCGATTTCTCCAGGTTGATCGTGATCTTCTTCTCCAGGATCTTCTGGGCCTCGATGTACGCGGCGGGCTTCTTCTCCGAGACTCGATCGGCCAGGGCGCGACGGCTGGTCGTCAGGGCAGCGAATCCGTTACCCGGATCGAAGTCGCCCTCAAGGACTTTGCGCGAGACGATGCCGGTCTCGTCAACTGCGTGCAACTGGTTGAGGTAGCCCTCATCCTTGTCCGCACGGTTCTTGAGATCTCGGGTGTAATGGCGGCGAATCCTGGCGACGGTTCGGCCGGCCACGGCGGCGATCTCGTTGGGATCGATCTCGGCGGCGAGGCCCGCGAACTTCTCGGCCTCGTCGAACTTGCCGTCGGCCATGGCGGCTTCGTACTTGCCCATGTACTCCTTGATCCGCTCCTTCTTGGCCTTGTCGGCTTCGAGGATGCGCAGGCGTTTCTGCTCGATCTCGGCGCGGAAGGTCTTGTCCTTCATCTTGGCGTCAAAGGCGACCTTATCCTTCCGGGCCAGCTCGACCAGGATCTCCAGCCGTTTGACCATCGTTTTCGTGACGGACTCCTTGCAGCCCGCCGCCTTGACGTGATCGATGGTCGCGTTGAGCAGGGCGATGGCTTTCTCGGGATCGTTCTCCATCAGCCTGCGGCTCTCGGCGATCTTGGTGCCGACCTCGGCATTGAGCTTCTGGGCCTCGACCGCCTCCTTGTCCTCGATCCCGGCAGCGACGCCAAGTTGAGCCCGGCCGGCCCCGTCTCGGGGGAGCCGGATCAGGAGGTCTTCGACCTTCTGCCTGGTGGACTCGTCGAGTTCCATATGAGACAACTCGTCGAGGAGTCCGCGGGCATGGCCGATGTCGGCCGGGGTTTGCTTGCGGATGGACGCGACGGCCGACTCGTAAATCTTGTACGCGGCGGCCTGCTCGGTCTGACCGATCTGGCCGAGGATCTGATCGGCTTCCAGGCCCGCGCCCTGCGCCTTGGCCTGCTGGGCCGCCTGCCGGGCGGCCGGGTAGTTGCCATTGGTCAACAAGGCCTGCGCCTGGTCGATCAATGAGCCGCCGGGACCGGCGGGCGTGGTGGGAACGGGGACCGGCTCGGCACCGATGGGGGCCGGGGCCGCCGCGTCGGCCGGGGCGGCCGCGTCGGCCGGGGCGGCCGCGGGCGTCAGCGGGACGCTTCCCTCAGGAGACGGGTTGCCCTGCACGATCGGGCCGTTCGCGGCGTCTTCCCGGGCCTTGAGCTCCTGGGCCTCGACGAACTTGGCCTGGGCGGCCTGGCGATCGCCGCGAGCGAGGATCTCGTTGGCGGCTCGTTCCGCGGCAACGCTCGCAGGCTCGGTCGCCTGGGCGGTCGTGGTCGCGGCGGCGACATTCGGGTCGGTCGGGGCCGCAATGGCCGCCCCGTTCGCGGCCGGCTTCGGAGAGGCAGCGCGGGCCATCGCGACATCATGCAACACGGCCTCGGCCCGGTCGGACGTGATCGACGGAGTCACATTCATGGCGAGGGCCTGGCGAGCTTTCTGATCCGCCTCGTCCAGCCTTCCGGCCTGCATGAGCTGGCGGGAAGACGCCACGAGCGTGTTGTACAGGTTCTCGCTGGGCTGATTCTTCGGACCCGCGGCGCGAGTGGCCTCGCGACGACGCAGGGCGCGGGCCGCCGAGGCAACACGCGAGGGATTGTCCTCGATCATGTTGAACCGAACGCCCCAGTTCGAGACCTCCATCGCGATGGACTCGGCCTGATCGTACTGGCCGGACTCGATGAGGTCGCGAGCTTCCTTGAGCTTCGCCTTCGCCTGGCGACGGTCGCCCTTCACGCCCGAGGGGACGGCCGAGGTCTTCGGGCGGGACTTTTCCAGCAGTTCGGCGACTTTCGTCGGCGTGTCGTCGAACAGCGTCCAGTGAACTTTCAGCGCGCGGGCCTGGTCAAGCTTCGCGGCGGCGTCATCGTAATGACCCTGAGCGATCTGCTCCCGGGCGGACTGGAGCAGCCAGCGGCCCTGCTGCTTGAGGTCGTTCGGCGAAGCGCCCCGGGAGCGCAGGCCGCTGCTCGCCGAATTCTCGATGTCGGCGAGCACCCTGCCCGGATAATCCTCGTCGGGCGTGAAGCCGACCCCGAGGGCCTCGGCCTCCTTCGCCAGGCGACGGGCCTTGTCGACCTGGCCGTTGGCCAGGGACTGGCGGGCGAGCTTGACCATCGCGACGGCACGCTCGCGAGGCGAATTCTCTGAGGCCGGAGCCTCGGCTGGGGCTGCCCCCAAGCTCGGGGGCGCATCGGCCAGGCGAGGCGGGTCGGCAACCGGCGGCGCGTCGGCAACCGGCGGTGCGTCGGTCGCCGGAGGCGACGAGACGGCGGGGGTTGACGCGGCCGCCACGGCCGGATCGGAGGGCGGGGCGGCCGTCGGCTGGACCTGGGCCTTCAGCGCGTCGAGCTTGGCTTGCTCCTCGACGGTGAGCATGTCGCGATAATCGTCGGCTGCCTTGACGTACTTGGCGGCCAGATCCGCGGACTTGGGGTCGTTCTTCTTGGCGAGCATCTGCGCCGCCTTGAGATACTTCGACGGGTGTGCCGGCGGTTGCTCTCGGGTTGCCGGAGCCGCGGGCGTGGCCGCGTCGTCGGGCGGGGCGCCATCCGTGGCGGAACCCCATGCGCCCAGGGTCAAAAGGATCGTGAGCGTTTTGAGCCTTCCCAACGCGACCTCCTTTCGCCACACACGGGACGACCGCCGACTTCCCTGGCGACGGTCTGTGGTATACGTGCCCCGCGGTAGCAGACGTGATTCCATGGCTCGTCACGGGCCGCCGCCCGCAAGAGCAACGGCTGCTTCGCCCGGCTAAACCGAGTCTTTCACGGCTCAAGGGGGTTGGCGCGAGGAGGCGTCCGAGAAAGGGGAGAAGACGAGGCGGTGTCATACCGCGATCCTCGGAGTCGGTCAACCGGAGTTCGCGGAATTTTTCGCGGTTTCCGACGCGCCCTCCGCTGCGATGAGGCGTGGGGGGCTTTGCGCCTCGTTGCGGGGAGACGAACCCTCAGGCCGAAGGCCCCCGACAGCGGGGTAAGAAGACGGTGTGGCAGGCCCGACAGGATGGGCCCCGAGATGGCCGGGTCGCATTCAGGAAAGTCTCCAACGAGAACGGCCCCCGGCATCTGATGCCGGGGGCCGTTCGATGGCTCATTTACGTGTGCGAGCGATCTTATTGCGAACCGGTTGTGTTGCCGCCCGGGCGGCTACCGGCGCCGCGGCTACCGCCCATTCCACCGGCACCCATTCCACCGGCACCCATGCCGCCCATGCCACTGTACATGTCCATCATGTTCGAGGTGGACTTCTTCTTGTTACCGGGCGACGCCTCCTTCTTGATCTGCGCGTAGATGTCGAGCATCTCGGCCATCTCGCCATTGTTCGAGTCCAGGGCCTGGTCCCGCACAACAAGCATGCCGTCGGGTTTGACGACCAGGGCGAGCACGGGTATCTCGAACTTCGTCACGCCCAAATTCTGGATCGATGACGCGGGGCGATCCCCCCCCAGGGCGTCGGCCAGGACCTGGCGGCTGGTGAAGTCGTACTCCTTCGTGACCAGGCGGTCCTTCTTCTCATTCGGGACCCACGGGGAGAATTTCGATCCGATGATCTGGCCGGGAGCCTGGCCGAACTTCTGAACGACGGTGAGGCCATCGTCCTCATTCCAGCGCACGACCTGGAACTCGACCTCGTCGGGGCGAGTGTTGGGGCTGGGAGGGGTCCGGCCCACGGCGTAGGTTGCTACGTCGGGCGGGACGCTGGCCTCGGCGGTCATGGCACTCCAGGGGCCCGCGAGCTCCTTGGAGCGTGTGTCCACGCCGGGGCTGACGCTCTCCCAGCCGTGATTGGGGTTCGCCACCACGATGCGAACCCGATAGTGATAGGTCGCGTCGGGCTTCACGCTAAAATCCAGGGCGCGAATCATGAGCCAGTCGTCGTTGGATTTCTCGAAGGCCCCTTCGGACGGACCGCCTCCCAGTCCCCCCATGTTCGGGCCGCCCATCCCCGGCCCCTTCATGCCTCCGCCCTTGCCGCCATAATCGCCCATGCCGAGTCCGTTGCCGCCGCCTGGCCGACCGCTCATCCCGGGGCCATTCATTCCGCCCGCCGCGCCCTTACCGTAGTCTCCCATGCCAAGCGGGCCATTGCCCTTGGCCCCCTTCGCCGCTCCCTTGGCTGCATTCTTGGGCGGGGCTTCGACGACCTTCGGCTTCAGCATCTCGGCCGGGATGAGGGCGGCGTGGTGAGCCCTCACCCAGTAACCGACCTCCAGGAAGGGCAGCGGGTCCACCAGCGTGGAGATGATCGCCGAGGGAGGGACGATCTCTTTTTCCTCTTGAGTGAGGAGCGTCTTGACTTCCTCGTAGACCGAGCGATCGACCATCTCCCAGGCGCTCCAGGAGCCGTCGCTGAGGAGTTCCTGGCGCTGGACGTCGAGTCGCTTGTAATCGGGATTCGCGGCGTTGAGATCGACCTTGAGGGCCTTGGAGTAATTCTCCTTGAGCCTCTTATGATCGAGCTTGCCGACGATGGTGACGAACCGGTAGCCGTTCAGCTCGGTCTCGTAATTTTCGGCCGACAGGAGGACCGGCTCGGCCTCCTTCTCGGTGTCTTGTTTGACCTCATCAGCTCCGGCAAAGCCCTTTCTCTTGATCTCGTCGGCCCGTAGCTCGTCTTTCTTCCGCTGGGCCTCGGCGAGCACGCCGGTGTTCTTCTTCTTCGAGCCGGCTTTGCTGCCGGGCCGACCGCCGCCCGGCATGCCGCCGCCCATCGGCCCGCCGGCGGGGCGCTTGGCCTTCTTGCGCGCTCGAGGCGCAGCGCCGTCATCGCCGGCCTCTTTCTCCTTCGGCTTGCCATCGTCGTCCAGCTCGATGATGCGGACCGCGCCGCGGCCGGCGTGGACGTAGATCTGCGTCGGCGCGATCAACTCGGGCATGTCGCGGATCAGGCCCGCGCCCGGCTCCGGCTTGACGAACGAATTGGCCAGGCTGTACTGCGACGCATCAGACGTCCCGGCCTGAAGGGCCTCGACCTTCTTCTCGAAGCCGATCAGCGTAATGCCGTCGGCTTCGAGCCGTTCGACGATCGTCTCCTTCTTGGGAGAGTTGTTGAGATTGGCTTGCGCAAGTTTGGCCGTCTTCGTGACTTCGTCCGGCGTCGTCTGGATCGACGGGTGGATCAGGGCGTAGTAAGAGCAGGCGGCGAAGATTGTAGCCACCACCCCCATGGCGACTTTTTCGCCGTGGCGGAGGCCGAAGGCCTTCAGTTTATCGACGGTCGGGTTGGCCATGAGTGGGGACCTTTCCTCGTCTCCGGTGCGGGGTCATTCGACGCGTTTCAACTCGTGCGGGACCGATCTGGGCCTACGCCTTGGGCGCTTCGGTCCCCTTGGGTTTGCCAGTATCACCCTTCGGGGCGTCGCCCTTGGGTGTCGTGTCCTTTGGGGCGTCCGGCTTGGGCGCCGGGGCGTCCGCCTTGGGCGTCACGGCCTTGGGTGCGTCCGTCTTGGCCGGTTCGGGCTGAGGGGCCGCGTCCTTCGCGGGTGCGCCCTTGGCCGGTTCTGGCTTGGGTGCATCCTTGGGCTGATCCTTGGGGGCCTCGCCCTTGGCCGGTTCCGCCTTGGGCTGATCCTTCGCCGTCGCGTCCTTGGCGGCGTCGGCCTTGGGTGTATCGGCCTTGGCCGAGGCATCCTTCGCGGGCTCGGGGGCAGCTCCGGGGAATTGCTCGGGAGCCGGAGCAGCGGGCTTCGGCGGGGCCTTGTAGAAGCGGGCCTGGCCGCGAATCGTGACCTCGACAACATTGAAGTAGGGGTTCGAGCCGGTCGTCGCCTCCGGTTCGTCGTCCTTGGTGCTCTTCTTCTCCTGGCCCTTCTTGTCCTTGCCCTTCAGGACGAGTGCTTTCAGATTGGCGTCCTTGACATCCTTGCCGCCCTCGCGGCCCTTCGGTGCATTCGTCCCCCCCGGCCCACTACCGCCGCCCGCCTTCAGCGACTTGCTATAGCCCGACGCGACTCCGGAACTGCCGCCGTCCAGGCGGCCGCCCATGGACATCGCCATTTCGCTGCTGCCGAGGAGATTTTCACCGCCCATCATGCTGCGGCCGCCCATCCCCCCTGGCGCCCCCGGCAGGGCCTGACCCTTGCGGGGCTTCTTCACGGGGGTGCTCGGCTTGATCCACCGGACGTCGAACACGCGGATCGTCATCGGCGAGTTCTTGAACTCGACGAGGAGATCGGGGATGCGATCCTGCTCGATGAATACCGTCAGCGCGATCGGGACGATGAAGTACTGGTCGGGATTCGGCGACTTGACGAATTGGATCTTCTCGGGGGTGGTCGAGGCGCCGCCCCCGCCGCCGCCCCCGAAGGCGCCACCATCGCCGAATTTGCCGGACGAGGAGGCGGCCGCGGTTTTCTCGGTCGCGGGGGCCTGTCCGGGGGCAAGGATCTCGGGAGGGTCCTCGAGGGTCCCTTCACCCTTGGCATCGCTCCGTTGATCGACGGCGAAGGCGTTGGCCACTTCCAGCATCAGGATTTGCTTGATGACCGCGCTGTCCCAATCCTTCGCCTTGGCCCTGGCGTTCACGTCCGCGATGACCTTGAGGATCGTCCTCTGAATCCAGAGCTTCTGCTGGGCCGACCACACCTCGCCCAGCGTCGGCAACCGGCTTTCCTCATAAACCTGGGTACGCAACAGCGCCGCCTTGGAGGGCGCTACCACGATCCCGGTGCCGTCTTCGGGATTGAAGGGCCGGAACGACTTGTAAATTTCATCCGCGTAATCCGGGTAAGCCTGCGTGTATTCGAGGATCACGTCGCGGACCCGCTGGGGATCCACCCCCTCGGGATACTTGCGATCCCAGGCCGGATCCTCGAATTCCTTCTTGACGGGCGCGGGCCAATCCAGCAGCGGGGCCTGCTTATCGTAGAGCTTGATCCAGGACGCGATCACGTCCTTCTGGACCAGGCCCGTCTTCTCGACGACGGTGTCGGTCCAGGGCTTATTCTTGACCTGCCCGCTGGTGTACTTCTTGACCCCGTCCACGGCGCCCTTGATCTTGGCGGCTTCTTTTTTCTCCTCCTCGGCCATCGCGCCCGTGCCGAGGAAGTAGGCGCACAGCGACATGAGAGCCGCGACGCCGATCGCCACCCAGAAGCGGTGCTTGACCGCCTGATTGAGGAATTCCTTGAGTTGATCCATGGTCGAGAAGCCCCTCGAAGGGAGGTCAGTTGCGATTGATCGTGCCGGTAACGAGCCGTTGCTGAGGGCGGCCGGGGTGAGAATTTCCGAGCCTCACCCAGGCCGAGATTTGATCGCTCGAAATTACTTCGGAGCCGGAGTGGAAGGTGGCGTGGGTGACGTGGGCGGGACCGGTCCTGCCTTCCCGAGATCCGAAGCACCTGCCGTCGCCTTCTCGAAGGCCTTCGCCGACTTCTCGACCGAGGAGGCGGTGAACGCCGTTTCGTCCAGTGCGCCGACGGCACCCTTGGATTTCGTGACCTCTTCGTCCAGTTGCTTCCTGATCTCGGCGAGTTCCATCGGCTTTGCGTCGGAAGCGTTGGGCTGCCAGATGAATTCGATCTTGAAATCGGTTCGAGTGAGGGTCTTCAGCTCGTGCGCTTTCTTGGCCGCCGCAGCCCCGCCGCCCAGGCCCATCGCGCCTTCCATTGCGCCCATCATGCCGTCCATGCCCAGGCCCATGCCCATCCCACCGCCGGGCATGCCTCCGCCGACCCCCGCGAACGCTTCACTGCCCCCCTTCCCGCCGCCGCCGCCGCCGCCGCCGGCGCTGCCTTCGGCGCTGCCCGCGGAGGTGCCCGTGCCCTTGGCGGCTTCCGCCGGGAGCATGGGGGCCAGGACGTTCGCGCCCACGGACTTGGCGGAGGTCCAGGCCCGATCCGGCGTGGGCATCCAGGTCAGCACCGCGTGGTGGATCCCGAAGGCTCTCAACTCGGGGGTCCAGAACCGGGGCAGGATGTGTTGCTGAATGTAGGGAAGCGGGCCGAAGGCGAAGGCTTTCTCCTCGGCCGACATCTTCGGGGACTTGGTCGGATTGTAGTGGTGACCGACGACCTGGATGATCCAACCCTCACCTTTGGGCTTGTTCTTCCGGTCCCAGACATGCATCGTGACCTTCATCGGATCGGTCAGCACGGTGGGATCGCTGAACCAGAGGGCATCAACATCCGACCGGTAGCGGGGGACGATGGCGTCGATATGCACCGTGAGCTTCGAGAGGAAATCGAAATTCTTGGGGTCGTTCGGGTCGCGCTTGTATTGCTTGGCCGGATCGGGGATCGCCCTGCTGACGACCTGGAAAAGCGCGGGCCAGTTCGTGGATTCGGACCCCACGTCCACCAGCGTCTTCCCCTTGCCGTTCTCGGCGTCGAACGTGGCCTTGGCCTTGTTGAAGGCATCCGTGAGCTGGTTGCCGTTCTTCGTCGTGGTGTCGGCCTGCTGTACGGCCGCCTTGAAGTCGGTGGACGTGGCCTTGGCCCAGGCGCTCCAGTCGGACAGGAAAAGGAACGTGAAGGCGAGCATCAGGAGCGCCGAGGCCGCCAGGGCCCAGGGTTTCTTGCGGCGCACCATCCGCACCTGCTCGATCTCCGGGGGCAGCAAGTTCGTCTTCATCGGAGCCTTGCCCAGGCCCTGCGCCGCCAGGCCGTAGGCGATCGCGAAGCTCGGCAGATTCTCCACGAACTGCGGGGCCGTCACGACCTCGTCGCCAGTCAATTTTTCGAACGATTCGAGTTTCTCGACCTCATAGCTCAGGTTCTGCTGGAGGAACTTCTGCAGCCCGGGCAGCTTGAACCCATTGCCCAGTCCCACGACCTTGGAGATCTTCGCCGTCCGGTTCACGCTGGAGTAGAAGCCGATCGAGCGGTTGATCTCGCTGGAGAAGTCGTTGAATACGCCCCGCATGGCGGTGAAGACCGCGCGAGGGTCCGGGGCCTTGGTCGCATTCCGCTTGAGGTGCTCGGCCTTGGCGAACGTGAGCTTCAGTTCCTTGGTGAGCGCCCGGGTGAAGTGGTTGCCGCCGATCGGGACGTTGCGCTGCCAGATCCGGGCACCGTCGGTGATGATCAGGTCGGAATTGTCCGCGCCGATATCCACATAGACGATCGAGCCGGATTCGTCGCCCTTGCCGACCTTGCGGTCGAAGGCGGCGAAGTTGTAGAGGGCGATCGGCCCCATCTGGACGATGTCGACCTCGATCCCGGCGTTCTTCAGCGGCATGATGGCCCGGTTGATCTGGTCGCGCTTCATGGCGAACAGGCCGACCTCGGCCATGGTGAAGCCTTCGTCGTCGTCGCCGTCCTCATCGCCGCCGATCTGCTGGTAGTCCCAGATGACCTCTTCCAGGGCGAACGGGATCTGCTGGCGGGCCTCAAACTTGACGATATCCGGGATCCGCTTCTTCTCGACCGGCGGGAGCTTGATGAATTTCACCAGCCCGGCCTGGCCCGAGACGCCGAGGGCGACCTTGGACCCCTTCACCTCGTTACGGCCGAGAAACGTGGCGAGCGCTTCACGGACGAGTTCCTCGGCGTCCGCATCGGGCTGGCTGAGGATCTTGGGATATTCGATGAAGTCGAACGCTTCGGCGAGAAGCGTGTCGGGGTCTTCCCCCGGCATCAACTTGAGCGCCTTGAGGGCAGCCTGTCCGATGTCGATTGCCCAGACGGACTGGATCTTGGCCATGCGCGGAGACTCCTAATGCAATCGAGTCATCGTCCGAGACTTGGGAGGAAAACAGGTCGGCGCGGGCTCGGCTCGCGAGGGCCGGAGTACGCTAGCAAACCGGGATAGTGCGCGTCAACGTAAAGTCAAGCGAGTCAAGGCCCACCACCGAAAGTGGCCGGCCCGGACACCGAGGCACGAGGTGCGTTTCCGTCCTTTTGACGTTCCGACGCCTGGGAAAGTTCCATAGCCTGGGCGGAATCTCGCCGCCCAGCAAACGACAAGCGCGCAAAGACGTGAAACGATCACCCGCCCGGTCGGCGGAATCGCTCAAGTTTAACATACGTTCCGTATCACGCGGGAGAATGGCGCGCGGGCTCTTGCCGCGTCACTCGTGCAATTCTCTCGAATCTCGGATCCCGCTTTGCGAATCGCCCCTCAACGCCGCGGCAGGGTGTTGCCATCCGACGGTTCGGGGAGGTTAGCGCGGGGCGGAGTCGGCCGGCGAGCGATGGGGGTGTTATTGATCGCGGGCCGGCTGGGAGTGGGCGAGGCACCCTCGGTGATCGTGTCCACGCGAAGGCGATCGAACCAGGCCTCGCCGTATCCGGCCAGGCCGAGGGTGATCGTCATGTCGCCGTCCTCGGCCGCGGCCCGATACAGGGTCACCTCGCGCCAGTGCGGGCACGCGTCCGTGATCCGGAACTGGTACGGCTCACCGCCCAGGGAGTCACGGACGATGATTCCCCCCGTCGCGGGCGGCAACTGACGGGTCAGTCGGACGAGGAATCGGATCCGGTACACGCAACGCTTGTGGACCTTGATCGCGGGCGATCGCACCGCCAACGCCGGATGATCGAGGAACGGGATGACCTTCGCGATGGACTTCTCGTCCACGTCCTTCGGGATCACCACAAGCCTCAGCGCCCCATTATCGCCGCCGTATCCGAAGGTGGGGTAGAGTTCCACCTTGGTCTCCACGTCCTCGGCCTCGTGGCTCACGTTCTCCCAGCCGGCGTCGCGCAGGCCCTCAGCTCCGTCGAAGTCGAACAGGCCGCTGGGCAGGAGGTTCTCGCCAAACCCGCCCCGCTCGCCCCGAATCCAGGACATCCAGATGAAGTGCTGTGGCAAGGTCTGAAACGCCGTCAGCGGCGGGCTGGCGATTGACGGCAGGAGCGGGTAGGGGGCCTTGGCCTCCTCGACCCTTGCCAGGTCTCGCGTCAGTCGGAACATCTGGTCGTAGGCCTTGCTGTAGTGCCTCCACTTGAGCACGCGGAGCGAGCGGCCGACCCGCTGGGCCTCCGACCAGGCCAGGGCGTAGTCCATCCGCTCGCGGGCGTCGTTGGCTGCCTTCAGGATCGTGTTCGCCTGGCGGAGCAGGTCGTCCGCGTCACGGGCCGGATGGCCATCCCGGGCCAGGAGTCCGTTGATCTCCGCCGCCTCGCGGATTTGCAGCCGAGCCTGCCGGATGGCCAGATCGGTCGCCATGGGGGCGATCTTGGCGACCTCGGCTTCGAGCCGAGCTTTCATTCCGAGATCGGTCGTCACCAGGATCAGCGCGGTGCCGTTGAATACCGGGAGAATGAACTTGCGGCCCCCGGTCGTGCGCTCGCTTTTCAGCACCTGGACGCTCGCGGGCGTGATCTCCAGGCCGATGCAGTTCTCCGCCACGGGCACCATCACGTTGAGCTCGTTCTCGGCCATCTGCGGGGGCTGGTATTGCGACCCTGCCGAGTAGTCCACCACCAGGAGCAGCCGGCCGCGCTTATCCGCCGTGGGGATGCTCGCCGTTCGTATGGCGGCGTGCGGTAGGGTCTCCTTCAAGGGCTTCGCCGTCGCGATCGTGCGCTGGCCAAGGCCGCCGGAGTTGCCCAGCGGGTTATAAACGATGGGGATCTCGGGGTCTTTGCTGAACGTGGGCCAGAACTGGATCGGGTCTGATCCTTTGGCGATGAGCGATTCGACGAGGTCCATCTCGGCGTTCAGGAAGGCCATCTCGATCAACCGAGCTTCCCCGGAGGGGCGCGTGATCTCCGAATCGGCCCGGAACCCGATGGCCCGATACCCGGCCGAGATCGCCGCGTAAACCTGCTGCCGGATCTGTTCCGGCTGGACCTGCGGACGACCCCATGTGGGCGGGTCATCGAACCCCCAGACATTCTGCGAAGCACTGGGCGGCGCGGCGGCATTCACCCAGGCCAGGAACGGGGCGTGGGCGTTCTTCACGGCGGTGATTTCACGACGCTGCTGGAGGAATCGATACGTCTCGAGCGGCTCCCGGATCGTGGCCCAGTCGGTGGCCTCGATCCCTAGAAGATCGAGGTTCCTTCCCGCCAGCGCATACTGCGGCAGGAAATCCTGGATCGTTCCAAACGCCAGCCGGGGCCGCCCCTCCGGCAAGTCGCGCAGGCCCGAGACGACCTGGCGAACCCGCTCCAGCTCGGCCCTGCGCTTCTTGACGTCCCGGGAATCCCCCAGCGCATCCCCCAGATTCCAAAAGGCCACCTGATCGCGATACGCGAAGCGGTCCGCATGCGCAACGATGACCTCGGGCGAGACGTCACGCGCGAGATCCAGGGTCGGCATGAGGAGGAGCCGGGCGCGAACGGCTTCTTCCATAGCACGCGCGGGCGAGTCGGCATCGAAGGCCATGGTGTCGAATCCATGCTGCCGGAGGACCATCGGGTCGGCGCCGGGGGCGTAGATCACCGACGGGACCCACTCGACGTTGTCCTTCAGGAGCATGTTCCCGACCAACCTCACTCGTCCGGTGTCCTTGGGCTCGACGCGGGTCGGCGGTAAGGCGCCCGCACCCGGAAGGGGCGGCTTTTCGATGGCGTCCGGCAAGTCGTCGTCTTCGGCCTCTGGCTTCGCGGCGGGGAGAGGGCTGACGCTGAGTTCATCCAGGAAGACTTCCGTATCCCCGGCGCCGCCGTACAAATTCACGACGATCCGTTCCAGATACGCGCCCTGGAGGCTGACCTTTCGATTCGAACCGACGCGAAGCACCCGCGCTTGCCTCTCCAGGCTGGTTGGCAGATCCGTCAGCTCCAGCCGTTGCCAGCGATCGGCGACCGTGACGGTGTCGCCCGGTACCAATACGAATGAGGGACGGCCCGTGTCGGGATCGAGGTCGTCGGGCAACACGATCCTTCCGAACAACTGAACCCCGGCGCGATTGGCGCGCACGTACAGACTCGCCCGAAGTTTTTCCGAGATCGGAACTTGCGGCAAGGCTTGGCTGTAGAAGAGCACGCTTCCCGGTCCCGCCTTGAAGGCGAATCGCTCGGAGGTCTGGCCCTCGTGGGCGGCGCGCTTGGATCGATCGTGGGCCTGGATGACGACGGTCGCGTCGGTCTCCTCGCGCCGCCAGGAGGTCTTGTCCGATTCGAAGCCCTCGCGCAGGGCGTTCTCCTTGGTCTCGTCGCCCCGAAGGCTTGCGAGGCCAATCACCAGCATGACCGCAAGCATGATCGCGGCGCGTGTCGAATTCGAGGGCATGGCGCGAGACCTCCGTGTCGTCGGGCCGATCCTGATTCCTGCGCGCAGTCCAGGCCCGCGCGTCTCGGTCTACCTTCTATCCGCCTTCGACGAGCGGGTGAAGGTCAAACTGACCCGTGTGGCTTCCATGCAGCCATGCAAGGCCCTGTAATTTGTCCTGGCTCCGGGAATCGAGACGTCTACCGCTCGTTCCCGCGGTCCCCTCGCCATTCCTTAAACCAGCCCACGGAGGATTGTGGTAGTTGCTGTATTTGGCCCAGATCTGGAGGGAGATAACGGCGGGGATCACGAGGAAAAACAGGACGAAGGACACCTTACGAGGGATTCCGCGATCGGAATCCCGGAACGCTGCGATAGTCTTCATGAGGACGACGGATCGCACACGCGCCGGCCTGCCGAACCTCGGGAGAAGGAGTTTCGATTCCACTCCGGGGATTTTTATTCGGCGCGAAACTGCGAGAGGGCGGCGTGAGGACCGTGCCGTTGGTTCTCTGCCCAGCTACCACGGATCGGCCATGAGGGAGACGTGCTTCGCTGGATTGCCCAGTCAGATAATTCTTCGCAATCGGCAGTCTCAACCTGAATTCGCGTGTTAGACTTGGCACGGATCGCAGGAGAGAACCACACCATGTCTTACGCACCTGGCCGGGCGGCTCTTCCGCCCGGCGAATCGGTCCCGACCGAACTGGCCGACTTGTTGGACCTCGTCCGCGCCCTGCCCCCCGGCATCCGGGAAGAGCTGGCGCCGGCCGTGTCCGAAGCGATTGAGCAGGCTCGCTTTCGGAGCCGCATCCTCGACGTTGCCAGGGACGCCCTGGAGCGTCTGCGCCTGGATCTCGAATTAACCCGATTTGACCTCGACCTCACCCGTAAAGAGCGAGAAGAGTTACGCTTACGCGCCTCATGAAGGGGGGCGTTCTACGACCATGCCTCTAGCGCTTCGGCGTCTTCGTCGGGCGAGGCTGGTTCAACCACGCCGTCATGACGCGACCGACCTCGGCGAGGCTCTTGCCCGAGCATTCTTCGGGGACATCGTTCGCCGTATGCCAGTAGGGGAACTCGAAATCGATGATATCGATCGTGGGGATTCTCGCGTCGTTCAACGGTAAGTGATCGTCGAGGACCTCTCGGCCGAGATTCTGCTGAAACGCGCGCGAATTCAGACGATCCGCGATACCCCAGACCTCTCGCACAAGGTTGCCCGCGAGCTTCTGACTCATCGGCTCGACCGGGATCGTCAACTCCTTGCCTCCCACCATGTCCAGCACGAAACCGGCGAGGTATCGCATCTTCCCTCGCTTCGATTCGGCCTTGTACTGCCTGGCGAACTCCTTCGAGCCGAGGAAATAATCGCCGCGCCGTTCCCCCTCGTCCGACTCATAGACGAGTTCCTCGCCATCGAACAGGACCAGATCGACGCCCCAGGGCGTGGGGCTCTCCTTCAAGTGATGCGCGATCTCCATCAAGAGTGCCACGCCCGAGGCGCCGTCGTTGGCCCCGATGAAGGGCTTTCGGCGATTGGCGGGGTCCGGATCTCGATCGGGGAACGGACGGGTGTCGTAGTGGGCGCCCAGGACCACTCGTTCGGTCCGTTCGGGGAACCACGAGCCGACCAGATTGACCATATCGACGCGCTTGCCAGTGAGCGGATGCCGGGATGCAAATTTCTGCTCGTGGACCGTCCCGCCCATGGACTTGAAGTGCGCCGCGACGAGGTTTCGTTGCCTCGTATTGGCCTCAGTCCCCGCCATCCTGGGGCCGATCTCGCAGATTTTCTTCAAGTATCCATAAGCACGGTCCCCATTCACGGCCGATGGCTTCGGCACATCCGCGAATTCGGCCGATCCGTTCGTCGGGCTCACGTATTTCATCCAGACCAGGGCGATCAACGTGCCGAGCACCAGGGGGATGCCCCAGGTTCTCGCCAGGCGTGCCGGTAGCGAGCGGCGGGGTGCTTCCGGTTTATCTGATGGCGTCATCACAAAGCCCCGCGCTCTTGGCCTTCTTCATCATGAATGGCTCGACCCACCTTATCAGGTCGGCGATGGTTTGGACATTGCCAGACCCTGCGCCACACCCGTACGTGGCGTGGAGGACCGGGTCGAGCGAGTCGAGCCACAAATCGAACTCGACGCAGAATTCGTCGATCTCGTCCGGGGCAGATAGACCCTCAGTCGTTCCATCGATCGTTCGAGCATTCAGCGGATCGTGCGGGCGGAATTGGGTCGGATCGCACCCGAGGTGATGCGCTAACTTCTCGGACACCGCCCACGATGCCTCGAAGGAGAGGGATTCCGAGGCGAAAAACATCTCGTACCAGTCGCGCTGACATGCCAGGCCGCGATCCTCCTTCAGCCTCCGGCGCGCGGCTCGGACAGATCGTCTCCAAAGAAGCTTGGCTCATAACGGATTCCGGGGTGGTGCCGACGGAGAACGCTCGTAGAGGGGTAGGTCCGACTTCAGTCGGGCCAGTTACATCGTTTTTTCAAGGAAAAGGCCCGACTGAAGTCGGACCTACCCAAGCAGTTGCGACAGCGAATTGGCCACCACCCCGGAATCCATTATGAGCCAGAAGCTTTCTTATTCTTGGGATATAGACCAACAGAAGGACCGTGCCGACGACGAGTGCCTCGATGCCCATTTCCCCCTCCTGGTCATGCGAGCCCCGGGTGATCTTTCAGCAAGCTCGCCAGCCTCTCCATCGGCAGTCCGACCACGTTCGACCAGCTTCCCGAGACGACCTCGATATAACGATCTTGATCCTGCACGCCATACGCTCCGGCCTTCCCTTCCCAGCGTTTCGAGTCGAGGTGGTCGGTCCGTTCGGCGTCGGTCAGATGCCGGAAGTGGACCACACTGGTTTCCAGGGCTGCCACCCACTCACCTCGATCCGGACGATAGAGCACGAGTCCCGTCACGACATCGGTATTGCGACCTTCCTGTAGGCGGATCATCCGCTCGGCGTCCTCGCGATCGATCGGCTTGTTCAGAATCTCACCGGCCACGGCGCAGGAGGTATCCGCCGCCAGGATCAGGCCGTTGGGGTGCCGAGCGCCGACCTCGAACGCCTTCCTCCAGGCCAGTTCGGCGACATAGATCCGAACATCCATCGGACCCGCCGGTTCCGGCTCGTCGATACCCGAAGGATCGACCTCAAACACGTAGCCGGCTTCGGTCAGCAATTGCCGCCGACGAGGCGAGGCACTGGCCAGGATCAGTGGGATGCGTTGAGGCATCGGTCGTGGATTCCTCGGGAATCAGGAATGAACTCTCCACGACGTTACCCCACCACATCGGACCATCGCAACCTGGCCGTTCCGCCTTGGAATGATTGGAATCGAAGAGTTTCACGCAGAGACGGGGAGGGGACGCAGAGGCCGCGGAGAAGAGGAAGATAGCGAAGAGGAGGCAAGAGTTGGGTGGGAGCACCGTGCGACAACCCGAACCCGTGATCCACTGATTGAACCCATCTTTCTTCTTCCTCTGCGTCCCCTCCCCGTCTCTGCGTGAAACTCTTCGATTCCCACCTTCAGAGGTCGTCCTGCTCGCATCGAACCGCTTGTCCGATCGGGACCATCCGGCTACTCTGAATCGGCCGAGCTTCGACCTGACCGGAGGCGTACGAAATACCCATGCGTGACCTGATCCGATCTCTTGCCGCGTCGCTTGCCTCGGGGCGTGAGGTCATTCATTGCCAGGTGGTCGAGACCCGCGGTTCCACGCCCCAAAAAGCGGGTGCGAGGATGCTCGTCGATCCCGATGGCGGCCAGGTGGGGACGCTGGGCGGCGGGTGCGTGGAGGCGGAGGTCAAGCAGAAGGCGATCCGGCGGGTCGGTCGGCCGGGAGCAGAAATCCACAGCTTCATTCTTGACCATGACTACGCCTGGGCCGACGGCCTCATCTGCGGGGGTCGGATGGCGATCCTGGCCGAGGCGATCCAGGGAGAGGACGCGAGTCTTTACTTCGAAGCCTTGTTCCGTCGTCTGGAGACGGGGGACGGATTCACCGAGGCCCTCGTGATCGATCCGGCGCGAGCGATGGCAGCCGTCGGCTCTCGCATTCTCTACGATTCCCTCGGAGTCCCCGTCGCACGGTATGCTCCGGAAGGCGACGCCGTGCCCGACGTCGGTCAGGTCCATCCTCTCTCCGACCGACCTCGTCCGGGAGTTCGTGACGGTGTGGCCTTCCTGCCGACCTTGCCGCGAGTCCGCCTGGTGATCGTCGGGGCCGGGCACGTCGGCCAGGCCGTCGCGGACCTTGCCGCCAGGGCGGATTTCGATGTGTGGGTCGTTGATGATCGCCATCAGTATGCCAACACCGAGCGGTTTCCCCTGGCCGAACGCCTGGTCGTCGGGCCGATGGACGAGGTGCTGCCCGCCCTGGAAATCACCTCGAACACCTTCGCCCTCATCGTCACCCGGGGGCATGGTCACGATCAGGAAGCCCTCTCGTATCTCGCCCCCACGATCGCGCCGTACGTCGGTTTGATCGGGAGCCGTCGAAAGATCCGCATGATCTTCGAGGCGCTCCGCGAGCAGGGAGTCCCAGGCTCCACGCTCGCCCGAGTCGCCGCGCCGGTGGGGATCGACATCGGGTCGGAATCGGTTGTGGAGATCGCGGTGAGTATCGTCGCCGAGCTGATCGCTCGGAGGAACCTCGGCCCCTTGCCTCAGAACGAACCGGCCGTCCGGATCGAGGCCTCCAACGCATGATCGCCGCCCTCGTCCCGGCCGCCGGCCTGAGCGCCCGGATGGGACGGCCGAAGCTCCTGCTCGACGTCCACGGCCAGCCGCTGATCCAGCGGGTGATCCGTGCTCTGAAGAACGGCGGGGCCGACCGCGTGCTGGTGATCGCCCCGCCCATCCATCAAGAAGGCTCAATTCGTATCCAGGAATTGGCGGCGGACGCCGGTGCCGAAACGACGCATCTTGTCGCGCCGACCGTGGACATGAGATCCACGATCGAGGCCGGGCTTTTGCTGGTCACTGGAGAATTCGAGCCTCCTTCCGGCGTCCTGATCGCGCCCGGCGATTCCGTCGGCATGACCTCCGGCCTGGTCGCGGCCGTCGTCCGGCAGTTCTTGACAGATCCGTCGCGGATCATCGTTCCCGAGCGTGAGGGTCGGCGAGGTCATCCCCTGGCCTTGCCGTGGACTGTGGCGATGGCCATTCGCAACCTCCCGCGAAACGTCGGGGTCAACGCGCTGCTCTCGGCTCCCGAGGCCCGGGTCGATCGGTTGCTGGTCGCATTTCCGGATCTGGATGCCGATCTGGACACGCCCGAGGACTATCGCCGCTGGTCGGGCGCGTGAGAGCATTCCCAATTCTTTCGGATTTCCGGCCGGACCACTTTCGGGCATCCTCATGAGCCGGTAGACTGACACTTGCACCGATCCGCATCGCCCGCGGCTCGCTCGGCCCCACCCTCGTGGGGATGGCTCCGTGAGGTCCGCATCATGAGTCTGAGTCCGAGGCTGCTCATTCTTGTCATCCCCGCGTTCGCCTGCGCCCTGGTCTCGCCCGCGAGCGGCCAGACCACGGCGATCGATAAGCTCAAGGCGATGGGCGGCGATCTGGATGCGCTGGATGCCAAGAATAAGAAGGACAAGGACCGCCCTCCGTTCGAGTTCTTCCGTTCCCAGATCACCCCGTTCGACGTGCTTCCGTACGTGAAGCGGAACCACTGGTCGACGTTGAACATGGAGATGCAGGCGAACCTGGCGGACTACGACGGATACTTGCAGACGTCGTCCGAGACGGGCGGGCGGTCCCAGATCCGGCTCTTCGACATGCCCCACGCGATGATCTTTCGCCGGGAGGCCCGCCTCCAGAAGGAGCAGCGATCCAAGCTTGGGCTCCAGATCATGATGCCGGAGTTCATGAAGGAGTTGAGCCTCGAACTGACCCGCCCGGACGCGATCCGCCCCGAGGCTTTGTCGGCCGTTCCGCTGATGCGGCTCGAGACCCATCAGATGATCATTCCGATTCTTAGCCCCGAACCCAGCCTCTACGGCTCGTGGACCCGGTTTCAGGCGACGCTGCCAACGTCGGGCGATCGCGACACCGGATCGATCGAGATCGAAAAACAGCGATATTATCGCCTCGTCCTGCCGCAGACGCCCAAGCCGGCTCTGTCCTCGCACCCCCTGACGTGGACGAACACGAGCCATCTTGTCTGGGACAGTCTGACGCCCGAATCGCTGAACTCGGGTCAGCAGCAGGCGCTGATCGACTGGCTCCATTTCGGCGGTCAGTTGATCATTATTGCGGCGGGGCCGACCTCGATTGCACCGTTACAGGATAGCTTTCTGAGAGACTATCTTCCCGCAACGGCCTCGGGAAAGAACGCGACCCTGTCCGAAGCCGACCTGAAGGGGCTTTCGGATCAATATCCGCCCCCGCTCTGGCCGGCGGAATTTGATGAGACGTTGGGTGTGTCGGGAATCCGGCGGAATCAAGACTCCCTCCCTCCCCGCTACAAGCCACCCGAGCCGATCCGGCCTGCCGCCGCGAAGCCGGTTTTTGTCGCGGGATTGGAGCCGAAGCCCGGGGCAACCGTGATCCCGCTCGGCGATCCGGGCGGGCATCCTCTGGGCGTCGAGTGGCGCGTCGGCCGTGGGCGGGTCCTGATGCTCGCCGTGAACCCGAACGACCCGGCCTTCTCCGCCTGGCTCGGGATGGATTCCCTGGTCCGTCGCGTCTTCCTCAGGCGGGTTGAGGAGCCGCAGAATCCGGGGACCGATCGTCGCATCTATGGTTTTCTCTCCGGTCCCGAGCTGACCTGGTTCCGCCTGATCGGACGCGACCTCGGTGCGCAGTCGGTGCCGGACGTCGACCCGGGCGATCCGAACAACCCAATCCGCCACGAGCCGGTCGCGGCCTGGCTCGACACTCAGAGCGAGCTTCCGGTCAAATGCCGGACCGCGCTGGAGCTGGCCTCGGGCATCACGATTCCGGCCTCGACGTTTGTCCTGAAGGTCATTCTTGCATACATCCTCGTGCTCGTGCCCCTCAACTGGATGGTCTGTCGGTTCGTCTTCCGGCGTCGCGAACTGGCGTGGGTGGCCGTCCCGATCCTCGCGCTCGGATTCGCCGTTGCCGTGGAGCGTGCCGCCGCGTACGACATGGGGTTCGATTCCGACTGCACGGAAATCGACGTCCTGGAGTTGCAGGGGCCGTATCCGCGAGGCCACCTGAGCCGCTTCGCCGCGATCTATTCGACCGGTCGTGACCGATACACGATCGCCTATCCGAACGATCCCTCGGCGCTGGCACTTCCTCTCAACATGAAACGCGCCATGCGAGGCGAGGACTCCGCCGAATCCGTCTTTGAGTCGTTCCCGGAACCGGCCCTGAAAGGGTTTCAGGTCCAGCCGCGAAGTCTTTCCATGTTTCGCGCCGAGGCCATCGTGAACTTGCCGGGGGGGATCGTCTACTCGGGCAATGCCTCGTCGGGAAAGATCGAGAACGGGACGAACCTCGATCTCCACGATGCCGCGTTGATCGATATCAAGACCGGGGAACGAACCGTTCTCGGCACCATCGGCGCGGGCGAGAGCGTCAACGTCCGAGGAGCCAACCCCGGCACCAAGGCCAAGCCCGCGACCGTCGGCTGGACCGATCCCTCGCCGTTCCTGAAAATGGTGGAAGCCTACCGGTCCGGGACACCCGAAGAACGCGGCGAGCTTCGGCTGGTCGCGTGGGCGCCCGACCCGCACCCCGGTCAAAAGATGACCCCCAAAGTCGATCGACACCGCGGATTTCGACTGATCGTGGCCCACTTGCAGTATGGACCGCCGCCCGATCCGGGCGGGGTCGATTATTACAAGCCCGTCGCCGCCCATTAAGCGTTCTCGCTCGACTGCATTCAAGCCGCCGCCCCCGCCCGGACCGGAGATCGCCAAGCCATGATCGAGGTGAGGAATTTCACCAAGCGTTACGGCGACTTCGTCGCGGTCGATGATCTCAGCTTCTCGATCGGTCAGGGCGAAATTTTCGGGTTCATCGGCCCCAACGGCGCGGGGAAGAGCACGACCATTCGCTTCCTGGCCACCCTGCTACGCCCGACCTCCGGCCAGGGCTTCATCTGCGGGCACTCCGTCGTGGACGACCCGATGGCGGTCCGCCGCGTGATCGGGTTCATGCCCGACGACTTCGGCGTGTATGACGGCATGAAGGTCTGGGAATTCCTCGATTTCTTCGCCGTCGCCTACAAGATCCCCCGCACCCATCGCAAGCAGATCATCGGGCAGGTACTGGAACTGCTCGACCTGACACATAAGCGAGACGACTACGTCAACGGCCTCTCGAAGGGCATGAAGCAGCGGCTTTGCCTGGCGAAGACCCTGGTCCATGACCCGCCGGTCCTGATCCTTGACGAGCCGGCCTCGGGCCTCGATCCGCGTGCTCGCCTTGAGATGAAGGCGCTCCTGAACGAGCTCAAGGGGATGGGTAAGACGATCCTCGTCTCCAGCCACATCCTTTCCGAGCTCGCCGACTTCTGCACCATGATCGGGATCATCGAGCGCGGCAAGCTACTCGCCGCCGGGAGCATCAGCGAGATCACCCGCAAGCTGCGCCAGCATCGCGTCCTGAAAGTTCGCGTCAATGATCCCACCACCGACCATGCCGCTTCGATCCTCCGGGATGAGCCTCAATGCCGGTCGATTGAACTGTTCGATCACACGCTGACCTGCGAATACGAAGGCGAAGAGGGTGATCTGGTTCGATTGTTGAATCGGCTGATCGGGTCGGGCGTGGGGGTGCATTCGTTCGCGGAGGAGGAGCTGAGCCTGGAAGAAGTGTTCATGATGATTACCAAGGGAATTGTGAACTAAGGGAATGGTTGACCACAGAGAACACGGAGCGCACGGAGAGGAGAGGGAAGGGGAAACAATCTAGAGCTCTCCGGCCGATGGGTTGGCCTCCTACTCAACTTCAATTCCAGAACACTGGTCGACGCCTTGAAACGAATTGTCAATGGTTCCTTGGACTCCTGATCCAACCTTTCTGCCTCTCCGTGTGCTCCGTGGTGAATCCTCATGATCCTCAAAGATAACCCCGTACTCTCCCGTGAACTCCTGGTGAACCTGCGATCCTCGCGTTCGTTCATCCTCCAGGCCGCCTACGTCTCGTTCCTGGGACTCGTCGTCTGGCTGGCCTGGCCTTCGGGTGACGGTGGGGTGACGCATGTGAGCTCAGGGGCGGCGCAGAGCTTGTTCAACCTGTTCTTTCTCGGCCAGTTTTTCCTCGTCGCGATGGTCGCGCCAACCTTCGCGGCGGGGTCCATCACGGGGGAGAAGGAGAGGAAGACGTATGAGATGCTCCTTGCCAGTCCCCTGGAACCGATGACGATCCTCGTCGGCAAGCTGCTCAGCTCGTTGACGTATCTTGTTCTCTTGATCCTGTCCAGTTTGCCGTTGATGATCCTGTGCTTCCTGCTGGGCGGGATCTTGCTCTCGGAGATCGCGAGAGCCTACCTCATCCTCATCCTCGCGGCGGGCACGTTCGGCTTGATCAGCGTGGCCTGTTCGAGCTATTTCAGCCGGACGAGCTCGGCGCTGGTCGTCAGCTACCTGATCATCCTGCCGCTCTCGCTCGTCTGTGTGGCGATGACAAGAACCGAAAATACGATGGCGCGGGACTTCGTCTCGATCGCCGTCCTGCCCCCGTGGTGCCTGACCATCTGGACCGTCGTGGCCATCGTCGTGAACCGGCGATTGCTCAGGCCGCCCGACGTGGGCAGCGAGGGCAAGGACGTGATGGATGAGGAGCAGGAGATGAAGTTCGCCATCGGCGTCGTCATCGACCGCGACCTGTTCCCCGATAAGCTGTTCGCGCCCGCCAAGCGCACCGACCTGATGCCGGACGGCACGAACCCTGTCCTCGACAAGGAGCTGCGGAGCGAAATCTTCTCTCAAGGCACGCTCATGCTCCGCCTGGTCATTCAGGTCAGCATGCTCCTGTCGATCCCGTTGATGGCGTTCCTGCTGTTTTTCAAGCCGCAATACGCCGGCTACTACGTGGCCTACGTCGTGACGTTTAACATGCTCGTCGGTCCGGTCTTCTCCTCGGGCAGTATCACGCAGGAACGGGAGCGTCAGACGCTGGGTCTGCTGCTCACGACCCTGTTGCGGCCGGGTCAGATTGTCTTCGCGAAGCTTCTCGCGGCACTTCGTGTCACAACGGTCCTGACCTTCCTGCTCACCGAGCAACTCCTCCTGGCCTACGTGCTCATCCCCGAGCTGCGCCAGCGGTGGTGGACCCTCATCGTCTTCCTCGCCATCATCCTGGTGACGTGCCTTGCGACGACCACCATCGGGCTGCTCTGCTCGTCGCTCTCCCGCCGGACGGCGGCGGCGATGGTGATGACCTACATGACCCTGCTCGTCTTCTTTGTAGGCCCGGTCGGAACCTTCAAGTTCTTGCAAGGTTTCTTCCCGAATATCTCGGAGGAGCGGCTCTCCATCCTGACGGTCACCAGCCCGTTCTCGGCCGCGTTCAGTGTGGAGACGCCGGCCCAGGGTGATCTTGGGTCCACGGGGTCATCCGATCCCGGAACTCAAGCCAAGCTCTTGCCGGTCATTCAACAACCGGTGTGGGTCGTGTTCCTCGTGCTCGAGCCCGTGCTTTGCCTGGTACTCTACGGCATGACCTACCTGGCATTCCGTTGGCGGTGGTGGCGCGCTGGCAACGTGATCTAGAGCGGAGTCGGTGAGTGGCAGGCACCCCATCACGAAGACTCAATTCCGGGACGCCTCCGCGGTCAGTCGGCGCTGGATCAAGGCCAGGACGGCGGCCTCCTCGGGCTTCAGGTCGCGAAGCTGCCGCATTGCGGTGGAGGCGCGGTGCTCCAGGATCTGGACCATCGTGCCGTCCAGGTACGCTCCGAGAACTTCGGGATGAACGTAACACTTGCGGCACACGGTGGGTGTGTTCCCAAGCCGCCCGGCGACGGCTTCGATCGCGCGGACGATGTTCTTCTTGGCTTGTGCCTGGGAATCGAACGCCTCGAACTCCTGGAGGGCGAGCGCCGCGAGAATCGTGCCGGCCCAGGTACGGAAGTCCTTGGCCGTGAAATCGTGGCCGCTGAGCTCACGGAGGTAGGCGTTCACGTCATCCGATCCGACATCTCGCACGATCCCCTCGTCATCAAGATACTGGAATAGCTCCTGTCCTGGGAGTTCCTGGCATGTCTTCACGATCTGCGCGAGCTTGGGGTCATCAAGCTCGATGTCATGGCGAATGCCGCTCTTGCCCTGAAATGCGAACTCGACGTGAGAGCCGCGGATCTTGACGTGGCGATCACGGAGGGTGGTGAGGCCGAACGAGCGATTGGCTCGCGCATATTCGTCGTTCCCTACGCGGATCATCGTCGTCTCGAGCAACTTTACGACCAACGCCAGGACCTTGCGCCTCGGAACTCCGGGGAGCCTGAGGTCGCGATCGACCTGCTTGCGGATCTGCGGCAGGGTGCGCCCGAACGGGATCATCCTGGCATATTTCGTCTCGTCCCGCGCGGACCGCCAATGCGGGTGATACCGATACTGCTTCCGGCCCCGTTCGTCCCGCCCGGTCGCCTGGATGTGGCCCTCCGCACTCGGGCAGATCCAGACCTGGGTCCACGCGGGTGGGATTGCGAGTGCCTTGATCCGTGCCAACGCCTGCCTGTTATGAAGTGGACGCCCCGCTTCGTCGACGTACCGGAACCCGGAACCACAACGAGCCCGACCAAAACCGGGTCCATCATCATGCACATAGCGGAGCCCGGCCTCCCGAGCCGAAGTCACGGGTTCAGGCCGGGTCTTCGATCGTTGACCGCGCTTCGTGTAGGCTGTGGTAGGCATAAAAATCATGCGTTGCAGCCCATGTGCCGATGTCCGAAAAATCCAAGGCGCTTGGGGCGATTGGACTTGGCGCAGGGTTTGCCCTCTCCATGAATGTGTGTGGCGCGACATGTACGCGGCAAGGGAGTTCCCAGCCTCCTTCCGGAGGCGCCAACCGTCCCGAGAGGTATCATCATGAAGACGGTCGTTGGCATGTTCGAGACGCGCAGCGCGGCTGAGGACGCCATCCAACGCCTTCAGGCCGCGGGGTTCAACCGCGATGCGATCGGCGTGGCGATGCGCGATACGGAAGTGGCCGGAGAGCTGGCTAGCAACACCGGGTCGAACGATTTGAGCGCCGAGGGAATGGCGGCAGGTGGGATTTCCGGGGCGGTCGTCGGCGGGCTTGTCGGCCTTGCCCTGGTCGGCAGCACTGTGCTGCTTCCCGGCATCGGGACCGTTCTCATCGGAGGCCCGATCGCCGCCGCATTGACGGGCGCTGGCATCGGTGCGGCCTCTGGCGGCCTGATCGGCGGACTGGTCGGTGCGGGCATCCCCGAAGATGAGGCGGCGGGATATCAATCCCGGATCGAGCAAGGCCACATCCTCGTGTCGGTCCAGGCCCCAGATGACCAGGTCGCACGTGCCAGGCAGATCCTCGTCGAGGAGGGTGCCCGCAGCGCCTGATCGTCTTGAATATCAACCGCCAAGGCACCGAGTAGCCTTGGCGGTTGATCTCTCGACTTAGGCCGGTGGGTCGGTCGCGAATCCGTGCTGAATCCGATGGACCTTGCCGTCGTAGATCTTCGACGACTTGAAGAGCTCGAATCGACCGTCGCCCGCGAGCTTGCGGGTCTTGGCCTCGATCGACGCTTTCTCTTCCGCCGAGAGCGGCTGGAAGTTGCGGGCAATCTTGAGGTTCTGATCCAGAACCTTGTCCGAGTCAATGCCCGAAACCAGCGTACTGATCGGCAAGGAGAGGACGTACCGAAGGGCGTCCTCCACGGGCACGCCCGCCACATCGACAATGTGGCCGGCACCTCCCAGGCTCTTCATCGCAATCGGCCCGATGCCGCGCTTGACGAGTTCGGGCAGAACGTGATGCTGAAAGCTGCGAAAGTGCGAGTCCATCACGTTGAGGGGCATCTGAACGGTCGCCCAGTCGTAGGGTTTGGACAGCATCTTGAGGTGGATGGACGGGTCCTTGTGGCCGGTGAACCCGAGGAACCGGACCTTGCCCTGTTCCTTGGCCTTGAGGGCGAATTCGAGCGCCCCCCCTGAATCGAAGATCCAGTCCGGATCGTTATCATAGATGATCTCATGGAATTGCCAGAGGTCGAGGTGGTCAGTCCGCAGACGCCGCAGGCTATCGTCGAGATTGGATTGGGCGTCCTTGGCGGTTCGGCCGCAGCACTTGGTCATCAGGAAGACGCGATCACGAAGTTTCCCCTCGTGCAAGGCCTTGCCCATGCGCTCCTCGGCCCCGCCGTCATGGTAATCCCAGGCGTTATCGAGAAAAGTGATTCCCTCATCCACGGCTCGGCGGATCAGTTTGATGCTCTCCGCCTCGGTGTTGGAGGTCGAGTGAAAGCCCCCAAGGCCGAGAATCGAGACCTTCTCCCCGGTCTTTCCCAGCGGCCGCAAGGGGAGTCCACCTTCGTTGAAGGTGACAGCGTTTACCGGCCTACTCAGGCTTGTAGCTGCGAGTCCGGCGGCCGTCGCCTGGAGAAACTCGCGACGGTTCGGAGTCGGGACGTTCTCACGCATGGTTCGGTCTCCTGGAACGGAATCGGATGAGCCCGAGCGTGGCGTTTGCGGCTTCCCCGGGAGATTTGGCCGTTCCTAATCCTGTCTTGATGCCGGTGAGGATACGGCGGAACAGGCGGAATCGTCCACGCTGGTTGCTCAGGGTCGATCAGGGTAAGATTGGGACCTGAGCGTAATCCAGGATCATCCACACCGGCAGGCACCCATGAGCACCCTTGACCTGACTCTGGACTACGGTCGCAACGGACTTGCAGTGAAATTGCCTGCTGCGCGGGTCGAGGGACCGCTGGAAATCCGTGCCGTCCCTCCGCTCGCGGACCCGGAAGCGGCCGTCGAAGCGATGCTCAAATCGCCGATCGGCACACGCCCCTTGTCCGAGCTAGCGGCAAGCAAACGGGATGCCTGCATCCTGGTCTGCGACATCACCCGCCCCGTCCCGAACGCCACGATCCTGCGGCCGATGCTGCGCACGCTCCACGAGGCAGGGATTCCGGCCGACAAGATTCTCATCCTCGTGGCCACCGGCCTGCACCGTCCGAGCACGGAGGCCGAACGAGTCGAGATGCTCTCGGCCGAGATTGCTGCGGCGTACCGGGTCGAGGACCATCACGGCACGATCCTGGAGGAGCACACCTACCTGGGCACGACCGAGAACGGCGTTCCCGCCTGGATCGACTCGCGGTACATCAACGCGGACCTCAAGATCACGACGGGTTTGATCGAGCCTCATCTGATGGCCGGTTACTCGGGCGGGCGGAAGCTCATCTGTCCGGGCATCGCATCGCTGGAAACCGTGAAGCTGTGGCACGGCCCGAGGTTCCTCGAACACCCGAAGGCCGATTGCGGCTTCCTTGAAGGGAATCCCGTCCACGAGGAAAACACGCGTATTGCGAAGATGGCGGGCTGCGATTTTATCGTCAACGTCACGCTCGACAGCCAGAGACGCGTCACGTCGGTCGTTGCCGGAGACATGGAGGCGGCGTTCCTGGAGGGGGTCCGATTCGTCGAAAGCGTCGTGAAGGCGCCCGTCTCCGCCGAGATGGACATCGTCGTGACGAGCGCCGCCGGTTATCCGCTCGACACGACCTTCTATCAGGCCGTGAAGGGACTTACCGGTTGCCTCCCGATCGTCAAGCAGGGCGGCACGATCATCCTTGCGGCCAGCCTCTCCGAGGGGATCGGCAGCCCGGAGTTCGAGAGTCTTTTCCGCGAAAACGCCACCCTCGAAGGCTTCATGGAACGCATCCTCGGCAAGGATTATTTCGTCATGGATCAGTGGCAGTTGGAGGAGCTTGCCAAGGTCCGTCGCAAGGTCCGCGTCAAGGTCGTCAGCGACGGTTTATCCCCCGAGGTGCTCTCGACACTGTTTGTCGAGCCGGCCGAGAGTGTCGAACGAGCTCTGGCCGATTCGCTCGATGATTATGGTCCGGACGCCAGAGTCGCGGTGATTCCGAAGGGGCCGTATGTCCTGCCGCTCGTCGCGATCTGAGCTTCGCATGCAAAACGTGACGTCGTCACCTCGTCCATTCGAAGAGGGTGATTGGCGTCCCATCGGGATCGGTCAAGCGGGCTTCACGGAAGTGTTCTTCGATGTTTTCTGTCGGCTCTCCGACGGGCACGCCGAGGCCAATGAGTCGCGACCTCGACGTGTCCAGGTTCTCGACTCGAAAGGTCAATCGGAAGCCCGAGTGCTCCCCAACTCGCTTCTCCTGCCTAATCGCGAGATTGGCGCCCAACACACTCAGCAGGGCATAACGGTGAGATTCGTCGATCAGCGACGGTTGAAGGCCCAACGTGTCTCGGTACCAGGCCAGGCTGTGATCCCAATCGGACACGGATATTTCAATCAGGAAAAGTTCCACGAGCATCCCTCCCCGAACCGGTTGGCGTTGACCGTTGTCGGGAATTCCATAGAATTTGGCTCAAGTCCGCAACCCGCGGCGTCTCTTGATCGTAAGGCACGGTGATGTCGGAAGAAACGCCACGCGAGGATCTTGAGTCGGTTCGTCGCGAAAAGCTGGACAAGATCGCGGCCTTGGGGCTCGATCCGTGGGGTCAACGCTTCGACGATCATCGAGCGATCGCCGAGGTTCGAGCTTTGCCTACGCCCGAGCCGGGTTCCGAAGGTCCTGGGCCTCGGGTTCGAGTCGCCGGAAGGATCGTTCTTCGTCGCGGTCAGGGAAAGGTTCACTTTCTCCAGCTTCGCGATTGGACCGATCAGATCCAGATCTTCCTCGGTAAGAATCAGGTTGGCGAGGCGGCATGGTCTCTGGCCGGATTGCTCGACCTGGGCGACCTGATCGGCGTCGATGGAACTCTCGGGTTCACGAAGACCGGAGAGCTGACGGTCTTCGCGGACGGCCTCACGTTCCTGGGAAAGAGCCTGCTTCCGCCGCCCGAGAAGTGGCATGGTCTTACCGATGTCGAGCAGCGCAGCCGACAGAGGTATGTCGACCTGTTCAGCAATCCCGAGTCGATGAGGACGTTCCTCGGCCGGACCAGGATCCTGGCCGCCTTCCGGCGGGTTCTCGCCGATCGGGGATTCGTGGAGGTCGAAGGGCCGACGATGCAGTCGATTGCCGGGGGGGCGGCGGCCAGGCCGTTTGTGACGCATCACAATGCGCTGGACCTCAACCTTTATTTGCGGATTGCCCTGGAATTGCACCTGAAGCGGCTCCTCGTCGGTGGCATGGAGCGAGTCTTCGAGATCGGCCGCGTCTTCCGGAACGAGGGGATCAGCCGCAAGCATAACCCCGAGTTCACGATGCTGGAGGCGTACCAGGCCTACGGCGACTACCATGTGATGATGGATCTGACCGAGGCCCTGATCTGCGGCGCGATCGATGCCATCGGGGGCGGCTATCAGCGTCCCTGGGGCGAGTCAACAGTCGACTTCACTCCGCCGTGGCCCAGGCGTACGTATGCCGATCTCTTCCGCGAGTACGTGGGCGTGGACCCCTCGGATGAGACCGCCGTCAGGGCCAGAGCGGAGACCTTGAACCTGACAACGGTCGGCAAGGACCGGGACGTGATCGTCAGCGAACTCTTCGAGGAACTCGTCGAAGATCGCCTGCAAGGCCCGGTCTTCGTGATCGACTATCCCGCCGCGATCTGTCCGCTGACCAAGCGAAAAGCCGGTGATCCCGCCATCGCCGAGCGATTTGAGCTGTTCGTTCACGGCATGGAGCTGGCCAACGCGTACACCGAGCTGAACGACCCGGTCTTGCAAGAATCGCTCTTCCGCAACCAGCTTGCGGGCCAGAAAGCCGAGGACTCGATGGCGACGATGGACGACGATTTCGTCCGCGCCCTCAAGCATGCGATGCCTCCGGCCGGAGGGCTGGGTGTCGGGATCGATCGCCTCTGTATGCTACTGCTGAACAAGGCCAGCATCCGGGATGTGATCCTGTTTCCGCTGTTACGGCCCGAGGGAATCGTCTGACGATTCTCGTCCCTTTGGTGGTGAGTCGGCCCAGTCCACGGAAGGACCCGCCATGTACAAGTATCTGCTCTGCTGGCGCTATCTGCGGACGCGCTATATCGCCCTTGCCAGTATCATCAGTGTGACGCTGGGCGTCGCGACGATGATCGTCGTCAACTCGGTCATGGCGGGATTCTCCGAGCAGATGCGGGATCGCCTGCACGGGGTCCTCTCGGATATCACGATCGACTCTCATCGCTCCGAGGGCTTCCGCAACCCCGATGAGGTGATGGCGCTGGTCCGAGAGTCCGTCGGTGACCGCGTAGAGGCGATGGCGGCCGCCATCGAGACCCCCGGAATGGCGACGATCCATTTTAATGGGGAGAACTACACGCGACCGGTCCAGATCATGGGCATCGAGCCCGAGGAACGGGCCAAGACGGGGGATTTCGCCCAGTATCTCGTGGACGAAAAAGAGCGACGGATGCCGCCCTCCTTCCACGTTGGCCGCGACCTCAAGATGAAGGCGCCTGCCGCTCGCTTCCTGGACCCGAATGAGAAAGATCCCTTCCAGGACGTCATCAACAACGACGTCAACTTTCAGGTGCCCGACTTTGGCGCGATTACGGGATGGTCGGTGGCCTCCGTCCATCGCCCGGATGTCAACAAGGACATTTTCATCGCGCCACGCGGCGCGAAGATCATCCTCTCGTTCGTCACCGCCGCCCGGGAGCCGAAGCCGGCATCCGACTCCTTTGCAGTCGTCGCTTTCTCCAAGACCGGGATGAGCGAGTACGACTCGACCCACGTTTACGTCCCGCTGAAGCGACTTCAGCAACTTCGCGGTATGGGCGATGGCGAAGGCCGGGGAGCCGTCAATCAGATCCAGCTCAAGGTGAGAAAAGGCGAGGATCTCAGCAAGATGGCCTTGACCCTGGGCGAGGCGTTAACCCGGAAGTGGCCGCTGGTTTTCGAGGTCCGAACCTGGGAGCAGAAGCAGGGTCCGCTGCTGGCGGCCGTGGCCGTCGAGCAAAGCATCCTGAACATCTTGCTCTTCTTCATCATCGCAGTCGCCGGATTCGGAATCCTCGCGATTTTCTCCATGATTGTCGTCGAGAAGACCCGCGATATCGGCGTGTTGAAAGCCCTTGGCGCATCCACCTCGGGCGTGCGCGGCATCTTCCTCGGCTACGGCCTGTCTCTGGGTATCGTCGGCAGCGGCGTCGGCATGCTCGGCGGGCTCCTGTTCGTGTGGAATATCAACGCGATCGAGAAATGGCTGAGCAAGGTCACGGGGCGCAAGGTGTTCGACGACGCCATCTATTACTTCCCGGAAATTCCGACGAAGGTCGAGTGGTTCACCGTCGCCTGGATTGTGGGCGGGGCCTTGACGATCGCCGTCCTGGCGAGCATCTGGCCCGCGCATCGGGCGTCGAAGCTGCATCCGGTCCGGGCACTGAGGTTTGAATAAGAGTCAACCATAGGAGGGACAGGGTTCACGGACGGAGCCGTCCGAGAACCCTTGTCGCTGTTTTCGCCTCGTGTCCTCTGCGATGAATCACGGCAATTCTTTGGGAAGGAGTCCCTCAATGTCCGTTCATCTCTCGGCGATCGGCCTGGAAAAAAGCTACCGCAAGGGGAAGATCCAGGTTCCCGTGCTGCGTGGGGTGGACCTGGAGGTTGAGCATGGCGAACTCGTCGCGATCGTCGGCGCGAGCGGATCGGGCAAGAGCACGCTGCTTCACGTCCTCGGGCTCCTGGATGGGCCAGATGCGGGCTCGGTCCAGCTCTCGGGCGAACGGATCGACAACCTTTCGGAGCATCGCCGGGATGTGCTGCGCAACCGGACGTTCGGATTCATCTTCCAGTTCTATCACCTGCTCCCCGAGCTTTCGGCCCTGGAGAACGTGATGGCCCCCCTGATGATCCGCCATGGGGTGCGAGCGTACCTGGCGCAACGAAAAATGATCCGCAAGGAAGCCACGGCCTTGCTGGAGCGCGTCGGGCTCGGGCACCGGCTAACGCATCGGCCGGCCGAACTCTCCGGTGGTGAGATGCAACGCGCGGCCATCGCTCGCGCTCTCGCCGGCAGCCCGGAATTCCTCCTCGCCGACGAACCGACGGGCAACCTCGACGCGGCCACCGGCCAGTCGGTGCTGGAACTCCTCCGCGACTTGAACCGCGAACGCGGGCTCACTATGATGTTGGTCACCCACGACGCCCATATCGCCGCCCAGACTGACCGTACCGTCCGTCTCGCCGAGGGGCGGATCGAGGAGTGGGCGACGGTGTTGGCTTGAAGAGCCGCCGAGGTGATCCCCGCCGATCGGAGTTTGTTGATGAGCAGTCCCAAGGTCTACATCGGCGGCAAGCTTTACGAGAAGGCCGACGCCAAGATCAGCGTGTTCGACCACGGACTGCTTTACGGCGACGGCGTCTTCGAGGGCATTCGGTCCTACAGCGGCCGGGTCTTCCGCCTGGAACAGCATGTCCAGCGGCTCTACGACTCGGCCAAGGCCATTCACCTGGTCGTCCCGATGTCCCAGGCCGACATGGCCAAGGCCATCCTCGATACGCTCAAGGCCAACAACCTCCGCGACGCCTATATCCGCCTGATCTTGACGCGAGGCGCCGGGTCGTTGGGTCTCGATCCCCGGAAGACGACCGACCCGCAGGTCATCATCATCACCGACTCGATCAGCCTGTATCCCGCCGAGTTGTATGAGCACGGCCTCAAGATCGTCACGGCCGGCACCATGCGCAATCACCCGGCCGCGCTCAATCCGCGCGTCAAGTCGCTCAACTATCTCAACAGCATCCTCGCCAAGATCGAGGGCACCAACGCGGGTTGCCTCGAAGCCCTGATGCTCAATCACAAGGGCGAGGTTGCCGAGTGTACGGGCGACAATATCTTCCTGGTGCGGCGGGGTGAGCTTCATACGCCCTCGATCGACGCCGGAATCCTCGAAGGGATCACCCGGGACGCTGTGATCGAGATCGCTCGCGGCATGGGCATCACGGTCGTCGAACGTGCCATGGACCGTCACGACGTTTACACGGCCGACGAATGCTTCCTCACCGGCACCGCCGCCGAGGTGATCCCCGTCGTCGAATGCGATGCCCGCCCGATCGGTTCAGGCAAGCCGGGGCCGATGACCAAGGAATTGTTGACTCGGTTCCATGCGCTCGTGCGAGGGGAATGAGACCTCGATCGCGGAGTCCACGGTGAATCGATCCCCCGCCACGCTGATCACGCCCTCCCGCATCCGTGCCATCGCCTCGCTCGCCGATCAACACCCCGGTACCCTCCGCCTCTTCGTCGGCGAGGATACACTCCCGACTCCCGACTTCATCAAGGCCGCGGCACATCGGGCGATCGACGAGAACAAGACCTATTACACGCCGAACGCGGGCTATCTCGACGTCCGACGCGCGATCGCGGACCATCTGCGAGAACTGCACGGGGTCGATGTTGATCCGGCCAGTCAGATCGTCCTGACCTCCAGCGGGGTAAGCGTCAGAATAGTAGGTGAATCGGATCAGTTCGGCGTGGGCCGCCAGTAGGCGTCCCACTGCCGATCCCCGCTCTTGAAGAGCGCGCGCAGGTGGCTGACGGCGTCGGCACCGTCCGGCC
>JAQGHR010000061.1 GCA_028291545.1 Planctomycetota bacterium | reverse complement strand
CATGGGGGGGGCCTTTCGGGCGAGAGTCAGGGAAGACGGACCGGGCGTCCCTTTCGAGCGATGACCGGATCTCTTGGAGTTTTCCGATTCGGCTGCCCACTGTACTTGAGGATGTTCTGCTTCCACGGCGGTTGTGATTCCACAAACCGAGTTGCAGCCGCGATGGCGGCGATGATTTGTTCGCGTTCGGGGGTCATGGGCGGTCCTTTCGGGGGTCAAGCCTTGCACGGGTGGAACCGGCCGGAATCGGCCCGGAATTCGAGGCACGATTCCTCGCCGGGGTCGAAGTCCCGGCAGATCGACGGCCGCCATTCGTGGTGACGGCATGACCGGGCCTCGGCGTCGTACTACAGGCAGGGGAGCCCGGCCTCGCCGCGATCGACGACGCCCGGATCGCCCAGCACGGCGTAGTAGGCGGCCAGCTCGCGGCGGAGGGCCTCGGGCATCGCCAGGAAGATCGGGCGGTCATCCTCCCACATCAGGCCGGAGACGGTGCCGTCGGGCACGAACCCGCCGCTGAATCCGGGCGGCGTGCCGACGTGCTCGCAGCAGAGGCCGCAGCCGTGGCAGGACGGGAGGATGGCGAGGTCGGTCATGGGGCGGTCCTTTCCCGGACTCGTGGGTCAATCGCGTTCGATGAGGTAGGAGCACGTATCCCAGTACGGCTCAAGCTCGCGGATGACGGCACGCAGGGCCATCAACCCGATGTTGAGCCGGTAGGCTTCCCAGTCGCCCGCCTCGTGATCCCAGGTATAGGCCGAGTACGTCCCGCCCGCGACCGGATCGCTCGTGTCGAACGGGAGGTGGCTTCGTCGCCGAGTGCTGATCCGCCTGATTGGCGGCGGCTCATGGATTCCGATGCTCATGGTGGTCCTTTCGGTGAGGTGCAGGCGGGAGCATTGGGCGGCAGGGAGGGTCGCCATCTTCCTATTGGTGGCCGGGGCCTTGACGATCGGACATAATCGCCTTATTCTCTAGGGGTAGTTACGGCCAGCCCCCGCCCTGACTCTTAATCAGCGGGTTGTAGGTTCAAGTCCTACGGGGGGCAGTGGCCATGGCCGCCGTAAGGCGTCCATGGCCGTGTTTGTTTGTGGAGGACACCGATCGGGCGGGAGACGGTCGTGACGCTATCGGTCTGCCTGTTGACACGGAACGAAGAGGGGCACCTCGAACGAGCGTTGCGGTCCGTCGCGGCAGTGGCCGATCAATTGCTTGTCGTGGATACGGGCTCGACCGACCAGACCGTCGAGATTGCCCGATCCTGCGATGCCCAGGTTCATTCGATCGCCTGGGATGATGACTTCGGAGCGGGTCGCAACGCCACGATCGCCTTGGCGAACGGCGATTGGATCTTCTGGCTCCATCCTGACGAGGTCTGGCTCGGGCCAGGACGCGAGGATCTTGCGGGGTTGATGGCCGACGACGGCGTCTTCGGCTACCTGGTGAAGATCCGCAACCTCATACAGGCCGATCGCTCGGATCGATTCAGCGAGACGCTGGACATCAGGCTCTTCCGCAAGGTGCCGGCGATGCAATTCGTGGGACGGCTACATCCCCGATTCACGGCCGGGTTTGCGGAAAATGTCCGAACCTGGGGTCGACCGATCCTGCCCTCGTCGATCACGCTCGAATCTTCGGCCAACCTCAGCCCAAAGACTGAGGCCAAGGCTCGCTGGACATTGCAGCTCCTTGAACGCGAGCTGGCCGATCGCCCAGGTCAACTCGATTACATGATCGAGCACGCGAGGACATTAGGATTCCTGGGTGATCCCCGGACCGAGGACGCGCTTACACGGGCGGCCGAATGCGTTGTGGCTCAGAGGGATGCTCCTGACGCCCCGACTGTGAAGACTCAGCATCTCCTGGAGCAGGTGATTGGCGGAGCCCCGCCACGATCATTCGGGGCATTGAATCGTCAGGAAGCAATCCGACTGACGCTGCGCTGGTTTCGCAACAGCCCGCCACTCTTATGGACCCTGGCAAGCAGCCACTACGACCGTTCCGAGTTTTTCGAAGCTGCGGCCGTCCTCGAACATCTCGTCTCGCTGGGCCAGACCGGACACTACGACCGTTCTCGTCCGTTTGATCCTTCGATCATCACCGACCATGCCGTCCTGAATCTGGGCGTTTGTTACGCGAAGATCGGACGAACCGTTCAGGCGATCTCGTGTTTCGAGACGCTCGCCTCCCATCCGAGGTACGGGACAGAGGCGGTGTCCTACCTGGAACAGTTACGGGGCGCCTGAACGTGGCTGAACCCGGTGCGGTCTGAGCGGCGAAGATTCGCAGGATGCCATCGGAATCGACAGCAGAATATGCGGTCGTGGGAATATTCTCGCGCGCACATCCTGCGAGTCCGAGGCAGACCTCGCTAGCTGAATGCAACCAAGTCCAGCCCGGCTCGTTGGCGACCACAGGCATTGCCCTGACCGGCTCGGCCGGTCGATCTCTTCGGCTTGCGGCTTGAAGGCGCCAGTAGCCAATCCGAGTTAACTCAAGGTCATGACGAGCCAGGCACGCGGGGCCAGGCTCTTCGTTGGCAATATTCTGATGCTAGGCGCTCGGCCACGGCGAACGTGATAAGTAGGACGGTGATCGCATAGTCAATTCATCAGGTACGGACGAACTCGTTCCGCGAGAACCTTGTAGCCCTCGGGGCTGAAGTGCAGCTTGTCCTTGACGAACAGGGCGGGGATCGCCTTTCCGTCCGGGCCCAAGCTCACGGTGTAGGCGTCGACGAAGCTCACGCGAGGCATGCCCAGGGCCATCTTCCGAATCCGCTTGTTGAGCGCGCGGTATTTGTCGCTCTCGCCCCATCTCGCGGGTGCGGGGCTGACGGCGATGTACACGATCTCGGCGTTCGGCAGGCGGGTGCGGACCACGCGGACGAACTCGGCGAAGTCCGCCGCAACCTCCTTGGGCAGGCGTCCGCTGTGGATATCGTTGCCGCCGGAGCGGAGGAATATCTGCCTGGGCGCGTACGGAAAGATGATCCTGTCGGCGAAATGCGTAGCGTCGACGATCTCCGATCCTCCGAACCCGCGGTTGATGATCTTGTGGTCGGGGTAGTCCTCAGCCAGCGTCTTCCAGAGCCGGATCGTTGAAGAGCCGATGAACAGGACGCCCCCCTTGGGTGGAGGGCTGGCCTTGTCGACTTCCTCATAGGCCGCGATCTCCTTCTCCCACTTGGAGAAGTCGCGCAACTTCTCCTGGGCCGAGGCCGCGGCTGGCATCAGGATGGCGAGGCAGATAAGCGAGAGTACTCTTGGGTGGTTCATTGGATTGACCCGCCGGAGGATGTGTGGGCTTGCAGGATACCCCCTGCGGGCGAGGACTCAAAGGAGTTTCGGGGTGAAGATTCCGGCTTCTCCGCCTCACGGATCGCCCTCGCAAGGCGGCCGGTCCACCCGGCTAACGAGGCGGAAATCCCCGACCTTGTCCGTTCCGGATCATGATGGATCAGGCCGGCGGACTCCAAGGCGTAAGTCTAGGTATCGTTCAAGTGCGAGCGACGACCCCAGCCGAGAAGGATGGCATCGCATATAGAGCCCCGCGCACGCGGTGGTTTCTGTAGACTTGCCCGAGACCCGCCCCTCGCCTGCCCGTTTGCTCCGGGGCAATCAGGAGCTTCTCCATGAGTCTCTCGACGAGCTCGTCATGCCTTACGTTCGGCACGGCGAGGTCGGCCGAGCTGTACGCTACTGCGCCACCGCGGACTCCGCGAAGTTCGAGGCACCGACGGCGCTCGGGAGCCAAGGATGGAAACGGAAGAGGTCGCGTACGTGACGCCCGCCTGCCCTCTGAATCATGCGTTGCAACACCTTCATGCCAACGCTTGCTCGCACCTTTCGGGACAATCGCACCTGAGTCTCAACGAATTGCCTCGTGACCGATGGCCCCCCTGGCGGGGGCGAGTCTCGCTGCTGAGAAACACAGGAAACCAGGGATTGTGGATTAGCCTTCGCGATCCTGACTCTCACCGGTCGCGAGTCCGGCCGCTCTCGATGACCGACGGCCATGAGCGACACCGATTGGTCATCGCATTCCACTCTCTCTCACCGGCGATCGGGTCCAGAGAAATTGGTACCCGGACGTCTTTTTCGTTGCTTGCTGAATGACTACGGGGTACGTTCGAAGCTCAACTTCCCCGTCGAATTCCGAAAGTCTACCTACTTCGCATTTCCTAGGGCTCGTCGTATCGATCGCGATTACTTCAACCGAGCCACGGCCCCGTTGGAGCATGCGGCATATCCGAGACCTAGGAATTGAAGCACCAGGACTGCCTCCATAACGATTTCGAGACGATCTCCGACGCTCTGCACGCCGGGAATCGCGTGGAAGTGGAGGGAACGTGCCCGAAGCTGAAGGCTCAGCTCGATCGATGCTTCTTTGAACTGATGGTCGATTTCCGAGAGTCTGAAGAGCGGGAAGAGATCAATGGCAACACGGCCGAGGGCCACGATATTGGGAACGTGCTCAAGAAGGTCCAGACAACGGCGATGATACTCTGAAGTTGGTGAAGTGGATCGGTTTCGAGGCTTCGCCTCGGGAGGCTCTTGTGAGATTTCGCAACGGAACAGTCGTCGCGGTCTTGGGACTGCTACTCGTCGTTGGTTCGCTCGCACCCGCGCCGAGAGAGGATGCGAAAGAGCGCATTGTCTCGCTCGCCAAGCTGCGACTCGACGTGATTCGCGAAGCGCTCCGCGTACAGACCAAACGAATGGATATGGGCGAAGGTCTGATCACCGCCTCCCGAACCTGGACCCGCCGGTTCGTCGAGACCCAACGTGTGGCCGGAGGCGACAAAGCGGAAGTCGTGTCGGTGCTGAAGATGATGATCGCCTTTGAAATCAAGAATCTGGCCAGGCTCGAAGGCATGTTCAAGGTTGGCGGTGCAACTCCCTTGGAGGTGCTCGACGCCAAGGACTGTTTGCTGGAGTCGAGGATCTGGCTCGCGGAAATTGAGGCCCAGTGATTCTCGCCAACAACCGTTGCATAGATGACGCATGCCAGTGCCTCACACGAGATTCATGCAGAGGCTCAAAATCCTCGCGGACGATTCGAAACGATCGCCCCTCGGCCCGATCTCGGTCCCGCCTCGCACAAACTAATCCGTCGGGGGAATCGAGTTCGCGGACCATCGGTCTCGGACCTTAGTTTCCGGACCGGCTTGTCTTGTTGTTCCCGCTCACACGCGGGAAGGCCTGAATGCTGCCCTCCTGAAGTCCCTCGAAGACCTGAGAATGTCAACGAACCGTGAAGAAACGCGCGAGGACGATCCACTCACTCGTGAATCGCGGCAGCGCCGGGGGTCTGGCGAGCGAGGGAACTGACAATTTCGAGCGGAAAGGATTTCAACGGAGTTCGACGGCTCACACCATGACAAGTCAGAGCCTCGCGCGTGGAGATCCGCGCCGGAAGCAGGCGCGGGCGAACCGACTCGGCGATGCGAAGTCGTTTGACGTGTAGTCCGGCTCGGTGGTGAGAATGAGCGTCATGAAACGGAGCATCGGCGAATACCGTCCCATCTTCGGACGTTCGCAAGAATCGGTTCAAGCCTATTGCAATCAATGCGTGCCGGATGGGACAAGAACGCTGTCGGACGCGCCGTTCGACGACCTCGTCCTGAAGCTGATGCGCACTGTGGGAGCCGTCCAATGAAAGCCACTAAACTTGCAACTGCCAAAGGTCGACCACCGATGAGTCTTACGTACGGTTCGGGTAAGGTTCGGCGGGACCCGGCCGAGGAGGACATCCGGGGCGGACTCGCGGGGCAGTCGTTCGCAATCCTTGCGGTCGATGACTCGACCTTCATCCAGTGCATCTCGATTGATCAGTCGCAGGGCAGGTATCAACTGGAATACCAGGAAGGTTCGCCCGACGCCCGCTTCCGTGCCTCGGATCCGACGATCACGAGCGATCGCGTGGTCAACGCCTTCTGCAAGTACCTTGGCGGTGACGAATCCTGGCGCGTGGACTTTCACTGGGAAATTATGGCCAACTCGTGAGGTTGCACAGTCAAGATCGGCGGTCGTTGCTCCTCGTGAAAATGACCTGGAAATCCTCCCGGTTTCGCGTGGCGAGGCGGTTTCCCACAACCGTTGCCTCAGTGGACCCATCGTCGTTTGCTCAATCTCGTAGCGCTCAAGTTCGCGGTCGTTGCGGAGCATGTGCGAGACGACGTGGCGGCCCACGGCGGTCCCGAACTCGGTGATCCGACCTACGATAGCTAGGCGGGACTGACCATTCCAATCAAGAACTTTACACAAATATACATTTTTATTAGACGGTCAACTCAGAAAGTGACGAGATCCTTCCAATCCGGATCGCGGGTAAGCGTCAGAATAGTAGGTGAATCGGATCAGTTCGGCGTGGGCCGCCAGTAGGCGTCCCACTGCCGATCCCCGCTCTTGAAGAGCGCGCGCAGGTGGCTGACGGCGTCGGCACCGTCCCGCCCCCATCGCATGCCCGAGCCCTTCATCCGCTGGCCGATGACCGTCTTGCAGGCCGACTCCACCGGACCCGAGCCGATCGCCCAACCCTTCGCCACGTAGCTCGGGTAG
>JAQGHR010000048.1 GCA_028291545.1 Planctomycetota bacterium | reverse complement strand
GCAGGACTCGCTCCAGAGATTCGACCTCGGCATCCGGCAAGGAGATGCGGATCATCGGGGGCTCCCAAAATCGGATCGGAAGAGGTCCCCCGTCAGAATAGACAACTTCAACCGGATTGTGAATCAGCAGAACGGAACCCCCCGTCACCCGTGAGTGGCGAAGCCCATCCGCTCCTCGGCGATCGTGCGGAGTGCCCGGAGGTCGATCTTGCCGGTGCCGAGGACCGGGATGGTCTCCACTAGCACGAAATCGTCGGGGGAGGGGAGCCAGAGCTTCGGCAGGGGACCGGCGGCCATGGTCCGGCAGAGGTCGGAGGGTGAGGTGATGTCGGCGGTGTGGAGCACGATCAATCGCTCCTGGCGCTTGGGGTCGGGGATGGCCGTGACGGCGAGGAACGGGGCGTCGTGACCCGTGACGCCGGAGGCCGCGATCAGGGCCGACTCGACGCCCTCGTGAGGCACCATCTCGCCGCCGATCTTCGAGAACCGGCTCAACCGGCCGGTGATCTTGAGGAAGCCGTCCTCATCCACCAGGCCGAGGTCGCCCGTGTTGTACCAGCCGTCACGGACGGCCTTGGCGGTGGCCTCGGGCTTGTTCAGATAACCGACCATCACCTGCGGACCTTTGACATGGATGATCCCCACCGACCCGCGCGGGAGGTCTGCGCCGGTCTCCGGATCGGTCGTCTTGATCGCCGTCCCTGGCACGGGCATGCCCACGGTCCCGGGCCGATTGCCGGGGACGGTGCGGCCGTCGCGGGTCGTGAGCGGATTCGGGCAATTCACGGCGACGACCGGGGATAGCTCCGTGCATCCGTACCCTTCCAGGGGCTCGATTCCGAGCGCGTCGCGGATCTGCTGGGCGACCTCGGGCTTGAGCTTCTCGGCCCCGAGGATCGGCAGCCGGACGGAAGCGAACTGCTCGCGATCGCAGCGCTTGAGGTAGCCCTGCAAGAACGTCGGCGTGCAGAGCAGGATCGTCGCCTTGTGCTCCTGGCAGAGGTTGCCGATCACGCGGGCATCGAGCGGGCTGAAGTGGTATGAGCCGGCGAACCCCAGGCTCAAGACTCCCCAGATCGTGACAGTGAATCCGAACGAGTGGAAGAACGGCAGGACGCCCAGGATGTTCTCGTCGTCACCAAGCTCGACCTGCTGTTTAAACTGGTGGATGTTCGACAGGATGTTCCGGTGCGAGAGGACGACGCCCTTGGGGTCGCCCGTCGAACCCGACGTGAAGATGACCGTCGCCGTCGCATCGAGCGAATCACCTCGCAAGCCGGGCAGGAAGGCGCCGAGCAAGGAAATCGGGACGGCCTTGGCGACCATCGCGGCGAACACCTTATCTGCCGTTGTGACCTTCTTCGGCAGGTCTTCCAGGAGGATCAATTCGCCCTTCGGCGTGATCTTGAACTTGTCCAGCACCCGGCGCGAGGTCAGGACGCGGGTGATGCCGCATTGTTCGATCGAGGAATCGACGATCGACTGATTGGCCGTGTAATTGAGGTTCACCGCCACCTTGCCGAGCAGCGCCAGGGCGAGGTTGGCGATCGCGCCATGGACCGTCGGGGGAATCATCACGCCGACGTACGGCTCGGGCCCGAGCATCCTCCCGAGGACCCGGCCCAAAGCGACGGCTCGGAGGAACGTCTCGCCATAGGAAAGCTCCGTCTTGGTGCTATCGATCAGGCAACGGGCCTTGGGCTTCCTCCGGGCGGAATGAACGAATGCACGCGGTAAGGATCGCCAGTGCTTCGGCAACGGGGCGAGGGGCCTGTCGGGCGCGTTGTCGGTGTTCGAGACGGTCGGGAGGCTCATGAAGAGGTCTCGCGGAGCGCAGGGCGGAGAGGGGAGGCGAGGCCCGATCGACGATGACTGGCCTTCGATGTTCACGCGGAACGGCCCGAATCTACGGCAAGGCGATTGTGGAGGCAATCGGTCGCGGGGTAATTCTCGGGGTGTACCGCCTTGCCCGGCCCCGGTTCGCCCGTCATCATGGCGGCCTGGATCAGGACGCAAAATTCTCGGGAATCGCATCTGACGGAGATTCTGCCGTGAAATCGCAACTCGGATGGTTCTTGCTCGTCGTCGCGATCGCCCTGCCGGCCCTCGCCCTGGCCGCCCGCCCGGCCGCGAAACCCGAGCCTCAGCTCGCCCACATGGTGTTCTTCACGCTCAAGGACCATTCCCAGGCGTCCCGCGACGCCTTCGTCGCCTCGTGTCAGAAGTACCTCACCGGCCACGAGGGCACGGTCTCGATCTCGTTCGGGACCATTGCCGAAGACGTGGTCGAGGCCCCCTCGGTCCGCGATTTCGATGTGGCACTCCATGTCGTCTTCGAGAACAAGGCGGCGAACGCCACCTACCAGAAGCACCCGCGCCATGTCGCGTTCGTCGCGGAGAACAAGGAAAAATTCGCCAAGGTTCGGGTGTTTGATTCGTATCTGGCGCCGGCCACGAAGTAGTGTTTGCCGAGCGAAGCGAGCGAACGCGATGGGCACTGACGGTTCGCCTTCAAAGGGTCTTTGGCGCCCGTCTCCCGAATATAAACACCCTGAGAGGAATCGAAACTCCTTCCCCCGCATTTTCGGGCGGGCGTTTCTCGGAGGATCTGTCCGCCTCAAGACGATCATCGCGGCGATCGGGTCGGCCGATCGCAAAATCTGTCAAGGCTACGAAAAGCAAATCCGGATCGGAGTTGCGCAGTCGGGGAGCGAGTCTGACCGTTTTCCAGTGGGGCGGGCGTCCCTGCCCGCCTACGAAAGGTGAACTCTTTGTAGGCGGGCAGGGACGCCCGCCCCACTGGAAGTCCGTCCCCGGAAATCTCCGGTCACAGCCTCGAAAACAGGTCCAATTTCTTGGTGTCGCGGACGAGGAGGATGCCCAGCTCGTAAAGTGCCATCATCGGCAGGGCGAGGAGGGCGAGGGTGAACGGGTCGCCGGTGGGGGTGATCACGGCGGCGATGACGACGATAATGAGAATGGCGAACTTGCGCTTGGCGCGGAAATCGGCCACCGACACGACCCCGAC
>JAQGHR010000047.1 GCA_028291545.1 Planctomycetota bacterium | reverse complement strand
GCAGGACTCGCTCCAGAGATTCGACCTCGGCATCCGGCAAGGAGATGCGGATCATCGGGGGCTCCCAAAATCGGATCGGAAGAGGTCCCCCGTCAGAATAGACAACTTCAACCGGATTGTGAATCAGGGCGGCGGAAATCCGAGGGGCGGACGTCTTTGCGGGCGACTGCCCTTGAAAAAGGCCCGGCGCGGCCCGATCATCGGTGGGGCGGGATTTTCGGGGCCGAGGTATCCGTGATGCGTTGGAATGACCGGGTTTATGGCGAAGTCGAGATTGACGACCCGGAGATCCTCGCCCTGATCCGATGTCCGACGGTCCAGAGGCTCCGGGGCATCCGGCAGGCGGGCCCCTCGGCTTTCGCGTTTCCGTTCAAGAACGTGACCCGATTCGAGCACTGCCTTGGCGTCTACTTGCTCCTGACCAGGCTGGGGGCCGATCGTCGGCAGCGGGTCGCGGGGTTGCTACACGACATCTCGCACACGGCCTTCTCGCACGCGGTGGACTTCATTTTTCATTCCGACGAGCAGGACTATCACGAGAAACTGAAGCCCGAGTTCCTCCGCCGCCCCGACGTGGCGGGCGTGCTCGGCCGCATGGGCTACGAACCGGCCGAGTTCTACGACGATTCGATTTACCCGATCCTGGAGCGGCCGCTCCCGCTCCTGTGCGCGGACCGGCTGGATTACTTCCTCCGCGATAGCCTGGCGTGCGAGGTCTCCACGCCCGAGAGCGTGGCCCGGTGCCTGGCCCACATCACGGTGGTCGATGACCTGATCGCGTTCACCGACCCGGCCGTCGCGACCGACGCAGTCGAGCGGTTCGCGGAGATGAACCGCCGCTACTGGGCCGGCGAGACCGAATCGTTCATCTATAACGAATTTGCCGATGCTTTGCGTGAGGCATTTCGCATTGGTGCCCTGCGCGAGTCCGATTTGCTCCGCGACGATTCTCACGTGCTCTCGCGATTGCGCGGATCCGGAAACGCGCGGATCGCCCAGGCGATGGAGCATATCGAGCATTTCCGCCCCGAAATGCTGGCCGGATTCGTCGCCAAGGTCAGCCCCAAGGTGCGCTGGCTGGACCCCCCAGTCGCGGTCGAGGGACGGGCGGTCCGGCTGTCGGAACTCGCGTAGAACCGCGCCCCGCACGGCAAAAGACGCCGCCGCAATCGATTGCCCTAAGTCCTTCCTTATGAAAGGTTTTGGACGAGGCAAATCGTGCGAGAATTGTGTTGACCTAATAGTGATCAAAGGTATACTAAGACCGACGAAACTCATCCCCAGGAGGGCGTCGGCCATGCGAAGCGTGATCACCAGTTGGCTCGAGGATGTCGATCGCACGATCCCCGGAGTCGTCGTCTTTCAGTTGACGAATGGGCTGTTTTGGGCCGGGACGGAGGCCGAGGTCGAGATCGCCGAGTACGGGTGGCCGCGGGCGACGCTCTATCACGAGAACGGGACGTTCCTCCTCGGTTTCGAGGGGAGCGACGAGCGTGTCGAGGTTACCCTGGTCGCCTGCCGCCGCGAGGTTTGGGATCAGTCGCTCAGACGAGAAGTTCCGGGAGCCATGCTCGCGGGCACGTGAGCACGGCACCTGGACTTGAGGCAAACCGGGTGAAGCGATCGCCCCTCACGCCCCGAGTTTGATCTTCGCCGCCTCGACGGCCTTCTCCAGAGCGGCTGGGATGTTAGCGGGGTCCTTGCCGCCGGCCTGGGCCATGTCGGGACGGCCGCCGCCGCCGCCGCCGACGATCGGGGCGACCTCCTTGAGCCAGTTGCCGGCGTGCAGGCCGCGGGCGATCAGGTCGGGAGTCAGGCCGGCCGCGAGGGCGACCTTGCCATCGGACGACGAGGCGAGCAATATCGCGAGGCTGGCGCCTGCCTTGCGGCGGAGGACGTCGATGAGCTGGCGAAGCTCGTCGGGCGTCGCGCCGTCGATCGCCTGGGCGATGATCCTGGCCTCGCCCACGACCAGGGCCGAGGCGATCAGGTCGTCGGGGGACAGCTTGGGAGCGGCCTCGGCCTTGCGCTGGGTGGCCTGTTTCTTGAGGGTCTTGACCTCTTCAAGGAGCGCCGCAACCCGGCTCGCGGCCTGGCTGGTCGGGACGCGCAGGGTCGAGGCGACCTCGCCCAGCGCGGCCTCTTCCTGCCGGACATAATCGAGCGCGGCCTTTCCCGTGAGCGCCGTGATCCGGCGAGTGCCGGCCGAGACGGACTCCTCGCCGACGATCTTGACCAGGCCGGACTGGCCGACGTTCTCCAGGTGCGTGCCGCCGCACAATTCGCGGGAGAAGCCGCCCATCGTCACCACGCGGACGACCTCGGGATACTTCTCGCCGAACAGCGCCATCGCCCCCATCGCCCTGGCCTCGGCGATCGGCATCGTGGTCCACGACACGGGGTCGCCCTGCAAGATCAGGTCGTTGACCGTGGCCTCGATCTTCGCGATCCGCTCGGCCCCGACGGCCTCGGGGTTGGCGAAGTCGAACCGGAGCCTGTCGGGCTCGACCTTCGATCCCGCCTGCTGCGCATGCTTCCCCAGATGAATGTGCAAGGCATGATGCAACACATGCGTGGCCGAGTGCGCCCGGCGGATCGCCTGGCGACGCGGGGCGTCCACCTCCGCGTTGACCTTCGCGTTCAGCCGCACGGTTCCTTCGGTCACATGGCCGACGTGGAGGGTGAAATCATTGTCCTTCTTCGTGTCCTCGACGCGGAATTTGAAGCCATCCCCGACGATCTCCCCGGTATCGCCGACCTGCCCGCCACTCTCTCCGTAGAACGGGGTCCGGTCGAGAACCAGGACGATCGGGGTTTCTCCCCCGGCCTCCTCCGTTTCCACGAGGCGGCCCTGCGCGAGGATGCCGATCACCGTGCTCGCGGACTTCGTCGTGGTATAGCCCAGGAATTCGCTGCCGTGATGATACGATTGCTTGAGCGTGTCGAGCGGCCCGGTGGAGAAGACGTTCGCGGCGTCGGTGGACCCTCGCGAGACGGCCGAGTGCTTGACTTGCTCGGCCTCGAACGCGGCCATGTCCACCCGCAGGTTTTGCTCGGCCGCCAGGCTCTCGGTCACCTCGACGGGAATCCCGTAGGTCGAGTGCAGGTCGAACGCGGCCAGCCCCGCCACAACCTCGGAGCCGCTTGCCCTGGTCTTGCGGAAGGTGTCGCTGAGCATCCGCAGGCCGTTCTCCAGGTTGCGGAGGAATTGCTCCTCCTCCTGCTTGATGACGGTGCGGATGCGAGGGACGCTGTCCCTCAATTCGGGGTACGGCCTGGCCATGACCTCGGCCACGCCGCCGACAAGCTCGTATAGGAACGGCTCGCGCTTGCCCATCTGATAGGCGTCGAGCACGGCCCGTCGCAGCAGGCGGCGGACGACATAGCCTTGCTTCTCGGCCGATGGCTTCACGTTTTCATGGATGCAGAACGTGAGCGCCCGCGCGTGGTCGGAGATGCGACGGACGCGGATGCCATCGAGGCTCTCGCGGTCGTATTTGACTCCGACGTGTTCGGCCGCGGCGGCGACGAGAGGCGAAAAAATGTCGATCTCGAAATTCGATCGCTTGCCTTGCATCGCGGCGGCGATCCGTTCCAGGCCCATTCCGGTGTCGATGTTCTTGTTCGGCAGCGGTTCGAGCTGGCCCGGCCCCACGCGGTTGAACTGCGTGAAGACGAGGTTCCAGATCTCGACCTCCTCGATCCCGTCGCCGTGATAGAAGATCTCCGAGCACGGCCCGCACACGCCGTTGGGTCCGTGCGTCGGCGCGCCGGCGGGCCAGAAGTTATCGTCCTCGCCCATCCGGGTGATACGATTGGCGGGGATGCCGACCTCGTTGTGCCAGATGTTGAACGCCTCATCGTCGTCGAGATAGACCGTGAACGTGAGCCGTTTCGGGTCAATCTTGAGCGTCCCGGTCAGGAATTCCCAGGCCCAGTGGATGGCCTCTTTCTTGAAATAGTCGCCGAACGAGAAATTGCCGAGCATCTCGAAGAACGTCATGTGCCGGGGCGTCTTGCCGACGTTCTCGATGTCCCCGGTCCGGATGCACTTCTGGCAGGTGGTCGCCCGCGTGAAGCTGGGATCGCCCAGGCCCATGAACTCGCGCTTGAACTGGTTCATCCCGGCCGGCGTGAACAGCACGGTCGGGTCGTTCGGCACCAGCACGTCCGAGGGCTTCTTGACGCACCCCTTGGAGGCGAAGAAATCCAGATACGCATCGCGGAGTTCGTCGGTTGTCATGGCCGGGCGAGTTCTCGGGTTGGTGAGCGGCGGGTCGCGCATTGAGGGCGCGGCGATAAGATCAAGGATACCCGAAACGCCCAGGAGGTTCCCAGACCGGGGCGGCGGTGACGGGTTTGGGGAACTGTGTTAAGCTAAGAAGGCGATCGAGGCCCGACGCTTTGTCCCGGTTTCGGAGGGGTTCGGATGATCAAGGTTGTCGCGTCGGACCCTACGGCCGAGGAACTGGAAGCGATCTTGTCCCACCCCAACGCCTTCTATGAGATCGTCGACGGCGAGATCGTGGAGAAGCCGCAGATGAGCGCGTTCTCCCGTCTGATCGCCCGACGCTTATTCAAGGCCCTGGATGAAATCGCAACCGCGCAACGACTCGGAACCGCCGTCCACGAATGGATGTTGGTGCTCGATCCGGCCCGTCCTCTTAAGCGCCAGCCCGACGTCGCCTTCGTCTCGTTCGAGCGTTGGCCGGTCGACCGTGAGATTCCGGAGGAGGGGGAATGGGAGACGATCCCCGATCTCGCGGTGGAGATCCTCAGCCCTCGCGACCTGGGCCGAAAGACGGCCCGCAAGATCCGCGAATATTTTCGTTATGGCGTCAAGCAGGTCTGGATCATCCAGCCCGAAACGCGCGAGATTTACGTTTACGAGTCGCCGAAACGAATCCTCGTCCTCGACGAGGAGGATGACCTGGACGGCGGCGAGATCGTGCGCGGATTCCGTCTGCCGGTGGCCGAGTTGTTCCGGCGGACCGTGAGTTGAGGGGAGCGATTCGCCCGCCTGGAGTACGCCAGCGTCAATCAGGCGCGAGTCGGATTTCCCCACAATTCGATGGTTCGCGCCAGCAACGCTTCAGGTCCGACTCGCCCCGCTTCAAGCGTCACCGCACTGAGTTTTCCTTGATCGAGCCAAACGACCGTGCCAACTCCTGTCACGAGCGGGGATGGCGTGATCGCCAAGGCTTTGATCCAGTCAGAGGACGCCTCCGTCTCCTCATTCAACACCCAGCACTCCAACTCGATATCAGGCCGTTCGCCGGCCAGAAGCCCTGCGAAGTCGGCGAAAACACGTCGGCTAATCCGCTCCGGACCGGACCACTCAACGGAGAAGAAGACAACCGCGTGGCGGGAACCCGAGATCGCCCGAAGGTCGTCCCCGTTTCTCGCTGATTGGATCATACGGGTACTCAGATCGTCGAGTTGTTCCCACACTCGTTCAAACGACCGGCACATGCTCGGCGTTGCGGATCAGAATGGTGGGAACAGGATTCCTTGGCGGGATAGGAAGGCACTGTTCGGCCAGGAGTTCCACATGCTCCTTCATGCCCCATCTGGCCTGGTACAGGGAATCTTCCACGGAATGGCCGACGCCGGTGAAGCCTTCCAGTTCGGGCGAGTAGAACCCGAAGAAGTCGGGCTCCTCGGTCGCCTCACTGATGAGGGAGTAGGGGAGTCCGATCATGATGGCGTCCCCATTTTCGCCTGATCCCGGCGGCTTTTAGAATCGCTGAACATGTGCCCGTCGGAACTTCTTTCGATCCAAGATAATCGACGCGGACGAGTCGATCTCAACCCGCTTTGCCGTAGTATCGTACCGAACTCTTCTCCTTGATCAGGGCGAAGCCATCCTCTTCCAGAAGGCGCACCAACTCGCTGAACCTCACTTCTTCAACACCACCTTCTCGCCCGGCCTCGGCCCGTTCTCGGTGGTGAGCGTGACGTCCTTGCCTTCCTTGGTGGCGACGACGCGGGCGAAATCGGCCGGGGTGGGAACGGGCTGGCCGTCGACGGCGGTGATGACGAGATCCTTGCGGAGCCCGGCGGCCTCGGCGGTGCTGCCGGTCTCGACCTCGACGATCCCGACGCCGCCCTTGGACATCGCGCGCATCAACTCTTCGCTGAACGGGCTGGAGCCGCCCAGGACGCTGGTGAAATCGACGCGAAGACCACGCCAGGCCTTGGGCCGGTTGGATGCGATCACGGGGCCGAGGACGGGGTACTTGGAGACGAGGATGGTCTTCTCCTCGACGCGGCCGTTGCGGAGAATCTTGAGCTTCACGGTCTGGCCGGCGGTCACCGTCGAGAGGGCCATGGTCAGCCCGTCGTCCTCGTCGAGCTGGCGGTCGCCGACGGCGAGGATCACGTCGCCGGTGACCAGATTGGCCTTGTCGGCCGGCGTGCCCTTGCCCACGTTGCCGACGCCATTGGGAATCTCTTCCGCCAGGCCGATGCCGAGGAAGCCGTACTCGACCTCCCTGCCCTGCCGCAAGGTCTCGGCGATGTGGCGGCCGAGGTTGTCCATCGGGATGGCGTAGCCGGCCTGGACGTCGTAGGCGACCGGGCTGGCGGCGGCCGTGGTCAGGCCCACGAGCTCGCCCTTCATGTTCACGACCGCGCCGCCGCTCATGCCCAGGTTCAGCTTGGAATCGAGCTGCAACAGGGTCGGCTGATAGCGGAAGAACTTGCGGGCGGCGTCCCCGGATTTCTCCTCGTACTGGGGCGCATGAATCTTCCTCGCCGTGTTCGACAGGATGCCCCAACTGGCCGACGCCTTGCCATCGCGGGCGGCGTTATACGCGTTGCCCAGGGCGATCAGGAATGTGCCCGGCCGCAGCTTGGTGGCGTTGCCGACCTTGATCGGCGTGAGCCGAAGCGCTGGCTGATCGGCGGAGTCGCGCGGGGCGATCACCGCGAGGTCGCTACGCGGGTCGGCCGCGAGGATCTCGGCCTCGAACTCCTTGCGATCGGGGCTGCGAACCCAGATTTGCGACGCGCCGCGGAGCGTGTGGTAGGTCGTGAGGATCTCGCCCCCGGCGCCGATCACCACGCCCGAGCTGAAATCGCCGGGCGCTGCCCCCTCGAAGCGTAAGGGCCTGGCCGCGATGCCGGGGTTGGCGAAGCCGTTCAGGTTCCCGTTGTCGATCGGGTTCGGCCCCGGGCGCACGGGCAGTTCGCCGCGGATCGCGGTGGTCTTCTCCGGCTCGTCACCCCGAATCCTGGCGATCGCCACCACCGACGGCTGCGCCCTGGCGATCGCCTCCACCGTGGCGGTCTCCAGGGCCGAGACGAGGTCGGCGGCCGTGGGCGGATCGGCCAGGGACAGGAGCGCCAGGGCGACGGTACTCAGGATGGTCATGGCGACGAGCCTCGGGCCAGGTCGGGCGTGGCGGCGCGATCAACGCGATCCGTGCATCATGCTCTATCATTCCCGGATCGACCGACCAGGGCAACCCCTGGTCCCGCGTCGCGCTCGCGCTCCGCCCCCTGGTCCCAAGGTGAATCGCCTGCCTTTCACTTCGACTTCGGTGGCAGGATCGTCAGCCCTTTCACGCCGAGGTCCAGGCGGAACAGCGCTCCGGGCTCGCCACCCGTGACATAGAGCTGATCCATGTTGGGGCCGGCGAAGGCCACGTTCGAGGTCGTCTGGTTCCCGCCCGGATAGCGGCGGAGGATCTTTCCCGAGGGGCTGATGACCTGGACTTGCCTCATGCCGTAGTGGGCGACGTAGAGGTTACCCTCGGCGTCCAGGGCGATGCCGTCGGGCTGATTGTCGGTCTGTCCCTCGCCCTTCTCGGGCAGGTTCACCAGCACCTTCGGCTCGCCCAGCTTGCCGGGGGCGAGGACGGAAAACGCGAGGATTCGGTTCTTCTTGCTCTCGCCGACCAGCAACTCCTTCCCGCCCGGCCTCAACACGATCCCGTTGGGGAACGCCAGGCCCGTGGCCACCGTGTGGGTGACTCGCTTCTTGTCGATGTAATGCACGGTGCCGATCGGTTCTTCGAGGCTCGATCCGCCCGGGTCGGTGAAATACACGCCCTCGTTGGCCGTGTCCAGGGTCAGGTCGTTCGGCCCCCTCAGCGGCTTGCCGTCCGACTTGGTCGATTCCGGGGCCAACTCGCGCGCCGAGTCATCCAGATGCAGGACCGCATGTTGGCTGGCGTCGCAGATCAGATGCGTCCCGTCGGGCAGGATCTTGTGCCCGTTGGGCGCGCCCGTCTCGGCCCAGGTATCCGTCTTCTTCGGGCCTTTGGCGTAGACCTTGGTGACGATCTTTCCGTGCGAGAAGTACAGGTTCCCCTCGTGATCGACCACCACGCCCTCCGAATAGTCGCCCGTTCGGACGACCTCCACGGGCTTGACGGCGGATTCGGGGGGGATGTCGGCAGCCAGGAACGTACCCGGCAGAACCAGGACCAGGGAGAGGGCGAAAGAATACATTGGGGTTTCCTAACGAGTACTTCTGGGATAGATCCACGCCTCTTTGATATAGATTCGGTCCCGGTACAGCCCCGAAACTCTCCTGAGCGGCATGTAACGTTGATCTGGATAGCTTTCAACGTCAGTAGCAACCGCCCTGGCCAAAGGATCGTTCGTGCCGGTTCACGTTTCATCGTCGCTGTCGACGTCGCAATTCGCAAGCGGATATCGTGACCGGCGACCCCCGATCGTCGTTCCGGGGGTCGTCGGTCGTACTACCTCGCGGCTTCATCCCCAGCGACTTCCCTAAAACGCCCACCGATCCGCCGCCGCCTCAATGACCTTGGCGGTGGGCTTGCCGGCGCCGTGGCCGGCCTTGGTCTCGATGCGCAACTTCGGGTCAGAACTTCGCCGTGATCGCCCCGCTGAACGGCCCGTGGTGGTTATTCTTCGCGGTGATTTTGATCAGGCCCGAGCCGGTCGCCCCGGCGAACGCCCCGGTGCCCGAAGTAATCGCATACTGATAGGTTACCTTGGCACCCTTGCGATAGAGGTTGGGGATCGTCCCCTGAACGGCGAGGCTGATCGTCCCATTCTGCGAACTCAGGAGGAGCGTCCCGCCCGCGATCGAGAACGCCGGGCCATGGGCCAGAGTGCCGGAGAGCACCACCGGACCGATCCCATTAATCTTGCCCGAGCCCTTGACGGACACCGAGCTTCCGCTGAGGTCTGAGAACGAACCGTTGAGGCTCCCGTGGATGGCCGAGGGGGCAGCGGCAATCACCACTACCGCACCAGGATGCCCGGGATGGGTCAGGGTCGATAGCAGAGTCCGACCCTCCAGCGTGGTCAAGGCGGGCCGGAAAGAATGAGCACGAGGTTTCATCGGGGGTGTCCTCAAGACAACAGCATAACAACGCGTTCGGGGGACGGGAGTTGAGCCGATGATGGAATTTCGGTCCGGCACGCCGGTATCGTCGTGGGAGAAAACGACGGGGAGGTCGGGCCGGAGCGATGCTCCCGGCCCGACCTCCCCGTGCGATTCTCAGATTCCTACTTTTACATACCCAGGCTTTTTACAAGAAACGCGTACCGATCCGCCGCCTCCTCGATGATCTTGGCGGTGGGCTTGCCGGCGCCGTGGCCGGCCTTGGTCTCGATGCGGATCAAGACGGGGTTGTCGCACGATTGGGCCGCTTGCAAGGTCGCGGCGAACTTGAAGGAGTGGGCCGGGACGACGCGGTCGTCGTGGTCGGCCGTGGTGACCATCGTCGCGGGGTAGCACGTGCCGGGCTTGAGGTTGTGTAGGGGCGAATACTTGAACAACGCCTTGAACTCCTCGGCGTTCTCCGACGACCCGTAATCGTCCACCCAGGCATGGCCGATCGTGAAGGTGTGGAATCGGAGCATGTCCATCACGCCCACGGCGGGCAGGGCCGCGCCGTAGAGGTCGGGCCGCTGCGTGATGGACGCGCCAACGAGCAGGCCGCCGTTCGAGCCGCCGGCGATGGCGAGCTTCGGGGTGCTCGTGTACTTATTGTCGATCAGCCACTCGGCCCCGGCGATGAAGTCGTCGAAGACGTTCTGCTTCTTCAGCTTCGTGCCGGCCTTGTGCCAGTCCTCGCCGTATTCGCCGCCACCGCGCAGGTTCGGCACGGCGTAAATCCCGCCCATCTCCATCCACACGATGTTGGCCGGGCTGAAGGCCGGCGTGAGCGAGATGTTGAACCCGCCGTACGCGTACAGCAGGGTCGGGTTCTTGCCGTCGAGCTTCAGGCCCTTCTTGTGCGAGATGAACATGGGGACTTTCGTCCCGTCCTTGCTCGCGTAGAAGACCTGCGTCGTCTCGTAGTCTTCGGGATTGAAGGCGACCTTGGGCGTCTTGAAGACGGTGCTCTCGCCGGTCGCCACGTCGTGGCGGTACACCGTGGGCGGAGTCGTGAACGAGGTGAACGAGTAGAACGTCTCCTTGTCGGACCGCTTTCCGCCGAACCCGGCCGCCGTGCCGATGCCGGGGAACTTCACCTCGCGGACCGGCTTGCCCTTGAGGTCGAAGACCTTGACCACCGTCTTCGCGTCCTTCAGGTAGCTGGCGAAGAAGTGATCACCCACGAGGTTGACGCCTTGCAGCGTCTCGGCCGCCTCCGGGATGATCGTCTTGGCCTCCGCGATCGGCGCCTCGCCCCGGACGTTGTAGGCGATCACCTTGCCCCTGGGCGAATGGCGATCGGTCTTGAAGAAGAAGGTCGGGCCGGCGTTGTCGATGAAGGTCCACTCATCGTCGAAGTTGCCGACGATCGTGATCGGCGTGGCCTTCGGATCGGCGTCCAGATCCTTGTACAGGATTTGATACTTGTCGTCCGTCCCCTTCGAGACCGTGATGACCAGGTACTGGCCGTCGTCGGTCACGCCCCCCGAGAACTGCCAGATCTTCTGGTCGGCTCGTTCGTAGACGAGGATGTCGTCCGCCTGCGGCGTGCCGATCTTGTGGTAGTAGAGCTTCTGGAAGAAGTTCGCGCCCTTGAGATTGTCGCCGGCTTTGGGCTCGGGATAGCGGCCGTAATAAAACCCCTTGCCGTCCTTGGTCCACGAGGCGCCCGAGAACTTGATCCACTTGAGCTGATCGTCCAGATCCTTGCCCGTCGCCACGTCCCGGACCTTCCACTCCTGCCAGTCCGAACCGGCCGAGGCCAATCCGTACGCGAACAGCTTGCCGTCCTGGCTGAACTTCGCGCCCGAGAGCGCCATCGTCCCGTCCTTCGTCAGCGCGTTCGGGTCGATCAAAACCTTTGGCTCGCCGTCGAGCGCGTCGGCCGTGTAGAGGACGCTCTGATTCTGGAGCCCGCTGTTGCGAGTGAAGGCGTAACGGTCCCCTTCCTTGCTCGGGACGCCGAACTTCTCGTAGTCCCACAGCTCGGTCAGCCTCTTCTTGATCGCCGCCCGGGCCGGAATCTTCTCCAGATAGCCGAACGTGATCTTGTTCTCCGCCTCGACCCAGGCCCTCGTCTCGGCCGAATCGGGGTCTTCCAGCGGCCGGTACGGGTCCGGGACCTTGTTTCCGTGGTAGTCATCCACCGTGTCGCTCTTCGGCGCCGGCGGGTAGTCGAATGCCTTCTTGTCCTTCGGTGATCCTGCCTGCAACAGCGAGAGGCTACTCATGGCCAAAATGGCTCCGGCGAAACTGGCGGCGAGGCGCTTGGCAATCATGGGGCCGAGTGTCCTTTTTCCAAAGACGAAGGGGCAATCCTGCGCCGAAGTCCCCAGTGTACGGCGAGGATGGGAGATCGCCAAGCCTATGGAATCGGCCGGGAGAAGTGAGCGGAGTCGCTTCCCGATTTCCTGTGGGTGTGCCGGCTCTGCCAGTCCGACACGTCCAAGGGGATGCCCTCGCGCCCCCTTGCCGTCTGACTTGAGCGACACCCTCGGCATGCCGGGCCTGCCCGCCAGAGATTCGCGTCAGCTCGGAGGCTGAACCAGGTTGATCAGGTTGCCGCAGGTGTCCTCGAACAGGACGGCGGTGATCGGCCCCATGATCTTGGGCTCGCCCCGCAAGATCACACCAAGCTCCTTGAGACGCCGGTACTCGGCCGCGATATCCGTCGTCAGGAACGCGGTGGCCGGGATGCCGGCATCGAACAGGGCCTTTTGATAGGTCTGAGCCGGCGGGAATCCCATGGGCTCCAGGACCAACTCGACGCCCTCCGCGCCCTCGGGCGAAGTCACGGTCAACCACCGGAACGGACCCATCGGCAGGTCCGTCTTCTTCACGAAGCCGAGGATGGTCGTGTAGAAGTGAAGCGCGTTGTCCTGATTCTCAACCATGACGCTGGCCAGCCTGATCTGCATACGAGCCTCGTGCGTGGTTCCGCTTCACGGGATTCAGACGCCGAGACCGACGTCCCGTTGACGTGGCAAGGCAATTCGTGTCGCGACCCGTGAATTCACGTGACACGATCTACCGGGCTACCCGCCCTCAGCCGACGAGCGGCCGAGTGAATTCCGTGCGCCAGTCGGCGGGATCGGGGCTCGACTCCGGGCCGGCGACGTAGCATTCCCAGAGGTCCGCGGCCGGCGTGTGCCCATTGGCCTTGATCCAGGCCTCGAACTCGCCCCAGGCGGCGCCGAGGCCCTCGTATGGCCCCTGGTAGACCGTCCGCGCCACCGTCATGGCGGGCCATTGGCTCGGCGTCACGCGCCCCGCGGCGGCAACCGGCGCCGAGACCGGCACGCCAATCTCGAAATCGAAGATCTCCGGGTCCATCCTCAGATGGTGCGTGAACCATGGTCCCGCCACATCGATCCGCTGGGCCGCGACGGCCGCCATCAGCTCGCCGAGGCCCGGACCCATGACCTTCTGGATCTCCCCCCGCGGAACGGTCATACGGATGTTGGCCGTGAGTTTCGCGGCGGTCTGTGTGATCTGGGGCTTGTCGATCATGCGGCGTCTCCGTCTGTGCCGAGTCCCTTGATATCGGCACAAGGATCTCACACCCGGCAGAACTTGGAAAGCCCGGCCGGGCACGGTCGAGCCGAGACCGCTCGCATCACTCCAGCACCCCGGGCCAACCCTTGCCTTGGGAGGTGACCGCATTCCGCATTCATGTTAACATTGAGGGTTGTGGCCACGCCGCCGACGAGTCGACCAGCGGAATCCAGGCCCTCCACGAAAGGGACTGGCAGACCGACTCGTCGGCGACGAGGTTACAACCCTCAGGTAGGCCGAGGTCGGTCTCCGCCACGGGTCGGCCAGGCGATCACCGCTTGCTCCGCCTCCTCGGCCGAGTCGAAAGCTTCGCCGGGCTCCATGCTCATGGAGACGGCGTAGGGGAGGACGTACCACTTGTCGGGCACGTGACCGGTCGGGTTGCCGATCGCTTCGGCATTATATATGAAGTAGTACCAGCCGTCCGGGCAGACGAACCAGTACGCCGTCGAGCGTTGCTGAATGTCGATGATCGCCATGTACCACCCCACGATCGTTGACGCAAGAGTGACCGCACCGTCACCCGGCCGCCTCAGCCACGCAACGACGCGGCACCACGGCCACCGAACTCGATTTGATCCTGACCGCGCTGTTTTTAGAGCGTTGAATTAGTCCAGATTTCTCTGTTGATATGAATGGTATTGAAAACGTCGGACAGTCGTCTGTCCCCTAGCGGACAGATCTCGAGAATTCCGTCGAAAATCGCGTCCGCCTCGGAGGAGCGTCATGGTGGCGACATTCGGGGGTCGTTCCCGGCTATCGTTCAGGCCGTGGCCAGGCGGTGAGCGTCAGGATCATGAGGCCCCGATGACGGCGCAACGCATACCGCCCTCTGCGGTCCGTCGCGAGGTCTACGACCGACTCGGCCGGCGATCTACGACGCACTCAACGCCGCGAGTCTAGCCCGACCCCGCCCCGAGCCGTTGGAGTGGGGGAAGGACAGACGGGGAGTCATCCAACCCCAGCCGAAAGGTCAAGCGGTTAAAGCTTTTGTGGCCGGTTCCAGCCATCGGTCGAGGCCCTTCCGCGCCCGACGAGTCAAGGTCGCGCCTGCGATGGCCGTCGGGACAATCGGCAGCACCCAGACCAGGATGTCCGCCACGGCGAAGATCTCTTCGTGGAGTGCGCCAATCCCGTACCGCTTGTAGGATGACTCGAAGGCTCGAGCGATCATAACCTCCGCTCGGAAGAGATAGCCCCTCCACATCATCCCCACGACGGATTGCGGAAAATACACCGCCGCCAGGTAAGAGAGGGTCGCGATCGTGCCGAAGCCGACGAACCCGAGCCAGAAGGAGCGGCTCCCACGCCGATCCCGAATGGCACGGAGGACGCCGATCTCCAGCAGCACCCAGAGCAACGCCCCTCCGAACAGGACATCGATCCTGCGACTCTGGAAGAGGACGCGCAACGCGGCGAGATTGGCGGCGACCAGGGCCACCGCGATCATCAGCCGGTTGATGCGGAATTGGATCGGCTTCATGAACTCCGTCCCTGGATCACGGACCGTCTTACCGGACTTGCTCGTGGCTCCCTCCACCGTCAAACTTCTCACTTCGGCATCGAGCACGACAATCCCAGAGCGGCCGGGAGATAGCTGTTCATGACGTAATCCATGACCATGCGGTCGGCGTTGAAGCGCCAGCCGAGGGTCTTCATGGCGGCCTTCTGGCGGGCGATCCACTTGCGGGGGAGTCCGGTGGCGTCTCGGTCGTAGAAGAGGGGGACAACTTGCTCGCGCAGGGTCGTGAGCAGGGCCGAATAATCGCGGTCGTCCTGGACCGAGGGCGAGGAATGGGTCTGGCCGAATCCGATGGCGAACCCGTTCGCGCCGTCGTAGGCCTCGGCCCACCAGCCATCGAGGATCGAGAAATTCAGGCCGCCGTTCAGGAAGACCTTCTCGCCCGACGTCCCGCTGGCTTCCTGGGGGCGGCGGGGATTGTTCAGCCAGACGTCCACGCCCTGGACGAGGTGGCGGGCGACGTTCATATCATAGTCTTCGACGAAGACGATCCGGTGCGAGAACCGGGGAACGCGGGCCTTCTTGATGATATTCTGGATCAGTTCCTTGCCGTATTGATCTTCCGGGTGGGCCTTGCCCGCGAAGACGAGCTGGATCGGCTTGTCCGTGGAGTTGATCATGTCGGACAGAAGCTCGGCGTCCCTCAGGACGAGATTGGCCCGCTTGTAGGTCGCGAACCGGCGCGCGAAGCCGATGGTCAGGACATTCAGATCCAGCACCGTCCCGGCGCGTTTCATCGCCTCGTCGCCGTCCTTACGGCGTTCGCACTGCACGGCCAGCCGGCGGCGGACGAAATCGATGAGCCGAGCCTTCAAGACCTGTTGCGTTTCCCACAACTCGGCGTCTTCCACGGTCTCGATCGCTCGCCAGGTCCGGGGGTCGCGAATCCGCTCGGGCCAGTCGAGTCCCAGGTGCCGGTCGTAAAGTTCCCGCATCGGGGGCGCGAGCCAGGTCAGGGCATGGACGCCGTTGGTGATGTGGCCGATCGGGACCTCTTCCTCGGTCCGGTTGGGGTAGAGCGGGTGCCACATCCGGCGTGACACGGCCCCGTGCAGCGCACTCACGCCGTTGGCATGGCGAGAGAGCTTCAAGGCCAGGACCGTCATGCAGAACAGTTCGTTGGTGTCCGACGGGTAGACCCGGCCGAGTCCCATGAAGTCGTCGTACGAGAGATGGAGCGCCTCGCGAATCTTGCCCAGATGCTCCTCCACCATCGGCGCGGGGAATCGGTCGTGGCCGGCGGCGACGGGGGTGTGCGTGGTGAAAACGGTCATCGCGGCCACGTCTCGCACGGCCTCGGCAAATGGGATCGCCTCAGCCTCCATCTCGGCGCGGATCATCTCCAGGCCCGCGAAGGCGCTATGCCCTTCGTTCATGTGGATGACCGAGGGATGGATATCCAGCGCCTGGAGCGCCTTCACGCCACCGACCCCCAGCAGCAGCTCCTGTCGGATACGGACCTTGGCGTCTCCTCCGTACAGGCGCGAGGTGAGCTTGCGGTCGCTCTCGGAGTTCTCCGGCACGTTGGCATCGAGCAGGAGCAGGGTGGTCCGCCCGACCTCGACCCGCCAGACGCGCGCCTTGAGGGTGCCCACGTGGCTCTCGATCGAGACGACCAGCAGCTTGCCGTTCGCCAGGCGAACCGCCTCGATCGGCAGAAGATCCTCGTCGGCCTCCAGATAGGTTTCCTGCTGCCACCCATCGGTGTTGAGAGACTGGCGGAAGTAGCCCTCGTCCCAGAGCACACCGATGCCGATCAAAGGGATTCCCAGGTCGCTGGCGCTCTTGAGGTGGTCTCCCGCCAGGACGCCCAGGCCGCCCGAGTAGATGGGCAGGCTCTCGTGCAGGCCGAACTCCATCGAGAAGTACGCGACCGGCCGACATCGCAGCGACGCCGCGTGGGTCGCGCCCCAGCTATCGTCGTTCTTGAGGTAGTCGTGGAGTCGCCGGAACGCGTAATCGACCCGTGAGTGCAGCGCAAGGTCGACGGCCCGTCGTTCGATCAGCTCGGTGGGGATCTTCTTCAGGAATTCGACCGGGTTATGGTCGGTCGATCGCCAAAGTTCCGGGTCCAGGTCTCGGAACAAGTTGATGACATTCGGCTGCCACGTCCACCACAGATTTCTCGCCAGTTCCCTGAGCCGATCTACGATCTGCGCCTGACCCGCCATGGTCTGTACCCTCGGGACATCTCTTCTCGAATCGACGGCCGACGCCCCAGACTTCGTTCGCTCGGCCTCACGGGGCGATAGTATGGACGATTTCATTCCAAAATCCAAGCCTAGACAGGATTAGGGCATGTGGCGGCGGTTCCGACCCGCGAACCGCACGGCTCGGGAGAACTATAGGACGCGTCTCAGCGACGAATCCTCGGATACCCTCCCCAGCCACCCGAACGCCGGAATCCGTTGGCGCACCCACTCGATCCACGGCGCGGCGCCGTGCCGGGAGATCTGTGCTAAGCTATCCTGTTGAGCAACAGAGGTTTCCGAAGCCTCTGATCTCTCCGCTGGAATCTCGCGAATCACACCTTTGTCTACGCAACTCCGGAGTTGTCATGTCGTTCAAGCGCCCGGTCCTCTGCGCGGTGATGTGGGCGGGAATCGCGACGACCGCGGGGGCGGATGAGTCGAGACACGGCAACTTCGGGTCGGAGACCGTGAAGGTCGGGGCGGTGGATCGGATTTACAGGCTAGTGGTCCCGAAGACGGTGGACCTGACCAAGCCGGTACCGTTGGTGCTCGCGTTCCACGGCATCTTCATCGACAGCAAGGACGTGATGCCGGCGTACTCGAAGTTGAACGAGACGGCGGAGACGCATAAATTCATCCTCGTCTATCCGAACGCGGTCGAGGGGAGCTGGGGGCTCATGCCGGACAAGGTCAAGAGCGACCTCGCCTTCTTCGATGCACTGCTCGCCAAGCTGACCGGGGTTTACAAGATCGACCCGGACCGGGTGTACGTCCTCGGCATGTCCAACGGCGGTTACCTCGCGCATCTGATCGGGAAAGAGCGGTCCAGGACGGTGGCGGCCGTGGCGTCGCACTCGGGCCCACTTGGCCTGCAAACCCTTCTAGGCGTGAACGCTGAGCGGAAATTCCCCGTGCTGATCATCCACGGAGAGCAGGACAAGCTCTTACCGGTGGCCTGGGCGAGGGACAATCGGGACAAGTACAAGAAGGAAGGTCATGAGGTGAAGTACGTCGAACCGCCCGGGCTCGGTCACATGTGGGCGACGGAAATCGGCGTCAACGAGATCATCTGGTCGTTCTTCAACGACCATCCTCGCCGGAGTCCTTGAACCGGCCCCGACGAATCCGGTCAGCGTCGTTGTCCGGCGGTTTCATGCCGTTCGCTTTCCTCGCCCGTATAAAATTCGAAGAACTCCTGACCGGCGAAGTAATCGGCCATCGCCCGGCGGACGGAGCGGAGCTGCTCGGCGAAGTGGGAGTATTGCTCGATGAGCTTGCGACGGCGATCGGGCGAAAGCTGGGCGATATCGTGATAAAATCGGCCGCCGGAGTGGCGGTCGGCGAAGCTCCAGAGACGCTTGACGCGAAGGCCGCTCTCTTCGTCGTCATACATGAGCATGCGGGCGTAGTGACGGGCCTTCATACGCTTGGCGTAGGCGATCAGCTCCGCGTTGGACTCATAGCCGTTCTGCTCCTCGATCCATCCCACGATCCGCTCGGTCGGGAACCGCGGCCCTTCCTCCTCGCAAAGCTCTTTCAGGCTCGCCACGATCTCTGCGGGTCCCATCGGCCCTCCCCCTGACTCGGTCAGTCGCAGAACCTCGGACCGGATCTTGGGAACCGGTCCCGAGACGAGATACCTCACGATCTTATCGCATTCTTCATACCATGTCGATGGACCGGCGTTCAACAGTCCAAAAGGCCATCTGCATGAACGGAAGAATCCTTAAATTCCTTCTTCGCGGATTCCCGGCGGGGCCTTTTCCGACCGCTTCCCTCGCGCGTATAAAGGAGGTGGGAACCGATCGACAGTCAGTCCGAGGAGCCGGACGATGTGCCACCATATGGCGACGAGGGTCGCGATTTTCACCTGGATCGTCGTCCTGACCGGGAACGGAACGGTCACGGCCGGTGACTCGGAAACCGCCGCCGAGCGAGGTCGGGCGCTGCTGACGGGCAAGAGCTTCATCGGGCCATCCTGGTCCGAATCGGCGTTCACGAAGGCCCGCGAATTCTGGGGCCACGACGCCCCCGACCCGGCACAATCGCCCGAGGCCTACGCCGCGGCCTTCGCGAGTCGATACGGCCTCCACCCTGCGCCTTATCCCAATGACGGCCTGCCCATGGGCCTGCGGAAGGCCACCAGCGCCGACGGCAAGCGCAAGGGCATCCAGATCGACTGCATGGTCTGCCACGGCGGCTCGATCGGCGGCACGAGCTACGTCGGCCTGGGCAATTCGCAGCTCGACCTCACCACCCTGTTCCGCGAGCTGAACCTCGCCGAGGGCCGCGCGTTCGTGCCGATCCCGTTCACCCTGAACACCTCGCGAGGCACCGTCAACGCCGGGCAGATGTCCATCTTCCTCCTGAGCTTGCGCAACCCCGACATGACGCTCCGGGCCTTCCCCGTCTCGACCGGCGCGTCCTTGCCCGAGCTGGACGTACCGGCCTGGTGGATCCTCGGCAAGAAGCGGACGAAATACTACGACGGACGCACCGACGCCCGTTCGGCTCGCTCGAACATGCAATTCGCGATGGGCGATCAGACCCTCGATCAGTTGAAGGCGATCGAGCCCGATTTTCGGGACATCGACGCCTACCTCAAGAGCATCAAGGCCCCCAAATATCCGTTCCCCGTCGATGCCGACAAGGCCCATCGCGGCGAGCAGCTTTTCGCGAAAAACTGCGTGCGCTGTCACGGCACGTACGGCCCGAACGGGTCGTACCCGAGCAAGATCGTCCCTCTCGACGTCATCGGCACCGATCCCCGGCGCGCCACCGGGATCACCGACCGCTTCATCGCGCACTACAACTCCACCTGGTTCGCCGATTACAAGGCCGACGAGACCCTGGTCGGCTACCAGGCTCCTCCCCTGGACGGCGTCTGGGCCACCGCCCCCTACCTGCACAACGGCTCGGTCCCCACGCTCTATCACATGCTCAAATCCTCCGAGCGTCCCCCCCGTTACCGCCGCCCGCCGTCCACCAGCTTCGATCATTACGACCCCGTCAAGGTCGGCTGGAAGGCCGAGCCCGTGACCGCTCCCCTCGATCCCAAGACGCCCCAGCCCGAGGCCATGTTCCTGTTCGACTCCTCCCGCCGTGGCCTCTCGAACAAGGGCCACACCTTCGGGGACAAGCTCTCGGACGAGGAGAGGATGGACGTGATTGAATATTTGAAGACGTTGTAGAGCGATCCCGGGCGATCCGGTCACCCCTTCACCGATCGAGGACGGTTGAATTTGCGAATATCGGCCCATCAGTGCTTATCCACCTCCTTGGCCGGTTGATCCACCTCCGGCGCCGTCGTCTTCTGCAACGTCTTCGCGATCTCGCCCGCCTTGCGGAACGCGCGGAGGACGTTGCCGCCGAGGATCTTGTGGATGTCCGATTCGGAATAGCCGCGGCGGAGGAGTTCATCCGTCAGGCGGGGATAGGTCGAGACATCGTCCAATCCCACCGGGAGGCTGGTCACGCCGTCGTAGTCGGCGCCGAGGCCGATGTGGTCGATGCCGATGAGGTTCTTGATGTGATCGATGTGGTCGGCCACGTCCGAGATCGTGCCGTGGGGAAGCTCCTTGTGCTCCTTGTACCAGGCCTCCATCGCCTTGCCGAAGGACTCGGCGTCGGGGTGGGTCGCGCGGAGTTCCTTCCTGGCGGTCATGATCGTTTTGGCGAGGCCCGGGTGGACGAAGCCCGACGAGAAGTTGATCATCACCACCCCGCCGTTTTGCTTCACGCCCTTCAAAATGTTGTCCGGCACGTTGCGGACGTGAGCCGCGATCGCATACGCATTCGAGTGGCTGGCGATGACCGGGGCCTTGGAGACGCGGAGCGCATCGGCCATCGTGGCGGGCGAGACGTGGGAGATGTCCACGAGCATGCCCAGGCGGTTCATCTCCTTGACCACGCGCTCGCCGAACGGGGTCAGGCCGTCGTGCGCCGGGGCATCCGTGGCGGCATCGGCCCAGTCGAGGTTGTCGTTGTGAGTGAGCGTCATGTAGCGGGCGCCGAGCGTCGCGAAGGCCCGAAGCTGCGCCAGGTCGTTCTCGATCGCGACCCCGCCTTCGATCCCGATCAACGAGGCGATCTTGCCCGCTTTCGCGATCCGTTCCACGTCGTCGGCCGAGATAGCCAGCTCGAAGACGTCGGGGTATTTCTCGATCATGCGATAGACGAGGTCGATCTGCTCGGTGACGGTCCTCGCCGGATTCTTCTGCTCCGACGGGACATACACGGACCAGAACTGCGCCTTGACTCCACCCTCGCGCAACCGGGGGATGTCGGTGTGACCGTCGGACAATCGCTTGGAGATATCAATCTTCGAGAACGCCATGTCGCCCGCCTTTCGCAGGCGGTACGGCAGGTCGTTGTGGCCGTCGAACAAGAGGCCCGCGTCGTGGATTTTGCGGGCCCGTTCCGAGACCTCCGCCGGCTCTCCGGCGAGCGCCTGGGCGACGAGACCGGTTGCGATCAAGGCGAGCATGACGAGGCGCATGGCGTTCTCTCAAGAGTGAGGCGATTCCAACCAGGGAGGGCGGACCCATTGTGCGAAGTCGGGGAGTCGCGGGCAACGGGATGCGGTCGTATCGGTGATTCCTGCGTGCAGGATTCGCCCACCACCACCATCACCAGTGGGGCGGGCGTCCCTGCCCGCCTACAAAAAGCATGCGACTCAGGAGGCCCGAACGAGTGACCCTCTTTTTTGGTGGCGGCGGGCGTCCCTGCGCGCCTG